>DLZV01000011.1 GCA_003447235.1 Prevotella sp.
TTCAACAGGAGAGCCTTCGAGCAATATGCTTGGAGGCTCTTTTTTGCTTTTTTGCTCTTGATCTTTCCTTTTGCTCCTAAACTACACGAAATCTACAATATCTGCCTACAACGGAAATTGTAAAAACTGCCAGAATTGAAAAGCTGCAAAACCAGCCTATAGCGGGGTGGCTTGTGTGGTGATTCGCTCGTATTCCTGCTGCGAGACGCGCACGCCGCGGAGTGTCCTCACCCGGGGATAGCAGGAGAGGGCGGAGTCGTGACTGACGTACCATCTTGCCTCTTGGAAATGCTTCTGGTGGCCAACGATGGTATGTAGTTTTGCTACTGCGTTGGGTGCTACTGACGAGAGGAAGTAGTGGCCGTCCTTGGTCTGGATAGCCAGTACGACGTAGGGTGGCAACCGATTGGGGCGGCTCTGAGTTGTTCCGTTGTGGGGAGGCCGGGAATCGTCCCCGTCTCTCGTGGGCAGGTTGGCGTGTCGGACTGAGATGCGGATGTGACGTTGGTAGTCGTGGTTGATGGTTTCCATGATCTGGCGGAAGCGACGCCCGTGCGGAGCATTGTCCCTTAGCTGGTGGTAGGCGATGTGATAGTGGATCATCTCGTGGATGAGCACGTCGTCTATTTGTTCTGTATTGAGACGGTAGGCTGTTGTGATGCCGATGGTAAAGTCGTAGGGGATAGGTGACTCGCCATTCGCATCGACCTTGTATCTCATCCATCCCAGCCTACTCTTTGCCTGCGACAATCTCAGCCTTGGCCTCGGCAGCAGTCCGCCAAAGCACAGGTGGTTGTAATGGTCAAAGGCCTTCTCCAGATACTCGACCGTCACCTCTCTTTCTTCCAGTCTCTCCTCAGTCTTCATCTTCCAACAATTGCTTTTTGGGCCAGTTGACGAGGTAGAGTCGCTCCGTGGCGCGTGTGAAGGCCGTATAGAGCCAGTGGAGGTAGTCGGCAGAGAGCATTTCGTCGGTCATGTAACCTTGGTCGATATACACATGCGCCCACTGCCCGCCCTGTGCCTTGTGGCAGGTGACGGCGTAGCCAAACTTGATCTGTAGCGCGTTGTAGTAGTCGTCCTCTCGCAGTTGACGCATCCGGTCGGCTTTGCGGGGCACGTCCGCATAGTCCTCCATCACCTGCTGAAACAGTGCGGCATCCTGCTCGCGTGTCAGCGCAGGTGCGTCGGAGGTCAATGTGTCAAGTATGGCGGTGGTGTCGATTTCCACATCGTTGTAGTCAAGCATGGAGATGGTGATGTCGGCAAAGTGGAATCCATACAGTTCGCGCGTGTTGTGGACCCTGAGGATGCGTGCCCGATCGCCGTTGGCCAGCAGGGGCATCAGTTTCTGTTGTTCTCCCGATAGATATTTGTTGCGCACAATGGTGATGATGTCGCCTGTGGAAAGCTCGCTCTCGCAGTCGAGCACCGTGCGTCGTATGCCTTGATTGTAGATATTGGCCCGCTTGTTGCTCCGCGTGATGACCATGGTCTCGTCCGTTCCCACTTCGCTGAAGGACGAGGAGAGTGTCTCGATGAGTTCGTCGCCCGGTACCACCGCCACGTCGGCAAAGCCTTTCACACGGATGCGTGGCAGCAGTGTTGCTGTGTCGCGGGTGATAAGTTGGCGGATAGTCGTCGCATTGACGAGAATGCCTGATCCCTCTCCCTGTCGGAGCACCTCGTCGAGGTCGCAGGAGTAGGCGCGTAGTCCCATTCGTTCCAGTACGTCGTCCTGAAGTGCCGGACTTTCCTGTTCCCCTACGGGAGGCAGCTGGGCGCAGTCGCCGATGAGCATGAGGCGGCAGCCCCGTCCGCCATAGACGAAGCGCACGAGGTCGTCGAGCAAGCATCCACTGCCAAAGGTGGACGATCCTCCTCCGTAGTTGGCTATCATCGAGGCTTCATCGACGATGAAGAGTGTGTCGCTGGCGAGGTTGGCATTGAGGTTGAACTGTCCCTCTGGTCCTGCAAACGTCCGCTCGCGATAGATGCGGCGGTGGATAGTCCATGCGGGCAGTCCGGCATGGAGCGAAAAGACCATTGCCGCGCGGCCGGTCGGCGCCATCAGCACAACCTTCTGTCCCAAATGGCGCAGCGTCTGCACCATCGCACTGGCCAAGGCCGTTTTGCCCGTGCCCGCGGAGCCACGGAGGATCATCACGCTTTGCTCGTCGCGGTCGAGCAGGAAGCGTGCGAACGTGTCGAGAGCCTGACGTTGGTCGGAGGTAGGTGCAAAGCGAAATACTTGCAGTATCTGGTGGGTTATCTCGTCTTGGAGCATGCTATCTGTATTCTCTTCGTATGACTGGACTGCAAAGTTACAAAAAAGCGGCAACAAGAAGCTGTACCAGGCGAAGTGATTTTGCATATATGGGAGAAAATACGTAACTTTGTCGCTGCAATGGCAAACAAAGACAACCTTTCCGACAAGATGCTCCGGCTGACGCTCCGCCTTTCACATGGGCGACTGTCGGCCTCCGTCGGCGACCCACAGTCGCTCGGCAGTATCGTCTATGACCCTTACGAGATGAACAACGGTATCTCGCCCGCGGCCAATCTTCGTGAGGCCTTCCAACGGTCGGAGCTGCTGAAGAGCGGCTATCGGCGTGCCCTCATCCTCAACGACGCCCCCGTCCTGATCATCCCAGAAGAGGAATATGTGGCTGAGGAGGCTGACACCCTCTACCGCTACACGTTCAGAACGGGTGGTAGCGACGAGGTGGTATGCCGCCAGTTGCCCGCACTCAATGGTGTGGCGGCTTTTGCAATGAACAAAGACCTGCTGATGGTCATTGAGGACCACTTCGAGGATATCCGACTCACCACACTCTGTGAGCCCGTGTGGACCCACCTCTACAAGCGAAACTTTATGGGTTCGCGCCAAAAGCTCTTCGCCTACTTCTTTGGAAAGCAAGTCTGCGTGTTCCGCTTTGGCCAAAGCCGCTTTAAGTTTTGCAACACCTTCGACGTGCCTCACGAGCAGGACGCCCTCTACTACCTACTCTTCGTCTGGCGCCAGCTGGGCATGAGTGTGGAGAAAGATGAACTCCACCTGGTGGGGGAGGTGACCGAAGACGGATGGCTCTGCAGCCAACTGCGCCAATACTTGCGCCGTGTTGTGGCAGTCACCCCACAGGCCGACTTCCGCAACATCGCCATGGCTAAGAATCCCGACATTCCCTATGACCTCAAGGCCGTCTATCTCGACGAGGAAGGCTGGCAGGGCATCGCTCCGGCAGAGACAGAACATGGTGGGACACGACTCTAATAGAAACTAAACAGCAATATTGCTATGCGTATCATAACAGGCATCTATAAAGGTCGCCATTTTGAGATACCTCGCACGTTCAAGGCGAGGCCGACGACCGATTTTGCAAAGGAAAACTTATTCAATGTCATCCGTGGCTATCTCGATTTTGACGAATCGACAGCACTCGACCTTTTCTCGGGCACGGGAAGCATCTCGCTCGAACTGCTTTCGCGTGGTTGCGAGCGGGTTGTGAGTGTGGAGAAAGATCGCGATCATGCACGCTTCATCCAGCAGTGTGTCGAGAAGATAGGCGCCCAGAACCATGTCCTCATCCGTGGCGATGTGTTCCGCTTTGTCAAGACGTGTCACGAGCCGTTTGACCTGGTCTTTGCCGATCCACCCTATGCGCTGCCAGAACTGCCTACCGTGCCCGACTTGGTGATAAATGGCGGATTGCTGAAGCCCGATGGCATCCTCGTCTTCGAGCATGGCAAACACAACGACTTCTCTTCCCACCCTCATTTTCTGGAGCACAGAAGCTACGGAAGTGTCAACTTCAGTATCTTCTCCGCCACGCCTCGTGCCGCTTCCAGCGAGGAGGAATAGAGGAAAGAAACGGTGCGCGGAATGTCATCCTGTCGGCAAAGTTTAAAATAATTATACTTTGCTGCCGTCGTGTCACGCGAGGTGTCGTTGGCACGGAGGTTGCGATAGATACTGGTGAAAGCGGAAAGCTCCCGAGGACAGCAAGAAGCCCAAAAGAAGCTCGAAACTACAACATAGAACAACAAATAAAAAAATAGGAGGTTATTATGTTACCAGTTTTGAATTCTAACTATTGGTTCCCGACAGTGTTTGACGAGTTCTTCAACAATGAGTGGATGCCGAAAGCAAAGGCTACCGCACCTGCAGTCAACGTGAAGGAAGACGCTAAAGCCTATACAATGGAGATCGCAGTACCGGGCGTGAAGAAGGAGTATTGCCGAGTGAACATCAATGCCGACGGCAACCTTGAGGTGGCCATCGAGAACAAGTTGGAGCACAAGGAGGAGGAAAAGAGCGAGGACAAGAAGGAACACTATCTGCGCCGCGAGTTCAGCTACTCCAACTACCAGCAGGTTTACGCTCTGCCGGAGGATATCGTCAAGGAGGAGATCTCTGCTAAGGTGGAGCACGGTGTGCTGACTATCACCATGCCGAAGGAGAAACCAGTGGAGGAGAAGAAGATCCAGCGCCAGGTTGAGATTGGCTAAGGTTCAACACGGATTTCTAAGTAGTTTTCACATGGTTAGTATATAAAAAAGAGGATGGCTCTCGGGTCACCCTCTTTTTCGTTATAGATAGTTGCGCACCAAGCAAGTATGTTTTGCTTGGCAGGCTATTTCTTGCGGTCCATGACGCGCCAGACGTAGGCGATGTAGCCAAAGACGAATGGCACAAGGACGGAGACGATAGCCATGGTCTGCAGGGTAAACTCGCTGCTGCAACTATTTTGGATGGTGAGCGAGCTCTGCAGGTCGGCGTTGGAGGGGTAGAAGGCCGTGTCGTTGAGTCCCGCACAGAGGAAGAGACACAGCACGACGAGTACCACACCGATGCCTGCTGGCCATATCCCCTTTGTGTAGGCGGAATGGAGGAGTGAGCGCACGATGCCGTAGAGCAGTAGCAACACACCGACGAGGGTGAGCACGGCCGTCGGCCACAGGACCAGGTAGTTGTGGAGATACTTCATCGGTTCCATGAAAATCATGCCAGTTTCTGCATTGACGGCATAACCATCCTTCAGCAGCGTGCGGATGAAGAATGCGAGGAAGAAGGCCAGGAAGGGCACGGTGTTGACAAGCAACTGTCTTCTGCCTCTGGTGCGGATCGCTTCGTCCTCGACATTGTTGATGATGTAGAGCGTGCCCAGGATGCGTGCAAGGAACATGACGGCCAGACCCAGCATCAGGTTCCATGGGTCAAGGAGCGCATCGAGTCCTGCCGAGGCATTGGCCCAACGGCTGATGACGGGAGATCCTACAGAGGTGAGCGACGCCTTATCGACGATGAAGTTGGAACCATTGAAGAAGGTTGCCACCGCACCGCCAAGCAGCAGCGGACCGAAGATGCCGTTGAGGATGAGGAAATAGCGGTAGGTGCGCGTGCCGAGCAGGTTGCCTCGCTTCAACTGAAACTCATAGCTCACGGCCTGGAGTACGAACGAGAAGAGGATGATCATCCAAAGCCAGTAGGCCCCGCCAAAACTCGTACTGTAGAACAAGGGGAAGGAGGCGAAGAACGCGCCGCCAAAGGTGACGAGGGTTGTAAACGTGATCTCCCATTTCCGTCCAGTCGATTCCAGCACCTTGCGCTGTCCGTCCTCTGTCGATCCGAGGGTATAGACCAGCGAGTTGGCTCCTTGTACGAAGAGGAGGAATACGAGCAATGCGCCAAGCAGCGAAACGATAAACCACCAGTATTGTTGAAGAAACGTATAACTCATAATCTTGCTTTTTATTATGTTGATGTTAGTCCGTGTTGTCTGCTGCTACTCTGTAGCCGATGCCGGGCTTTTATAGTTTTTGATCACATGGCACATGATTCTGACCTCCGCGATGAGTAGTACCGTGAAGAGGATGAGGAAAAGGAAGAATGTCAGGGCCACGCTTCCAGACCGCAGGTCCGATACCGCAGCCATGGTGGGCATCATGTCCTGGATGGCCCAGGGTTGGCGTCCTAGTTCGGCCACGATCCATCCTGCTTCACTCGCCACATAGACCAAGGGCAGCATGGCCAAGGCCGTGAGGTAGAGCCATGTTCTGCGGCGTGAGATATCCATGCGCCAAGCCACATGACCGATGACGATGAAGAACGGCAGGAGCAGCGTGCCCACGCCGACCATCACGCGGAAGGCGTAGAAGTTGATAGGAATGTAAGGCACCAGTTCGGCTCTGTCCTTGATATACCCATAGCCGAAGTAAGGCATGTCCTCCTTCAGTTGCGTAGCCAGTTCTTTCAGTTTGGGATTGTTGGCATCCTTGGCCCGCAGCGTTCTGTATTCCGCCAGTGAGGCGATGGCGCGCCTTCCGCGCTCCATCTTCTTCTCTGCCGACAGTTCGCGCTTGCCGTCCGGACGCGTGTAGCCGTTGAGCAGATCGTTGACACCAGGCACGTAGCCGTCGAGAGAGTGGGTGGCAAGTAGCGAGAGTCCCTTGGGCATTGCCAGGTGCAGAGGGGGCTCCTTCTCGTTGGCGTAGTCGGGCTGGGCAAAAGGATTGATAGCTGCTACGACCGTCAGTCCTACTCCCTCACCTCCATTGTATAGAGCCTCCATGGCGGCCAACTTCATCGGTTGGGTCTTGGCCACTTTCACTGCCGAGAAGTCGCCCGTCATCATGGCAAGGAGCGAGGAGACCAAGCCGACGATGGCTGCTATCTTGATACTCTCTACTGCCAGTCGCTTCTCTCGATTGCGCAAGAGAAACCAGCAGCTTACTGCGCAGACGAAGACGGCACCTACCAGCCACGACGAGGTGACGGTGTGGAAGAACTTGTCGATGGCGAATGGCGACAGGGCGACATCGGCAAAACTCACCATCTCATTACGGACCGTGTCAGGATTGAATTCGCAGCCGACGGGATATTGCATCCAGGCGTTGGCCACGAGGATCCACCATGCCGAGATGGTAGCTCCCAGTCCTGTCAGCCAGGTGGAAGCCAAGTGGAAGCCCCTGGAGACCTTGTCCCAGCCGAAGAACATCACGGCTACAAAGGTGCTCTCCATGAAGAAGGCCACGATGCCCTCCACGGCCAGTGGCGCACCAAAGATGTCGCCCACAAACCATGAGTAGTTGCTCCAGTTGGTGCCAAACTCAAACTCAAGAATGATGCCTGTGGCCACGCCCATAGCGAAATTGACGCCGAAGAGGCGCTGCCAGAAGCGTGCTGCTTCGCGCCAGAACGGTTTTTCCGTGCGATAATAGATGGTCTCGATGATGCCCATGACGACAGCCAGACCGAGTGTGAGTGGTACGAACAGCCAGTGGTAGATGGCCGTAAGGGCAAATTGCGCACGCGACCAGTCGATGACTGAGGGGTCGATAGTGAGTAAATGATTCATAGGATATTGTTTTGGATTTTTATTAACGATTGGTTAGTTCGCTGGCGACCACCTCTGCCTTGTCGCCGCCCTTGGCTTTCTGTGCCAGAACGTCGGGGAAGAACAGAAGTTTGAGCACCACGAAAATCACGAAGAGCTTGATGAGGATGACCGTCCACAGCACACGCCCCACGGTCATTTGTCGGAAACCGTCTGCGTAGAACCTGTAGATACGGTATAGGAGATAGTTTTGCGTCATAATGAAAAGTATTGAGAAGCTACTTCCTCTTTGTTGTGAAAAGTACTTACTTGGTTTCAAAAAACACCCACTTTGGGGCTTGGAATGATCTCTTGGCTGCAAAAGTACGAAATAAATCTGAATTGAACTATTTTCAAACTAATATTTTTTGCAGTAATTACAAAATTCTTTTCCTTCATCCTGTGTTTTCTCTTCTTTTTGCCTTGGAAGCCGTGTGTTTTCTTCTTAGAGACTGTGTTTTTCTGTCTTTTCGTCTAAGATGCAGTGTTTCTCTTCGTCACTAAACGCCGTGACCCATCATTAAAAATCCCCAGCACGAGGAATCGTGCTGGGGATTGATATCCTATTACTTGAAGGAATAGTCCTTCTGTAATGTGGTCGGTCTAAGCTTACTTCACGTAAACGATAGCGAGACGGTTAGAGGTGACACCCTGGACACCCTTACCGGTAGCCTCGTCAACGATCACGCCGCGACCCTTGAGGTACTTAGCGACGACGTCGGCACGAGCCTGAGACAGACGATCGTTGATAGCCTTAGAACCCTCGGGAGAAGCCGTACCAACAATCTGTACGTGTGCACCCTTCTTGATAGCGTCGAGCGCCTTTATATCCTCCTTGGTGAGGTTGGCCTTGCCCTGAGCGAAGGCGACGAAGACGCGGTCAGACACGCACACATCGTGATGAGCAGCAGGTACCTCTACACGCTTCTCGACGATCTTCTCGACCACCTCCGGCTTGCGGTTGCGGAGCTCATTGACCTGAGCGTTGAGAGCGTCGACCTCAGCCTGGTGCTGTGCGTTGATGGCGTCCACATCCGGGGTGCGGCTCCAAGTAGCCTTGCCGAGGTTGTAGGTCAAGCCGATCTCAGCGTAGAGACGGTTGTCGTGGCTGTCCCATCCGCGCTTGCCATTGCTCTTGTCGATACCGTCGGCATCGCCCTCAAGACGATCCCAACCCAACTCGAGGTTGACAGCCAGCTTCGGAGAAACACGGAAAGTGTTGAGGACACCAACGCCCAGCTGCATAGCATAAGTGTTGTAGCTCATGTTGCGGGTGATACCACCGCCAGCGAAGGGAATGAGGTTCCAGATACGCTTCTCGTTGTAGCCGCAGATCAAGTTGCTGAGGTTGAAGAGCACCTGCTCGTTCGCCGTCCAGTACTTGTTGCTCTTGCTGGTCTCGTTGTCCAGGACCGTCTTACCCCAAATACCATTGATCTTGGTACGGAGACCGATGCCCGGAGTGAACCACTTACCCACGGCAACCGAAGCACCTACATGAGAACGGAAATCCTCGATCGGGCTGTTGCTGTTGCCAGCACCATGCTCCTGACCTGAGTACCATGCATTCCAGTTGGCACCAGCCTGAATGAACCAATTGCTCCAGAAAGAATTTGTAGCGACGCTATGCTTCTGTACAGGAGCCTCCTGAGCGAAACCCGTTGCCGTCATACCGGCAAGAGCCATAACCATTAATAACTTTTTCATAACTACTATAATTTAAATTTGTTTCCTCTCGGTTGCAAGACCGTGATTAATTCTGAATGGCTTTTGGTTGCAAAGTTAATGATTATTTTCCAAATCAATGCAAATAAATTGAAATCTTTTTCCATCTACCGTGTATTTTTTGACCTCAGTCATTCAAAATATACGGTTATGAGGCAAAAAGATGGTCTATCTCCTGTTGGGAGAGTATGGCGACTATCACCTTTCCGTCGGGCGTATATTTCATGTTTTCGCAGGAAAAGAGCCGGTTGACGATGCTTTCCATTTCCTCGTTGCTGAGCACTTGGCCGATGGGGATGGCTGCGCTCCGTGCCATGGTCAGTGCGAGTGAACGGTCGATCTCATCCTTCACCTCTGCCGTCTTTGCCTCTGTGTCGCCCACCATTTGCAGGAGCAGATCCGGGATGTTCAGTCCCTCGAGTCCCGTGGGTACGGCCCCTATCGAGTAGCAGCCGTTGCCCAGGTCGGACAACTCAAAGCCCATCGCCTCCAGTTCGGGTACGACGGCGGGCAGGCGTTGCAGTGAGGCTGGGGCAAACTGCACCATCTCGGGGAAGAGCAAGCGCTGTGCACTCGGTTTGCGCTGTGCCAACTGGCGCAGATAGTCCTCGTAGAGGATGCGCGTGTGGGCACGGTGCTGGTCGATCATCATCAAGCCCGACTTCACGGACGACATGATATACTGTCCCTTGAACTGGTAGTGGGAGGGAGCTTTCTCCTCCACTATCGTTTCTGTGGGTGTAGTTTCCTGTTGCGAGGCAAACAGGTCCGTCGGAGGTTCAGATGGGCTCTCTGCTTCTGTGCCTTTCAGTCCCTCATAGAGTTGGTCCCATCCCTCGGGAGCTGCGGGCTGGCGATAGTTCTCCGATGGAGTCTCTTTGAAAGGATTGTAGCTCGGGTTGTATTGCACCTTGGGCGCGCAGATATCCCTTGGCGAGTCGTCGAAAACGGGAATCTCCGGTTTGGCCTCAGAGTCGAAGTCGATGGTGGGAATGTTGTTGAATTTGCCCACCGCATCCTTGACTGCTGCCATGAGGATCTGCCAGATGGCCTGTTCGTTCTCAAACTTGATCTCGGTCT
This sequence comes from Prevotella sp., assembly GCA_003447235.1. Lineage (GTDB taxonomy): Bacteria > Bacteroidota > Bacteroidia > Bacteroidales > Bacteroidaceae > Prevotella. The sequence continues at coordinate 10,182 of DLZV01000011.1, forward strand.
TGGTGGGATGGATGTTGACGTCGATGTCCTCTGGGCGCACGGTGAAATAGAAGAAATAGGGCACCTGCTCATCGGTGGGAATCAGTCGGTCGAATGCCGAGATCACCGCCTTGTGGAAGTATGGATGGCGCATGTAGCGACCATTGACGAAGAAATACTGCGTGTTGCACTTCTTCTTTGATGATTCTGGTTTGCCTACGAAGCCCTGGAGCGTGCAGATGGAAGTCTCCACCTCCCTTACGGGCAGCAAGTCTTTGTCGAGTTTGCGTCCAAAGATGTCGATGATGCGCTTGTGGAGGTTTGTCGCCTTGAGGTTGAATACCTCCGCCCCGTTGCTCCGCAGCGTAAAGTTGATGTCGTTATAGACCAATGCGATCCGTTCGAAGGCCGCGATGATGTTGTTTAGTTCCGTGGCGTTCGACTTGAGAAACTTCCGTCTTGCCGGCACGTTATAGAACAAGTTTTCCACCAGGAAGTTGGCCCCCACGGGGCAGGCGCAAGGCTCCTGGCCTTGAAAACGGCTGCCAGCGATGGTCAGGTGTGTGCCCACCTCCTCGTTCTCCGTCCTTGTCTGGAGGTCCACTTGGGAAACGGCTACAATCGAAGGCAACGCCTCGCCACGAAACCCCATGGTGCGGAGTGCGAAAAGATCGTCGGCCTGCCGGATCTTCGAGGTGGCATGGCGCTCGAAGGCCAGTCGTGCGTCCGTCTCGGACATGCCCTTTCCGTCGTCGATGACCTGGATAGAGGTGCGCCCTGCGTCCACTACCAGCACGTCGATGTGCTTGGCTCCCGCATCTACCGCATTCTCCACCAGCTCCTTGATGACGGAAGCCGGTCGCTGTATCACCTCTCCCGCAGCTATCTGGTTGGCTACGCTGTCGGGAAGCAGTTGAATGATGTCACTCATATTTGTTGTCTTCTATATTACTGTTGCCTTCACTCGGTTTTCATCTACTCTCTATACGCTCGTCATGTCTTCTCTCGTCACCCTTTCAGCCTATCCCCACGCGCCCAGCAAGAGCAGGACTGCTGCGGCAGCTATTGCCGTGATCGCACCCCATAGCCATGCTACCGTCGTCGTGCTGCGTCGCTTGACCCGGCGCTGTCTTGCAGCCTCGGCAAAGAGCATGTGCAGTCTCTCCTGACGGTCCGACACCTTGTCCTCCGTCTTTCGTACCCCATCTTTGCTCATCTCCTCCCTGAGCAGGCGCAGTTGTTCCTTGCGCTCGTCGATAAACTGGAAGCGGTGGGAGAAGTGGCGAGGCCTTGGCTGATGAAAAAGTCCCCTCATCGTCGTGTCGTCTCCGGATTGAAGCGATCGACGATGCGTTGGCGAGGTGGTGCTGCCACCTTGCGATACAGTCTCTGCAGACTCTGCGCCTTGGTCACGCGGCGGAACACATCGTCCTTGTCGCGTGGGCGGAGGTTCTCCAGCCATACAAAGCCCCGCAGCTGCCTGTGCTCAGGCGGAATCTGGTTCAGCGGATACATCATACCCTCTGTCTTCGGCATCCATATCTTCTCCAGTTTTCGCTCGGGCGAGAGAAACATCCGCATCGTGTCGGTCTCGACATAGACCATGCCGATGAGTGTGCTGTCCTTGTCGTCGGTGGGGTAGAAGATGGTCAGCACATTATCGACGGCCGTGGCCTGTCGTACCGCCCCGTCTATGAAGTGGGCGTGCATGGACTTGGCGCTGATCTGGTTGAAGTGCTCGCGGTCCGTCATCCGTTCTATCGAGAGGGCGTTGCCCATGACATAGGCGTCGCGCACGGTGGAGTCGTTCATGAACGCCCGGATGCTGTCTCCCAGGATCTGGCGTTCGCCGTTCCATAGCACGGGGTCGTCGTAGAGCGTAATGCAGGAGTCGAGCGTGTTGGCGACGAGCAGTCCGCAGACCGCCTGGATGTCCGTGCGGTACGCCCGCACGTTGTCCACGCCATAGACCTCCCGATATACCGAGTCGGTATTGACGTTCCACGCTCTCATCCTCACCGTGTCGGCATGGACGTAGAGCGTGTCGCCCTGCGAGAAGTCCAGAGCCAAGGGCCCCGGGTCGCCACCGTAAGCGAGTGCTGCCTCCTCGGTGTAGAAGCAGTCCTCGGCGCGGAACGCATTCTTGTTTTTGCGGTCGAGGTAATCGACACGTCCGTGCGCCTCGCCCATCCGCGTCTTCTCATTATATAAAAGCGTGTCGCCCTTGATGACCCGTTGAGCCCCACGGTCGTCAACCCAGGCGTTGCCATAGTTCTCCATCTCGCCCGTTGTGGCGTTATAGACCACATGCTGTCCGCGGATGGTGCGGTCGTTCTGTTTGTCCTCGATATCGACGTCGCCCCTGCCCTCCATGTGGCCCGAGTTGCTGTTGTACCAGACATCCTTGCCCTTGATGACGCGGTGCGCTTTCTTGTCGTTGATGGTCACGCCCTGGTGGCCCTCGGCGTCACCCGTCTCGTTGTTGAAGGTGATGTTGTAGCCGTCGATGTCTCTTTCTGGCGATGTGATAGTGGTATGGCCCACCGTCCGTGCCGAACCCGTTATCTGGTTGAAGAAGCCCTCGTTGGTATGGATCACGCCGCCGTCGCTCATGCGCAGCGTCGATTTTCCCACCACGTGGACCTCGCCCGTCTCCATGTTGCCTGCTGCCGTTGGTGTGTGGACCGACCGGATGCGTCCTTGTGCGGACCGCATCACCACGTCGCCCATGAAGCGGAAGTCCTTGGTCTTGGTGTTGTAGTGGCCCTCGTCGGCGATGATGGTATTGGGGCCAGCCACGATGGTACCCCTGCCGTCGAAGAACTTTGCCTCGTCAAACATCAAGTTGTAGTCGAGGCTGTCGCAGCGCAACAGTCGTCCCGGCTCGCGCACCACCACATGCCCGCGTGCCCGTAGCATCTGCCCCAGACCCTCATAGTGGAGGCGCCCACACTCCAGCGTGGCTCCTCCGGGGCGTGTCACCTTGACGTGGCCGAAGGCCTGAAAGAACGACCGCTCCTGGCTCAGCCAAGCACTGTCGCAACGAAGCGTCATGCCGTTGTATCGGAAGCGCACGTTGCCCCGCGCCACCTGGATGTCGGGCCTTACGGACTGGTTGTGCCATAGCACGTCGGCATGGTCGATATAGACCTTCTCCGTCGGTTTCTTCTTCTCTGTCGGTTTCTGTCCAATCGGTTTCTGCCCCTGCGCACTGATTGGGGCAAGGAGCAGGAATAACCCAAACAGGCATAGAACCCGCCATAGGGAAGTTCTATGCCCGCTTTTTGTTGGAAGTGAGGGAAAGGCGTTTGTTCTCATCTCACCTGACCCAACCCTCGTATTGGAAATTGCACCCACGATACTGCGGACTGATCCAAACGTAGGTGTCCTTGATTTTCTTCACCACCCACTCGTGGATTTTCTTCTGTCGCGCGTGGCTCGTCACGATGTCGCTCATGGCCTGGAAATCCTCCTGGATATTGGCCTTGTGAGCGTCCGTACGTGCCATCAGCCGGACGATGGCCGTCGTGACCTTGCCGCGGTCGGTGGTCATCCTGAATGCCTTCGACACCTGGCCCACCTTCATCGTATCGACGACAGCTGCCACCTCGGTTGGCAAGTCCTGCATGCGGAAGCGCGAGGTGCGCGACGACTCGTTGCTGTTGACCATCACACCGTGGTTGGCCTTTGTGTCCTTGTCGTCGGAGAGGAAGGCCGTGGCGGCGCCAAACTCAAACTTTCCTGCACGGATGTCGTCGGCGATACTGTCCAGACGTGCCTCGGCTGCCGTCAGCGAAGCCTCGGAGACCCGCGGGCGCAGCAGGATATGGCGGACGTTCACCTTGTCGCCCCGACGGTCGATGAGCTGGATGATATGATAGCCAAACTCTGTCTCCACGATCTTCGAAATCTTGTTGGGGTCGGTGAGGTTGAAGGCTGCGTTGGCAAAGGCTGGATCGAGCAGTCCACGTCCCGTGTAGCCCAGTTCACCACCTTGGCGTGCCGTACCCTTGTCCTCGGAATAGAGGCGGGCCAGCGTGGCAAAGGAAGTCTCCTTCTTTGTCACGCGTTCCGTAAACTCACGCAGCTGGTTCTTCACCCGGTTGATCTCCTCCTGCTCGATGATGGGGTTCTTCGTCAGGATCTGCACCTCCACGGTTGTGGGAATCTCGGGCAGACTGTCCGTGGGCATGTCCTTGAAATAGGCGCGCACCTCTGCCGGGCTCACCTCGATGTCCTTCACCAGTTCCTGCTGCTCCTTCTGTACCAACTGTCGGTTGCGGAAGTCGTCGTGCATGTCCTGCCGCATCTGTGAGATCGTCTTGCGCTGATACTGCTCCAGTCGCTCACGCGAACCGTCGATGGTCGGCAGCGAGAGCCAGTAGTTGATCTGCTGGTCCACGGCCTGGTTGATCTCCGACTCCGTGACCTCGATGCTGTCGAGAGCCGCCTGGTGGAGGAATAGCTTCTGTACGGCTATCTGCTCCGGTATCTGGCAGTCGGGATCGCCGTCCCATTTGATGCCCTCGGCTTCGCTTTGCAGTCGGGTGATCTCCACCTCCGACTTCAGTATCGGCTCGTCGCCGACCACCCATATCACCTCGTCGATGACACTCTGGGGAGCGGGGCGTCCCGCTATGGTGGCCGTCTTCACCGAGTCGTTGGCAGCCCATGCCGCCATCTCTGCGCCCCCGCGGGTGTTCAGTCCCGCCATGGCCAGCATAGAGACCGGCAGCAGTAGTGCCATTATCGCTTGATTTCTCTTCATTACGGTAGCAATTCGTGTGGCTTATTGGGGGAAGCCCCGCTTTGAGGCCACCCCCTGTTTGTTAGTGCTTATTGACCGTGGCCAATACCTCGCGGTTGATGACGACGGGATACTTCTTGCGCAGTTCCTTCACCCACTGCTCCTCCAGCAGGTTCTGGTAGTCGGCAGTCACCTGTCCGCGCACGTCGTTCATCTCCTCCGGTGCCTTAATCATCTTGCCATAGGTGGCGTCGATGGGGTAGTCCTTGGTCGGTGTGACATTGACGTTCACCTTGAACTCGTTGCGGTCCACGAGCGGGTTGTCACCCTTCTTGAAGATGCCCTTCTCCACGCGGATGCGGATGACGGAGTCGTTGTTGAACGTGCTGCGCAACTTGTCGGCCCAGTCGCCGAAGGGCAGTCCCTTGACGGCATTGCGCACGGCAGCCACGTCGGCCTCGTCCTTGACATGGTAGGCCATGCCCTTGAAGCGCGGCTCGTCCCACTTATACTGCTTCTTGTGTTTTTTGAAATACTGCAACAGGCCCGCCTCGTCGCTGGCAGCCTTGCCCCAGATGGTGCGGTTGCTGACCTCGAAGAGGAGCAGGCCGTCGTGATACTCGCGCACGAGGTTCTTCAGATCCGGATCCTTGGCCTCCATCTCCACCAGTCGCTGGTCGAGGATGGCCTCGGGCGTGGTGTTCTGCACCTTGGCCAGAGAGTCGAGCTTGTCGTTGATGATCTTCTCGCGGAGGCCACGCATCTCGATAAACTTCATGATGTCGGCCTTCAGGGAGTCATACTCGAAGAAGTTGCGCTGTCCGTCCATGCGGATGATGTGCCAGCCGAAAGGCGACTTGACAGGGCGCGAGATCTCTCCCGGGCGCATGGAGTAGGCTGCGTTCTCAAAAGTCGGGACCGTCTGTCCCTTGGTGATCCAGTTGAGCTGTCCGCCCTTGGCTGCCGATGCCTTGTCGGCCGAGTATCTTCTCGCCATCTCGTTGAAGTCGGAACCCTTCATGATGGCGCTGTAGATAGAGTCTGCACGTGCGGAGTCTGCCATCATCTCCTCGGCCGTGGCCTTGGGCGGCACCATGATGAGGATGTGCGATACCTGGCGCATGCCTCCAGCTCCGTCGATGCGCTCCTGTGTCTCCTTGTAGATCTTGTAAGCCTCGGCCTCCACGTCGGCGTCGTTGATGATTGTCGGGCGGATCTGCTGGTCGCGGTAGTTGAGAAACTCGCGCTTGTAGGCCGGCATGGTGTCCATCTTCGCGTCTATGGCAGCCTGCACCTTCAACTTATAATTGATGAAAAGGTCCACATATTCCTCCACCGACTTTTTGTCGATCACTCCCTCTGAGTTGTTTTTGTTGTAGGAATACTCAAATTCTGAGCGGCTGATCGGCTGGCCGTTGATGGTCATAATCGTCGGGTCATTCGCACTCTGGGCCTGCGCCATCATCGCGCATCCCAGCAGCAGTGCCGAGAAAAGAGACTTCAGTTTCATGTTGTCTTTGTCTTGTCTATTATATATAATAATGAGAATCGAGGCTCTGCCACGTCGGGAATCCCTCCCCCGTGACAGAGCCCGTGTCTATGTTGTCTTGATTATTCGTGACGCGAATAGTTGGGCGCCTCGCTCGTGATCGTGATGTCGTGCGGATGGCTCTCGAGCACACCAGCATTGGTGATGCGTGTGAACTTGGCGTTGTGGAGCGTCTCGATGCAGTTGGCACCGCAGTAGCCCATACCCGAGCGCAGACCGCCAAGCAGCTGATAGACCACCTCCAGCACCGTGCCTTTGTACGGCACGCGACCGGCGATACCCTCCGGCACGAGCTTCTTCACGTCGGTGGTGGAACCCTGGAAGTAGCGGTCCTTGCTGCCGTTCTTCTGTCCCATGGCCTCCAGCGATCCCATGCCGCGGTAGCTCTTGAACTTACGGCCGTTGTAGATGATCGTGTCGCCCGGCGACTCCTCCGTGCCAGCCACCAGCGATCCGATCATGACGGAACTGCCACCAGCGGCGAGGGCCTTGACGATGTCGCCCGAATAGCGCAGGCCACCGTCGGCGATGAGAGGCACGCCCGTGCCCTTCAGGGCCGTATAGACATCGTAGATGGCCGACAGCTGCGGCACACCCACACCTGCCACGACGCGGGTCGTACAGATACTACCCGGGCCGATACCCACCTTGATGGCGTCGGCGCCGTGGTCGACGAGGTAGCGGGCAGCCTCGCCCGTAGCTACATTGCCCACGACGACGTCCACGTCGGGGAAATGCTTCTTGACAGCCTCCAGCGTGCCGATGACACCCTTGCTGTGGCCGTGGGCCGTGTCGATGACGATGGCATCTACGCCTGCGTTGACCAGTGCCTCTGCACGCTGCAGCGAGTCGGCGGTCACGCCCACGCCTGCGGCCACGCGCAGGCGGCCCTTGGCGTCCTTGCAAGCCATCGGCTTGTTCTTGGCCTTGGTGATATCCTTATAGGTGATGAGGCCGACGAGGTGGTTGTCCTTATCGACCACCGGGAGCTTCTCGATCTTGTTCTCCTGGAGGATGGCGGCAGCGGCCTTGAGGTCCGTCTGCTGATGCGTGGTGACGAGGTTCTCGGACGTCATGACCTCCGCCACCTTCTTGTCGAGGTGGGTCTCGAAGCGCAGGTCGCGGTTGGTGACGATACCGACGAGGTGGCGCTCGTCATCGACGACAGGGATGCCGCCGATATGGTAGTCGTGCATCATCTGCAGCGCGTCTGACACCGTGCATCCCTTGTGGATGGTGACGGGGTCAAAGATCATGCCGTTCTCCGCACGCTTGACGATGGCTACCTGTCTTGCCTGCTCCTCGATGGTCATATTCTTGTGGATGACACCGATACCACCTTCGCGGGCAATGGCAATGGCCATCGCACTTTCGGTCACCGTGTCCATGGCCGCCGTCACAATCGGCACATTGAGGGTGATGTTGCGCGAGAACTGCGTTTTCAACTCCACCTCTTTGGGCAGCACTTCTGAATAAGCTGGAATGAGCAGGACGTCGTCAAAGGTCAGGCCGTCCATCGCTACTTTATCTGCAATAAATGATGACATAAAATGAATCGTTAGAAAATTATTGCGTGCAAATTTACCAATTATTTTTCACTTCTCGTTCTGTCTTCGGAGAAAACTATGGCCGTTAATGCTATTTAACGCTGGCGGACCCTCTCCCGTGCCCCTTTTCCACCCTCTGAGAGCCATTTTCGGGCCCATTCGATGAGTGTGTCGCGTCCACGGCGGAAGTCTTCGTCGCTCAGCGAGACATAGTAGTCGGGGGCTATACCCTCCTCCGTAGGGCGCCGTTCGCGATCGTACATCGGGCAGGCCGAGAAGCGTACGCCCCAGCCGTTGGGCAGCTCTGCCGAGAAGGGCATTCCCGCGCCTCCTCCCGTCTGGTCGCCCACAATGGTGACGCGGGGGAAGCAGCTCATGTACTTCACAAACTCGTTGGCGGCAGAGAAGACTCCGCGGTTGGTGAGCACCACCACCTCCTTCTGCCAGCGTAGTCCCTTGGCGGGGCGGATCGTCTGTTCCTGTAGCGAGGAGAAGTCCTGGTGGCCGCGTCCCGTCTTGTGGCGCAGGTAGCCCACGGTGGTCTCCGCGTTGCAGAAGCGTGCCGCCAGTCGTTCGGCATGGGCCATCAGTCCGCCGCCATTGCCGCGGACGTCGATGATGAGGCCGTTGCAGCCCGCCATGTGGAGCATCACCTGGTCGAGGTTGGCGTCGCTCATGCCCTGCTGGAACGACTCGTAGCGCAGGTAGCCGATGTTGTCGTCGAGGATGGTGTAGTCCGTGCCGCCTGCGATGAGATAGTCGGTGCGGAGATAGCGGCGCAGCAGGGTGTCGCTGAAGTTGGTGGGGTAGTCCTCCTTCCAGCTCCAGTAGCGTCCCGTGTTGAAGGTCGTGTAGAGGTTGACATGGCCGTCGCGGAGCTCCGAGATCATCTGGGTCATCACCTCAAACTGCTGGCTCTCGCTCATCTCCGCGTTCATCCTCACGGCATATTTTTCGCGCACGGCATTCCAGTCCACGCCTTTCTCCTCGAAGAAACAGTAGTGCTCGTCCAGGATCCGCCACAGGGCTTCGAGATTGCCCTGCGGGTTGTCGTCGTAGGTGTCGTTGTCAACACACGACGTGGCGGTGAGCAACAGAAGGAATAGATAGGGGAGGATGCGTCTCATAAGTGTCGTGGTGTGAGGGTGAAGGACTTGACGAAGCCGAGGACGAAGAGGTGCGACCACTCGTGAAACTTCAGGTCGTGGAGCTTCGACTGCTGAATATCGGCCCGGTAGCCCAGGCGCAACGCGCTATGGGCGGAGATGCGGAAGTCGGCCGTGACCATCTGTCGCATCGACGGGGCGTTGAAAGGTGTGGTGAAGACCACGTTGTGGTCGTAGTTGCCTCGCGTGAAGATCTCGTAGTAGGACTGGCCGAAACGGGGCGAGAACTGCAGTCCCACCAAGGGCACCTGTAGCTCGTAGCGGACTGAGGCGGGCACGATCCACCTCCATCTTCCCTCCACCCGTGGCAGGGCGTAGTCGGCCACGAAGGAGGCAGCCCCCGCCAGGGCGAGGTGAGCCTGGGCCGGGTTGTTGCCGTTGCGTGTGCTATAGACCATCCCCGCCAGTGCGTCCACGCCCGGTCCGGCCTTGAGGCTGATCGTGCCTCCAGCCAAGTGCAGGGTGGCGAGTCGCCTGTGCCAGTCGTACTCGAAGTGGTAGAAGGCCGTGAGGTAGCTGGCGTTGTCCGCCCTGTTCCTTGTAGCCGAGAGATGAGCCTCGTGCAGCAACTGGTGTGCCCAGCGCGGCCGGGTGGGGTAGTCGCGGGTGACGTGTTGCATCAGTCGCCACTCCGTGCCCGTGTATTTCTCGGGCGAGAGATAGGTCTCCAGCAGGTTGGTGCCGCCCACGGCCAGCATCGTGGCACGCGTCACATGGCGTTCCGCCTGCTTCGCCTCCTTTTCTGTCTCTAGCGCCCCTTGTGCTCCGCAACGAGCCGTGTCGCCTGCTGCCTCCAGCCAGCTCTCCTGTGCCGGGACGGGCAGGGAGGCGAGGACCATGCAGACCGTGATAGCCACGCCCCGCAGTAGCCTTCGGCTGGTCGTGGTTCTTGTCGTCCTACTTCTCCTCATCGTCGAAGAGGTTGAGTTGTCCCGTGATCTTGTCTATCACCTGCTGCTGGCTCTTCCCAAGGTCGGGGTCGAGGTTGGCGTGGTCCTCGGTGGCGTTGCCGTCCTCCGCCGGGATGGTCTCTGTCTGCGGGCTCTCGGGCGTGTCGTCGTAGGGCGTTTCCACCTCCTCTACCTTCTCCACGGCGAGCGTGGTGAGTCGTTTGCCCTTGGCCTTGTATCCCTTCACGCCGACAAACGTCTCGCCCGCCACTTCCTCCGTACCGTGGGCAGCGTCGTCACTACCATAACTGACGAGAAATTTCGCGTGGGGTCGGTCCGTCAGTATCAGCAGTTTGCTCTCGGCATTGTCGCCCACGAAACTCTGCGGCCGCTTCGTGGCGTCCATCGTGAATCGTTTCAGATAGAGGTAGCCCTGGTTGTCGGCATCGCGGACGATGGCCGTCCAGATTTTCGCCTTGTCCCACTTCTCCAGGCGCAGGATGTTGGCCTCGTAGTGATTGGTGGAGTCAAAGGTCGAGATGTAGAAGTCGCCCGTGTCGAGGACCACGAGGATGCGGTCCTGGTCGCCAAACTCGCCGAGGTAGCGTCCGTGCTCCTCGTAGTTGATGCGTTGCACGTCGGGGTCGAACCACACCTTGCGTCCGCCGAGTGTGGAGTGGCCGTGGCTCTTCAGCGAGATGCGGTGGATGGAGTCGCGGGTGAGGAGGTTGCCCTGTGCGCCGCGTCCCTTGATGAGGATGTCGCTGAAATCGACTTCCTTGAATATGTTCTGCCGTTTCTTTCTGATGTCGGGGTCGAGCGTCACCTTGATGACCTCCGCCTCGCCGTTGGGGTTGGCCGTGAAGTACATCACGCGCGATCCCGGCTTGCCCTGCGTCACGTCATACTCTCGGTCGCGTGTGCAGGAGGTCACGCCAAAGCGTTTGATGTAGTAGGGGCCCTTCTGTCCGTCGCGATAGACGAGATTGAAGATCGTGCGGTGGTCGTTCTTCTTGAATACCTGCACGTGGAGGATGTTCTTGCCGACGAAGACCTTGTCCTGTATCTTGATGACCTTGTACTTGCCGTCGCGGTAGAAGATGATGACGTCGTCGATGTCGGAGCAGTTCTCCACCAGTTCCGCCTTCTTCAGTCCCGTGCCGATGAAGCCGGCCTGGCGGTCGATGTAGAGTTTCTCGTTGCGCTCCGCCACCTTGGCCGCGATGATCGTGTCGAAGCTCTTGATCTCCGTTCGGCGCGGATGGTCCTTGCCATACTTCTCCTTGAGCATCTCAAACCACTCCACGGTGACGCGTGTCATCTCGCTCAGGTCCTTCTCGATGCGGGCTATCTCGGCCCGTATCTTGGCGATCAGCTCCTCGTTCTTGTCCTTCGAGAACTTGGCGATGCGCTGCATCTTGATCTCCAGCAGGCGCAGCAGGTCCTCGCGCCCTACTGCGCGCACGAGGCTCGGGTAGAACGGCTGCAGTCGCTCGTCGATGTAGGCGATGAGCTGGTCCGTGTCCTTGGCGTTTTCGAAAGGCTTGCCCTTATAGATGCGCTCCTCGATGAAGATCTGCTCCAGCGAGGCAAAGAAGAGCTGCTCCAGCAGCTCGTGGCGCCTGATCTCCAGTTCCTGGCGCAGCAGTTCCTTGGTGTGGTCCACGTTGCGGCGCAACACGTCGCTGACGGTGAGAAACTGTGGTTTCTGCCCGTCGATGACGCAGCAGTTGGGCGAGATGTTGATCTCGCAGTCTGTGAAGGCATAGAGGGCGTCGATGGTCTTGTCGCTCGACGTGCCCGGGGCGAGGTGTACCTGTATCTCCACTTGCGAGGAGGTCATGTCGTCCACGCGTCTGATCTTCAGCTTGCCCTTCTCCACGGCCTTGGTGATGGAGTCTTGCACGCTCTCTGCCGTCTTCGTGAATGGCACCTCGCGGATGACGAGTGTCTTCGGGTCGAGCTTTTCTATCTTCGCCCTCACCTTGACCACGCCGCCCCGCTGCCCGTCGTTGTAGCGCGAGGCGTCGATGCTGCCGCCCGTGGGGAAGTCGGGGTAGAGGCTGAAGGGCTCGCCGCGCAGGTAGCTCACGGCGGCGTCGCAGATCTCGTTGAAGTTGTGGGGAAGGATCTTCGACGACAAGCCGACGGCAATGCCCTCCGCGCCCTGGGCCAGGAGGAGCGGAAACTTCACGGGGAGCGTCACGGGCTCCTTGTTGCGGCCGTCGTAGGAGTACTGCCACTCGGTGGTCTTCGGGTTGAAGACCGTCTCCAGCGCAAACTTCGACAGGCGCGCCTCGATATATCGGGGTGCGGCCGCGCGGTCGCCTGTGAGGATGTTGCCCCAGTTGCCCTGCGTGTCGATGAGCAGGTCTTTCTGGCCGAGCTGCACGAGGGCGTCGCCGATGGAGGCGTCGCCATGGGGGTGAAACTGCATCGTGTGGCCCACGATATTGGCCACCTTGTTGTAGCGTCCGTCGTCCATGCGCTTCATCGAGTGGAGGATGCGTCGCTGCACGGGCTTCAGGCCGTCGCCGATGGCGGGCACGGCACGTTCCAGGATCACATAGCTCGCATAGTCGAGAAACCAGTTTTTGTACATCCCCGACAGGTGGTGTACGGCCGATGCGTCGAAACGGCTTGTGGGGCGGTAGTCGCTATGGCTGTCCGTCGCCTCCTCGCTGTCCTGCTGCATGGCGCCCTGCTGATCGTCGCTGTCTATTCTCTTGTCGTCGTCCATGATGGGTTCGTTCTTTTAGTTTGCAAAAGTACGAAAAATATTTGGAAATACCAAATGGATCGCCACGGTAGTTTGTGCTGCTCCCATGCGGCCCGTCGCTAAAATTCGTAGTCGTTGATCGCGTAGAGGGGTACGTTCGTGACCCAGTCTTCCTGCTGATAGTCATTCATGGAGATGCGATATGCCTTCTTGGACCGGTTGTCTGCTACAAACTGGCGCAGGCTTTTTGCCTTGACGTTTGTCTCGGCTTTTACCTTCAGCGGGACGATTTCGTCCTCCTCGTCCTGCAACAGAAAATCTATCTTCAGCGTGCTGTTGGACTTGGCATAATAATACGGTTCATACCTGAGAATGAGTTGCTGCAAGACATACTGCTCTGTCAATGCCCCTTTGAACTCGGTAAATATACTGTTGCCAGCCACTATCGTGGAAGCCTTGAGGTTGGACATAGCACCCAAAAGGCCCACGTCCAAGACGAAAATCTTGAAGGCAGCCCTGTCTTCATAACTGGCAAGTGGCAGTCTGGGAGCTTTCACATTATATATCTTGTATATCAGTCCGGCATCCTGCAGCCATTGCAGGGCCAACTCATACTCTCTGGCCCTCGCCCCCTCGCGCACCACTCCATAGACAAACTTCCTGTTCTCTTTGCTCAACTGGGCGGGCAAGGATTTCCATAGGTCAGCAATGCGGGGGATGATCTCCGAGGGAGCATGCTTCGACATGTCTCGCTGATAACTGTTCAGAATATCCTTCTGTATGGCTCTCACTTCTTTCCAGTCGCGACGCTGGCTGAAGCTCAATACGGCTTCGGGCATGCCTCCCACGTAGTAATAATACTTGAGGAGTTCTTGAAACTTGGGAGCAAACATGGTTGTCATGTTCCAGTCTTTCGTTTGCAGCAATTGTGCCAGATTCTTCTCCCCCATAGCCATCACAAACTCGATGAAGTTCATAGGATACAGGGGGAGAAATTCGACCTTGCCCACAGGAAACGACTCCCCTTGGTGCAGTTCGATACCCAAGAGGGACCCTGCTGCTATGACATGATAGCCTGGCGCATTCTCTGCAAAGTATTTGAGAGAAGTGATGGCCTGCGGGGCGGCCTGTATCTCGTCGAGAAATATCAGCGTGTCGCCCTCTGTGCAGGTCACGTTGGTTACAGCCCCGATGGCGGTAAGTATTCGGGGGATATTGAAGTCTTGCTCAAAGAGATTCTGAAGGATCTTCATCTCTTCGAAGTTCACATACGCCAACTGCCTGTAGTTTTGGCGCGCAAACTCCTTGACCAGCCAAGTCTTGCCAACCTGTCTGGCCCCCTCTACGATAAGGGGTTTGCGATATTCTTTGTTCTTCCATTTCAGAAGCTCGTTGATGGCCAATCTTTCCATGATCCGTATCTTTAAATCACATTCCATGAGGGAATAATTCTCCGTCCTCCCACATTTTACGGGGGAATAACGCTGCAAATATACACATTTTACGGGGGAATCCAGGCCTTATTTCCCACATTTTATGGGGGAACCCCTATTTTTCTTATAGCGACGGGCACGAAAACGTGATGGTGCGTCCCTATGAATAATAGCCAGCGTCCTGGCGTTTTGACCGCCCTGAAGCACGCCTTGCGTCCCGAACGCATCCCGAGACCATCCCGAAGGTCTCTTAAGTCTCGTCCTAAGGGTTACTTATGTCTCGTCCTAAGGGTTGCTTAAGGGTTATCCCGAAGGTCTCTTGAGAATCGTCCAAGGGCTTTTCTGGTGCGGTATAGATGGTGACAATGGCAAGGAAATAGCTTTTGCTTATGTATTTAGGTGTAAGATGATGCTTTTTCTAGGTAGAATGATTGTGCTAGGGGTTGAAAAACAGAAAGATGATAATTGAAGTGCAGTTCTTTGCAGAAGAAGGGGTAATATATTGTTTCAATATTTGCGCAAATAAAATAAAAGGAGTAAATTTGCAACCGCAAGCCAATCCCGGAGGGGAGTAGGGCGGCATCTTTATGGAAATGGCGTTTTCAAACGCTGATCTTTGAGGACACGAACTTCGCAAATTCCAATCCAACCAAGGATTAGGCAACGAACAACGTCTGCGTTTTGTACGATTAGTGGGCTATGGTCCGCACTAATGCGACCGTTCGTACATGTGAGTGATAATACATGTGTGATGGTCTGTAGAGGTGGACTAGGCGAATCTATATGTACAAGGGCGCGGGCTGCAAGTTGCTTATCTCGTTGGGTAGGCAATGCGAAGGCCGGTGTCCTTGAGGTAAGTAAGAATACAGACTCCGCGCCTTTTTCGTATTGATTCAAAACTAATAACCATCTTTCAAAGAGCCGAATCAGAGGGGTCTATAGGCTAACCTAATTAACTACAATTATGAAGAAGTTTTTTGTTTATTTGATGGCGGTAGTGACTATGGCTGTCTGTTCTGTTTCGGCCTTCGCGCAAAACACGCTTGTGGCGACACTCACCCATGGGGACGAAATCCGCATGTTCTATGGCACAAATGCTTTGCAGCAAGCCTGTAGTGCTGCCACACATGGTGACGTGATCAATCTATCGGGTGGAAATTTCCAAAGCACAAAGATCACGAAGGCTGTGGCGGTTAGAGGCACGGGTATTCATGATGCGAATCCAACCTATATCGTGAATGACTTTGATGTTGAAATACCTGCAAATGTAACGGAAAAGTTGAGTTTTGAGGGATGTCGTATTACAAACACGATGACGATAAAAGGAACCTTGTCAAACGCGTATTTCTTAAAAAACTCCTTAGCTGGTGTTTCTGTTTTTTCTTCTAATGGTAAGATGGATAATGGAATGTTTGTGAATTGTGATGTCTATGGAATGAGCCTTTATGGTCAGAGTACGGCGCAGATTATTAATAGCTATGTTGAGCATTTTAGCAATTCGGGTAAACTGGCAAGTTTTGTAAATTGTGTTATTAATACTAATGGATATGCTCATCTGTATAAGTGTTGCCAATTCGTGAATTGTATCATGTATGGCATGAGTGGAGGTTATTTCCCATCAACATGTTCTGCAATGAACTGTGTTGATGTAAGTGGATATAAAAATGCGCTTAACAACATATCATTAAAGGAAAACTGTTCATACGCAGGAATGGATATTTTCCAGGAGTCGAATGTGTGGAATGATCTTACCGATGAGGCTAAAGCAAAATATTTGGGAATAGATGGTACGCCTGTAGGAAAGTTTGGTGGAATGATTCCCTACAACATGACTCCTTCCTATCCTCAAATTACCAAGATGAATGTGGCTGCAAAGACGACTGCCGATGGCAAACTGAGCGTGGAAATTGGTGTTAGTGCTGCACAGTAACTAATCTTTTGTATTGTCGGTTATGCGGAAATATGTTCTTATAATGCTGTTCGTGTCACTTCAGTTGGTGGCTTATGGGCAGACTATAGCTATACTTGATTCGTTGGGGCTTCCGCATCCCACGACGGTCAAGTCTATGCGCTATTGGATAGACGATGATGCCGGAAGCGTGCGTACTGTCCAAAAGACGAACGGTACGCATCTTGTTGATCTGTCGTCGCTTCAAGAAGGCTTGCATACGATTCATTATCAAATCGTTGATAGTGAAAACAAAGTAGCGGCTCCTTATTCAGCCGTCTTTTGGGTGCCGTCAAAGATGGCGCAGTCGCCCACGGCAACTACGCTTCGCTACTGGTTTGACGATGCGGATGATGTGCGGACTTGTAGCGCTCATGCAGGTGTACAGACCCTTGATGTCTCCAATCTTCTCAATGGGCTTCATACTTTGCATTATCAAGTGGTAGATGAGCAGGGTGAAGTCTCGTATATAGCGTCCACCACATTCCTAAAACTCGGTAGTCTGGCTCAGTCGTCCACGGCAGCTACGCTTCGCTACTGGTTTGACGATGCGGATGATGTGCGGACTTGTAGCGTCCATGAAGGTGTACAGACCCTTGATGTCTCCAGTCTTCTCAATGGACTTCATACGTTGCACTATCAAGTGGTAGATACGGACGGCGATATGTCGTATGTTGCTTCCTGCGTTTTTCTGAAGTTGGAGGAAGGGGGAGCTGCCGAAAAAGTCACGGTTAGCAAACTCATTTACTGGTACGACGATCAGCAAGAATTGACTACCGTCTCAATGCCCGAAGGGGTGCTGACCCTTGATGTGTCAAATATGCTCGAAGGCTTGCATACCATCCATTATATGGTGGTTTGCAGTGATGGAACAATCACGTCTTCTCGTTCTTCCGTTTTCCTCAAAACGAATATTGATACCGAGGCATCAACGGCCAAGCGTATGCGCTATTGGTTTGACGAGGAAATAGCTGTTGCGGAAATTGCCGTAGAGACGGGGGTGCAGACATTGGATGTTTCACATCTTCTTGATGGTTTACATACGGTACATTGTCAGTTGGTGGACGACAAGGGGCTGCTTACCGCTCCTATGACGGGAGTTTTCTTGAAACTGAAAGAGGAAACTTCTACTGTCGCTCAAAGTCTGAAATATTGGTTTGATGATGAGGCTGAGGCAAAAGTTGCGGATGTGGCTGGTGGTGCGCAAACAATAGACGCTTCTCATCTGCTTGATGGATTGCATGTCGTCCACTATCAACTGATAGATGACAAGGGAATGGCCTGTGCGCCAGTGTCAGACCTTTTTGTCAAGATGGTGGATCGAAAAGTGCCCAATGGCGATAATGTTATTACCCGATATACATATTGGATGAACGACAACTCGACCAGCAACAAAAAAGTGTCAATAGAGAACCCCACTTCTCCCTACCAGCTCTATGCACTTTTACCCATGATGAAAGCTCCTGTTCGTTCTTCGAAATTCCATTTCGAGACCAAGACGGGTAAGCCCATCATCTATGCGAAGAATACGTTCCATGTCAGGTTCGAGGACGCTTTGGGCTATTGGGCAGACGATAGTAGAGACTTCGTAGATTATAGTGTAAGCCAAAAAGTGGATGTCGTTAAAAAGCTGACAGACCATGTTGGCAGAGAACCTTTCGTCAAGCCGTCCGACAACACCATTCGGTGGTATGCGATGGATTGTGAAAAGGGCGACAGTATTGCGTTGCAGTCTTCCCAACCCTCTTCTGTTCAGATATTTGCACCATCAGGAGAAGAGGTGTTTAGCACTTCGGGCTCAGAATCCATAAAAATGGATGGAGTTCATGCTCGTGAGAATGGAACCTACTATTTTGCCATTCATGATGTCACAGGCTCAAGGTCAGAGATGGCCCTTGCATATCAACATATAGATAAGTATGCGGTGTTGTCCACATCTAGCTCCAAGTTTGGAGTGATGCCTTGCGTGCAGATTTTGGGCCTAGATGGCAATGGATTTGACAATCTTAAGTCGGCTATGCTCGTAAAGGGTGACAAGCGCATCTTGGTGGATTCTATTGGAACGGCTGGAAAAGCTAAGGGAAGGCTGTATATGAAGTTGCATGGTGACGAGCCATATGGCAAATACAATCTTGTCCTGAATTTTGATGACGGAGACGAGCCTGGTGTCATAGTTTGCGAAAACTTGGTGGATTTTGAGGCTCCCAACTTCAACGACATCAAGATAACCGTTAAAGATCCGCAGATAGTGGGAAATCCGTATCCAGTAACCATTGAGGTTACTAACACCAGTAACATTAGTTATCAGGCAACTCCGTTCTACTTTGGAGTGGATCATCTTGACGACATACAGAATGTAATGTATAAAAACTTTGCAATAGAATGCAACAAAGAACTTTGTGACAGCGGTCTCCAACTAAAATACGAATATGATAATTTTCGGGGTAATAATAGTAAGACGAAAATAGTACCGTCGATTATTCCGGAATTATTGCCGGGCGAAACTAAGTCCTTTGTTCTTGATGTGCTGTTGAAGAATGTCCTACCGTTCAATGTTTACGCTTGGGTGGAGACTCCGTGGAATTTGAAAGGCCCTGAGGCAAGTGAGTTTATAGAGCAACAACAGATCCCAGATGTGACAGGTATCTTTACTGGATGTACATTTGATCCTTGTGACATAGCTTCTTTATTTGACAAAGTTAAAGAGGAATGTCTTTGTGCTACTACGCTGTCATTAGGTGGTACGATCGGAGGCATACAAAATGCCCTTCAGAATCGTCACAATCAGGCTTTGCGAGAACAAATGGTCCAAGCTGGATTCGAAGATGAAGCGGATGAGTTTTTTCGCCCCATACGCCTACCATCGCCACCGGATCTGATGTGGTATTGGCTTCAGCATTGTCTGCCGGGTATGTTAGGAAAGGCTACAACCGTGTTCAATTTACAAAGGCAAATCATATCTTATCCCGAATGTGTAATCCCAAGTGGGCATCCTGTTACCCCACGGAGATCTTATGATCCAAACGAAATGCATGGTTATTTGTCCGAAGCGGGAAGCGTTTATGTGGGTAAGCATGTGAAAAAAGTGAACTATTCGATAGAGTTTGAAAATGACCCCAAATTGGCAAGTGCTGCTGCTCATCGAATAGTGGTGTGCGACACATTGGATTCGAAAGTTTTTGATTTGTCATCTTTCAAGGCGACGCGTGTTCAGATAGGCGAGAAGGTTCTTGAATTGGATGGTGAACAGAATCTTACGAAAACAGTAGATATGCGTCCCGAAATTAATGCCATAGCTCAAGTGGATCTAAAGTATGATGCTGACAAAGGGGTCGCTCAATGGACTGTGACATCTCTTGACCCCATGTCTATGGAGGAAACTTTAGATGTGACACAGGGTGTACTTCCTGTAAACAGCAACGGGAATGGCATAGGTTTCTTGAATTTCGATATCGGGCTAAAGAAGGCAATGGGTGATGGGGAGCCGTTTGACAATCGTGCCGCCATCATCTTTGATCAAAACGAAGCGATTCTTACGCCTGTTTGGACAAATGTCGTTGACTCGATAGCTCCTATGAGCGAGATTGTTTCTGTGTCAGCTAAGGACAGTCTCATAACGCTTCGTTTTGACGGCTATGACAATCGTTCGGGTCTCTGGAAGTATGTGCTGTATGTTCAAGATGTTGAAGGTGGGCGGTGGAAAAAGTTGGAAGATGTAATTACTACATCTGAATACGTTTACCATGGCAATATGGGTTTCGACTATGGCTTTTGCGTATTGGCTGTTGATTCGGCTGGTAATGTGGAGCAGAAGGAACTGGCGCGTGAGGTGAGTCAAGCGACCTTTAAGTACGGCGATGCCAATACTGATGGAATAGTCAATTCTATTGACGTGTCTTTGGCTGTGGAATTCTATTCAGTTGGTACGGCGCCTCTCAATTATGCTGCAACCGATGTGAATAAAGATGGTGTCATCAATTCTATCGACGTGGCAAAAATCGTGGAGATTTACACCAGCTCTTCGGACAGCAAGTTGAAACGAAATACGAAAAAACGAAGATCAAAAGAAAAATCTAAATGAAAAAAGTGTTTTTGATGCTAATGCTTGTACTGTTGAACATGCAGGCATTTGCCCAAACGTCCTCAGACAATACGCTACAAGTTTGGATGGATCAAAGGGTGGAATTAACGGCTGACGGAACAACCGTTACATACCTTACCGTATATGAATATGATCCCAATCAAAACTATGTTGCGTTTAATATGGCTCTTTCTGTCCCCAAAGGCACTAAGGTCCACCAAAGTAAGGACGGAAGGGTATATGTTAATGATATAAAGCTCAATACTGATCGCAAGGCAGACCATATCATTTCGTGCGGTATGCCTGATGATCGAACTATTAAGATTATCGCATATAGCCCAACAAACATGAGCCTGTTTCCTGACAAGCAGGATGGAGGCGTTGTGAAAGAACTCTTTACGGTAGGTTTAGTTTCTGACAACTCGACCATCAATGGTTGTTATCGTGCCGAAATGAGAGATGTGGTTTTTGTCGTCCGAGAAGATGACGGTAATATCTATGGCAACATCATAGACCATACAGAGTATTCGGACTTTGTCGTTGTTGGTGGACAAGACTTTGCTGGTGTTGATTATACGATGACATCTGCTGGTTATGGTACACTTATCCTTCCTTTCGACTGTGAGATTCCTGCGGGGCTGACAGTCTTTGAATGTGATGGTGTGGACGACAATTGTAAGTTGGTGCTTAATAAGGTTAATTCCTTTGCTGCCAATACTCCCTATATTCTCAAAGGTAGTCCGGCGTCATATCATTTTGAGGGTGTTTACAAGGCATTGTTTGATGAGTATGCCACACCTTACATGACAGGCGTTTTTGCTAATAAGAAAGTGCCAGTTGGGGCTTATGTGTTACAGAATCAAGCAGACGAAGGCCTTGCCTTCTATCGTGTGTACGATGGAACAGACCTTACGATATCTCCTTACCGTTGCTATATCAATTGCTTGGGTGACGACACTGATAGAAGTCTCCGATTCCCAGATGATAACTATACGGACGCTGCTAATGTGGAAATAACTCCCAAGGAACTTGTGGATGTATTCACTAGTTCGGGTATAAAAGTGAAGAGTTTGGTCGAAATGAGTAAAGCGCTTGAGGGACTTCCCGCAGGTGTTTATATCATCAATAATAACAAGGTCATAAAAATGTAGCTGACAATGAAAAAACGTGTTTACAAAAGACCTCTTACTGAGGTGGTTGCCCAATGTGCTCAGCCTCTTCTTGTTGAAGGCTCTAAGACTGAAGATCTCGGGATTACAAATAAGCCAGCAACCAATACTGATCCTCTTTTGGCTAAGAGGCGTAAGCCTTATGTCGAGATAGACCCTTGGAGCTGGGATGTGGCCCTTTGGGATGATCCCTGCGACGCGGAGTAATCCGTTCGATTAGTTTTCTTTAGGCCGGCTCTGACATCAGAGGGAGCATTTTTCTCTTCCTCTGATGTCGAGAGCTGGCTTCTTTGTTTATACGAAGCTCAGAGGGGGAGGGAAGCATTCGGCTGGGAGGAAAGAGCAACCCTCGGTTCAATTAAGGCTATACGAGGGAGCGTTATTACGATGTTTATCCAAGGGCTTTCTGGCGCGGTCAAACTACGCAACTATAAAATAAAGAGGAAAAAACAGGGCACTCTTTTTGGCTGTGTCGAGGATTTGTCCTACCTTTGCCGTCACTACTGGACAATCGACCATCGTAGATGTAGCAACTCAGAAGACGGGAAGGTCTTTGGCACAAGCGGGCGGACGCTCTTCCCCGCCTCTCTGTTGTTGCAACGTCCCTCGACGTCTCGCACCATCTTGTCGCAACAGTTTGTGCACACACTATGAGAATTCTAAAAGCTATTATACCAATGCTGTTCTTGGCCCTGGCTTTCGCTTCCTGCCACCGTGGGGAGCGACAGACCCTGCGCAGCGCGCTGCAAATGGCATACGCCGACCCGGACAGTGCGTTGGCGATGCTGCATACCATCGACCGCCGTTCGCTCCCGCCTGCGGAGAAGGCATACTACGCCCTGACCTATTATCTTGCGCAAGACAAGAGTGGCCTCGACGTAGCCAACGACTCGCTCATCCGTATTGCCTACAACTACTATGCGAAGCACCCCAAGGACAGCCTTTACGCAAGGTGCATGTACTACATGGGGGTGTATTATTCCTTGAGCGACAGTCTGGAGCGGGCCAACTATTGCCTCGACGTGGCAGCGCAGGAGGCGCAAGTGCAAAAAGACACGGCTACGCTATGTCTGGTTTGGTCCAAAAACTCATGGGTGGTGCGCAAGACTAATGCTCCTTTGGGGCTGAAATACGCCAGTCAGGCCTTGGCAGTATATCGCAAGTACAGCCAGGCAACGCCGTTGAACACGATCTACTATATTCTTTTGAAAGGAGAGTGTGAAAGGCTTTGCGGAAAAAGCCAAGAGGCTCTCAGCGGGAGCAAGGAGGCCGAGCGCATAGCCCTCGCGCTGGGCGATTCCGTCACATTGTCTAATGTCTATCAAGATATGAGCTGTTTTGCCGCTGGTGCCCACGACGCAAAGGCAGTCCATTATGGCCTTTTGTCGCGCAGCTATTCAAGCGTAAATAATATAGATAAAACTTTGTCTCTCGCAGGCGCATATTACGAAACTGGGCAATATGCCGCATGTCTCAACTTGCTGGATACACTCCAGATGAAAGATAACTCGCAACGCTATGCGGCCTATAAACGTCGCCATCGTGCCGCAGTGAAGCTCAATGATCCTGCTGCTCTGTCATACGCCGACTCCGCCTATCATTACATAGAAGCAATGTTTGATGACGAGTTGTGTGACAAGACGATCTACTTCGAAAATCTGATGCAGGAGAAAACGGAACGTCTTCAGGCGGAGGCCTGGACAGTGCTGTACAAGGTCTTCTGCTTGGGGATATTGATTTTCATTTTCATTGGGCTTCTCCTTATAGCCTTTGTCTATAAAGCCAAAAAGAAAAAGATGATGGCCAAGGTGGCATACGAAAAGGAAAGACTGCATCAAGTGAATTTATTGAACGAGAGGGACAGGCGAGTGGCGGAGCTGCTGCACGAGCAAGAGTTGAAAGACAAAGATAACCAGATCAAGCTGTTACACCAGTACTTCGTCGAAAAAATGAAAATCAAGCTGAAATACGATGAGCAGGAACAACGCCACCTCACGCTGACTGATGCGGACTGGGAGGAAATAGAACTCTTCCTGGAAAGAGTGGACGACAAGTTTGTTTCAAAACTCCAGTCGCGATTTCCACAGCTCACCATCAACGACAAACGGCTGCTGTTCCTGCTGCGCCTTAGGCTGAGCACCAAAACAATCGCTGAAATCTTCAAAATCAGTGAAAAATCGATCAAGCAAAAACTCTATCTCTATAAGAAAAAATTAGGGGTCGAGGGAGAATCGCTCTCGCTCCTTAATCCGGCAAAACGAAATGTGCTCGGTTTGAAAAACGAAACGTGCAAAAATCGGGAAAAACGAAACGTTCTAAAAAAATCGCACACACGACACTTTAAAGCAACAAAAAAGCAGTCCAAAACGGGCTGCTTTTATAGTTTTTGAACGGCGAACAAACGGCGTTCAAACGAGGTTCAAATTATGCGGCATTAGACTTCACGAGCATCATATCTTTGTAACCTGCATCATAGTTCACATGCGCATTGAACTCGAAACGCTTACAACCTTCAAACGGATTGCCGAGCGTTTTATTCTTGCCTAACCATTCACAAAGTTCAATGATAGATGACTTATCTGATGTGAAATAAACAAACGGCTTTCCTTTGAGCACATTCAACACATCGAGATAGTCAGACAAATGCCAGTACATTTTGTATGTTCCAACCTCTGTGGACAAATAAGGAGGGTCCACTATAAACACCACATTCGGCTCGTCTTTATATTTTTCGTATAGTTCACGATAGTCACATGATTCAATCGTCAAGCCTTCCAGATAGTCCTCACTTGTCGGGTAGTCGTTCTTTCGAATATTATTGTATAATGTCTGCTTCTCCATTTCCTCGATGCTCAGTTCGTACTTCATCGAGAACATCACCGATGCCGAGATGGTTATAAAATCAATATAGCCCACCGTTTGCTCCTCATGTCTCAAACGTTCAAACATCTTCTCACGCATCACACCATCTATCCGCTTGTGCTTTGGCGTATTGCCAACTATATCTCGCAAATCAATGAGCAGCGCATTTGTCTGAGGTATATGTGCCAATCGCTCGCGGTAGTTGTCGTAGTCGTTATATACCACAGTTGCCTCTGGGCGCAAATGCTTCGTTATATGGGACAGCAAACCGCTGCCACCGAACAAATCCACAAACACTGTTTTGTCGTTGAACTGGGGCAGAATCTTGATATACTCCTTTGCAAACATGCGCTTCTGTCCGACAAAAGGCAGAGGTGCTGCCATGTGCATTTTCCCTCTCATACGTTCAGTTCAAATTTTATATTATCCTCACCAGCGAGAAGTCGTTCAGTGGGCTTTATGTTGTTTTCATAGATGTGCACATTCGCCAGGTTCAGCGTGATAGACTTTAGCGGCAAATCTATCTGTCGAGCCATCAGATAAAGGTGGTAAATGTCTGAAGGCAGTCCGAG
The DNA here is from genome assembly GCA_003447235.1 of Prevotella sp. GTDB lineage: Bacteria > Bacteroidota > Bacteroidia > Bacteroidales > Bacteroidaceae > Prevotella. The sequence continues at coordinate 34,844 of DLZV01000011.1, forward strand.
GTTTGCATCGGAGCTGCGCTGATATGCCGACACAACCAATGCATTGTCCTCTATTTGAAACTGCACAAGGCTTAGGCACGGTGCCTGGTTGCTCTCTGCATCCGTTGCTCCGAGAAACAGTACATAGTTTTTGCTGTTGCGTTTCTCCTTGTTGATGCGCTCAATAAGTGGTGGCAATTTCTCCATGTAGGTCGGGTAGCTGTTTACCAATGTCTGGCCGCAGTAGTCCCACCAAGCTATGCCAGCCTCACGGTATCGTTCCACATTGCGCTCTCCTTGCATAAACAGTTTCAGCTCTTCTTTCAGTTTCTTCCTCGCTATGCCGTGGCTTTCAAATATGTCGAGCAGGTCAGCCGGTGTGAGCGTCAGCTGCTCGTTGAGCAAGAATTTTATCTTGCCTTTTTTGTTCTGTTGGGTCTTGCCTTCAGCAAGCACCTTCCCCAATAATAAATAGTATTTGTTCATCGTATTTTACTTTCGATACGGCAAAGTTACCACGCTTCCGCATCAAAAAGTAACACCACAAGCAAATCACACTGCAAGCCTTTTGCAGCACGTTTTCAAAAGCCTTGCGCTTTACTTCCCCCGAGCACCTGAGCGCTACACTCTCGACCATATCGCTTGATGAGCGTGTACACCTTGCGCTCGCTCACATGATAGCGATCTGCAAGTGTCGCCACAATATATGAGACCTTTTCGCCACCACCGAGCATCACCCGATAGTCGTTGTACAAGTCTATATATTCCACATCTTCGATGCGTATCCCTGCCTGTTGTAGCCTTTTTAATGGCTCCCTGTTAAAATTCAATATCTCAAATACTTTCATTTTCAACTAAATTATGTACCTTTGTATCGCCAATCACTTTATGACAACAAAAATGCTCACAGCGCGGCAGAGGGTATATGCCCCCGGTCGTGCGCTGTGAGCGTTGTTATAAAAGTGATTGGCGTTGCTTTTTAACAGGCCGGGGGCTTTTTTTACATCCTCCCCCGAAGGGATTTTTAAGCGCTGTACTTGCTCAAATCTATTGCATCTTTATTCTTCCAGCCATCTTCCAGCATCTCTTGTATATGCTTAACGGCTTTCGTATAGAAGTCTGCAAGTTTATCCAGTGTTTCAAACGTACGATACACTGGACTTTCATCAGTGCCGAACTTAAATGTCACTGGCAGCGTTTTCCCGTCCGTCTGGATGGCCAAATCGTATGCAGCCTTATAGTTGTACTGGTTCTCTTGCGAGAGCCACACAGAGGCTCCTTCATAACTGAAGCCCGACAATATTGCTACATCCGTTTGTTGGTTGTACCATTTTCTTACGAGGTCTTTTATTTCCTCGTCAGTCGGCTTGTGTGTCAGTTCTGCCTCCATGTAGTCAGCAGTTCCGTCATCATGTTCTTGCACGTCCCAACGAACGCGCCACTTGTTTTTGATGGGGTTCACGCATTCAAGCAGTTTCACCTCCAAACTTCCTTGTGCTCTTTTCATCAACTAAAAACGTATTTGGTTCGACCTTTGCCGAATGTTTCCGCTTTGATGGTAGTTTCGAATGGGAAACCGTCGGGCATTTCACTCACTTGTTGGAGAATATTTTTCATCTCCTCGCTGTTGGTGAAGAACTTCTTCGGCTCGCCGTTCTGCTCGATGGACACGACACAGCGATCCTCGCCCTGGCTGGTTTTGACTCCAACCTCGAAGTCTTTTACCACGATAGGCAGGTTCACCAACTCGCGGATGCTTACCACCGCACCCGCAAATCGCTTCTTGCCGTCTTCCGGCTTGTAAGCGACATTCAAATCCTTAAATGATTTCATTTTTTTGCCTGTTAATTTATAAAACAAATTTCGGCAGCAAGCGTGCTTGGCTATTCCATAGAATGACGCAATCAGTTCTCGCCGTCTCTTTCTTGACTTGACTTTGTGTAGTTTCCTTGCATTTTCCTTCTTGACGCGTTTGCGCAGTAGTGAGTATGAACCGTTATATGTCACATACCCCAAGAAGTCGATTCCTTGCGCTGAAGGGAACACCCTTTCGTTTTTCTTGATTTCAAGGTCAATTTTTTCGACTTGCTCATGTACAATGCCGTGTGCCAGCCAATTCTCTTGCTTGTTGCCACAGAGCACTCTGCCGTCATCACAATAACGGTAGAAATGGCGGATGCCATATTTGTCCTTCAGATAATGGTCGAGGAACACGGACAACAAGAGGTTGCCAGAAGCCTGTGAGCTTCGCAACCCGAAGCTGATGCCCTCTGGTAGTAGATGAAGGAAATGATCCAGGAGTGACAGCAGGGTCTTGTCTTTGAATACTCTGCGGTAGCACCACATGACAAACTTAGGCTTAGTATTGTCATCGAAATGCCTGATGTCGAACTCGTAGCAGTAGCGTGTGCCTTCGGGATCACGGTCCATGTCCAATTGCATGCATTTGCGGAGATCATGTGTGCCGCGCTTCTTTATACTTGCTCCAGTCGTCCTGATGAAACGCTTGTGCAGATGTTGGTCCACCACGTTCATCACTGCATACACTGCGATGCGGTCGTACATGGAGATAATCTGCAGGTGACGGACTTTGCCGTATTCACAGATGGTGCGCTCGTGGTAGCCACCGAGGCGGAAAGACCCGTCGGCAAGTTTTGCAGTCTGTTCTGCAATCACCTCCTCGCGGTGTGCGAGCAGATAGCGTCCTTGACGGCATCTCTTTCGTTTTTTCCCACGCAGTACACGGTCAAACGCCTCCGAAATGTTGCCGTAGGACGTTATCTCTTGCATGATATAGCCTTCTCTGAGCATTGTCTTTTTTGTTTTATGGAAGATAAGGGCCTTCCTTT
>DLZV01000019.1 GCA_003447235.1 Prevotella sp.
TTCGTATCTAAACAGAATCCACACAGTCACTTTTCTACCGTTTAGAGTGTAAAATACTGATAATCAACTAATAACACATTCGAATCTTGTAGTGGTTTGACGAGCTTGACGTTACCGTCCAGCCTTACTTCAATAGGTGGTGGTGCCTTTTGTGGTTGTCGTGGTTTGACGAGCGTGACGCTACCGTCCAGCCTTACTTTAATAGGTTATAAGGCCTTTGAAGGATGTAGTGGTTTGACGAGCGTGACGTTACCGCCCAGCCTTACTACTATAGGTGACGAAGCCTTTGCTCATTGTCATAGTTTGGCAAGTGTAACGTTTCCGTCCAGTCTTGCTTCTATAGGTAGAAAATCCTTTGCTTATTGCTACGATTTGAAGATTCTATCAATTCCTTCAGGTATCACTTCATTACGCCATTTGATGGCTTTTAGTGAAGAGACTATATTTGGTGATTCAGGATTAGAATCTGTCTATGTTGCTTGGGGGACACCGGCTCCTGCTGGTCGTTTCTTCAATGGTGTCAATATAAGCAAGTGTACATTGTATGTTCCGCTGGGAACAAAACAGGCGTATTGGGAAGCCGATGTTTGGAAAGATTTTGGATACACCAAAGAGTATGATGTAACAGACGTCAACAAAATAGACAATCATAGTGAGACAAAGGAAGTCTCTCGGTACTCTTTGGATGGGCAGCGATTGGCTAGTCCCACCAAGGGGATCAACATAGTGAGGTACAGCGACGGCAGTATAAAGAAAGAAATGGTCGAATAGTATTTTTAGGCCATAGCTATCAGCAAGGACGGATTTCAAACCCATTCTTGCTGATAGCGCCTTCAGTCCGCCTTTGATTGTTTCAGAATGTTTACGATATAAGGTCAAGCAATAGGATGGACGCCAAACACCATGGTCGTCACATGACGGAAGATGGAGCGTGCACTCGAAAGTGTTTTTGTCGTATTGGTTTAACAACTGCTTTGCAGAGTTTCTCGTATTCTAATAAGAAAACACACAAATACAACTTACTTTTTGGGGTTTTCATGCGGTATTTTGGACACTGCGTGAAACAGTGTAAGAGTAAGACAATATAAACGACAAACAAAGCAACGTTTACAACGAATAATGATCAAAACCCTAGTAGGAATAGTTATTTCCGATGATTTCAAATACATTATTCCACGCTGTCCATTTTTTCAATGACCAAGAAACTCCTCCAGATGCCAGGCTTGGATGTTCTCTATACCTTTTCTATTTTTGAAGGGTATGTCGTCCATAGTGACGAGAATCTTGGGGTAGCTATCGTCGATAGCTTCAAGCGAGGCGTATTCGCGCTCCTCCGTTTGTTTGTCTTCAAGCGTCCATGACACCTGCACATAGAGGCGCTTGTCGTGGTCTGCGCACACAAAGTCCACCTCTCGGTTTGCCATCTTGCCAGCGTAGATCTTAAATCCCGCACGCCGTAATGCCTGATAGACATAGTTCTCCAGCAGAGCCCCTTGTCCGTAGCCATACCCTTCGTAAAGATAGTTGTGGTAGCTGTTGTCGTTGGCATAGTACTTGGCTGCTCCTTTTAGTATTTCCTTTCCCTTGACATCGTAGCGGTCGGCTCTCAAGATGACGAATGCGTCTTCCAGGAAGCTGATGTAGTTAGATACCGTCTCGTAATTCTGCTTCTTGGCTTTGCCGTCCTTTTTCGACTGCTCGTTGTTCAGATAGTTGACAACGTTGGTCACGGAGACCAACGACGCGCTGTTGTTTACGAGGTAGGCGAAGATGCGGTCAAGGAGGATTGCGTCCTTGATTTTGTGTCTTTCGACAATGTCCTTCAGCAGAATGGTGTCCTTGACGGCTTCCACATAGTGGCGTTCCAATAATTTAGCCTTGCTATTTTCTCCAGCCTATTGTCCATAATGTATTTCTTGATGGGTTGACTTGTGCTGCAAAGATACAAGGAAAAATTCAAGTACACTTGAAAAAATGGCCAAAAGTGGGCAAAAATTCAAGTGTACTTGAAAAAATTAGAGGGTCTCCCTTGTAAAGCAGGGCTTGGTAAGGTGCTTTTATAGGGTAGTTTTACACAAGACCTTTCCAGTAATTTGTCTGAGATCAGAAAAAGATGGTCATGGTGTTCACTTTCTATACCCTCTCAGTCCGTACCACAGCAAAACAAACTCACAGAAAAGCGCCACAACCCATGTGAACTGCCAGGAGCCTATCCAGTCGGCAAGCATTCCCTGGATCACAGGGAATACGGCTCCACCAAACACGCCCATCATAAACACGCCCGAGGCACGCGACGTGTATTCGCCAAGACCATCAACGGCCAGGGTAAACACGCAGCTCCACATGACGGAATGGAAAAGCCCTACCGAGGCAAGAAGCCAAAGGTTTTCCGTCAGCATGGCGGCAGTCATGAGCGCTATGGCGCCAAGCGTGACGGTGATGAGCATCGGACGTGGTTTTATGTTTTTCATGGAGGCAGAAACCATACGACCGACTAGGAAACCGCCCCAGTAGATTGTGGCAAGCAGGGCAGGCGACAGAGCAGTTCCGCTGGCAGTGAGCTCCATAGCGTGCAAGTTGATGTTGTTGCCAATGCTCACCTCCGTTCCCACGTAGAAGAAAATGGTTATGACCCCATACTTTAGATTGCGGAACGACCATACGCTTTTTGTTTTTTCTCCAGTAGATGTTCCTTTGTCGGTTTCAGCCGACGAAGAACGTGTGCCCTCGATGTCGGGCAGGGCAAGTCGGCGTGTGGTCATTGTGGTGACGACAATACAGAGCGTCATGAGTATGAAGGGTAGGGTGAGCTGCGATGCGGTGACGCTGTCGAGAGGCACTCCCGCGAACATGATACCAGTGACAAAGAGAGGGGCTATGGTCGTGCCAAATGAGTTGACGGCACAGGTGAAGTTCATTCGCTGTACCGCACTTGTGCCAGGCAACGGATAGGCTGCGATATATGGATTGATGACCACCTGGAGCATGGCCGCAGCTGTGCCCATAAGAAATGACCCCATGAGAAATACGAAATAGCCAAACGGCACGAAGTCGCCACTTAGTACAATACCAGCTTCGCCGGCATACTCCGCGCAAAAAGCAGAGGCTGTGTAGAACAACAAGCCTCCGACCATCACGATCAGCGAGCGGATAAGTGTGCGCTTGTAGCCAATGAGGTTGAGCATTCGTCCTGTGCGCGAACTGTTGAGCAGATAGCCAAGGAAGAAGGCGAAGGAAATGAGGGTGGTCAGTGAGTTGCGCATGGTGGTGGCCTCGGAGAGGAACGCTATCTTGAGCGGTCCTTGACACTGACCGTTGACAGTAGTAAGAAAACCTACTATGAAATAGATGAACGTGAGCAGCAGGAAAGGTCCTGCGGTCTTTAGGCTTAGCGTTTTCATACGGATGTTAGTTTTGGGTGAGATGGTTGCTGGGGGGGAGTCCTATGAGGTGGGACGAGGGATTGCCCCACCTCATAGCAACTAACTTGTTTTTACAATATTTCCTCGAGGGTCTTCATCGCTCCCTCGTTCTTGATGCTCTCTACCATCTGCAGGTAGGGCTGTGTGAAGTTGTCGGCCTCACGCAGGTCGGTGCTTCGGAATGGAGAGAGGGCAAGGAAGTCAAGAGGCTCATTGCTTGCGATAAGCTGCTGGTCGTTGGCTGTAAGCCACGGGTCGGCTACTTCAAACTGCTCGCCATTGTCGTCCGTGTGATATTTGAGATAGTGGCGATAGGCTGCGAATAGATATGCCACGCGGATGAGCTGTTTGTCATCGCTGATCATCTTTTCAAGGTTGGGCATCACATACACAGGAAACTTCGATGCTCCGTCGAAGCAAAGACGAGCCACCTGGTCGCTGACGGAACGGTTGCCGAAACGCTCGCAGAGAGTCTGCTTGTAGAGTTCAAGGTCTGTGTCCTTGGGAGCCGGTACGTAGGGAGTGATGTCGATGTCCATAAACTGACGCACAAACTTGGCTATACGCTCGTCGTGCATGGCAGCGTCCACCTTGCGGTAGCCATAGAGGAAAGAAGGGTAGGAAAGCAATGTGTGAGAGGCATTGAGAAGAGAGAGTTTCATGTTCTCAAAAGCAGTGACGTCGTCTGTCATCTGTGCGCCGACTTTCTCCCATGCGGGGCGACCAGCAGCAAAGTTGTCCTCGACGACCCACTGTATGAAGTCCTCACAATATACAGGCGCCTTGTCCTCTGTGCCATTCTCCTCGTTGAGTCGCTTGATGTCCTCGGGATGTGTGGCTGGAGTGATGCGATCGACCATAGAGTTGGGGAAAGTCACGTTCTCCTCCATCCATGCCGCAAGCTCCTTGTCCTGCGCCTCTACAAACGACATGAAAGCGCAGCGGGCCGTATTGCCATTGTGCTGAAGATTGTCACAAGAGAGGATGGTGATAGGGCCTGAGCCTGAGGCCACGCGGCGACGAAGTCCCTCGGCCACATAGCCGAATGCAGTCTGCGGGTCGTCTGGATGCTCCAGATCGTGGACTACCTGCGGATTGTCGAGCATAAACTCGCCAGTCTGGCGTGAGATGTTATATCCACCCTCGGTGATGGTGAGCGTGATGATACGGATGTCAGGGTCGGCTATCTTGTTGAGTATGGAGTTCTTCTCCTCAATGCCCCAATACAGTTCTACAAGAGCCCCAAGACGGTAAACCTCGTTGTTACCGTCGCGCCCACATACGGTAAGTGTGTATTCGCCATCCTGCGCCTTGAGTGCCTTGTACAGCGGTTCGTCTCTCTCCAGTATCATTGCCCCGCAGATGCCCCATCCGTGCTGGGTGGGATCTTCAAGCAGATGGCTTGTCATGTATTCGAGATGAGCACGATGAAAGTTGCCTACACCGAAATGAAGGATGCCTGCCTTGACCGAGTTGCGGTCGAAGGAATACGATTTGATTGTGTTTGCTGTCATTTTTATTTCTATGCTGTTAGTTGTTATTTTTTGGCTTTTTCTCTTCTCGCTTACAAAGTTAGGGCAAAAAATAATGTAGGAAAAGAAATGTTTTATGAAAAAAATGGGAACGTTTCCGCAAACGTTCCCAAAATCTGCAAACGTTTTAAATCGGGGGATCCATTGGGAAGGTAAGGTACAAAGTCTTATCTCCTACTCCCCAGTAGAACCCCGGTATTTCATAGCCGTACGCAAGACAACCTTTCTGTTCTCCGCCTCGGGATTGCGCACCTTCTCAAGCACAAGTTCGGCGGCACACCTTCCCATCTCCATCAGAGGAGGCTCGACGGTAGTGAGTTGTGGAAATACGATGGTCGATAGTTCTGTCCCCGAGAATCCAGCCACAGCCACATCCTCTGGTACGCGACGTCCAAGCTCGCGCAGGCGGTTCATGGCGCCTATGGCAAGCGTGTCGGTGAAGGCATACACTGCATCAAAGTCCACGCCTTGTTGCACAAGACGATCTACTGCTGCCGCACCATCAGCAAACGTCATTCCTGTCTTGATGATAAGTTGAGGGTCGTATAGGCGGAACTTCTCCATGGCCTCGCGATAGCCACGACCGCGCTCCATGGTATTATACACGTTGTCAGGCCCATAGAGATAAGCTATGCGTTGGCGACCAAGGCGTATCAGGTGTTCCGTCATAAAAAAAGCGTCATTGTTGTCGTCCACCAGCACTTGCGTCATATCTTCCATCCCGTGAGGGATGCGGTCGTAGAAGACAATGGCCATGCCTTCTTTGGCAAGTCGACGATACGTATCGACATTATGCTTGTAGCTGCAGATGCTCACAATAAGTCCGTCAACCATAAAATCCTCCATCATCTTCAAATGCTCTCCCTCACGCTCGTGGTCCTCGTCCGATTCGGCCATGACCACCTTCTGATTGTTGGAGAAGAGTATGCTCTGTATGCCAGCCACTACCTGCGAGGCGTATGGCGTGTGCATCTCTGGCACGATTACGCCTATTGTGTTGGTGCGTCCTGTCTTGAGGTTCAATGCCACAGGATTGCGACGATAGCCAAGCCGATCTGCCTCGTGCAGCACAGCCTCTCGCGTTTCGCGACGTATGTTTTTGTCGTCGGTAAGCGCCCGTGATACGGTCGAAACCGATATGTGCAGCGATTGTGCGATGTCTTTTATTGTTACATGTTTCATTGCTGGTAGATAATGATGGGTAATACTTGGTGAAAGATCCTAAACTTATCTAAAGTATTAGACGAAAAACATGTGCAATCGTTTAAGGGAAAACATTCGGTGTGGTGGCAGCCCCGATCACGACGGGAGACACGGCCTTTCGGTCGGCCCGCCTGATCATCGCCCAAGCCTTCCGTCTGAGTCAGCGCAAGAAGATCAATCGCATCTATATCTGCGTGCCCGTCTTTGCCGTCTCGCTCGCCCTGCTGGTCTGGCAGATCCAAAACCCCGATGGCTTCAATACGATATGGAAATATTTCGGGTGGGCCAATCAGACGCTGGCGGTCTTCACCCTGTGGACCCTCACGGTCTATCTCGCGCAGGAGAAGAAGGCATACGTCCTCACCCTCGTCCCCGCCTTGTTTATGACCGTCGGCTGTGTCTCCTTCCTCATGGTGAGCAATATTGCTTTCGCCTTGCCTCCTGCCGTGGGCTATGCTATTGGCGGAGGCGTGGGACTGGCTACCGCTCTGTGTTTCATGGTGTGGATGAGGAAGATGCGTGCTGGGGCCAGGGAGTGATGCAGCCTATAGTGCATCGCGTAGCCTTTCGTTGCTGATGAAAATAGAGTTTTTCCTCTCTGCTACTTTTGGCCAGTCCCGATTTTTTTGATAACTTTGCCCGTCGAGATGTCCCAACGAAAGATTATCCATATCGACATGGATGCGTTCTTCGCCTCCGTGGAGCAGCACGACGATCCGTCCCTGTGCGGACTGCCGTTGGCTGTGGGGTTTGACGGGCCTCGTGGTGTGGTCTCTACGGCCAGCTATGAGGCGCGGCAGTATGGGGTCCATTCCGCCATGCCTATTGCCACGGCCAAGCGGCGCTGTCCACAACTGCGGATCGTCACGCCCCGTTTCGACCGTTACAAGGAGATCTCGGGGCGGGTGCACAGGATCTTCCTCGACTATACCGACCTGGTGGAACCGCTATCCATTGATGAGGCTTTTCTCGATGTGACGGAAAACCGCCACGGGGTCGCGCTGGCGACGGATGTGGCGCGCGAGATCAAGCAGCGCATCGTCGAGGAGACGGGGCTCACGGCCTCGGCAGGCGTGAGCTACAACAAGTTTTTGGCCAAGGTAGCCTCCGACTATCGCAAGCCCGATGGACTCTTCGTGATCCATCCAGCTAAGGCACAGGGCTTTATCGATAGCCTTCGGATAGAGCAGTTTTGGGGCGTAGGACCCAAGACGGCAGTTCGGATGCACCAGATGGGTATCTTTACGGGGGCACAACTCCGTCGCGTCTCGCGCCAGCACCTCGTCCAGGTGTTTGGCAAGGCGGGCCATATCTACTACGATTTCGCCCGGGGCATCGACCTGCGTCCCGTCGTCACTGACCATGACCGCAAGTCGGTGGGCTGCGAGCAGACCTTCCTGGAGGATCTCCGCCTCTCGTCTGCTATCCTCATCGAGCTCTACCACCTTGTCTTGGAACTGGAGCGGCGTATCGCCAAGAGTGGATTTCTCGGCCATACGCTCACACTCAAGATGAAGTGGGGCGATATGACACAGGTGACGCGTAGTCTGACGCAGCCGGCTGCCATCCAGACCAAGGACGACATCCTGCCGCTTGCCAAACGCCTGCTCCGCCAGACGGAGTACAAGACACGATCCGTGAGGCTTATGGGAGTGGCGGTCTCCAATCCACAGGGTGGGGAAGGGGAGGGGGTCCGCCCCCAGTGGGTAGAAGGTTTCCTTCCTTTCCAAGAATGGGAGATGGAGGAATATCCCTATGGTAAATAGCGAGACAGAGTAGTTAATGTCAATAAAAATCGAAGCAATGCAATATCAAGTCACGTGCAAGCAATGCCACCAACTCTATGTGGTGGATACCAATCCTGGAACCACGATCCGATCCCGTTGTCCCTATTGTGGAACGGTGGCTACCATCGCCACGCCGATTCTGGGCCAGCAGGACACGAAGTCCTCCGGTTCAGCTTCTCCGCAGCGACCAAAGTCGAAGCCCGCGCCCTCGTACAGCCCTTTGTCCAGTTCTTCGCACCCATCGTCGCCCACGCCTTCTTCCCCCCACGCTTCTTCGCTCACCCGTCGGGTCGTGGTGCTGTTTTGTGTCGTCGCAATCCTCCTTCTTATCTTGGCTACTTTCCTCTATTGTGCCTTCAAAGGGATGAGCGCGTAGCAGCTGCTCTTGCATATCAGCAGCCAAACAAACTTGGTTCTGCTCGTTTGGCTCCATAAAAACATGGCGGTTTGGCATGGTGCGCAATAGAGGGGAAAATACCCTTCCTAACTGCCCCTAAAAATGAATATAACTTCAAAGGCCAATGAAGTTAACTTCATCGGCCCACGAAGTTAACTTCATTGGCCTTTGAAGTTATATTCATTTTTTACCCCACTTTTGAGCCTATTCGAGCGTGGTGGTCCTGTTGCCTGGCTTGCATGAGAAATTTGCTTGTTCGCGTGCGGCTTTCCGTCCCGAACCCGTCCCGAGACCATCCCGAAGTATGGGCGATGGGTTTTTGGCCTCCCCCAAGAGGGCAGGAGGGGGTGCTCATACCCGCAACGGCCACTTTCGCCTTTCCTGCGCTATATATATAATAAGGAGAAAATAGCCTCCAAGTCGTAAGAGACTCTTGTTTCCGTCCGTCTCGCCCCATTTCCTCTGTTCTCCTGCCCTTGTTTC
>DLZV01000041.1:0-85406 GCA_003447235.1 Prevotella sp.
ACGAGGTCGATGACTTCCTCGACGTGGGTGGTGTCGAAGTAGTTCTTCACGGGGTCGTAGTTGGTGGGGGCGGCGATGACCACGAAGTCGGCGTCGGCATAGGCCGATTTGCCGTCGAGGGTGGCAACGAGGGTTCCATGGCCTGGCTGCTCAGCCTCATCGGGGCCCACGCAGGGCAGGAGGCTGCGGTCGCCGAGGTATTTCTCGATGTAGTCGTCCTGGATGGGCGAGACGCGGCGGTTGAGTTTCTCGACTTTCTCGGGGATAACGTCAACGGCCGTCACATGGTGGTGCTGGGCCAGCAGGGTGGCAATACTCAAGCCAACGTAGCCTGTGCCGGCCACGGCGACCTTGATATTTTTGAAATCACGCATATTTTTGAATATTTCTTTTTACAAAACAACTTTGAGACAGATAAATCTGTCTGTGGGGAATATAGGGAAAACAACTTGAACAACGGGTACAACTTGAATAACTTTGTCAGACAGATGAATCTGTCTTTGGGAGAAGTTGAAAAACAACTTGGACAAAGGGAAACAACTTGAACAACGTTGGGAGACAGATGAATCTGTCTTGGGGAAAAGTTGAAAAACAACTTGGACAAAGGGAAACAACTTGAACAACTTTGTCAGACAGATGAATCTGTCTTGGGGAGAAGTTGAAAAACAACTTGGACAAAGGGAAACAACTTGAACAACGTTGGGAGACAGATGAATCTGTCTTGTAGGGGGAGTAGAAAAGGCTACGCGTAGGCATACAATTTTACCTCTGGGCTGGATTTGCGTCCTGTCCAGGAAGATGGTTGCCCTTTGGAAAAGAGATACTTTTCATGTCGATAGAAAAGCAGTCGTTTCGTCGGCTGTAGAACGAGCGTCAGAACTATCCAGTGTCTAATACTCCCCTACTTTATGTCTTTTGACCAAGCCTTTGTCCCACAAAGGAATTGCGTCCGTCTTGCAAAGATCATAGTCATGACATTCATTGTTTACCAGCCATTTAGAAAAGCAAACATGTGGCCTAAAAACTTCAAGCGGATCAAAGTTCAGCTCCTGCTTGCAAATCCATGTGGCTAATTTCCTTCGATTTTCTGCGGGCCTGCTTTCACACTATGCCCGACTTTGCCCGCAAAGGTAATGCTTTTCCCGCATTTATTGCCATTTCTCACGAAAAAAAATCGTGTGGAGGCTGATTTTTGAGCAAAATCGTTTCGGGGCACGAGGGAAAACAACACTTGGGACATGGGAAAAACAACGCTTGGGACAACAAGTACAATAAATAAGGTTCTTCGGGGAAATGGAGTAATTCGACGTGGACACATAGAAGACAACTTGAACAACTTTTACAACAAGTAACAACTCTTTTTGCGAGGGAAATGGAGAAAATGGGGAATAAATTTGGTGCTTCGTGGCGATTGTGGTATCTTTGTGTCCTCAAATCCCTGCGTACAGACGGGGGCAGACAAGCACAGAAAAAGCAACTATGCAACAACGAGACTACTTCATACGCATCATCGAGGAGTTTATGGCCGCCGTGGCCCGGTTTTTGGAAAAGGCCGAGGGCAAGCGCAACGACGACGAGCTGCGCGACCTCTACCGCCAGTATGTCGGCGACTACGAGCTGCTGCGCAATATGACCGTGGAGGAGGCCATCGGCTACGCCCACGAGCAATGGGCGGAGGGACAGCGGATGCAGAAACTGGAGATGCTCGCCGAACTGCTCTATGCCGAGGGGAGCTATAAGCAGCAGCCCCTGAGAGGGATGTTGCTCGACAAGGCCTTCCGCCTCTACGACTATGTGGATGGTCACAGCAGCGACTTCTCGATCGCCCGCAAGCAGCGGATCGCAGAGATACAGGGGATGATAGCCCGAGGAACACAAAAATAGATTATGGAGAACATTGAAGACAAGCGCATCGCCGTATTGCTTTCGGGCGGTGTCGATAGTAGCGTGGTGGTCTATGAGTTGGCCCGCCAGGGACTGCACCCCGACTGCTTCTACATCAAGATAGGACCGGAGGAGCAGGAGGAATGGGACTGCAACTCGGAGGAGGACATGGAGATGGCGACAGTCGTGGCACAACGCTACGGTTGTCGGCTGGAGGTGGTGGACTGCCACCGGGAATACTGGGACCAGGTGACGCGCTACACGATGGAGAAGGTGCGGGCGGGATTCACGCCCAACCCCGACGTGATGTGCAACCGCCTCATCAAGTTTGGTGCCTTCGACGAGAAGCGGGGCCACGACTACGACCTCATCGCCACGGGCCACTATGCGCAGACGGAGTGGATAGACGGGCGCAAATGGCTCACGACGAGTCCGGACCCCGTGAAGGACCAGACCGATTTCCTGGCCCAGATACACCCATGGCAACTAAAGAAGGCGATCTTCCCCATCGGCCACTACATGAAGGACGAGGTGAGGCAGGTCGCCGAGCGCGAGCATCTGATCAACGCCCGCCGCAAGGACTCGCAGGGCATCTGCTTCCTGGGCAACATCGACTACAACGAGTATGTGCGCCGCTATCTCGGCGAGCAGCCCGGAGATATCATCGAGCAAGAGACGGGGCGCATTATCGGACAGCACAAGGGTCTGTGGTTTCATACCATCGGACAGCGGAAGGGCCTCGGACTGGGAGGCGGACCGTGGTTTGTCATCCGCAAGGACGTGGAGCAGAACATCCTCTACGTCTCCCACGGCTACGACCCGGCGACAGCCTATAAGCGCGACTTCGCTATCCACGACTTCGACTTCCTGACGGAGGGCGTGACGAGCGTGCCCGACCGCATCACATTCAAGATCCGCCATACTCCCGAATTCCACTGCGCCACGGTGGAGACGCTGTCCGATGGAAGGATGATGGTCCACTCTGACGACCCGATCCACGGGGTGGCCCCGGGCCAGTTTTGTGTGGTCTATGACCAGGCGCACCACCGCTGCTACGGTTCGGGCGAGATCGCGTGGACAGAGGAGACACCAAAGGCATGATCCAACGGGCGCATCCAACAGAATAGCCCGACAAGGGTCTCCTACGGATGGACCTGAGACTACGGACTACGATCTTCTTCAACCAACACAATGGAACAAGACAAGGAACAGAACAAGGAAAAGGAGCGCCGCCCTCGGAGCAGCTTCGGCAGACGGCTGCGGAGCAAGCGGACCTGGGGGGCGGTGGTTCTGATGGCCGTGATCGCCGTCATCATCTGGCAACTGACGCCCGTCTCGGACGCGGAGGTGCGCCGCAACGAACTGGTGGTGGAGGTGAGGTCGTGGTATGAGCTGCGCAACGACAGCGGCGTGGTACTGACGGTCGGCGAGATCGAGGGCGACACGGCCTTGACGAATATTAGCACGGACACCCTGCAACCCGCGGCCCACGTGCAGCTATCGGCAGGCTACTGGGTGAACCGCTTCCGAAGATTCCCCTCCTGCCACGGGCGCATCGTCACGAAGGCTGCCCCCGCCTCCTCGCAGCTGGTGGACAGCGGGAGCCAAGACCTCCACACAGTGGTGCGGCGTCAGGCGGAGCGCATCGAAAACGAACTGGCCAGTCTGCAGACGCAGCAGAACGAGCTCCACTACTATCGGCGGACGCACAACGTGCAGGACTACGGCTATGGGGCCATCGCCACCTACTCGGTAGGTATCGACCACCGCATCGACTCGCTGCGCACGGTAGCGAAGCATCTGCTTGCCATCCAGCCTGGCGAGCGGCTCAGTCTGCGGCGCGTGATCCGCTACAAACTGGTCCGCAGCGCGCAGGGCAAGCGTATATATAATAAGGAGTGTGAGCTCTGGAGCGACGAGGAGGACGGCTATGTGGTCGTGCAGTTGCCCCGCCACCATACGCCCGTGGGGGTCGTGACCCACATGGGTATCGGCGACGGCAAGGAGGCCATCGCCCAGCGCCAGGCGAAGCCCAGCAAGAAGAAGGTGGGCAAGCACGACGACCGCACGATCCGCGACTCCCTGGGCATCTATACCGGACAGCTCGACTCACTGAAGCGGCCGAGCGGCTACGGGCGGCGCTGGGGACACCAAGGGGAATACTACGAGGGCCATTTCGAGGCGGGACTGCCCGACGGCTTCGGATTCTATATCGCGCCACGCCAGTACTTGCAGGCGGGAGAATGGCGCAAGGGCGTGTTCAAGGGGGAGAAACTGACCTACAACAAGGAGCGCATCTACGGTATCGACGTGTCGCGCCACCAACACGAGCGGGACGGGAAGTGCTATCCCATCGACTGGGCCCGACTGCGCATCACCCACCTCGGCACGCTGAGCGACAAGCGGGTGAGGGGAAAGGTCGATTATCCGGTCTCCTTCGCCTACGTGAAATCGACGGAGGGCTGTACGGTCTTCAACGCCTACTACGATGACGACTACCGCGATGCGCGCAAGGCGGGAATCAGGACGGGCACCTACCATTTCTTCTCCCTCACGTCGGGGGGCAAGGCACAGGCCCGCCATTTCCTGGAGAAGAGCCACTACCGCAAGGGGGATTTGCCGCCCGTGCTCGACGTGGAGCCCACGGACTGGCAGATCAGCCAGGCGGGCGGAGCGGAGGTGATGTTTCGGCAGGTGCGGGCCTGGCTGCAGGAGGTGCAACGGGAATGGAAGGTCTATCCCATCCTCTACATCAGTCAGTCGTTTGCGCTGAAGCACATGCCGCTGGCTCCCGACCTGGGCGACAACTACTTTGTCTGGATAGCCCGCTATGGCGAGTATATGCCTCACTTCAAACTCACCTACTGGCAACTGTCGCCGGACGGAAGAGTGAGGGGAATCCGCGGAGATGTGGACATCAACGTCTATAATGGCTACGAGAACCAGTATCAGCAGTTTTTGGAACGCCACGGGAAAAAGTAGCTTCGAAGGGTGCTAAAATCCCTATTTTGGGCCTCCGAAACGGTCTTGAGGGCGGTCTCGGAGTTTTTTTTTGAAAAAAGAGAGAAAAAAGTGGGAAAAAGTTTTGGTGGAAAGAAAAAAGTGCGTACCTTTGCACTCGCAATCAAGCAATGACGGTTGCTAAAAACAATGGGATATGGTGTAATGGTAACACTACAGATTCTGGTCCTGTCATTCCTGGTTCGAGTCCGGGTATCCCAACTACTTCGAAGTCCAAGTTGAATTTTCAACTTGGACTTTTTTGTTTTACCCCCCACTCTTATTGGGCACAAAAGGGAAAATAGTTTGATCCGTACGGTTGAAATAGGGTTCTTCCGGAAAATCGAGTGATAGGGTTTGTGCTGTTGACAATAAGCCCTGCTGAGTTAGGGAAAACAACAAATACAACTTTTACAACAAGTTACAACGCTTCGCGAGGACAAAATGACGCTACGCGTCAAACAAGCCTTCTGCAAGGTAAACAAGAAGATACAACAGCTTCGCGGGGACATAAAACTGTCCCTACCCTGCTGCCTTTTTCTAAACAACCCTGTTTTTCATTCCTTTATTGGGCTGGAAAGGGGCAAAGGAAACAGAAAAACGCGGGAGAAAACAGAAAAACGAACCAAAAATTTGGAAGTACAGAACAATCTACCTACCTTTGCACCCGTTTTTCACCAACGAACGTAAAATAACGAATGCAAAGAAAGAAACTTGCATGCATTGCGATGGCAATGCTTTCGCAGACCGCCGTCTTCGCGGGTGGTCTTCTGACCAACACCAACCAGAGCTTCATCTTCGGTCGCAACTTCGCCCGTGATGGTGTGATTGCTATCGATGGAGTCTATTCCAATCCTGCCGGCGTGGCCTTCCTGGGTAAGGGCCTCCATCTCTCTCTCGGTGGTCAGAGCGCCTCACAGACGCGTACCATCCGTAGCGGCATGACGCTCCTCAAACCTGCTGGTCTTCCCATGACCGACGAACAATGGATGCAGTCGCCCTACGCCCATCCGCTGAGCCTCAACGGAGGCGATGCCAATGGCATCAAGCGTTTCAAGGGTGAGGCTTCTGCCCCGTTCGTACCTTCGGTACAGGCGGCCTTGAACTACGACAAGTGGGGATTTCAGTTTGCCTTCGGCCTCGTGGGCGGTGGCGGTAAGTGTACCTTCAACCGCGGTCTCGGATCCTTCGAGCGCCAGGTGGCCCTGCTGCCCTCCATCCTGCAGTTGGCCAACAACACCTACCAGCAGCAATATGGCATCGACCTCGGACTGGGAAGCAACACGCCGGGCTACTCCGTAGAGAGCTACATCCACGGTCAGCAGTACGTCTTCGGATTCCAGTTTGGTTCCACCTACAAGGTCAATGAGAACCTGGCTGTCTATGGCGGCTTCCGCTTCAACTACATCTACAACAAGTATGAGGGAAGCATTTCCAACATCACCGTGAACATCAACGGCCAAAACGAAAACCTCTATAGCTACCTCGGCACCAAGGCAGACGCCCTGGCCAACCAGGCGCTCTCCTATCAGGAGCAGGCCAACAACTATACTCGCTTGGCCCAGGAGGCAACGCTCGCTGGCAACGAGCAGGCCGCACAGCAGTATGCCGCCGCTGCCGAGCAACTCACGAAAGGTGCGCAACTGGCGCAGGGTGGCGCGCAGGCCATTGGTGGCGTGCGGAGTCAGGTGGCTGACCGCAACCTCGACTGCACGCAGCGCGGATGGGGTATCACGCCGATCATCGGTATCGACTACCGCTGGGGCAAACTCAACCTCGGTGCGCGCCTGGAGTTCACGACGCATCTCAACATCGAGAACGACACGAAGGTGGACGATACGGGGCTCTTCGCCGACGGTGTGAACACGCCCAACGACATCCCGGGCATCCTCACCGTGGGTGGTTGCTACGAGATACTGCCGACCTGGCGTGTGATGGCGAGCTACCACTACTACTTCGACAAGGACGCCCGCATGGACAAGGACAAGCAAAAGCTGCTCAGCAGCAACACCTGGGAGTGGGCCTTGGGATCGGAGTATGACATTTCGGACGCTCTCACGGTGAGTGCGGGAATGCAGCGCACGAAATATGGTCTCGGCGACGGCAGTTACCTCACGGACATGTCATTCACGACGAGCAGCTACTCCTATGGCTTTGGCGCAAAGGTGCGCGTCGCCCCGAAAGTCACGGTGGAGGCCAGTTATTTCTGGACCAACTACGAGACCTTCGACAAGGAGTATGACCAGGAGTATAGCGCAGCCGGTATGTCGGCCACGGCCCACAATACCGACCAGTTCACCCGCACCAACAAGGTGTTTGGTGTCGGCGTAAACCTCGATTTCTAAGAAAAGCACACACATAGACGCCCATTGCCCAGCAATGGAACAACGAAAGCGGAGAGAGACTACGGGTCGGGGCTCAGCCCTCCCACAGTTTTCGCTCCGCTTTTTTATTGCGAGCTATTTGAGGGTGAAAAGAAAAAACACGCGATTTTCTACCCAAATCAAGCTATTGGATACTCAGTTGTCATCACCGTGTCAGCCTTTTCGATCATTGCATTTTGTAGTGAAAGACCGTAAAAGGCGGAACGGCACACACAAACCAATCTATCACACGAAGGAGGCCTCCATAATATGAATATTGAGGCACCGTTCTATCTCCGCAATACTTTTGAATGAAAAATTGGTATGTCCAGACAGAATTTTGCTAACATATTGCGGCGTACATCCAAGACGCGCCGCAATGTCAGCTCGTGAAAGCTGATGTTCTTGCATATAGTCAATAATCTTCATGGCTATGCCTTGTGACCATTTAAGCCAGACTTCATTGTCTTGCCTCCACTTTGCTTCCTCAGCAAAAGTAGAAGGTTCGCTACTGAGATTTCTCTCTCAAGAAATTTTAACATTTTCTCTTTCATAATCAATCCTCCTCTAAAAAATCTACAAAACTGTCTTTATCAAAGATACCATTCTGCTGCAAATAGTTTCGACACGCATTGAGTTTGTTCAATTCTATTTGAAAAGTTGCTCCATCGTAACTTCACTATGCACCAAACTATGATGCAGCCCGTCAGCGATGCCATAGGTCGTAACAAAGGTGATGACCAAAGAGTACTTGGTCTTGGTAGAGCTTTGGAAAAGTTCTAAGCGCTGCCTTAGCAACTGTTCGTATGCCTCCGTTATGCGGTATTGCGATTTGCTGAATTTCATCTCGCACAAATGGATGATGCGGTCAGCACGTTTGATGACCAAATCGATCTGTCCACCATTTTGTCCATCAGCTGCTGCCTTGCGCCATGATGAAACTTCGGTCGCCATCCCCGAAATACCCAAGGCACGCTTGATGCTGTCCGTGTGCATAAGACATACTATCTCAAATGTAAGTCCCTGCCACGTAGAAACTTGACGCGACTCAAAATGATGACTCCACCATTGTTCGTCGCCCGAAACATCGGACAAGATGAACTTATAATAAAACAAAGTATAGAAATCCACCAAACGATAGATGGTATCTTTCACCTTATGAGCGAAATTCTGATTTCGGGAAATGAAGTCGCATCGTTCAAGATTGGTCAGCACACGCGTGAGAGTTCCACCGGTAATCCCTGTAGCCTTGGATATTTCCTCACGAGACATTCCATCATGATGGGCAGCCAAAGCCTTTACCACACTGATATATAAATCGGCGTTTGAAAACAAAGCATTGTAGAGTTCGTCGAACTCGCTTCGCATAATACCTCCTTGGGCAAAGAACAGTCTATCGACATTCTGCACAAGACTTTCTTTTGCATTAATAAGGCTTAAGTAAAACGGAATGCCACCAAACACCATGTAACACTGCAATATTTGGTATCGATCCCATTTGCAGTGTTTTCTCAGAAGATACGCCTCTGTCTCATGCAAAGTGAAAGGTCGGACATAAATACTGCTTGTAATGCGAGCATGCAGTCCCCCTTGATTTTCTATCAGATTGTCCACCATCCATGAGGTAGCCGATCCGCTGGCAATAAACACAATATCATTACGACGAGCAGCCCAGCCATTCCAGAAGTTCTCCAATGCCGCAACAAAGTCAGACTTCTGTGTGTCTATCCAAGGCATTTCATCTATAAAAACCACCTTTTTTCTGTTGGCATCGAGCGACTCAAGGTATTCTTCAAGCGCATCGAATGCATCGAACCAATCGGAAAACTTATCAGGTTTCGTGCCAGAGAACTTTTTCAATGCTCGCGCAAAACTCGTAAGTTGTCTTTGGCGCGATAGATTATGGCCTCCGACAAACGTGAAGTCGTATTGTCCCTGATAGTATTGATCCACAAGAAAAGTCTTGCCCACTCTTCGCCGACCATACACTATGACAAATTCAGAACGATCGGACTCCATCACTCTGTGGAGTTCTTGACACTCTCGCTCTCTACCAACAAGTTTGCTTCTCATGCCCATACCGTTTATCTATTAACCTTGGCAAAGGTAGCGTTTTTATGGCAGCAAAAAGAAAAAACACGCGATTTTCTACCCAAATCTATGCCAAGAAGGGAGATTTGGGTAGAAAATCGCCCATTTTTGACCTAAATCAAGTCATCACTCACCCTGTTGCTACGGGACGAACAGTAGTATCATCACGCTATTAATCTATGCCAACATGCTATCTATAGTAAGCAGCTTGCCTGGCGATAAAGGCCAAAAAGCGGTATGGGAATCTTGCTGCGAAATTCCCATACCGCTTATATTCAATGCTTCGAGCTGAGATAAAGATAATCAGCTTGTGAGCGATTAGTACTCGTCCTCGTTGAAGAGGAAATCCTCCTTGGTGGGGTAGTCGGGCCAAATATCCTCTATGCCCTCATAAACCTCTCCTTCGTCCTCGATCTCCTGCAGGTTCTCGAGCACCTCCAGAGGTACGCCCGATCGTGTGGCATAGTCTATCAGCTCATCCTTTGTTGCGGGCCATGGCGCGTCTTCCAGCTTTGAAGCCAATTCAAGAGTCCAATACATAGTCTTCTGTCTTTAAGTTTATAAAAATTTGCGTGCAAATATACTATATTTTATTTGAACTGCAAGCGCTATGGCGTATTTTTTCGCACACACTGCAAACAAAGTTGAAATAACTACCTATATAAGCAGGAATAACTACCTATATCAATAGAAATAGCCACGAATTCTGGGGGCACACGGAAGCCTCTTGCACTAAAAGTTGATCTTATAGTGCTGCTTATACTTCTTCTTATCGAAGAAGAGAAGGCCACAATAGTAGAGATCGAAACTGACACGTACGCGCTTGTCCTGCAAGATGCGCGCCCAGCTGCGGCGGGTCTCCCCATTGCGGTGGATGCCCTCCACGATGAGTAGGGAAGCATCTGTGGCCCGGTTGATGAGCGAGAAGACCTGCTGCTCCATATCCTGTCCGTGGGCCACGACAGCCAGCGAGAAGGAATCCTCAGTAAGTGAGCAAGCCCCCTCCCCCATCGAAGAAAACGCCATCCGGAGGCAACCCGCATGAAGGTAGGCCCGCTTGGCCTCCGAGACATCGCCCACCAGCACGGCCTCGTCGGCCTGCTGGTGGTTGGCGATACGGAGGTAGAGTTCGCAGACCCTCCGTTCCCGCTTTGAGAGATGCGGGAACAGGGGGCGGAGGTCGTCGTAGGCATAGTAGGGATAGTGCTCATTGACGACATAGCGCACGAAGCGGTAGGCCCAGGGCGACTGGATACCGAAGCCACGGCAATACTTTGCCCGGCTCATCCACAACACGCCACGTCGCAATCGAGACAACATTGCCATGGTTTCTGAGACTAGACCTAAGGTTACGCCTCGATGGGCTTGCAATGATCCTGGAGCCAGGCCAAGTCTTCGCCATCAAGATGGGGAGCGAGCTTCTCGCAGACCATCTGGTGGTAGTCATTGAGCCACTGCTTCTCCTCGGCGGTGAGGAGGGAACAATCGACGGGCGCAAGGTCTATCGGACAGAGCGTCAGCGACTCCATCTGCAAGAAGCGGCCCAGTTCGGTCTCCATATAATCCTTGATCAAGCACGTGTTTTCAATGCGCACACCAAAGCGGTCGGACAGATAGATGCCCGGCTCGTTGGTGACGGTCATTCCCGCACGCAAGGCAGCCGGCATATACTCCATGCGCACCTGGTGGGGCCCCTCATGGACATTGAGATAGGAACCTACGCCGTGGCCCGTGCCGTGAAGGTAGTTGAGACCCGCGCGCCATAGCGGTTCGCGTGCCAAGGCGTCGATCTGCGTGCCACTGCAACCATCGGGGAACTTTGCCAACTCCAACTGGATATGGCCCTTGAGCACCAGCGTATAGACGCGGCGCTGCTCTTCGGTGACGGGACCCAAAGCTATCGTGCGCGTGATATCGGTCGTGCCGTCCTGATACTGTGCGCCACTATCGATCAAGACCAAGCCACGGGGCTCCACGGGGATATCCGTCTCGGGAGTGGCCTCGTAGTGGACGATGGCACCATGGGCCTCATAGCCCACAATGGTATCGAAGGAAATGCCACGGAAGAGATCTTGCTCCGCACGCAGGGTCGTGAGTTTCTTGTCGAGGGAGATCTCCGTCTGTCCTCCTGCCTCCACAGCAGGCTGAAGCCAGCGCAGGAACTTCACCATCGCCACGCCGTCGCGCGTCATGGCACGGCGGTAGCCCGCTATCTCGGCTTCGTTCTTGACCGCCTTCATGGCGGGGATGGGCGACGGGGCAAACCTCACCACCGATTTCTCGAGGGCACAGGAGGCGAGATAGTAGCAAGTCTTCACACTGTCCAGCAGCAGACCGCCCTCGAAGGCATGAGACCGCAGGTAGTCGGCCACGGCAACATAGGGCTGCACCGCCACGCCAAGGTCGGAGAGGTAGCGACGCACCGCGTCGTCGAGTTTCTCCTCGTTGACAAAGAGCGTGGCACTTTCCTGCTCTATCATCAAGTAGGAGACGAAGACAGGATTGCAATAGACGTCGGAGCCACGCAGGTTCAAAGTCCAGGCAATGTCGTCGAGGGCTGAGACGAGCATGGCCTCGGCATCACAACTGCGCAGCGACTCACGGATGCGGGCGAATTTACTCTCCGTTGTCTCGCCAGCAAACTCCAGGGGATGGAGCTCCACCTTCGCTGTCGGGATGGAGGGGCGGTCCGTCCAAATCTCGTTGAGCGGGTCGAAATCGGTACGCACCTGGATATCGTAGCCCTGGAAGAAGGCCTGCATCCTCTGCACCTCGTCCGTGCCATTGACCCATCCGTCGAGACCCACCACAGGATGGGAGGCCCCACGAAGTTGTTCGGCCAGCCAGTCGGTGATCGTCGGCGTGCCCTCCACCTTGAGTTTCATCAGCATGATACCCGTGCCGCGGAGTTGCTCCTCGGCAGCAAGGAAGTAGCGGGAGTCGGTCCAGAGCGCGGCAGCATCCATCGTGACGACGACCGTGCCGGCCGAACCATTGAAGCCTGAGATCCACTCGCGGCCTTTCCAATGGTCGGCGACATACTCACTATTGTGTGCATCTGTGCTGGGGAAGATGAAAGCCCCCAGTCCCTCGCGCTCCATCACCTGGCGGAGTGCGGCTATTCTTTCTACGATCTTAGTCATTATATATAGGGTATTTGGTTGATGGTTTCTGAAAGTTATTATCGTTCCTACTCACACATCGCCCGGCAGATGCGGTCCTGCAGTCCATTGGCCTGGCTGGCGCGGATGGTCCCCTGGTTGAGGATGCAGAAGGCCAGGCGGTGGCCATTGCTGGCCGTGCAGAATCCAGCAAGCGTCTTGACACTCGTCACCGTGCCCGTCTTGGCCCGCACATTGCTATCGGCCGCCGTGCCACGAAGCCGCTTGCGGAGCGTGCCGTCGCGTCCGGCGATGGGCAGCGTGGGAAGCAGGGCCTCGTAGGCCTCCGTGTTATGGTAGTTGAGGCGCAAGAGGTGGACGAGGAGGTCGGCCGTGACATAATTGTAGAGCGAGAGTCCGCAACCATCAGCCGCGTAGTACTGCGCAGGATCAAGGCCTGCCGCACGCACCACCTGGTTGATCACCTGTCGGCCCTGGCGCGCACCTGCACGCCGCACACCTGTGCTCTTGGCCAACTGGTAGAAGACCGACTCGGCATGGAGGTTGTCGCTCTTCTTCATCATCCGCTGCAACACCCGCTTGAGGTCGTGGGTCTCCTCGGCCAGCAGCGTGGATCCTGCGGGGAGCGTGGCGTCGCCCAGCGTTCCCTCCAGGACAATGCCTGCCGCTCGCAGGCGCGAAGAGAGTTCGGCCAGGAAGCGGTCGCGACGGTTGTAGAGCAGGGGCGAGAGCGGCGGATTGCTATCGTCGTCGTCCCAGCACCAGCCCTCTCCCATCGGTTTGTCGTCCTTCATCGACTTGTCGGCCAGCAAGTCGCCCGTGATACGACGGATGCCTTTTTCACGCAGCGCACGGACGAAGGCGCGCATATTGGCGTCGCCAAAGAGGGGATCCATGCCACCGACACAATAGAGCGAACCGTGGAGCACGCCCGTGGAGTCGATGTCGCCACGGCAGTAGAGGCGCGTGGAAAACTGATAGTCCACGCCGAGGCGGTCGAGGGCCGTGATGGCGGTGACACACTTCTGGACGGAGGCCGGGCGCATCCGCTGGGCCTCGTTGAAGCGATAGACACACAGATCGGCACTGAGGTCCCAGACCATCACCGCCATTTGGGTGCTTTGAAGCAGTGGATCCTCGATGATGGCGGCCATGCGGCTGGCAAAACTGTCGGTCCAAAGGCGGTCGAAATCGGCGCCATCGGCTACGACGGGACGGTCCGCCAAAGGAACCGTGTCGGTGTCGGCCACTTCGACAACGGGTGCTGCCACCAGCCCGGCGTCCTCGGCCAGGAGACGAGCCACACGGGCACTATCAACATAGACGAGATTGACCTGCGCCTGCATGGGCAGAGCCAGCAGGGCGGCCAAAAGGAAGAAAAGTTTTCTACGAATACTTGTCATTGTTTTGTAGGTTTTTAAGATTAAGATTCTGTTTCTTTTTCTTTGCAAGTGTTCTTGGCAAGAGAGACACGCTTGCCGACTGCCTCGACAAACGAGGCTTCGTTCTCCGGGGTGAAGATACTGATGTTGTGGTCGCCATACTCCACCATCACATAGCTGCCCGTGAGCAGGTGGCGGGGCATACGGCGAAGTGCCGTGATGGTCTGCAATGGGATGGCCTGTCCCCGTTGGCGCCCTATTCTGCCGCTCTGCGTGGTCAGTTGGTCGTCGTCGAGGACATAGTCGGTATGGATGCCACGGTCGATGCCCCGCACGGCCACGGCCACAAGCAGCGCACCAAGCACAGCCATGGGCCACGTGCCGAACCAAAAGCAATAGAGCGAGGCAAGGGCGAGGAGCAGGATGCCGCACAGTTCGCCCGGCGTGAGTCGATGATGAAATACTCTTGTCATAGTTCGACTGCAAAGGTACGAAAAAAATGGGGAGCCACTCCCATTTCGATCCAAGAAAAATAGATCTACACCTTGCCTTGGGCGATAAATTCTCAAAAAACATGCAACTTCCTGCCGTCACAAAGGAACTAAGCACAAAAATCGGGAGAAACATTCGCCCATCTGCCAATAAATGAGTAATTTTGCGGGCGAAACGTTATTCCGCTCCCCATAGGGAGCACAACTGTTTGCTTAGAAATGATTCATAAATACGATTTCCTGATCATCGGCGCTGGTATCGCCGGAATGAGCTATGCCTTGAAGATAGCCAAGGCGCACAAGGGAAGGGTTTGCATGATTTGCAAGACGACGCTCGACGAGGCCAACACCTCGTTCGCGCAGGGCGGTGTGGCTTCGGTGACGAACCTCGCCGTAGATGACTTTGACAAGCACATCAAGGACACCATGATAGCAGGTGACTACATCTCCGACCGCAAAGCCGTGGAGCAGGTGGTGCGCAACGCGCCGGCACAGATCCAGGAGCTGGTCGAATGGGGCACCCAGTTTGACCGCAAGGAGGACGGCAGTTTTGACCTCCACCGCGAGGGCGGCCACAGCGAGTTTCGCATCCTGCACCATGCCGACGACACAGGCGCCGAGATCCAGCGCGCCCTGATGGAGGCCTGCCGTAACCATCCGCGCATCGAGATCAAGGAGAACCACTTCGCTGTGGAGATCATCACGCAGCACCACCTCGGCGTTGAGGTGACGCGGCGCACGCCCGACATCGAATGCTACGGAGCCTACGTGCTCAATCCGGAGACCCAGAAGGTGGACACCTATCTGAGCCGCGTGACGCTGATGTGTACGGGCGGTTGCGGAGCGGTGTATCAGACGACGACCAATCCCATCATCGCCACGGGCGACGGCGAGGCCATGGTCTATCGCGCTAAGGGCACGGTGAAGGACATGGAGTTCGTACAGTTTCACCCCACGTCGCTCTACCATCCGGGTGAGACCCATCCGGCCTACCTCATCACCGAGGCCATGCGCGGCTACGGCGGCATTCTGAAATTGCCCACGGGTGAGACCTTCATGGAGAAATATGACGAGCGCCTCTCCCTGGCCCCGCGCGACATCGTGGCGCGGGCCATCGACAAGGAGATGAAGACGCACGGCCTGGACCATGTCTGCCTCGACGTGACCCACAAGGACCCGGAGGAGACGCGCCAGCACTTCCCCAACATCTACCAGAAATGTCTCAGCATCGGCATTGACATCACGAAGGAGATGATCCCCGTGCGCCCGGCGGCCCACTATATGTGTGGCGGCATCAAGGTGGATCTCAACGGCGAGAGTTCCATCCATCGTCTCTATGCCCTGGGCGAGTGTTCCTGCACGGGACTGCACGGTGGCAACCGACTGGCCAGCAACTCGCTGATAGAGGCCGTGGTCTATGCGGACGCAGCAGCCAAGCACAGCCTGCAGGTGGTGGACGGCTACGACTGGAATGACCGTGTGCCGGAGTGGAACGACGAGGGCACGATGACCAACGAGGAAAAAGTGCTCATCACACAGAGCATCAAGGAGGTGGGACAGGTGATGTCCAACTATGTCGGCATTGTCCGCTCCAACCTGCGACTGAAGCGCGCATGGGACCGCCTCGACTTGCTCTATGAGGAGACGGAAGCACTCTTCAAACGCGTGAAGGCGACGAAGGACATCTGCGAGCTACGCAACATGATCAACGTCGGCTACCTCATCACACGACAGGCCATCGAGCGAAAGGAAAGTCGCGGACTCCACTACACCATCGACTACCCGAAGCACGCCTACGACCTCGAGAAGTAGGACTTCGGGGCCAGAGACTTAAGGGACCTAACGGCTTTGAGAGAGAAACAACACGATTTTGAGAAATACAATAAAATAGCAAATCCTAATATCTATCCCCCCGCCCCCATCGGCAAGTGCGGATGTGGGGCGGGGAAACAACCAACCAAAGTATGAGAAAGAACCAAATTTTAGCGGCGGCTCTTCTCTGCCTCACGATGCAGGGCCATGCGCAGACGCCGACTAAGGGTGGCGGCATCTCCAGCGAGATGCTCACACAGATCGAGCGCAATGGCGTTCAGAGTAGTGACCGCGTGATCAGCAATGCGCTGGCAACCAACAAGATCGACGACTTGGCCTTGAACTTCAAGGAGCAGGGCCGTCTGGACACCTACTTCAGCGTGGAGACCCCCGCACAGAGCATCCACAACCAGAAGAGTTCGGGACGCTGCTGGCTGTTCTCGGGCCTCAACGTGCTGCGTGCCAACTTCGCCCGTCTGCACAAGGACAGTATCCGCGTGGAGTACAGTCAGGTCTATCTCTCCTTCTACGACCAGCTGGAGAAGGCCAACCTGATGCTGCAGGGCGTGATCGACTGCGCCGATAAACCCATTGACGACCAGCGCGTGCAGTTCTTCTTCAAAAATCCGCTCAATGACGGCGGTACGTTCTGTGGTGCTGCCGACCTGGCTGAGAAGTATGGTGTCGTGCCGATGGAGGCCATGCCGGAGCCCTACTCCGCAGAGAACACCTCACGTATGGCGGAGCTGATCTCCTCGAAGTTGCGCGAGTTTGGTTTGGAACTGCGCAAGATGGTGGCTGCCAAGAAGTCGAAGCGCGACATTCAGGCCCGCAAGACTGAGATGCTCGGCACGGTCTATCACATGCTGACCGTCTCGCTGGGCAACCCGGTGAAGGAGTTTACCTACGCCTTCAAGGACAAGAACGGCAAGACCGTGGGCAAGCCCCGCAAGTACACCCCGAAGGAGTTCTACGACGAGACCGTGGGCCATCCGCTCAACGGCACCTTCGTGATGGTGATGAACGACCCGCGCCGTCCCTACTGGAAGACCTACGAGGTGGAGTATGACCGCCACACCTACGACGGCCACAACTGGAAGTATCTCAACCTGCCCGTGGAGGAGATTGCCAAACTCGCCATCGCCTCACTCAAGGACAGCACGAAGATGTACTCCAGCTACGACGTAGGCAAGCAGCTTGACCGCAAGCGCGGCTACCTCGCCATGGACAACTACGACTACGGATCGCTCTACGGAACGACCTTCCCCATGGACAAGGCCGACCGTATCAGCACCTTCGATAGCGGTTCTACCCACGCCATGACGCTCGTGGCCGTCGATCTCGACGAGAACGGCCAGCCGAAGAAATGGAAGGTGGAGAACAGCTGGGGCGCCAGCTATGGTCAGGGCGGTTGCCTGATCATGACCAACGAGTGGTTTGAGAACTTCATGTTCCGCCTGGTGGTCAACAAGAAGTACTGCTCCGAGGAGATCATCAAGGCCGAGCAGCAGAAGCCGATCATGGTGATGCCGGAGGATCCGCTCTTCCAGGCTGACAGATAAATTCTTTGGCCTGAGGGCCAGGGACCAAAAAAGGGGATGGGAAGCAATTGCTTTCAATCCCCTTTTTTCTATATCATAGCCGCCTGCGGCTATTCTATATTAGGCCTCGCTGCCTTCGATACTGTCGCCGTCGTTGGTTTTGGACGCTGTGCTCGCTGCAACCTTCTGCTCCTCGGAAGGATAGGTTATGGCCTGCATGATGAGCGCTTCCAGCTCCTCGCAGAGTTCGGGATTGTCCTGGAGCAGTCGCTTCGTGGCGTCGCGGCCCTGCGCCAGGCGCGTGTCCTTGTAACTAAACCAGCTACCGCTCTTCTTGATGATATTGTAGGTCACACCCAAGTCGATAATCTCACCGGCCTTGGAAATGCCCTCACCGAACATGATGTCGAACTCCGTCTTGCGGAAGGGCGGCGCCACCTTGTTCTTGACCACTTTGACGCGGACCTGGTTGCCGATGACCTGGTCGCCATTCTTGATGGAGGAGATCCTGCGGATATCCAGTCGGACGGAGGAGTAGAACTTCAGGGCGTTGCCACCCGTGGTGGTCTCGGGACTGCCGAACATCACGCCGATCTTCTCGCGCAGCTGGTTGATGAAGATGCAGCAGGTGTTGGTCTTCGAGATCGTACCCGTCAGTTTGCGCAGTGCCTGGCTCATCAGGCGCGCCTGGAGTCCTACGCTGCTATCGCCCATGTCGCCCTCGATCTCCTTCTTCGGAGTCAGGGCCGCCACGCTGTCCACCACCAGGATGTCGATGGCGGAGGAGCGGATGAGCTGGTCGGCAATCTCCAGGGCCTGCTCTCCCGTGTCGGGCTGCGAGATCCAGAGATTATCGACATCTACACCCAACTTCTGGGCATAGAAGCGGTCGAAGGCGTGCTCCGCATCGATAAAGGCGGCCACACCGCCCATCTTCTGTGCCTCGGCAATGGCGTGGATGGCGAGCGTCGTCTTACCAGAAGATTCTGGTCCGTAGATCTCGATGATACGGCCACGGGGATAGCCGCCCACGCCCAGGGCTGCATTGAGGCCAATGCTGCCCGTGGGGATCACATCGACGGGCTCCACATGCTCATCGCCCATGCGCATGATGGAACCCTTGCCGAAATCTTTCTCTATCTTGGCCATCGCTGCCTGAAGGGCCTTCATCTTGTCGGCCTTCGGGTCCTGCGCGGCATCTTCTTTCTTTGCCATATTTTTTTCTATGTGTTATCTTGCTAAACCTCCCTCCTCCCCTGCTTGACCGGAAGCCACGGAGGGTCTTCGGCGAAGCAGGGGGAGAGGAAAGGGATGATTACAACTCCAAGTCCTTGTCAAACTCCTCGTGCCAGGGCAGTCCCTGCGTGTTGAGCAGCTCCATGAAGGGATCCGGATCGAACTCCTCCACGTTGTGCACGCCCGGCTTCTTCCAGACGCCCTCCAAGAAGAGTTTCGCACCGATCATGGCCGGGACGCCCGTCGTGTAGCTCACGCCCTGCATACCCGTCTCCTTGTAGGCCTCCTGATGCTTGCAGTTGTTATAGACGTAGTAGGTGTGCTCCTTGCCGTCCTTGATGCCACGGATACGGCATCCGATGGAAGTCTCGCCCTCGTAGTTCTCGCCGAGGTCCTGCGGATTGGGGAGGACGGCCTTGAGGAACTGCAGCGGCACGATGTTGACCTTCACCTTCTTCGTCGGGTCATCGGCGAGCGGTGCCTCGTAGGTCACCTCGTCGATGCGTCCCATACCAAGGTTCATGATACAGTCGAGATAGGTGAGATACTGCTGTCCGAAGGTCATCCAGAAGCGACCGCGCTTGATGGTCGGGAAATTGAGCACGAGGCTCTCCAGCTCCTCGTGGTGCATGAGGTAGCTCTCGCGCGGTCCCACGTTGGGATAGTTGAGCGTCTTGTGGACGGCCAGCGGGTCTGTCTCAAGCCATTTGCCATTCTCGTAGTAGAGACCCTTCTGCGTGATCTCGCGAATGTTGATCTCCGGATTGAAGTTGGTGGCGAAGGCCTTGTGATGGTCTCCAGCGTTGCAATCTACGATGTCAAGGTAGTGGATCTCGTCGAAGTAGTGCTTGGCGGCATAGGCCGTGAAGATGCTGCAGACACCCGGGTCGAAACCACAACCGAGGATGGCTGTGAGGCCCGCCTGCTCGAAGCGCTCACGGTAGGCCCACTGCCAACTGTACTCGAAGTGGGCCTCGTCCTTGGGCTCATAGTTGGCGGTGTCGAGGTAGTTGCAGCCGCAGGCCAGACAGGCCTCCATGATGGTGAGGTCCTGATACGGCAGGGCGAGGTTGATGACCAATTCGGGCTTGTAGCTCGACATAAGGGTCTTCAACTGCTCCACGTCGTCGGCATCGACCTCGGCCGTCTGGATGGCCATCTTGTAGCCTTTGTCGTGGATGGCCTTCACGAGTCGGTCGCATTTCTCCACATGGTGGCTTGCAATCATCATCTCGGTGAAGACGTCCGTGTTCTGCGCAATCTTGAAGGCGGCGACGGTAGCTACGCCACCCGCGCCGATCATTAATACTCTGCTCATTCTATGTTTCGTTTTATCTTGTTATTTCATCTTTTGGTCTATCTCTGCCTGGGTGATAGCGAGGGCGTCCATGAGGGAGAATCCGAGCATCTCCTCGCGGCAGCCGGCAGTCTGTGTGGGCTGCATGGTGAAGAGCGTGACGTGTTTCTTCTCGTCATCGACATCGCGGAGGGCATGGCGCAACTCCTGCCAGAGCGAGGAGTCACTGCCATCGGGGACTATCATCAGGCGCGTCACTTCCTCTTCCGAGAGCAAGAGGCGGACCAAGTCGGTCAGCACGGGACCTTTCGCCTGTCCCTCCTCGCCCGTGGCGATGCAGTTGATGATAAACTCGCCCAACTGTTCTGAGCGGAAGGCCTTGCCGTCGAGTTCGGACTCATAGTCGGCGGGGGAGAAATGGAGGAGCTTCGGGGTCTTGCGGTCGTGGAGCAACACGACCTGGGTCTCGTGGTCGCCCGGGCGAAGGCGTCCATCGAGGGCGACGTCCACCAGCCATTGGCTGAGGTCGGCCTGGGGGATACGACGTCCCAACATGCGTTCAAAGTTGACTATCAGGTCGAAGGCGACGTGATCGACGAAATCAGCATCAACGATGATGATATTCTTGCTCCAATTGACGGGATTGATTCCTTGCTTTTTCATTGGCACAAAGATACGGTTTTTAGCTTAGTGGGCCAAACTTTTCCTTGTTTTTCTTTTGGTTCATCCGATAAATGGAGCGACTGGGTTGTTTTGCTCATCGCTTGTTATTGTCCCAACTCCTCTTCGCATTCTCAGCCTCAACGAGCGGGATTTTATCCTCGGCGGGCTTTACCTCGGTAGTCTCGGACTTTACCTCTCTACAGGCTTAGTCTCTACCTTGGTGGGGGCGGGCTTGACCTCGGCGGGGTTGTCCTCGTGCTTGGCGGGCTTGACCTTGACTTCTCCCAGTTTCAGACAACGCTCCACATCGGAGAGCAGGCGACGGTAGGGTTCCGACTGCATGAAACCCATGTTGCGGCGGAGCGTCGGCACAATATCGACCGTGCTATGGTCGTAGCAGGACAACTCGTTGAGGCGCTGCGTGTTGTGGACCGCCAGACGGTTGATCTCATTTTCACGGGAGCGGATGAGCTGGTCGCAGACCTTCTGCATCATCGGCACAACGACACCGTCGAAGAGATGATGGCCCTGGATGTAGAGATAGGTGGTCTCGGGCGTGACACCCAGTCGGCGCAGGTCGCGCGACAATTCACCGAGCTTCTCCTTCGTCCCCGGATTGCCCTTGCGCAGGGCAGCGAGCTTGCGGTTGACCTTGTGCTGCAGGTTGTCGAGCAGGACGGAGGCCTTGCCCGTAGAAAAGGCGCCGAGAGCCACGACATTGTTGAAGTCGGCGATGGTGAAGAGGTTGTTCTTCCTCCTCCGATAGAAGAAGATGTTCCACAGAAAGAGGGGGTAGATAATCTGACTGTAGCGACGCAGGAAGGCGTCGAAGTCGAAGATCTTGCGGTCGTTGAGGGTCACAGAGACACACATATCGTGGAGGCTCGGTCCATAGCACTGGTAGTTTTCTATCGCATAGACGTAGGTGTGGAGGACGTAGGGATTGTCGCAGACCTGCTTCGAATCCTCCGTCCGCCCCTGGAGGAGGTAGTCGTAGTCGGCATCGACGCAGGCCAGCATGTCCTTGCCCGTGCCGTGGAGCAGCAGGCTCGTCAGCACCGACTTCTTGCCGCGCGAGAGTTTTTTGCGCGTGGGTAGCATCACCTCGAAGTAGCGGTGCTCGTTCTCGTAGCGGGCAAGCACCATGCGCCAGAAGAAGACATCGTCGTAGGCCTCAACGTAGGCCACGATCCTGCGCCTCGCCTTGCGCCCGTTGAGGCGGTTGGAGGCAGTGACGTAGTCGGAGGTGATATTGTCTTTCAGCCGTTTTGCCATATCGCAGCCTTCCCTATTATTCGTCCTCCGTTATCTCCGACACCTCCGTCACGTTGTCGAGCCAGCCGTTCATGATGACAGCGGGACTATGGGTGGTGAGGATGATCTGTACGTTGGGGTTGAGTTCGAGTATCAGGTCGATGAGCCGTTTCTGCCATTCGACGTGGAGGCTCACCTCGGGCTCGTCCATGAAGAGCACGTAGTTTTGTCCGTCCTCGATGAGCACGGTAAGCAGGATGACCAGCATTTGCTTCTCGCCGCTGGAGAGTTGATAAGGCATGAGCGTCTCGCCGATCTGTTCGAAGCGAATTTCGTTCTCCGTGCGCACGATCTTCTTGCCTGTCTCGGAGAAGAGGTCGTCGATGAGATCCTGAAACTTCCGCTTCGGTTGGCTGATGCGCTGGGCCTCCTCGGCAGCCTCGGGTGTAGCCTTCTGCAGGGCCTGGATCATGCGGTTGCCGATATTGACCTGGTAGTCAAGATACTTCCGCTGCAGTTTGTAGATCTGCCAGTCGAGTTCGGTGACGAGGGAGGCGTCGATCTTGTCCGTTATCTCCGTACTCATCAGCGGGCGGTCGAAGGACCGGATGATGTCGAAGCGTACCCAGCGGGCTTCCTCAGGCGCCACACGCAGGCGGACTCCCTTGACGGGATGGCTCGGCAACTCGCCGCCACGGGCCAGGCTCCGCACCACCTTGTTGAGGATGGTACTCTTTCCCACACCGTTGATGCCGCTCAGGATGTTGACCTGTCGGTGCAACTCCCAGCAGACGTGTTTCTTGCCGCTCCAGAGCGAGTCGATCTCTATCTCCTTGATGTATTCAGCATATTTCTGCATAACGTTCAGGTATAATTGTTTGTTGGGAAGCGCGTGCCATGAGGGCTGGCTTCTCTTGCAAAGTTAGTCATTTTTCTTCATACCAACACGCTGCGAACGGTCTTTTTTCTTCAAAAACACGTTTAAACGTTTACTATGCTATTTTTCCTCATCTTTTATCGTCTCTCTTACTTACTTTTTTCTTTAGCATCATTTGCGCAATCAGTCCTTTTTTGCTACTTTTGCAACGTCAATTTCAACCATCAGCAACCAACGACACCACCAAATAGATGAAACGTATCTTCCTCCTCGCCCTGCTCGCCACCGCGCTATGGGCTCTCTCCACGTCGGTCCTGGCGCAGAGCCAAGACGGCCTGAGACAATATGTGGAGCCGCGCATCGGCACGGCCCACTGTCGCTACTTCCACTTCGCGCCCGGCGCGCTGCCCTTCGGCATGGCCAAGCCCGGACCCTCCACCAACGGCCACTACGGCAACGTGGACGGCTGGCAGGCCACGGGCTACGACTATCGCGACCGATCGATCGAGAGTTTTCCCTGCACCCATGAGTTCCAGGTGGGCGGCATCAGCGTCATGGCCACCACGGGGCACCTCATCACCGTACCCGGAGACACCACGGAGGCGGGCATACAAAAGGGCTACCGCTCCCACTTCAGCCACGACGACGAGGTAGCGACGGCGGGCTACTACAGCGTCCTGCTGCAGGACTATGGCATCCGCGCCGAGATGACGGCCACGCAACGCGTCGCCCTGCAGCGCTACACATTCCCCAAATCGCAGGAGAGCCACCTCATCTTCGACATCGGCCACCGTATGGGAGAGAGTGGAGCAATCAAGGACGCAGAGGTGCGCATCCTCGACGACGGCACTATCGAGGGCTACGTCGTCACCTATCCCGAATACGTCAAGGCTTACCAGCCCGGGGCAGTCGTACCCATATACTTCTCGGCCACGACCAGCAAACGACCAAAACGCTGGGGCACCTTCCACGACGCCACCATCCATCGACAGGTGAGAGAGGCGCGCGGCGAGGGCGCGGGAGCCTATCTCTCCTTCGCCACGAAGGAGGGCGAGCAGGTGACGGTGAAGGTGGGCATCTCCTACACCTCCGTGGAGAACGCACGGCAGAACCGACTGGCCGAGGCGCGGACGCTGACCTTCGACGAGGCCAGGGAAGAGTCGGCGCGCCAATGGGAAGATATGCTGGGGCGCATCCGCGTCGAGACAGACCGCAGGGAGGACAAAGTGAAGTTCTACACGGGCCTCTACCATGCGCTGCTGGGGCGCGGCGTCTGCAGCGACGTCT
Source organism: Prevotella sp. (assembly GCA_003447235.1). GTDB lineage: Bacteria > Bacteroidota > Bacteroidia > Bacteroidales > Bacteroidaceae > Prevotella. The sequence goes on from DLZV01000041.1 coordinate 24,301, forward strand.
CGGGCGACTATCCGAAGCACGACGGCACGGTGGGCCACCTGCCGACGAAGGAGGGGCGTCCGGCCTTCAACCTCTACAACACCGACGCCATGTGGGGCGCGCAGTGGGGACTGACGCAGCTCTGGATAATGGCCTATCCCGACCACATGAGCGACTATATCAGCAGCCACCTGCAGGTCTACAAGGACTGTGGCTGGCTGGCCGACGGACTGGCCTGCAGCCGCTTCGTCTCGGGCGTGGGCACCAATCAGCTGAGCAACATGATCGTGGCGGCCTATATGGCGGGCATACGCGACTTCGACCTGCCGCTGGCCTACGAGGCATGCCTGAAGAACGAACTGGGATGGGAGGAACGCCCGCGGGGAGCTGGCAAGGCCGACACCAAGGACTTCCTGCGCCTGGGCTACGTGCCCCACGTTCATGCTGCGGACGGAGGGCTCTACAACTTCTCGGCGTCCCACACGATGGAGTATAGCTACAGTGCCTACGCCGTGGCGCAACTGGCCCGGGCCTTGGGCAAAGAGGCCGACTACGATCGGCTGATGGGCCTGTCGCACGGCTGGGAGAACCTCTACGACTCGACGTGCAACTTCGTGCGGCCGCGCTACGACGACGGCACCTTCGTCGAAAACTTCGACCCGCTGGAGGTGTGGCGCGGATTCCAGGAGGGCAACGCGTGGCAATACACTTTCTACGTGCCCCACGACCCGCAGGCGATGATCGCCAAGGTGGGGACCGAGGTCTTCAACGCGCGCCTCGACAGCATCTTCACACTCTCGCAGCGGCGCATCTTCAGCGGAGGCACGGAGGTAGAGGCGTTTGCCGGACTGCGCACGCTCTACAACCAGGGCAACGAGCCTTCGCTCCACATCTCGTGGCTCTTCAACGAATCGGGACGCCCGTCGAGGACGCAACACTGGGTGCGCGCCATCCTCAACGAGTTCTATGGTACGGACGGCATCCACGGCTACGGCTACGGACAGGACGAGGACCAGGGAATGCTGGGGGCCTGGTACGCCGTCTCCTCCATCGGCCTCTTCGACGTGAAGGGACTCGACGACCTCCAGCCCTCACTGGGCCTGGGCAGCACGATCTTCGACCGCGTGACCATCCAGTTGCACCCGCGCTACTACCCCGGAGGCCAGTTTGTCATCCAGGCCGTGGACAACAGCCGCCACAACGAGTACGTGCAGCGCTTCTCCCTCGACGGCACGCGACTGACCACTCCGCGCATCCCCTTCCAGCGCTTCGCCCAGGGCGGCACGCTCACCGTGAACATGGGCTCCACGCCCGTGGACAACTACGAGTAGCCATTGGACAGCACGCAGAGGAAACAAACAATCCAGCGCGACCTTTAGTTATCACGAAGTGTGGTCATCAGCAACCTTCGGCAAGGTAGCGGAACACGCCACGAGACTGCAAGACAACAACTTCACCGCTCGCCACCCTGGAGCACCCACCAGACAACCAGCAAAAACGGGGCTCTCGGGGGGGGGGGTAAAGCTCAGATTACACCCACGAGCGTACGGCGATGCAAAAAGTGCAATAAAAAACAAAATCGGAGCATTCTTTTTCAGTTATTCCCGCAGTTTTTGGAAGAAAAACTCATAACTTTGCATCTGGCTATTCATACTCACAACGTGCCAGTATGGACTACAAGACAAGCGGATTAAAAGTCGTGCCGACCGGCAAGGGAAGGGACTGCCGTTGGCGGCTCGCGCTAAGACCCTGCAACAGTCGGCAGGGAGTGTAGCAACGCGCCACAGTCCATCCTCCTCGCCATGCTGACACGGCAAGCATAGAAAAGGCTCATAACGGCAGAAAAGAAGGGGACGCCCCGTTGGAACATCAACAAAAGCACCAGCCTTCACACTGCAAAGACGATCAAAGAACAAAATATGAAAAAATACACCATCAACTCTCCACTGAGGCGAATCATACTATCGGTCTGCGCCGTGGCATTGTGCGCATGCTCGTCGGAGACAGGAGAAGGCGAGCAGCCGGACACGCCGCCCACCCCACCCGATCCGGCAGCGAAATGGCCGATACGCATCAGCAGCGTGCAGGAAACTCTCGGCTCGGACGACGCCTTCGAAGAGGGCGACAAGATAGGCGTGTATGTGGTGAACCGCAACAGCGACGGATCGCAGGTCGCACTGAAGACTGAAGGCAACTATATAGACAACAGGATGTATGTGCTCCGGAGCACCTGGACCTCAGCGGTGCCGGAATACTGGAAGGACGCGGCTACCCACGCCGACTTCTACATGTACTATCCTTACACCACGACCATAGCGAATGTCGAGGCACTGCCATGGAGCGTGAGGACCAACCAAAGCGCAGCGTCGGACTACAAGGCCAGCGAACTGCTCATCGGCAAGACGCTGGACGCAGCTCCGAGCGAGAACGCTGTGAGCATCAGCGCGAAGCACGCCATGGCGCAGGTCGTCATCACCCTGGCGGCGGGCAAAGGATTCTCCACGGCCTCGCTGGCGAGTGCCCAGGTCAGCGTGAGGATCAACAACGTGAGGACGCACGCCACGGCCAATCTCGCCACAGGCATCGTGACGGCCACGGAGGACAAGGGCTATGTCACGCCGATGAGGGAAGGCAGTGTGTACAAGGCGATCGTGGTGCCGCAGCAGTTGGACAAGGGCCACTTGATCACGGTGACGGTGGACGGCACGGACTTCAACCTGCAGAAAGACCCACGGCTCACGGCCTTTGAGCAGGGACACCGCTACCAGATGACCGTGACGCTGAGCAAGACCAGCGGCGGCATGAGTGTGGGCATAGTGAACTGGAGCGACGACGGCGTCGACTATGGAGGCGTTGCCGAACCGAATTAAGCCGTTGCGAAATCATCATTAGAAAAAAGAAAGATCCATGAGAACTATCATCAATAACAGTCTGTTCTGTCTCCTCGCCATGGTGGCAGCGACGCTCTGCGGTTGTAGCGACAGCATCTTCGACGACGAAGCACAGAACGATGGCGGCAGCATCCGCCTGGCGGCAGACATCGAGCAACTCTCCGTGATGAGGGTGAACGACAGCGGCTTCTGCGACGGCGACATGATGGGCGTGTACGTGGTGGACTACGAGGGTGGCAACCCGGGCACGCTAAAGCTGAAAGGCAACCGTGGCGACAACGTGCGCTACACCTTCGACGAGGCGGCCAACAAGTGGACCGGTGCCTACGAGCTGTACTGGAAGGACGGCCACACGCCGGTCGATGTGTACGGATACTACCCGTTTGCTGCGCCCGAGAGCATCGAGGACTACCAGTTTGAGGTGCAGAAAGACCAAAGCAAAGCCTCCTCCAGCGACGAGATGGGGGGATACGAGGCGAGCGACTTCCTCTGGGGGAAGGTGGACGAGGTGGCTCCCACCAGCAGCGTGATCCGCCTGCCACTGTCGCACCGCATGTCGAACGCACGCGTCACCCTGCTCCAGGGATCGGGATTCACGGCCGAGGAATGGGCGGCCACGGAGAAGATCGTGCTTGTGCAAAACGTAGCGCGCAAGGCAAGCATCAACCTGGCCAACGGCACGGTGCGCAAGGCGGGCGAGGTGGAGCCCACGGCCACCCTGCCCTCATGCGTCGGCAACGAGTGGCGCGCCATCGTGGTGCCACAGACTGTGCCCCAGGGCGCGGCGCTCTTCAGCATCACCATCGGAGGCACGCCGTTCAAGTTTACCAGGCCCAACGACTTCGAGTACAAAGCTGGCCACATGATGAACTTCAGCATAAGGGTGGACAAGCAGCAGGAAAGCGGACAGTACAAACTGACGCTTGTGAGCGCGAGCGTCAGCGAGTGGGAAAGCGACCTCGTGAGCCACAACGCCACGGCAAAGGAGTATGTCGTGGTGAACGCCACTCCCGGCAAACTGAAAGAGGCCATCACCGCCCTCGGCAAGGACTACACGACGCTGAGAAACCTGAAGATCACGGGCGAGATCAACGCCGAGGACTTCTACTTCATGCGCGACCACATGCCGCGGCTCACGGCCCTCAACCTCAAGGAGGTGCGCATCAAGGCAATGTGCAAGCCGGGCGAGGGCGAAGAGGGATATGACGACCAAATACCGGGTAGTGCGTTCTATTATCAGCACACCAATGGTGGCAGCCAGTCTCTGACACGCATTATACTTCCCGACCGGCTAAGAGCCATCGGTGGCAACGCGTTCTATGGATGCAACAATCTCACAGGATCGCTTGTCATTCCAGAGGGTGTGACAGAGATAAGGCGTGGTGCCTTTAATGGCTGCTCTGGACTGAACGGCACGCTCACGCTCCCATCCACATTGAGGAAACTGGGCAACAACTGGAACAGTGACACTGCCGACGAGGGCACAGACTATTATGGTGGCGTGTTCCAAAACTGCTCCAACCTCACGGGAAATCTCGTACTGCCCAACAATCTCGAACTGATCAGAGGTTATTGCTTCGCTGCATGTTCTGGACTTTATGGCGAGCTGCGACTGCCCGAGAAGCTGAAGCACATGGGGCGTAGTGCCTTTTCATTCTGTCCTGGACTGACAGGTTCCTTGACGATACCACAAGGATTATCCACAATTCCGGTTGAAGCCTTCAGCAATTCTGGTTTCAATGGTACGCTAACGCTTCACGACGGGATTACAAATATAAGTATTTTGGCTTTCAACAATTGCCATTTCAAGGGAGAGCTTCGTCTGCCGAAAAATCTGAGGACAATCTCCGAGCGCGCCTTCACCAATAATGACTTCTCTGGCGAACTGAAATTACCGCCCAGTGTGGAGCATATAGGCAGTTATGCTTTTACCAACAACTGGCGCATCACGGGCATCCTCAGCATTCCAGAGGGCGTGGTGAGCATCGGCCAGGAGGCATTCGCGGGATGCAAGATGCTCGAGGGCGTCATCTTCCCCGAGTCTATGGAGACGATACGCCAAAGGGCGTTTGCAGAGTGTTTCGGCATCGGGTCGATCGTCTGCCGTGGCACCATACCTCCACGGATAGAAAACAACGCCCTTGACGGCGTGGCCAGGGACAACTTCACCGTGGAGGTGCCAGTTTCTGCCGTAGCCAGTTATCAGACGGCGCAAGGCTGGTGTGAGTTCAAGCGCATTGCCGCCCACCACGAACTGACCTGCCGCCCCTCGGTGGCCTGCGCCCTCAGCACAGAGCACAAGCAGAAGATCACCGTCCAGGCCGAAGGCGAATGGGAGGTGGCCAGCAAGCCCAGCTGGTGCGACGTCTCGCCCATGAGCGGCAACAAAAAGACCGAGGTCACGCTCACCATCAAGGCCATGGCGAAAGGCTCCGGCAACGACCGCAACGGCAAGGTGGTGTTTCGGCTGAAGGGCAAGGACTACACCCACGAATGCAGCGTGGCGCAGTATGGCTACCAGTATGGGGAGAACGAGTGGCTGACGCTGCAAAAGGCCACGCGCGGCCACCGTGGCGGCATCAATATCGTATTGCTCGGCGATGGATATGACGCCGAAGACATTGCCTCGGGCGAATACCTGAAGATCATGAAGCAACAGATGGACCATTTCTTCGACATAGAGCCCTACAGGACCTATCGTCAGTATTTCAACGTCTTCACGGCCTTCCCGCTGTCCACGGAGTCGGGCATCGGTACGGTGAACACCATCCGGCACAACCGCTTCGGCACGACTTTCACGGGCAGCGGACTGAAAGCCACATACGACGAGATCTTCTCCTACGCCCTCGGTGCGCCGAGCGTGACGAAGGAGAACCTCCACGAGACACTTGTCATCATCGTGCCCAACTCCACCGACTATGGAGGCATGACGCAGCTGTGGGCAGACGGATCGGCCATAGCCTTCTGTCCGCTCAGCACCTACGACTATCCGCTCGACTCGCGCGGCGTGGTGCAGCATGAGGCGGGCGGCCACGGTTTCGGAAAACTCGGCGACGAGTGTATCTACCACAACGCCTTCATAGACGCCTGCGGATGCGCTTGCTGCGGCCATGTGGACGAATTCAGCACCGCCAAGAGCTACGGATGGTACGACAACCTCTCGCTCTCGGGCAAGGCCCACGGCGTGGGGTGGAGCCATCTGATCTACGACCGCCGCTACAGCGACCTTGTCGATGTGTATGAGGGCGGCTTCATGCACAGTCGCGGCGTGTTTCGGTCGGAGCAAAACTCGTGCATGAACAACTCCATACCCTACTACAACACGATCAGCCGCGAGAGCATCGTGAAGAGGATCAAGAGATATGCCGGCGAGACATTCTCCTTCGAGGACTTCGTGCGGAACGACCAGACTGGAAGTGGCGTCTCGCGAAGTCGCGCCCTGCGCCAGGCCAAGGCCTGGGCGGCACGATCGGCCAGCTCAAGCCAGTACAGGCCCGTGATACACAGGGGGAGTCCGCTGCGCATGGCGAAAGTGAGAAGGCACAGATAAAAGTGGGAAGGCACAGATAACAAATAGAGGAAGCCATGGGACAAAAAATGAATGGGAAGATGAAGAGACTCCCTATGAAGATGAGAGACCTTATGAGGATGAGAGACCTTATGAGGATGAGAGACCTTATGAGGAAGAGCCACCTTATTATATATATGGCGCTGACCGCCTTGGCACTGGCTTCGTGCGGCGAGGACACGCTGCCGACGGACGAGACTGCGACGGACAAGGGCGTTGAGATGAAGCTGCAGATGAGTCATCCCAGCACCAAGGCGCCCACCGCACCCTCCTACTTCGAAGCTGGCGACAAGGTAGGTCTCTTCGTGAGCGAGGACGGCAAGCCCCTGGAGGTGGGTGGCAACGTGGTGAACAACGAGGCGTTGACATTCAACGGCAACGAGTGGACGGCTGCCAAAACTCTGTATTGGGACGAGGGCTTGTACAATGTCTATGCCTACCACCCATACATCGGCAGGGTGAGCAGCATCGAGGACCAACCATTCAGCGTCAGCCTCGACCAAAGAACGGAAAAGACGGCAACGGCGCTCGGCGGCTACAAGGCGAGCGACCTGCTCTTTGCCACCAGCAAGGGCGTAAGGGCCTCGGACGAGCCTGTGCAACTCACGTTCAGACACATCATGAGCAAGATCACGATAAGACTCGTGAAGGGAGAGGACTTCGAGGGCGAAATGCCCAAAAACGCCACGGTATATGTGCACAACACCGTAACGGAGGCTACGATAGACCTCCAGGCGGGGGTGGCCACGCGCCATGCGAAGGCTCCGCGACAGACGATCACGGCACACCACGACGGCGACAACCTCTACTCTGCCATCGTTGTGCCGCAACGCATCGAAAACCGCATGCCGTTCATCGAGGTGATCATGAACAACATGAGCTATCTGTACGAAAGCAAGTTTCTGTTTAAGCCCGGCATGGAGCATTTCGTCAACCTCATCATCCCCAACAACCCCAATAGCACAAAAATAGAAATCGGCGGGGGAATCAAGAACTGGGAATAAAAGACATTTCAGAGCGAACAAAAGATATAACATAGCGAACAAAAAGTGCTACCATTGCAATGAAGAAAGCTATCTGCATATTATCAGTATTGGCCATCTTGCTCTGCGCTTGGCTCGTCCTGTTGTGGCTGCCTGCCCTCACCCACGAAGGGAAGCCACAGAGCGAGACGCGCTATGGTCTGAGCGAGGGTCTGCAACTGGTAAAACAGACGTTTGCAGGCAAGGAAAAGCGGTATGTCGTGGAGGACGGCGAAGGCAATGTGGTGTTTGACGTGCCCCTGCGCGGCTGCATCCTCGACACACGCTTCCGCGGCGGCAGGCTCCGCTTTCGCGAACAGCAATCAGGGCGTGAGGGCTACATAGACCGCCAGGGCATCGTGACCCTTTTGCACGAGGGCAAGGCAAGCATTCCGGAGGAAGTGGCTACCGGAAGGACGACAAGGTTTGCCGCGTCGGCCATGGCTCCGGCCCAGCAGCTACAGAGCGAGGCCGCCGCTCCATCGCCTGGCGAAGGCGGGAAAAAACCGTCGGCAGCAGCGCGAAGAAACCAGTCTATAGCACAGGTGCCACTGAAGTCTATCGTGAAAGACAATCCTTTCTTCAAGGAGGCGTCGAAGATCATGCAAGGCAAGCTGACGGAGCAGGACGCCAAGCGGCGGCACACCATACTCAACTACTGCGAGCATTTGCGCACGGCATATACGACAAAAGACATCGACTTCTTGCGGCAGGTCTTTAGCGACAAGGCGCTGATCATCGTGGGCAACGTGGTGAGGCAGACGTCGGCCGACGGCCGGTGTGTAGCGGACGCGCGAGTGAACTACGCCATCCGATCGAAGCAAGAATACATAGCGCGCCTCGCCAAGGTGTTTTCCACGAACAGCAAGGTAGATGTGAGGTTCTCCGACTTCCGCATCCTGCGCCACCCCACGATGGACGGCATCTATGGCGTCACGCTGCGGCAGCGGTATAGCAGCGACCGATACAGCGACGATGGCTACTTGTTTCTGCTGTGGGACTTCAGAGACAGATCGATGCCCGTGATCCATGTCCGAACGTGGCAACCAGCCTCCTCGGTGGCAGATGGCTCAGAGATCATCAGCATACAGGACTTCAACCTGCAATGAGCCATAGAGCCAATGGCGCCTCGCCTGCTCTCAGAAAGAATATCATCAGAAAGAGGCAGGAAGTATTGCGTAGGAAAGATATAAGAAGTATATCGACGGAAGATATAAGAAACATATCACAGGAAAGATGTAAGACAAAAGTGTTGACAATAGACATGAAGACAACGACTACCCTTGGCAACGCCCGCCCTCTGCTGCTCGCCCTTTGCCTATGGCTGCTCTGCGGCGGTAGTGCGCACTCGCAGGAGTTCACGGTGAGCAGCTTCCGCCTGCTGCCTAACGACGTGAGTGCCTTTGTCAATAGCGTGCGCGACCTCAACGACGAGGCGTGCGCCTTGGTGAAGGTAGAGGCACCGTCAGACTTTGCCTTCTCCACGCCCTTAGGCATCGTGAAGCGCAAGGACGAGGTGGGCGAGATATGGCTCTACCTGCCCCAGGGCACGAAGATGCTCACGCTGAAACATCCCGTATGGGGCGTGCTGCGCGACTATCAATTGGGCACAACGCTGGAGAGCCGCATGACCTACGAGCTGAAAGTGGACGTGCCAAGGCTTGCCCTGGCGGAACGCCACGACACCATCGTGCAGGTGAGAACCATCATCGACACCGTCACCGTGACTCAGTCCAGGCCCAAGGAGCCCTGGTCGGCCTATGCCCTGGCCACGATTGGCGCACACGACAACGGACCGTCCTATGGCGCGTTCTTCTCCCTGATGCGGCGCCATGGTTTCTTTGTGCACGCCAATACGCTTTTTGGCAGTATCGGCAAGACACGCGGCAGTTGCGCCAAGGACGGCAGCCTCGGCGAGGGCACGGAGCGACCCTACTATTCTGGCAAGACCGCAAAGAGCCACTTCACCATCACGGCGGGCGCCACACACCGCCTGACGAGTCAGCTGTGCCTCTTCGAGGGCGTAGGCTATGGGCGCAGCGCCGTGGCATGGCAGTTGGCGCAGAGCGAAGGAGGAGGATATGTGCTCAACGACGGACTGACGCACAAGGGCGTGGCGGGCGAGATCGGCGCGCTCGTGGCGTGGGGACGGCTCAGTGTGTCGGCCTCGGCCGTCACCATCGGCGGAACACAATGGCAAGGCCACCTGGGCATCGGAATCAAGTTATGGAGGACTAAGAAAATGAGAAAGAATGGGAAATAACAAGCACCTACACACGACGGGCCACCCACACGCAGGCCATCGAGCTCACGGCCTGCTGGCACGCCCCAGGGTCTGCCGACTGGCCTGGAGGCTCTGTTGCGCAGCCGTGGCGGTTTGCCTTTTCTCCTGTGACAGCGACCAACCCGACTATCTGGAACCGCGCCTCACCACGCTGCCTGCCACAGATCTCACACGGACGGAGGCCACGCTCCACGGATCGGCCACGGTGGCGGGCGAGACGGAGATGCCGCAGCTGTACTTCAGATATGGCGCGACAGAGGCCATGGAGCAAACGGCCCCGGCAGTCTTCAACGACCAGACGATGGTGGCAGCACGCATCACAGGGCTCACCGCCGCCACCACCTACCACTATATGCTCGAGGGCACCAACGGCAGGACCACCGTGCGGGGCGACAGGATGAGCCTCACCACGCTGCCCAACGCCAAACCCTCGCTGGGCGAAGCGAGCATCGTCGGCCATGGTCCTATGAGCGTGATCGTAGGCTACAGGATCGCGGACGACGGTGGCGAGACGATCACGGAGACTGGCTGCCTGTATGCGCTGGCCTCCGCTGCCACCGACCAGCAGAGAGTGGTGCTCAAGGACTACCGCAAAGACCAGGAACGGCAGACGCTGCTGCTGCCCGACCTGCGCCGCAACACCACCTACATGATATGGCCCTACGCCACGAGCCGCATGGGCGAGACGGTGGGCGAGGCGATCACCTTCACCACGGGCGACGCCCTGCTGCTGGGCGATCCAGGCCAACTGCGATCGCTGATGGGCAAGAACTTGTACGACTACTCCCACCTCTCCATAGCCGGGCCTCTGAATGGCGACGACTTGCGCTGCCTGAGAGAGATGATGGGGCGCGGACGCGACAAGGTGGCGACTGCAGGCAGGCTCTCGGACATAGACCTGACGGACGCGACTATCGTGGCAGGCGGCGAACCCTATGACGACGCACGATATGCGGAGGACGACGTGGTGGGGCAAGGCTTGTTTGCCGATTGCGCAAGCCTGTCGAAGATCGTCCTGCCGTCCCAGACCACAACCATCGAGAAGGACGCCTTTGCCCGATGTGCGGCACTTGAGCTGATCGACATTCCGGCCGCGGCTGCGTCGGTAATGCCCTCAAGTGGCTGTTCGGCCTTGCAGAGCCTCCGTGTCTCGGAAGCCAACACCCACTACGTCGGCAAGGACGGCGTGTTGCTCAACGCCGACGCCACACAAATCGTGTGGTTCCCGATGGGCAAGAAGGGCAGTTATGCGCTGCCTTCCTCCGTGACCTCGGTCGGCAGTTATGCCTTCAAGGAGTGTAGCATCGAGCGGTTCGTGTTTTCAGACCATGTGGCCAAGTTGGGCACGGGCGTCTTCATGAACAGCAAGGTGAGGGACGTGACCATGCCGGAGGCTCTGCGACTGGTGCCCACGGCCACCTTCCAAGGCTGCGCGCAGCTCCAGGTGGTGCGCTTGGGCAGCAAGACGGAGCTGATCTCCGACTATGCCTTCACAGACTGTCCGCTGACCGATCTATATGTAGAGGCCCGGATGCCGCCTGTCTGCCAACCCACAGCTTTTGCCACCCTCGGGGCAGACGTCCTCGCCTCTTGCCGCGTGCACGTGCCCAAGGGACGGGCCAACATCTACAAGGCGAGCGAAGGCTGGAATTTGTTTAAGAACATCATCACAGACTGATTATGACAACACCGGAAATAGAAGAACTCAAACAACTCGTCAAGCAGAAATACGGGAAAACGCTCGCCACGACAACAGACTTCGAGGAGTTTTCCCTCTATCTGAAGAAAAAGGAAGACAAGAACGTTTCGTCCTCCACGTTGAAGCGCCTCTATGGCTATGTGAGCGACGAGCACAAGCCGAGACTTACGACGCTCGACCCGCTGGCGCAATACATAGGACACGCGGACTACAAGGACTTCGTGTGCTGGCTGAAGAACAGCACGCTCTACAACTCGTCCTTCTTCATGGCGGACCAACTGACGAGCAGCCAACTGACTGCCGGCACGGAACTCGTGATAGGCTGGAGTCCCAACCGTATGCTCACGCTGCGCTATCTGGGCGAGAGTCTATACGAAGTGGTGACTACGGAAAACAGCAAACTGCTTTGTGGCGACCGCTTTGTGACGGGCTGCTTCATCAAGGGGCAACCGCTTCTGCTGCCCTATGTCGAACGCGACGGAGCGCGCACCATGCCGTTTGTGGCAGGACGCCACGGCGGGCTCACGGTGGTAAGGTTGAAGAAGCGCAGCGCCAAGGTGGAAGAAACGAAATAGAAACAAAGGGGATTCTGAGAGGATTCTGAGGGGGCTGCTTGTCGTGCCTGTCAAGACGAATCCGCCCATAGCCTTATAGCTTATGCAAGACCATACTACACCCATCCATGGCACGATCGGCCCTTCGGACGACGGGCTCACGTCGGGGTTCACCGAGTCAATAGACCAAGAGCGGGCCGTGGACTCCATGCCGGAGGAGAAAGGCTTTGGCAACATCCAGGAGTATTATGTCTCCAAGTCGGGCCCGACGCGTCTTTTCACCGCCACGCGGTATGGCAAGCGCTATGTGCTGAAATGCTTGAAGACGGACTACCTGCTCACCCCCGTATATCAACAGGCGATAGTGAAGGAGTTTGAGATCGGCCTGCTGCTAGAGCATCCCTATATCTGCCGCACGCTGGCCATGGAGCAGCTCGCCGGCATGGGCCGCACCATCGTGATGGAACAGGTGGACGGCGACACGCTGCAGACGCTCCTCTCGGAGAAGAGGCTCTCACCCGACCTTGCGCTCAGGATAGCCTCGCAAACGATGGACGCCCTGGACTATATGCACAGCAAGCAGATCACGCACCGCGACCTGAAGCCGTCCAACATCATGGTGACCCACAGGGGGAAGAACGTGAAGATCATAGACTTCGGACTTTCCGACAGCGACCTGTTTGGCGTACTGAAGATGCCGGCAGGCACCTACAGATACCTTGCGCCGGAGCAACTGCTGCAGGGGGCGGTCGCCGACCCCAAGGCCGACATCTACTCGCTCGGCATGGTGATGGAGGACATGGCGGAGGCTACGGGCAGCAAGCGGTTGCACAGGATGGCACGGATATGCACCGTGAAGGATGTCTCGCTGCGCCCCGAGAGCATAGAGGCGCTGCGCAGACGTCTGGCAGGAGGCAGACGCCTCAGGCGCATCGTTTCCTTCCTCGTCGCGCTCGTCATGGCCCTGGCCGCAATGGTGGCAGTCTCGCTCTTCGTGCGCAGCCACCAGGATGCAGAGGAAGCCGAAGGCAGGGAGCAGACAGACGACCACCAGGCGGCTCGCCAAGAAGACAACCAGGTCATCGACTACCATCTATGGGATAGACGATAGACGATGACCTGGAGAAGGGAGGCCCGAAGGAGGAAGGGCCAGGAGAAGGGAGGCTTGGAGAAGGAAGCCTGAAGGAGAAGACCTAAAGGAGAAGGAAGCACGAGGAGGGAAGTATGAGTGGGGAAAAGGCTTGCTCACTCCCCGTTCGTACACTCGCCCGTCTCGTAGCTCTTGGTCATGTCTTGCAGGATGGCTATCATCTTCTGCCGAAGACTTTCCGGCTTCAACACCATCAGGTTGCGTCCGTGCCATAGCAGTTCCTGCAGAAAATCGCGGGTGGGGCGCACACGGAGCGTATACTCGCGGTAGAGGCCGTCGGCCGATTGGCCCACCTTCTGCTGGCTCTCGTGCAGCGGCACCTCTTCAAGGTAGTTGTACTCGGGATAGAACACGCGCAGGCGCACGTTCTCTATCGGCTCGTTCTCCATGCGCATGATGCCGAAGCAACCATCGTAGTAGTTGTCGGGCGTGAGCATCTGCTTCAGTTTGGGCGACAGAGGACGCTTTGTGCACTCCTCATACATCAAGGAGATGCGGTCGAGCGGCAGGCAGCGCACCTACTCTTTCTCGTTCACGCCGATGACGTACCAACGCTGCTTGAAGAACCTCACAAAAGCGGGCGTCAAGGCGACGGACGTCTCCACCCCGTAGGCCGTGGTGTAGTCAAACCTCAGCCGATATTGCTTGTCGATGGCTCTGAGGATGTCGTCGAGCAATTCTGAGTTGCGTGGCGCAGGTTCGAGCATCACCTTGGTGTGGTATTGCAGCATATCGCCCAGCGAGGCCAGCCGCAGGGAACTGAGCAGCCACTCCGTGACATCGTCACACTTCACGCTGTCTTTCTTCAGATAGTAGCGATAGCCGCCGCTCCTGCCGCTACACTCCACCTTGATGCCAAACATCTGCTCTATTTCGTCGCGATGGCGGTGAAACGTGCGCTTCTCCAGCGACTTGCCTTGAGCGTTGGCCGCAGCCTCCAGCCATGCGGCAGCTATCTCCTCATACGTCATGCGCCTGCGTTCGAGCTGGCCTATCAGCCAGGCGAAGAATCTCATTCGCTTGTCCATACCCTGTAGCCCATTATTTCAAGAAGTTTGCTATCACCCGGTGCCAGTAGTCCCACGAGTAGCCCACCGAGGGATGGTTTACCGCCATCGCCCTCACCGTCCTGCCGCTTGCCAAGGAGTAGGCGCCCGTGGCTGTGCGACAGCCGTCCACGACGATGTCCTCCCCATCTGTCCAACGCTCGCCGGGCAGTTTGTCCCACAGGCGGTTGCCCCATACGATGAGGCATTCGGGCTGGTATTTTTCCATCACGTCGAAAAGGGCCTCGCCAGCCTGGCGGTATTGTGCGGCGGTGCCAGCCTCGCGCGGGCCGCCCATGGCCACTTGCAGATAATTGTAGAACACCACCGACTGCCATATCCGCTGACTCTGCGCCTGATCGGTCTCGCAGCCCACGAGCGAACGCTCAAACTTCAGCAACGTCTGCATCCACCTCTGCCGCTCCACGCCCCGGTCGAGATATTGCTCCACTACGCCGCTGGTAAACTCCATGCACTCCCGATGGCGCAGGCAGTTGCCGCAGTCGGCGCAGCCCTCGTCGCAGTAGTGGCTCTCGCCAAGCACCATGATGCGCTTGCCAAACAGTCCTCCGCCAGCGTATGACGCTCCGACGAAAGGACGAAAGAATACTCCGTCTTTCATATATTATTGCTCTTCTGTGTTGTTTCGATACTCATCCTGGGTCTTCCAAATTTCCTTGTACATCCATCTCTGCCACCACGACCAGGCAGGACGGGTGTGCCAACTGCCGCAGGCCGGACATTTCAGCGGCGCTGACAGGGCCGTGCATTGGTATTCGAAGTCCATGCCCACAAACTTGTGTCCACATTCGTTGCAGACAAATTTACTCCATCCTCTTAACATAGCTATTTCGTTTTTAGACCAATTGGCAAGACAAAGGTATGGAAAAGTTTTTATCCCTGCAAGTCCATGATGGTTCACTGATGAAATCCTCACGCCGCCGGTCCCAGCCTTAGTCTGCCACAGTCGGTTTTTTGTTTACGTCGGCAAAGTTACTTATCAGCCATGCCAAAACGTGTCGCAGCTGAGAAGAAAAGTAAAAAAAGTGGGGAAAAAGATGCTGCATCGCTTATGGGATTTGCGATGCAGCATCTGAATAGTGGTTAAAACTATGAGAACCAGGTGGCCACCATGAGGGCCAGTTTCACGACAAGGCAAAGCAATGCGCATACAATGGCGATGAGCACAGCCGTGGCCAAAGCTTTCTTTCTCACTTTGCTGACGATCTCCTTGTCGTCTTCTATATAGCCCGTGATCAATCTCAGGTTGTCCAAATACGACCGCTTGAATATGTCCAGCACGTTGCCTACAAAGGGTATGGCTCCTATCAGGACATCCAGCAGCACGTTGTATATCACTGCCAGCGTCAGCGGTATGGACCTCACCACACACAGACTGTAGTAGATGAACGGCATGGCCAAGGAGCTCGAAAGCACGTCTCCGACACCTCCCGGAATGAGTCCGATGAGCGGATCGAGATAATATTGGTCCATATACTTGGCCGTCTTCACCATGATCCGGTAAGACGAGCGGTTCATCATCTTCTCGCGCTTGGCCTCTTTCTTTGCGACGCGCTCCTGCTCTTTGGCAAGGGCTGCCTCGCGGCGGAAGTCTTCTCGCTCAAAATTCAGCCCCAAGTCGCTCTGGGCTCGTTGTCTTCTTGAACTCTCCATAGTCTCTTACAATTCTATTTGCTTGTTTCCGTTCATAAAATCATTGAAGTCTTGCATGCTCAGTGTGTATCCACTGATGTCTGAGAGCATCTCCATCGCCTGCTTGCGCTCCTGCTCGCTGTCTGCCAGGTTGATGCGTCTGAAGACCTGGCGCAGGTAGGCGCTCTTGTCGTCGATCCGCTCCAGATAGCCCTTGAAGATTTTCTTGTAGTGGTCAAGCTGCTCGTCGTAGGCTGCTGCCGCGATTCTTCCGTTGAGTTGCTGTAGCTTGAGTTGCGCCACGCTGTCCAGCAAAGCCACGCCGCGCTGCAGCACCTCCTCGGCCTTTGCCTCCACCATGCCCAGCTCCTCGTCGGTATAGGTCGGCGGCTGAGCCTCTTGCCGAGATGTTGGCCCATACAGTCTGTTGTCGACGCCGGCAGCCACCTGCTCCACCCCGTCGAGCAAATGGACGGCCATGCGGCGATCGGCATGCAGATGGTCGGCCAGGAGATTGGTAAACTCCGACAAGTTTTGCTCTACGTCTGCCGGCAACTTGGCAGTCTCCTTGAAGTCGGCAATGTCCACGCTGCGCAGCAACTTCTCGTCCAGCCTGCTCTCGGCAATCTCTCGGCCCAGCTTCAGCATCGCCACCACGTCGCGGAGATGCTTCAGCATCTTGAGTTTCAGCTCGTCAGAGCAGACGATCTTGCTTCTTATCTCGCGCGACACGGCGTCCAGGCGGGCCGCCAGGCGGACGTGTTCGCTCTTCGTGGCCTTTGCCGCCTCCTGGTGCGAGAGGAGCTCCTCCTGGTCGAGTTTCAGATCCACCTGCATGTTGTCAAACTCCCTGAACAGCGGGGTGCAGACGGCGTCCCACTCCGAATAGTTGCGATAGTAGTTGCGGCGGGCCGTGCCCAGCGTCAGCCAGTTGAGCAGGAAGAAGGGCTTCGAGGGCTTGCGCCGTTTGGCGTCCTGATAGCTGGGGCGCTTCGCCTCCAGCGTGGTGGTGAGCTCGCCGACCAGCGACTGATACACGTCGATGTTCTGCAGATGGTCGTTCATCTCCATCTCGGCAGACTTCATCTGGCGGAGCAGTTCCCTGCGCTCCTCTTCAAGCGGGCGCACGCTGGCCTCGCCATACAGGGCGTCCGTCATCGAGCGGAAGTCGGAGTCCATCAACTGCGAGGCAAAGCGCAGATAGACGTTCGACTTCGGTATGACGACGTCGTTAAGCGTCTTGTAGATCACGGTCAGACGCCCCATGTCGGCCTTGATGCGTGTGGCGTCATGCTTCACGCTGGTCTGCAACTGCTGCAGGTCGCCGCGCAGCCGGTTGGCCTTCTCGCTGGCGGCCATATAGTGGTCGAGCATCCCCAGTCCCGCCATGGCGAGTCCGAGCGTCTTGCTGCTGCCCGCGGCCGATCTGTAGGCAGTCATGGACCCTTGCAGCGAGGTGCGAAAACTGTCTGCTATCTCGGCGATCAGCACGCCACACTTGTCTTGTATCTTGCTATACTCCAACTCTATTTGCCGCAGCATTTGGTCCACGTCGAGCCATTCCACTTGGTTGAAATCGAAGAGTTCGGGCGACACCATCTTGATGGAGTCTCCGTAGAGGTCTATGAGCCGGAGCGCATACTCGCGGTAGGTAGCCTCGATGTCGCTGCGCAGCGAGGTGAAGTCGCTGATATTGGCGCGCACGCTGTCGCCGGCATAGCGGTAGGCCTCCACCAGTTTCGCATATCTGTCGAACATCACCGAGGCCTTGCCTCTCACCTCCTTCACGCCGCTCGTCCCTGTCAGCCAGTCCGCCGCCTTCGACGAGCCCTTGGCCAAGGCGGCGCCCAGGTTGAGGGCTATCATGTCCTGCAGCTTGTCCAAGGAGTTTTCCGTCGCCTGCAGTTCGTTCTCGGCTATAGCCAACGCGTCGCCCATGTCTCCCTGCTCAAGACAATGGTTCAACTTGTAGTCGGCCACGATCGTCGTGCGCGCATTGTTCGTCACGAAAGCGATGCTGATATTGCTGTCGTTTCCGTAGAAGCAATACGCGTCATAGACCAGGCTCCCCACCTCGGAAGAGTCGCCCGCGACGCCATACTTCTTTAGTTCATAGGCCAGGTCGGCCCGCAGAAACGTCTTGCCGTCGCTGCACAATTCGTCGGCAATCGACTTGATGGCTTTGTAAATTTCTCGATTTTCCATATCAATACTATCGTTTGGATGTGTATAGGGTGAGGCAAAGATACTGACAAGTTCCGCCCCCTGCAAGTCCATGATGGTTCACGGCCTGCAGGCGCTTGCTGTCTCTATCCCCTTCTCCTATATCCATGCTGAGATTCTTGTTTACGCCGGCAAAGTTACACATCAGCTGTGCCAAAGAGTGTCACCACTGGAAAGAAAAGCAAAAAGAGGCTGAAACAAAACCAGCATCAGACCACGTTATTTGTCGGAATTGAGCATTTTGCAGCAGATTATTTGTCGGAATTGAGCAAAAGTTGTCGTAGTTGTTTTTTCTTATTATTCTCAACACTAACACAATTTCATGTGTCACTCCAAATCTCGGATGAACAAGTTTTGGTACATTTTTGGTGGCGAACACCAAATGCATGATACAAATAGCTGGGATTCATATTACTATTCTTTAGTTAGGGGTAACCAAAAACTGCTCTTTCCAGCCGACTTGCCAATAGAACGCCTTATGCAGGAACATGACTCCAAGCCACAGAATCCAATTATCGCCAACGTACTCTATAAGAGCAAGATATTGAAGAGTTGGGGCCGTGGGATAGGTACAATGGTCGATGAATGCAAACGTGTTGGCTTGCCTGCTCCGGAATTCAATACTGATGGTAATTTTGTGTGGGTCGTATTCAAATACAACAGGAACAGTGTGGTAGTTACCCCACGGTTACCCCACAGTTACCCCACAGTTACCCCACAGTTACCCCACGGTTACCCCACAGTTACCCCACAGTTAATGAAAGTGATTACTGTAATAAGAGATAACATGATGGCCACCAAGGAGATAATGAAATGTATAAAGTTGAAAGACAAGACTTATTTCCTTGACAAATATCTATATCCTGCAATGGAAGATGGCTATGTTGAACAACTATATCCTGATAATCCGAAACATCCGAAACAGAAATATTTGCTTACAGAAAAAGGAAAGGCATTATTGAGATAGAAAAGAAAAGGCAGTGGCGATTTATTCCACTGCCTTTTCTTTTCCTATTTCTGTATCAAATGCTTCAAGTTTGCTTCTTTGACAAGACCTTGCTAAACAATCCCTACAAAATGGTAGAAAAGAAAAGTATGCTGAGTACCTATCCAGTAGAACGCAAGTGACACTATAGTCCAAGCACACTAACACTCCAGTACCAGGTAAGTGAAACTCCAGTACCAGGCAGGAGGTACAAAAAGTGGTACTGAGAATAGCGTATCGACTGATACGCTTACGCCAATTCCACAATCCTTAACGGCATGATGACATTACGGCATGATGACATTACGGCATGATGACATGATGGAGCGTTCGCCTTTGCCGCCGCAGGCGGGCAACACGCGGCTCTCATACAACGACCGCGGCGCGTATTGGGAAAGCAGCGGAAGAAGAAATGAAAAGATGATGATCGGCGGGCGGGCAAACAGCATGAGCCCGCCACTGGGCGTCAGCAGCAAAAATGGCGGAGGACTTCTGCCCCCCCCGCCACACCAATGTTTCGCAATCAGCGCCTGGCCGCTACAGCAAAGCGATTTCCGCCTCGATGCTCTCCGGAGCAAAGCGGATAGCCCTCAGCACCACCTTTTCAAACACCTTCTGCAGTTTGTCGAGATCGCCAAGGCGCAGTTTCACGATGTTGCCAGGCCTTTGTTCCACCCATCCAGCCTTCTCCGGCACGAGCCGCTTGGCATAGGAGATGGCAGGCGACACAAGCAGGTCGATACCCATCTTGCCGTCATACGACAAGTACAGGTCGGTGCCCTCTATCTTCTCCACCCCGACGTTTATGCTCACAGACTTCGTAAAGGCCAACACCTTGATGGGCAAAGAGACAGACACGGTTTTCCCATCCACATGGCCTACATTGACCGTCTTGTGAAAGTGGCTGGCCACATATTCCTGCAGCTCGGCATAGCTTATTGTCAACTTCATATTATCTCGTACTTTAGCTGTTTATTTGCTCTTCTTGCGTTTCCACATGTTTCGGAAGAATTCTTTGCATGCTTCCTTGCACATATCAAACAACAACGATCCCGTAACACTAGTATTCAAACTGCCACACTTTGGGCATTTTACAGGAGCTGATTCCGCCGTACAATTCAACTCCATGTCCACTCCAATGAACTCATGT
Source organism: Prevotella sp. (assembly GCA_003447235.1). Taxonomy (GTDB): domain Bacteria; phylum Bacteroidota; class Bacteroidia; order Bacteroidales; family Bacteroidaceae; genus Prevotella. Next base: position 44,505 of record DLZV01000041.1, read on the forward strand.
CCACAATCGCTACATTTATATTTATATATTCCTCTATCCATCGTATGATACGATTTATATGTTATTAATGTTATATATATAGGTATGGCTTCTGCGCCATACCTACCTTCTATTATTCCTGTATTTTATTTTGTTATTTTCCAGTTGTTGCATCCTTGAAATTATTCTCCTTGAATGCTTTCTTCATATTCTCAATCTGCTGCTTGCAGGATTTGGAAATGCTTATAGTCTTGCTTGCGATATTCTTCAAAAGACGCTCGTCAAGAGTTGTACCTTTATTCTCCAAACTGTCTATAAAGCACTTCTCCACTGCTTCGTTCACTACAGATTCTATGTCTGCACCGTTAAAACCTTCGGTTATCTGACTGACAGAATTCAATACCGTTTCGTCAAGGCTTTTCTTCTTGTTTTCAATATGTATTTTTAAGATCTCCTTTCGCTCTTCCTTATTCGGCAAGTTAACGCAGAATATCTCGTCAAAGCGTCCTTTACGCTTCAGTTCAGGAGGCAGATTGTCTGCATTGTTGGCTGTTGCAATAACATAAACGCTACTCTGCTTCTCCTGCATCCATGAGAGGAAATACCCGAACATACGTGTCATGATATCGTTGTTGCCACCGACACCCGAAAAGGCTTTCTCTATCTCGTCAATCCAGAGAACGCAAGGAGCAGCAGCCTCAGCAATCTTGATAGCCTTACGCAAGTTGCCCTCGCTCTCACCAACATACTTTCCCATCATACTGCCCATGTCGAGTTTCAACAAAGGTGTGTTAAACAATGCTGCTGATGCCTTTGCACAAAGTGATTTTCCACAGCCAGGCATACCAACAATAAAGACACCTTTAGGTATTGACACACCAAAATCCTGAGCCTTTGGCAAGTCTGCAATAACCCTTGACTTATTCTTCAGGTAATCCTTCAGAGCATTCATACCTCCTATTTTATCCAGAGACGCAGGAGTGTCAATCAATTCCAACAACCCGGACTTTTTTACCATCGATTTCTTCTGCTGAAGAATCATCTCCGTATCCTCTGCACTCAACGAGCCATTGCTGCTCATCGCCATGTCAAGCATTCGGTCTATCTCAAAGCTTGTCATACCCTTCAAAGACGGCATCAGTTTCTTTCTGTCCTCATCTTTGAAATTGTCATAGCAGTTCACCTCTATATGCTCGTCTATAAGCTGATTGATTTCCTCTTCTTCTGGGAATGGAATATCCAAGTAGGACACATACTTCTCCAATTCTTGCGGCATCTTAAGAACAGAGGATACTATAATGACGGTAGTATTATATTCTCTGTCATACAACTTCCGTTGAGCTATCAACTGAAGCAAAGTCTTGATAGACGGCTCTTCTATATAATCTTGAATATCCTTCAACACCAAGAACTTTTCCTTGAGATTAGATTCAACAGTATACTTCTCCTTCAAGAAAAACTCCAATGTATCTTGATCTCCCAAACCTTGACATTCCTTAGTCTTGAAGTTGGTCGTACCAGTTGCTGGATTCCATTCAAACACCTTGCTTTTGCCAACAATTTCTGATATGATTTCGTCTATACGGACAAAATCATAGTCGTTGATATAGATGATAGGTGTATTAACATCTATCATCTTCTGAAAATCAGATATAATCTTCTTGTTCATCGCTCTGTATTTAATAATCAAACAAATGATCAACGATAAAATTCAATTGCTCAGGAAACTTAGCTTTAATGAAACAGAATCCATCAATGAGATTTGACGGGTGATGGAAAGAACGGAAAGGATTGAAAGGATTGCCCCCTATCGGTAGGGTTGTAAAGCCTATCATACTATTCAATCCATTACCAATCATATATTGTGCTAATGGGTAATGATAATCTTCAGCTAACTTCACAAACAAACCTGGTGTTTCTTTACTATAAGAGTAACGTACCAAATCCAGCACAAACTTACGTTCTTTGAAAAATACATCCGATTCATCAAGGTCATCATATTTAGCTTCTGCTTCAGCTATAACATATTTCCAATCAACAAACATCGAAGCTTTCCACAATGAGGTAAATTCCTGTAGTAATTTCTTGACATCTCGAACAAAATCCTCATCATATACTGTTTTTTTTGTTATAAAGCCTATCTTATCATTCTTCCATCTGCAAATCAAATTATCTATTTTCTCTTTTACTTTAGGAGTCAACATCGCTCTCTTCCGAGCAGCACCAAAGGTGTTAGAATTAACAAAATCAACAGCCTTCTGATTGTGAAGCTCTGCAGCCTTCTCTATCAGTTCTATGCCACGTATAATGTCTTTACTTCCATCACTTTTTGAAAATCCCTCAAATGCAAGTTTTCCTTGTTCAAACAAGAATTCAGGGTCTTCTTCATTTTCGAATGTACAGAAAACATCCCACCATTCACCATCAGAGACCTCCTCTGGATACTGCTTAAATATAAACTTGGCACCTTCATATTGGCTAAGCAAGTACTTACGTAAAGAATAATAATTCTTGGAATTTCTCTTTTCGCAATCATGCCAATACTCAAACAGAAAGTAGATATCATGAATTTGAGAATTATCGAATCGTTCTTTCAAGAATAGTTTAAGCACATAAAAATATGCATATTCATCAAGTTCTTCATTTATTAAAGACTCTACAGAATGTGCTAATTCTGTTTCTCCCAACTGCATCAACCATCTTGACAAACGTTTGTCTTTTATCAATGGCCACAAATCTTGTACGTTGAGGTTCTGACGCAAAGAATCAAGCGAGAAGTGTTCCTCCCCGCCTGATTTTATTCTTATTCGTATAGGTTTTGCTTTAGCTATTATACGCATAATATTATAATCCTAACCAAGAAGCCAGTTTCTTACTGGCTTTAACTAAACCTTTAGCAACAGAACGTACTACCGTTTTTGCGCCTTCAGCCACATAGTTCAATCCTTTTCGTACTGCCGCTTTTGCTGCTGGCACGATAAACTTTTCTGCATTCTTTATAACTGGAACGAAAACCGAAGCAGGAGGATAGACCTTTGAAATCAGATCACAAACGCGGTTCAATACTATCGGTACTCCACGCTCTATAACTTTATCAGCTACAGTTATAACACGAGCCACTGTTGCGTCAATCAATTTGTCTGCTACTTCAATAGCATCCAAATCCTCATTGGCAAGCTTATACGAAAACTTTACACGGTTCAGACCTTCGTCTACTGCACTCGCAATAGCAATCGGACTCTTGTCTTCAATAGAAAAAGGTAATGTTCCTTGCTCATTTGCTATTATAATTGCAGCTGCAAATACCTTCTTCAACTTTGCTTCAGAAGCATCACCTACGGGGGAGTCCAGGAATTGCTGAACCTCCTTGAACTCTTTCAGGCTTTCTACTTCTTCTTGTTCTAATTTGCGGCCAGACAACAATGACTGGAGAGCTGAGTACTTGCGACTTTCACCTTCAACATGAGAAACAAACTCATTACGACCTTCATCTTCGTTATATGCTATAAACTTCATAATCTTAGTCCTCCTCATCGTTTAAGGTTTCATTATTCACATTCTCACCAGCATCAGAAATGGCAGAGACGATTTCAGCCTTCTCTTGCTCGCCGCGTCCCTCCAATATTCTGTCCATTTCTTCAAGCATCCATTGCTTGCGAGACCTGCCTTCCTCCTTAGCCTTTTGCAGTGCAGCCATTCTCTCTGCAAAACCATCTATATACTCGTTAGTCTCAGAGAGTAATGCCATGCTTTCCTCTGAAACTCCCATTTTCTCACACTCACCCTTAACCAGCACATCAATATCCTGGTCAGGATTGTTTTCTAATTGTTCTAACATCGAGGTCAGAATCTCGTCAAAACTTTTTGCCATATTATATTCTATTTATTGAAACTCACCACTGAGTTTGTCCTTCATTGAATTTATTTCAACAAGAATATCTCCATCTGAATAGTCTGGATGAAGTCTTGATTCCGTTTCTTCTATTGCATCAAACACTTCTTTTTTAGATTCGCCCGATAATTCGCCACGAAGATAATCCGTTAATTCACAAATCAGGACTTCTTCTTCGAGAACAAGTCTATCAACTTGCCTATAAAGCTCGGACAAGGATCTATCATGATAGGACCACGGCGTATAGGCTCCTCCAAGATTTTGTTTTCTTTGTTTTCCATACTTGTCTACATTTTTATTTTGTTATTTCTCCAGTTGTAGCATCCTTATAGTTATTCTCCTTGAATGCACTTGTTCTGCTACATAATAGTAGCTTCGACAACTATATCTTCCTGCTCAAACAATATATTGTTGAGTTTCACCTTTTCAAACACCTTCTGCAACTTATCGATATCACCAAGACGAAGTTTCACTATGTTGCCAGGCATCTGTTCTACAAAGCAAGCTTTCTCCGGTACAAGTTTCTTAGCATAAGAGATGGCTGGCGACACAAGCAGGTCGATACCCATCTTGCCGTCATACGACAAGAACAAATCCGTGCCCTCAATCTTCTTTACAATAAGATTTATGCTTATAGACTTTGTAAAGCCCAGCACCTTAATGGGCACGGAGACAGACACAGTAGTCCCGTCTACATACTACAGATTATCAGTCTTATGAAAATGATTGGCTACATAATCCTGCAGCTCAGCATAAGTAATTGATAACTTCATATATTAACACCTACAAGGGTGAACTCGAATTCCGTTTTTCGGCTCTAGTCTTTCAGCATAGTAGTCTCCTTCCCATACCAATTCATAAATCTTCATTTGAATTTTATACCATACAAAAGGTATGAAAAATATTAAAAGTAAAAGGAACATTGCAATCGCACACTTACTGTACTGACATATGATTTCACTAATGGAACTTTGACAACAATCAGCGAGTACCGTTATTAAATACAGAAGACAAATAAGCCATATATTTCTAAGGAAATTCTCATGAGCCTCAAGTGTTGGAATATTCATTAAGAATCCATTTTTTACTACATTATAATAGGCTTTCAGATAATCATCTGTATCATAAGAAGCTTTCTGATAATCATCTTTATATATATATTTATTTTTCAGTATAACATTTTCATGTGCTTTTTTTATCATGTGAAAATTGTTAGTCAGGAAACGTGTTCTATCTTTTATAATTGTTTGATAGAAAATACCAATGATAAAAGCTGTGACGAAAAACAATATATTCGTTTCTGCTTTTTCTCCAATCATTCCTCCTAGCAGAAGCAAAAGCAATGTTCCAACAGTCAGCTTATTTAAGCTATCATAAAATGTAAAACCAGTTATTGTATTCATATTCATTATCTGTTTGTTATCGAACATTTCAGGCTAAATACATCATTTAAAAGATTCTGTATTTCGTCAATTCGTTTCACTGTTAGTTTCTTGTTCATATAGAAATCAGCAGAAAGACTATCGGGAGAGAAACTCCCAATAGTCAAATACTAGAATTATTGCTTCTTATTCATTTCTTTAGCTATTGTTACTGCTAGCCCTCCAATGGCTACAGCCGCCATGCCAAGACTCTTCCAAACACTCTTGTCCTTTTTCTTTGTTTTAATTGTATCTTCACTCATGATTCTAAAATATTTAAATGGTTAAACTTCTTCAAAATCGACATATTCAGCAGAATTCTTCCATGCATCAATATCACGTTTGTATTTCTCCAAATCTTGGACTTTCTGCTTTAAGGAGGCAATTTCTTCATCACGCTCCTTTATCTTTTGGCATAAGAGTAAATAAGAAGGTGCAAAATTCTTATAATACTCATTGTCTGACTCAAAAGTTTTGAACACATTGCATATGCAATCATTTACCGCATTAGTTAATGAGTTCTTAAGTTCACTCAACTTCTTCTGGTTTTCATACTTTTTATACCAACCATAAAGTTCAAAAGCGACTCCAAGTCCTGCTCCTATCCAACCAGCCCATTTGGTGATATTCTTTCCCATATTGATAGCACCCCAAGGCTTAAACTTATAACCTTTGGCTATTACATCTCTGACAGCCTTAATCTGCTCACCTGAGATATTCAGGTTTTTCAATTGTCCAACACCATACTTCACGGCATCATTCAACATGGCATCTTGCATAGAATAAGCTTTTTCTATTTTCACGGCTGCAAGATTTACATTATTGGCGTTAGCTTCACAACATTGCTCAATTTGAGCAGACAGTTTGTCTTGGAAGACATAAAAAGTCACCTGATTGTTCTGTACTCCAAGTTGATTAGAAATAACTTCGCCAATAGTCTCTAATGAAGCGCCATTGATTTCACGAATAGCGTCGTTCTTTATTTCATTAATAGCTTGACGAAGTTCATTACGTGATAATGTAAGTTCAGACTTCAGATGCTTGCCATCCTCCTTTATCTCAGTACAGTCTCGCTCCATTTTGGCGATTGCCTTCGATACAGGTTTTTCTGTACATGCTATTGCTTTGTGCAATCCATCAATCACCTCAGAAACAGATGTTTCATAAGAAGAAGAAGATAACTTATCAGTATCGGCATTATTGACTACTGCATTTACGCATTTTCTCAAATCCTTAATATGTGAACGCTCATAATAACTGTCTATCTTAGAGAACCAATGTTGCAAACCCTTTCCTTTTGGATCCGCAGCAATACATACAATATGCAAACGTTTCTCCTCGTCAGGAGTCAAGTTTATAGTACTACGCAAACGAGAAATAAGGTTCTCTTTCTTTATCTTACATCCATTATCGAAGTCGTACTCGTCCAATAGGTCATAACCAGCTTCATCCATTTTATTTATTACAAAAATGGTATTGTCAAGTTTATGATAATCACGCATAACACGACGAATTATCTCAACATGACTCTCCTTCAACGGAACCACTGCATCACAAACATATATAATAATATGAGCCTCAGAAATATAACGTTCTGTAATTTCAGAGAACTTTATATTCTGACCGTTTATTTCCCTTTCTTTTGTTCCAAACAGTCCTGGAGTATCAACTATCTTGAATCCCTTTTTCAGATCCTTAGGGCGATAAATGGTAAGTTCGTCGGAAGACTCGTCATTATCAATCTTCATGTTGTCTTCCAATCTACCCAATAGGCCAGCAATAGCACTCGTCTTTCCATCAGAGAAACTACCCAACAAGACAACGCTTATTTCTCCATCGTTTATGGAATCCACTATACTATCTATCTTACCAAGATAAGATTGCAATTCGGGTATATACTCCACGCCTTTTTGCAGAAGTTGTTTCAACGCGGTTAGTTTCTGCAATTTGTTGCTTTTTATATTAAATTCTTCCATAGCGTTTATGTTTTAATTCACCTACAAATTCAGACATTTCAACATCAAAAGCATCAAGAGTTTCTTGTAATTCCTCAATATTTGCCAATTCAGTCCTGACAGAATTACTTAATTGGCGCTTTTGGGTTTCTACATCTCTAATAACTGGTGCCAATATTGAATTTACATTGCTTTTAGCTCGCTGAGTTGCTTTACTTATTGCATCAGATACACTTTTTCGAGCATCAGCCTTTCCTCCATCTCCAGAACATGCATGAGCAATGCCACCGACAACAGCTCCTACACCTGCACCTATTAAAGTACCCACAACAGGTATGAAAGAGCCTACGACAGCTCCAGCTGCAGCAGTCCCAGCAGTTTTAGCTGTCCATGAAAGAACATCGCTAAAATCAATATCCAATTCTTCTAACGCACCAGAGAAATCAATATCAGCACCAACCTCAACAGTTCGATTGAATTGTATTGGCTTTATGTTTACACCATCCAAATCTTTTATCTTTCGATTTGCAGTATTACGAACTTTTTTTAATTCATCGTTAACAATAGACTTAATACGATTCTCTAAATTCTCTATAACATCTTCTTGGTACTGTTCTGCTAATTGATTAATATTACTTGGTTCATTATCTATAAGATCAAAAATCCCTGCTTTCAATTCGCCATAGGCACTTGAAATAGCATTTTTTGTCTTGTTAGTTATGTTTCTCAAAGCAGAATCCATACTATTATTGCAAACCTCTCGATTTATTGTTCGTAGGTTTGAGTCCAAATTGGCTAAATAGCTCTTCTGAGATTCCATAACTTGCTCAATGTCTGCGGCTATATTACTGGCTAAAGATACCAATTTCTGTTTGTTAGCTTCGATGATTTCAGACTTGAAATTTGAAGCCTTCTGCTCAACGAGAGTTGTCAAAGTCTTGAATTGGCTAAACTCCAAAACTTTATCAGCAGAACCACCAAAATACTTCAATAGTTTTTGTTGTCCTCTTATCAAATCTTCTCGCTTAGAAGAAAATGATGCTTTAGCAGACATAGCTAACAGTCCCTGTAAGGTTACATGCCCTGCATAAACATCACCCAATATAGTTTTAAATTCTGCCCGTATTAAACTTTCGGCCTTTAAGACACCTGGTGTTATCAATGTTTCTCGTTCTTCTTCTTCGTCATAATTGCTGACACCACCGCGCACATTATAGATAGAATATACCTTTACCCAATCTCCTAAATATTTCTTGATTTTTTCAGCTGTAGCTCGATCCGGTTTCTTATTATGTCCTTGAACATAAAAGACACAATGAGCCTTATGTAAAGCTGTTTTTATCACATCTTTAAACTCTGCTTCATTTCCTTCTATACCGGGAACATCTATTAAAGTAAAAGGATGCCCAGCAATAGACAAATGATATTCATCATAAGTCTTTGTAAAGTCATGTCTGCCATCACCCACAATAAGACCATCCTCTTTCTTACGTTTATCATCGAATAGGATTCTAAATGTCTCGATAATTGTACTCTTACCTGCATTTGTTTCTCCAAAGAAAGCTATAACAAGATTATCCCACACAGTATCCTTCAAAGCAACATCCAATTCTTTCTTAGCTTCTTTTATTTTCGAATCAAACGCAAAGGCTATTTTTTCCTTCACAGTATTAAACTGTGAATTTACTCCATTTAAATCAAAGACGTCCAACTGAGTACTTTGCAAGATATCATGCAAAGTCTTATAAGCCTTCTTGATATCATTTTGAGAAGACAAACTATGATTAGACTTGTTCTTATCTGATGATGCATCAACCGACTCATGCGTTACATTGGAAGAAGCCACTCTACCTTCTTTTTTCTCTTTGGTTTTCTCATTTTTCAGAACGGCTCGTTCTTCTTCATACGACAACCGTTCGGATTGATCATGAGTTATTTTTGCATTTTGTGCTTTATTCGTTGAGACTATACCCTTTAAAAACGCAACAACCGGGCTTGAATTTTCAACTTCTCTGTCAAACAATGCATAGTCGCTAATCTTCAAGTCAGAGCGTGTTGCATTTAATGACTTTTGGATGTAGAAACTATTCACAATGTGCTTTATTGCTGCGACCTCACTCCAGGCTACGCTAAAGCTTTTTTTCTTATCACATAGATCGAAATAGCAAATGCGTTGATCTGTAATGATACAACCAGACGGGAGTTTCTCATCATCGTTTTTTGCCTTCCAATTAGCCTTATGACGCGACACCCATAGCAGATGCTCATCTCTTCTCAATGTAATCTCATTAAGAAGTTTATTCGAAATCGCATCTACTTTATTCAGTCCTAAGTGTACACGATCAGGCCATGAGACAAACGGTTTAAACAACAGTGTGTTCGACATAAATCCTGTATATATTTGATTACCTTCCACGGACCCTTGTCTTGCCTCACGGATTGCATCATTTAAAAAGTGAATCCACAAAGAGGATATTGTCATATCATCAAAACGACCTCCTAACAGCTGCGCATGCAAATAGCATGCTTCATCATCTTCATTATCATTCAAGACAACGATATCGTCTCCATCGTCATCAGTAGACCTTTCGGCAGAGGCCAGTTGACTCCATTCACAATAGTAATAATACTCAAAATCATGCTCTTGATCATCTGTAACATACAAACGAACAAAAATACGCTCATCAGTAATCAACAGACCACTAATTAAATGTGAGTCAGTTTCTTGATATGGTTGCAAACAAATAGCACCATAAATAAGGGTCTGATTTGAGATTTCATCAGAATTGAAAACTGAAAGAATGAGTTTTTCCTCCTCATCAAATCTATTTTCATTCAGATAATTAGCACAATAAATACTATACCCCTCGTCTGTATTATCGAAGTATGCACGCGAATTTTTCACAACACTTTCAATAAAGTCGTAGAAACGACAAGACGATTCGGAAATTTTATTAACGAACTTAACCATAAGTGCTCATTTTTCATCATTGCTTAATAAGCAATGATTTATAGATTTCTTTTTAATCTAACTTCCTAAATTCAAAATCACTTGGATAGCAACATGCCTTCTTGTAGTCGAAGGCGTAGATGCGCATATAGACTTCTTGCAGCTCTTTGGCTCCATTGTAGAATGGAGTGGTGGTGTGCTGCAAGGTCGTTACCGTCACTTCCATATCGGGAGTGAGAACGGTGCCATTGGAGCGCTTGATGCGCTTAGGCCATACTTGAAACACTTTACTCATAGGCAATAGGCAATAAAACTTGTTGGTCGCATCTGATGTTGCCATTCAGGATACGATAGGTATTGATGTTGCAAAAGTAAAGAATAGTTTTGAGCCATACAAGTTCATAATGGTTCACAAATCGTAATCATCGAATCGCAAGGCTGTTTATTTTACCCCACTTGACTCTACGACTGTGGCAACACGATCCCGAGGGCAGGGTTTGACCACAAAATGGAGACCTTGCCGATGGTTGCTTATCATCGACGCCGATGGTTGCTTATCCCTCGTCGTTGTCGTAAGAGCGGGCCTCAGGGAGCTCTCCATGAGTCTGTAGCGCAAGGATCGCAACTGATTAGCGCAAGGACCACAACTGATTGGCACAAGGCTCGCAACTGATTGGCGCAAGGATCACAACCGATTGGCAAGTTTTGCCAACGATGCAAAATGCCATCATGCCGTAATGTCATCATGTCATCATGCCGTTAAGAAAAAGAGGGATATGAGAAGTCAAAGAAATAGTATATAATATTATATACTATTTCTTTGAGCCCACATACAGCGTTTCCCTGTAAAATCCTTAACGGCATGATGACATTACGGCATGATGACATAATGACATTACGACCAGACTGTATGATGCCCTGTAAATCGATGTCGCGCTGGTGGGCTGTTTGTGGGTCCAATGCGGGGAGGCGCAGGGGTAGCATCCTGTTTTTTTTGGCAAACTTCAGCGAATTCTCTTCAAAAGCCCACCACCCTCTCGGCGAATTCTCACAAAAGATTTCAGCAAAACTTTCACCAAACTGTCTCTAACTTTCACCAAAAGGGGTGAAAAGTGGACTTCTTTCACCAAAACTTTCACCACTTTCACCAAAAAGCCCCCTTTTCACCCCTTTTTCTTCACCAAAAAGGTGAAAAAGTGGACTTCTTTCACTTTTTCTTTCACCAACTTTCACCCGAGCCCATTTTCCTTGCAAGGGAGCGGGGATTGACCTACCTTTGCACCGTCAGTTGAGACCAACGAGGCCCGCTGACGGTGCTGGTCTTTATAGCCCTCATAGCGCCGTCTCGCCTCCTGCGCCCGCCAGCTGGCAAAGTAACAGGTCAATAACAAAGGGTCGCGAAAAGGCGCGACGTAAAACAAGAAAGAGAACTATGCGTATTTCACATTCACAGGGTCTCACGGTAGTGAGACTATTGCATGAATCTGACTTTTGTTTTCACACTAATCATCATTCATCGAGACATTAAACTGACGTTAATCGAGACATTAATCGTCATTAATCGAAACATTAATCGAAACATTAATCGTCATTAACAGGATTGGCCCAAGGGCCAATTTTGTAAACAAAGAAAATGGCAAACACCTGAGTTGAGTACGAGGAGGATATTCCATGGTAAAGCGCGCAACAATCCACGTCTCTTCTCGCACAAAAAAGAATCATCCGAAATATGGAGGAATCAGGCGAATAAAAAGACCTACTCAGCAGGCCTCATCGAAACAACACGACACAACTTTAGACGCCCTCCATTTGAGGATAAAAAAACTATACAGTTATGAATAAGAACAATAAAACCAACAATGGCAACGAGAACCATGGCAGCCATTGCCAGCAGATGAGCGACGGGACGTTCGACTTCGTGCCACGGACGAAACCAAAGAGCCGCAGCGTGCTCATCCGCAAGCTCGCTCACGGGCGCAGAAGCAGGACGCAGGACGACGTCCTGCAGCTGACGTTGAAGTGTTTCCGCACGGAGAACGTGGTCATCGCCCAGGCCATCATGGACGAGGCGCAGAACGCCATCGACGCCCTGCTCAATGAACAACTGACGAAATAACAAAGAAAGGAGAAAGAAACTATCATGAGTGTACACGTAATATATTATCAGCAGGGCCACAAGATGATGAAGGCCGTGGAGACCGAGGAGGGCTACCGTCGATACAGAGACAGCCAGACGCAAGTGCGCAATCTCACGCTGATCCGCCATCCGCAGGAGGATACGGATGTGGCCGCGGCGAAGCGCAAGCTGGTGCAGTTCAACTATAGCTGCCTGCCTACGGAGGACGGGTGCCTCAAAGGCGCGACGCGGCTGAGCAAGTCGGTGGGCATGGACATCGACCATCTGAGCGCCGACGAGGTGAATGCAATAGCCGCTACGGCCATCGACAAGAAGGAGGAGCTGGGCCTGCTCATGCTGGAGCGCAGCGCGCGCGGAGGCGGCTTGCACGTCGTCTTCCGCCGCCATCCCGAGATGGACCAGGAGGCCAACCTGCGCTGGGCCTCCGACCTGCTGGGCGTGGAGTACGATGCAGGGGCGAAAGACATCACCCGCGTATTTTTCGCCACCACGTCCGAGGAGTTGCTCTACCTGCACGAGGACCTCTTCGACAACGGGGAGTGTGGAGCTTTCACGGGCCAAGAGGCTACTTTCACGGATTCAGAGGCCACTTTCGCGAACCAAGAAGCAACTTCAACGGACCAGGAGACGTCCTTCACGGGGCAAGAGGCATCTTTCGCGCGCCCAAAGACAACGACCCAACCAGCAAGCGGCTCGCCGGAGGAAGGCGAGGACTGGGAGGAGCAGGAAGGCAAGCAGGCCGGGAAGACGAGCGAAGGGGCGAGCCCCTTGAACTACGATGGCGTCCCCTACGACCGCATCATCAAGAAGTGGTGGGCCTTCTACAACCAGGGCAAAACGCCCTCGAAGTCCAATCGCAATACGCTGACCTTCGAGCTGGCCGTCAACCTGCGCCACATCTGCGGCTTCGACCGCTCCGTGCTCGACCGCGTCATCCCCTGCTACGACGGATTTGCCGAGGCCGAGAAGCTCTCCTGCATCGACTCGGCGCTGGGCGAGAGAAAGACGCAGATGCCACGGCGCCTGAAGGAGGTGGTCGAGGCCGTGCGCCAGGACATGATCGTCGAGGGCAGGGAGGTGGTCTCCATCGACGAGGCCATGGAGCAGGACGACCTCTTCTATTATAACGAGCTGCCCCAGATGCCACAGGGCGTGAGGGAGAGCATCAGCGCCGTGGGCCCACACCTCGCCATGCCCGCCATCTTCGCCATCACGCCGGCCATCGGCATGCTCGCCACGGGCGTGCGCGTCGACATCCACGGCAAGTGGTCGCAGCTCAACCTCATCAGCTACATAGCCGGCGACTTCGCCTCGGGCAAGGGCAGCATCGACCCCATCGTGGCGGCCTGGCTCGCGGAGGTGAAAATGGTGGACAAGGGCTATCTGCAGGCCGAGGAGGAATGGCGCGCACGAAAGCGGGCGGCCAAGAACAAGAAGGAGCAGCCCGAGGACCCGAAGTATCCCGTGCGCTGGCTGACGCTCAACACCACCGTGGCCAACCTGGCCGACAGACTGGCCAACACCCGGGGCAAGCACGCCTTCTCCTTCACACCCGAGGCCGACACCGTCTCGCAGAAGTGGCGCACGGCGATGAGCGACTTCTCCGTCATGCTGCGACAGGCCTACGACGGCACGCCCTACGACCGCGAGGCGAAGTCGGCCGAGGCCGTCAACGTGCACATCGACAAACTGCTGTGGAACGTCGTGATGTGTGGCACGCCCGACGCGCTCTATCGTGTCGTGACCAACTATACGGACGGCTTTCAAAGCCGACTGGCCCTGGCACGCACGCCCGACAACACCTTCTCGCCGCTCTCGGAGAGCCTCTACCGTCTGACGGAGGACCAGGAGACGAAGATACAGCAGGTGGCCCATCTGCTGCCGTTCATGAGCGGCGACGTCAGGCTGCCCCTGCTGGAGAAGAGGGGGCGACAGTGGTTGGAGCAGATCCGACTGGAGAGCATCAAGAACGACGACAAGACGCTGGCGCGCCAGCGCTTCCGCACCTGCCCCACGGCCATGCGCATGATGACCTGCCTGATGCTCTGCCGCGTGGCCGAGCGGCTCATCAACAGCTACGGAATGCAGGGGGCGGAGACGCGGCTCAAGGGCGACCCCACGCTGTGGCAGAAGCTGATCCTGCGCCAGCAGACGCCGCAGATGCTCGCGGCCTTCGACGTGCTGGCCGACTACATGATCGACAACGCGATGTACTTCTTCAAAGAGCGCATCGAGATGGCGTTTCGATCGGCTGCCTATGCACCGAAGGCAAAACTGCGCAGCCGCAAAACCAAAAACGACACCATCTTTGAGCAACTGGGCGAACACTTCAACACGGAGGATGCCTACTGCACCACGGTCAGCACAAGAGGATTTGACGTGGCCCGGGCCAGGGTCATCTCCATGCTCTGCCGATGGGAGCGACAGGGCTTGGTCGAAAGGATAGACAAGGGAGTCTATAGAAAACTGACGACGAACGTCGTCGTAGCATAAGCGTCATCATGCCGTAATGTCATCATGCCGTTAAGGATTTCGTAGTCGTCAAAACAAGACCCAAGAGACGTTTCGTCACCCGCCATGGGCAGCAGCCGCCAAGCCCGGAGCTACTCATGGCTCGGCGAAGCGTCTCATTTCTTCTATATTTTGTGTTTTCATCGCCAAAAAGGCGTGTTTATAACAATTATAGAGAAAATGATTTCATTTATGTGCTATTTTCAAAAAGAAAGCGACAACTTTACAAAATGTCAGCCAAAACAGGTGGTTTTCGCATACAAATGCGCATTACGGGGCAAGAAAACACCAAAACATACATTCCACAGTTTACACTTGTCGATTTCGAACAATCGTTGAAACGGAAGCAAAGTAAAGATAAATCGAAACCTTTTTGTTAATTGTAGTTAATTTATTTGGGCCGTTTTGGAAAATATTCCTAACTTTGTACTGCAAAAACGAAGGTTGGGTTTCGATAAGAAAGAGACTGCAATCATGCAAGAATCTGCCGAATCAAACCACAAGACCTGCATGAACCAAGATTAGAATACAACAAAAACAAGGAGTTTAGGAGACCTAAACCACACGACAATGGATAGAAACAAGAAACAAGAGTATGATGTCATCATCATCGGCGGCGGCATTACAGGAGCCGGCACAGCACGAGACTGCGCGATGCGAGGCCTGCGCGTGCTGCTCGTCGAGAAGTATGACTTCACCAATGGAGCCACAGGACGCAACCACGGTCTGCTGCATAGCGGCGCACGCTATGCCGTGACGGATGGCGAGTCGGCCAAAGAATGTATTCAGGAAAACATGACGCTGCGCAAGATAGCACGCCACTGCGTCGATGAGACCGACGGTCTCTTCATCACACTGCCTGAGGACGACCTCAACTATCAGGCCACTTTCGTAGAGTCTTGCCGCAAGGCGGGCATCCGCGCAGACGTCATCTCCCCTGAGGAGGCACGCCGCATCGAACCCGCTGTCAATCCCGATCTGATCGGTGCGGTACGCGTGCCCGACGCCTCGATAGACCCCTTCCGCCTCACTACGGCCAACATCATCGACGCGCGCCGTCATGGCGCCGACACGCTGACGTATCACGAGGCCCTGAGCCTGCTGATCGAGAACGGACGCGTGGTGGGTGTACATCTGCGCAACAACCGCAACGGCGAGGAGCAGGACGTACACGCCCGTTTGGTCATCAACGCTGCTGGTATCTGGGGGCACGAGGTGGCCAAGCTCGCTGGCATCACGGTCAATATGTTTCCGGCCAAGGGCACACTGCTCATCTTCGGCCACCGCGTCAACAACATGGTGATCAACCGCTGCCGCAAACCGGCCAACGCCGATATTCTCGTGCCGGACGACACGGTCTGCGTGATCGGAACGACGAGCGACCGCGTACCGTTTGAGACGGTGGACGACCTCAAGATCACCCAGGAGGAAGTAGATATCCTGGAGCGCGGCGCCATCGACCTGGCTCCCGCTTGCGCCTCCACCCGCGTGATCCGCGCCTACTGCGGCGTGCGTCCCCTCGTGGCAGCCGACAACGACCCGTCGGGCCGGTCCATCAGCCGCGGCATCGTGCTGCTCGACCACGCCACACGAGACGGTTTGGAGGGATTCATCACCATCACGGGTGGTAAGATGATGACCTACCGCATGATGGCCGAAGTGGCTACGGATTTGGCTTGCAAGAAGCTGGGTGTGGACAAGAAGTGCGAGACGGCCACCACGCCGCTGCCCGGAAGCGAAGAGCCGCTGCCGGAGCACACGACGAGCAAGAACGCACAGACCGTGAGCCTCTACGCCGCTGAGGGACGCCACGGCACGATGACCAAGGACGTGCCGACGGGCAACAGCATCGACGACGCGCTGGTCTGCGAGTGTGAGGACGTGACGATCGGCGAGGTGAAGTTTGCCGCCGAGAAACTGCACGTCCACAACCTCATCAACCTCCGCCGCCGCACCCGCCTGGGCATGGGAACGTGCCAGGGAGAGCTCTGCGCCTGCAGAGGAGCCAACGTGCTCTGTCGCGTGACCAAGATGAAAGCCGAGGAGGCGCAGTGCGACCTGGCGTCCTTTATCGCCGAGCGCTGGAAGGGCATGCAGCCCGTGGCCTGGGGCGACACGCTGGCCGAGGCACAACTCACATCCATGATCTACGAGGGCCTCTGCGGCATCAACCGCGTGGCCGGAAACAACAAGGAGGTAGCACGATGAGATACGATACAATCATTATAGGAGGCGGACTGTCGGGACTGACCTGCGGCATCGCCTTGGCAAAGGGCGGCCAGCGCGTGGCCGTCATCGGAGCAGGACAGAGCACCCTGCATTTCAACTCGGGTTCCATCAGCCTTTTGGGCTATGACGCGGAGGGTAACACCGTGGCCAGTCCGCTGGAGGCGATGGAGCAACTGCCCGCCTCACACCCCTACCACCGCGTCGGCGACAAGGCCGCACGGGCCGCGGAGGCCGCACAGCTGCTGGCCGAGGCGGGACTGAAGATGAAGGGGGAGGCCAAGGCCAACCACTTCCGTTTGACCCCCATCGGACTGACGAAGCCGGCATGGCTCACGATGGAAGGACTGGTGACGAGCCAGGAGGCTGACAAACTGCCATACAAGAAGGTGACGGTGGCCAACATCCGTGGCTACCTCGACCTGCCCACGGAGTTTCTAGTGGACAACCTGCGCCGACTCAAGGTGGAGGTGGAACTGAAGGAGTTTGCCACCGATACGCTCGACTTTGCACGCCACACGCCTTGTGAGTTGCGTGCCACCAACATCGCCAAGTATCTGAGCGACTACGAGCACCTTGCCGAGGTGGCTGGGGCTATCAACTCGCTCAACGCCTCGGGAGAGGTGATTCTTCTGCCCGCCGTGCTGGGACTGACGCAGCAGGCCGAGACCATCGCCCGCCTGCGCAAATTGGTCCGCAAGCCCATTGAGTTTGTGGCGACCATGCCGCCCTCGGTGCCGGGCACGCATATCCAAATGCAGCTGATCAAGCGCCTGCAGCAGCTCGGCGGCCGCTACTTCCGCAGCGACACGGTCAAGAACGGCAAGATCGTAGGCTCCAAGGTGGCCTCCGTCGAGACGGAGAACCTCGCCGACGAACTGCTCCTGGCCGACCACTACGTGCTCTGCTCCGGATCGTTCCAGAGCCGCGGACTGAGAAGCAACTACGAGGGCATCTACGAGCCAGTGTTCGGACTCGATGTCCTGGCAGAGAAAAACCGTGCCGACTGGCACGCCGACTATGTCTTCGACGCGCAGCCCTACATGGCCTTCGGCGTGAAGACCGACGAGAAGCTCCACGCGACGATCGACGGAAAGACCATCGAAAACCTCTACGCAGCAGGATCGGTGCTCGGCGGACACAACTCTATCAAACTGGATGACGCGACGGGTGTGGCCATGCTCACAGCCCTGGAGGTCGCACACAACATTCTTAGTAAATAGAAAAATATCATGGCAGAAGCAAAATCCATACAGATACAGAAGGAAAGCAAGAGCACACACAACTTCGAGCAGTGCCTGAAGTGCTCCATTTGCACGGTCTACTGCCCGGTGTCGGCGGTAGAGCCAAACTATCCCGGACCGAAACAGTCGGGTCCGGACAACGAACGCTACCGCCTGAAGGGGGCACAGTTCTTCGACGAGAAACTGAAATTGTGCCTCAACTGCAAGCGCTGCGAGGTGGCTTGCCCGGAGAACGTCAAGATAGCCGACCTCATACAGGAGGCGCGCATCAAATATAGCACGGCCAAGCCTTCGCTGCGCGACCGCATGCTGGCCAACACGGACTTCGTCGGAACGCTGGCCCACAACTTCGCACCCATCACCAATTTCGCCCTGGGACTGAAGCCGGTGAAGGCGGTCATGGACAGCGTGCTGAAAATCGACAAGCACCGCACCTTCCCGTCCTACTCGTTCCAGACCTTCGAGCAGTGGTACAAGAAGCACGCGGCAGAGCAGGAGGCATACAAGAAGCACGTGGCCTACTTCCACGGCTGCTACGCCAACTACAACTTCCCGCAACTGTCGAAAGATCTGCTGAAGATCCTCAACGCCTGCGGCTATGGCGTGCGCCTGCTGGAGAAGGAGAAGTGCTGCGGTGTGGCACTCGTAGCCAACGGACTGAGCGACCAGGCCAAGAAGCAGGGAGAACTCAACATGAACTCCATGCGCAAGGCCATCGCCGCGGGCGACGACGTGCTCACGACCAGTTCGACCTGTACATTCACGATGCGTGACGAGTATAAGAACTTGCTCAAGATTGACAACGACGACGTGGCGCCGCATCTCTCGCTGGCCACCAGATGGCTCTACCGCATGGTGGAGTCGGGCAAGATCAAACTGGCCTTCCGCAAGGACTTCCACCAGAAGCTGGCGTACCACACGGCTTGTCACATGGAGCGCATGGGATGGGCAATCTACTCCACCGAACTGCTCCGCATGATCCCGGGCGTGGAACTGACGCTGCTCGACAGCAACTGCTGCGGCATCTCGGGCACCTACGGATTCAAGAAGGAGAACTACAAGCGAAGCCAGGCTATCGGAGCACCGCTCTTCAAGCAGATCGAGGAACTGAAGCCCGACTTCGTATCGACCGACTGCGAGACCTGCAAGTGGCAGATCGAAATGTCAACCTCGAGAAAGGTGAAGAATCCCATCTCCACCATCGCTGAGGCACTCGACGTGGAAGAGACGCGACGTCTCAACAAGGCATAAAAGTTGCCCTCTAAAACAGAGCTTTTTACAATTACACAAATAACTAAAGTACATTGATTATGGGAAATTACATTTTGGCACTTGACCAGGGAACAACCAGTTCTCGCGCCATCGTCTTCGACCACAACGGTCAGATCTGCTCAGTAGCTCAGAAGGAGTTCACACAGCATTTCCCGCAGCCGGGATGGGTGGAGCACAACCCCAACGAAATCTGGTCGTCTGAGGCTGCCGTCATCGCCGAGGCCATCTCGGCCATCGACATCAACGGCAAGGACATCGCCGCCATCGGTATCACCAACCAGCGCGAGACCACCGTGGTATGGGACATCGACACCGACGAGCCGATCTACAACGCCATCGTATGGCAGGACCGCCGTACGGCTGAGTACTGTGACAAGCTCAAGGCGCAGGGATTGGTGGACAGAATTCGCGAGAAGACAGGTCTGATCATCGACGCCTATTTCTCAGGCACGAAGATCAAGTGGATCCTCGACAACGTGCCCGGAGCCCGCGAGCGCGCCGAGAAGGGCAAGCTCCGCTTCGGCAACATCGACACATGGCTCGTGTGGCGTCTGACCCGCGGACAGGTGCACGTGACGGACGTGACCAACGCCAGCCGCACGATGCTCTTCAACATCCACGACCTAAAGTGGGATGAGGAGCTGCTGAAGTTGCTCGACATTCCGGCTTCCATGATGCCGGAGGTGAAGTCAAGCTCGGAGGTCTATGGCCACACCAAGACCACGATCTTCGCCCACGAGGTGCCCATCGCCGGTATCGCTGGCGATCAGCAGGCGGCCCTCTTCGGACAGATGTGTCTGGAGCCGGGTGCCATCAAGAACACCTATGGCACGGGCTGCTTCGTCATGCTCAACACGGGCGACAAGCCGGTCATGTCGAAAAACAACCTGCTCACCACTGTGGCCTGGAAGATCGGCGACCAGGTGAACTACGCACTGGAGGGATCTATCTATGTCGGCGGTTCGGTCGTGCAGTGGCTGCGCGACGGACTGGGCATCATCCAGAAGTCGTCCGACGTGGAGACGCTGGCTTCTACCGTACCCGATAGCGGTGGTGTCCGCTTTGTCCCGGCTCTGACGGGTCTGGCTGCGCCCTACTGGGATGCCTACGCCCGCGGCACTATTACGGGTATCACCCGTGGCACAACGGCGGCTCACATCGCCCGTGCTGCCCTCGACGGCATTGCTTTCCAGACCTATGACATTGCACAGGCCATGTCTCGCGACCTCAACGCCCCGCTCACGGAGCTGAAGGTAGATGGTGGTGCAAGCCGCAACAACCTGCTGATGCAGTATCAGGCCAACCTGCTGGGTATTAACGTGATCCGTCCGAAGATCACGGAAACCACCGCCCTGGGTGCTGCCTATCTCGCTGGTCTCGCTGTGGGCTTCTGGAAGGACATCGACGAGGTGAAGAAGCAGTGGCAGGTGGAGCGCACCTTTGAGCCGGCTGGCGAAACGACCGAGATAGAAGAGGCCAAGAAGGGCTGGAAGGATGCGATCCAGCGCACGCTGAGCCGCAAGTAAACCACACTCACACATACGGGCTCCCTCCCGACGAATCGTTAACAAAGGGAGGGGGCCGGTATTCTTGCATCATTTGACAAAAACAACATTTATCAACTACACAAAAAAACGAAATTATGGATTCTACATTGCTTTACAACTGCGCCCTCGAATTCTTGGGTACGCTGATCTTGGTCCTCCTCGGTGATGGTGTCTGCGCTTGTATGGGACTGAATAAGAGTAAAGGCCAGGGTGGTGGCTGGATCGTCATCACGCTCGGATGGGGTCTCGCCGTCATGGCGGGTGTCTTCGTGGCCCACGCCTCGGGTGCTCACCTCAATCCGGCCGTCTCCATCGGATTGGCTGCCGCTGGCTTGTTCCCTTGGGAGAATGTGTTGCCCTACTCGGTTGCCCAAATGATCGGCGGTTTCGTCGGTGCCATCCTGGTATGGATCATGTATAAGGATCATTTCGATGCTACGGACGATCCTGACGGCAAGCTCGGCACGTTCTGCACCATGCCGGCCATCGACAACAAGCCGCTCAACTTCCTCCAGGAGGTGGTCTGCACCTTCGTGCTCGTGCTGCTGATCATCTGCTTTGGCACCTACGGCTCAGACGTGGTCAACATCGGCGCTAGTAGCGCATGGCCTGTGACGATGGTCATCGTCTCCATCGGTATGTCGCTCGGTGGTGTGACTGGCTACGCCATGAACCCGGCTCGTGACCTCTCACCGCGTATCGCCCACGCCATCCTGCCCATGAAGGGCAAGAGAGACAGTGGCTGGGGTTACTCATGGGTGCCTGTACTCGGCCCGATCGCTGGTGCTGTACTCGCTGCCCTCGTGGCCTCACTGTATCACTTCTGCTAATCCCATAGCAAAGAAAATCATTCAACCGTAAAGAAAAAAGCAAACATTATGATGAAGTCTATATTTAAGGGTATGTTCGTGCTGGCAGCACTCGCCCTCCCGACAACGATCAATGCTCAGAAGCTCCACTACAATGCTGGTCTCGAGACCTCACACCTGTGGCGCGGACTCGAGGTTTCCAAGGGCCTGACCTTCAACAACGAGTTTGCCATCTCCGACAACAACAACCACTTCCGCCTCGGCGCATGGGGTGGTATGCAGGTGGACGGCGACTACAAGGAGGCCGACATTTACGCAAGCTACACCATCGGAGGTTTCAGCGTAGCCGTGTGGGACATCTACAATTTCTCCGACGGCATCTATGCCAACGACAAGCAGTATCGCTACTTCAACTATGATGCTCGCACGACGGGCCACTTCCTCGACGCTGCCATCAGCTACAACTTCGCACAGCATGGTCTGCCTCTGACGCTGAGCTGGGCTACCGTACTGGCCGGCCGCGATCGTGGCAACCTCAACAAGCAGAACATCTACTCTACTTTCGTGCAGGCTGCCTACACCTTCTACGAGGACGACAACTGGAAGGTGGATGCCAGCGTGGGTGGCAACTTCGCCCTCAGCAACTATGACGAGAACGACGGTGCCACGTTCTATGGCAAGTCGGCTGGTGTCAACGACGTGCGCCTGGGCTGCACCTACAAGCTCAAGGTAGGCAAGGCCAACCTCCCGATCACCTCGCAGATGATGTGGAACCCGGAGGCCAACAAGGGCTACTTCCGTGTGGCTATCAATCTGCTCGACATCTAAGTCAGAAGTCGTAAAGCCAACAAAGGAAGCCTACTGGGACAAACCTGGCAAGCGGGCTTCCAACATAGTTTAAATGAGATTAATGGGAACGTGTCCGGCCTTGGGCTGGACACGTTTTTTCATGTCCATCAGCATTCCTTTTGCTCATCATTCCCCTTTGCCCATCATGTTTCCTTTGTCCATCATGTTTTCTTTGTCCATTGGGCCTCCCCTGATCCTTCATCTTTCCCCTTGTCCATTGGGCTTTTCTTGGAGCTTGGGGTCATTAGGTTTCTCACGTTCCCATGCTTATCCGTTCGGCTTCCTACGGCCTGTGGTCCACGGTAGGTAGCGATAGATGGCCCATGTGACGAGGGTGATGAGAAGAAGATTAAGAAGAAAGACCACCAGGACTTCGACATAGCAACCACGGTAGGTGTAGCCGAGGCGGGAAAAGACGGCGGTAAGGGCTGTGGGAATGCCACTACTGAAGAAATAATAGACGATGGATCGGCGTCCTGTCCAGGACACCATCGCAGCAAGCCAGCGAGGCATCTGCTCCACCCACCGCACGCCGTCGCGCTGCGAGATCGTGAAGAAGAGATAGAGGAGGAGCACGGAGAGCGCGTTCTTGACGAGAAACAGGCGGGGAAGAACGATCGCGCCTACCAAGACAGAAGGCCACGAAGAACTCGCCACAAGGACATTGACAGGCAAGGAGAGCACCAACAGCAGAGCGAAAAGGCCAAGTCGCCAGCGCGTCCCGAGCTTATCGAAACGATGGGCCATATAGCCCAGGAGAAGGGAGGGCAAGGCCACGACGGCTTCATTCACGTGCCACCAGTTGGCCTCAAAAGCCAGACGACGCGTACCGAAGCCATAGGCCAGGGCTACGGCGAAAAGCCCTGCTCCGGCCAGCCAGCGCCAATGCGCACGCGACAGCCACAGGAGGAGACAAAAGAGGAGCTCGGCGACGGCCAAGGAGGCAATAAACCATGATCCTTGGCCCGTGAGGATGGTCAGCAGCAGATCTGACAGCGATCCGTCGGCTCCATGGAGCCAAGCCTTGGGAAGCGCCAGGGCACTCGTGAAGATAAAATAAGGCATGAGCACTCCGCGCAGCCACGAGTGCAGCTTATGCCGCAGGCAGAAACCCTCTGGACGATAGAAGAGATAGCCCGAAAGAAAGAAAAAGGCCATCAGCACGTCGGGGACGTACATCCTATAGGGAACGATATTATCGCCCGTGAAGCAGATCTCGGTGTGGTCGAAGATGATGGCAAGCATCAAGAATCCACGCAGAAGGTCGATCCAAAGCAAACGGGGCGCAGAGGCGGCGGGAGAAGCGGCAGAAGGTGATGTCATCGGAACAAGAAGCGTCGTAGAATCAAGAGGAGGTCAACCTGGACCCTGTTAATTATCTCTCCAAAAACACCCGTTAGTTATCTTTCCAGAATGCCTTGGTGAAGAGCACGAGGACGGTGAAGAGTTCGAGACGTCCCACCAGCATCAGAAACGCACAGATCCACTTCGCCACATCGGGCAACTGTGCCCACGACATCGTCGGACCAATCTCAAGGCCCAGGGTCGGGCCCACATTGCCCATACTACTGATAGCAATAGTGAAGGAGTTGGTAGAATCGACGCCACAGGCCATCATGGCAAATCCCAGAAGGAAGGCCAGGATCAGATAGAGTCCGACAAAGGCCAAGAGCGTGACGCGCTTCGACTGGGGGACGTTGTGCCCATCGACATTGAGAGGCAAGACGGCATTGGGATGGAGAATCTGGCGAAACTCATTGCGGATAATCTTCAGGATCATCACCGCGCGAATACTCTTCATGCCTCCACTCGTCGAACCAGAGCAACCGCCGACAACCATACAGAGGATGAGAGCAAACCACGTGACATGGGGCCATTTGGAAGCGTCATCGCTGAAGAGGCCCGTGGTCGTGATGAAGGAGACCACCTGGAAGACACCACTGCGGAAGGCGCGCTCCAGGTCGTAGTGGTTGTGCCACATCAGTTCCACCATGACAAACAAGGTGCAGGAGGTGACGACGAAGAGATAGAAGCGAAACTCGTTGTTGCGGAAGAGCTGTTTTATGCGAAAGCGGGCCACGGCAGCATAGAGCATCGTGAAATTGACACCCGAAAGGAAGCAGAAGAGCGTACAGACATATTCCTCTGCAGGGGAGCGGAAGGTGGCAATGGATCCGCTCTCCGTGGCGAAACCTCCTGTGGCCGTACTGGTGAAGGCGTAGTTGATGGCATCAAACCAGCTCATACCGCACAGTTTATAAGAAAGGAAGCAGGAGATGGTCAGCACGGCATAGACCGCCCAAATCCATTTGGCTCCCGTGCTGAGCTTGGGGTGGAGCTTGGTGACGATCGGACCTGTGGCCTCGGCAGCAAAGACGCGCGTAGACCCACCGACAAACGAGGGCAGGATGGCTATCGTGAAGAAGACAATACCCAGACCACCAATCCACTGGGTGATGGAACGCCAGAAGAGCAGGCCACGTGGAAGCCGTTCCGGATAGTCGATGATGGTAGCTCCCGTCGTCGTAAAACCCGATATGGTCTCAAAGAAGGCGTCCGTCACCGAATGGAGATATCCGCCTATCAAGAAAGGCATCATGCCAAAGATCGTGAAGAGCACCCAGACGGTCGTCACCACGAAATAGGCATCGCGTCTGCTCAGCGCATTGGAAGCCTTGAGGCCCAGCAGGCGGAAAGCTACACCAGCGGCTATAAGCACGACGACACTCCACGTGAAGGGCATAACGTCGCTGCCGCCATAGTAGAGGGCCACGCCCAAACTACAGGACATAAGCAGCGCCTCGATGAGCAGCAACGATCCGAAGATTTTGGAAATAAGTTTGGTATTGAGCATATCGCGCTTTTTGTCACTATGCTAATTGTCTGTACACTATTGTCACTATACTTATTGCCAGCACACTTATTGCCAGCACTATTGTCCAAACGCTAATTGTCTGTACAAGCAGGAGGTCAGTTGAAAAGTCCCTCCAACTTCTTGACGCTGACGTTATGGCAGAACACCACCACACTATCGCCTGCCTCGATCTGCGTGTTGCCCGAGACGAGCATTCCCTCGCCGTTGCGCACCAGTCCACCGATGGTCATTCCTTTGGGCAGTCCCAAGTCCTTGACGGGACGGCGCGTCACCTTCGACCCCTGTACAGGGACAAACTCAGCCACATCGGCATCTGCCGACATGAGGAAGCGCACGTTGTGGACATTGGCGTCGAGCATCATCTGATAGATGTGGCTGGCAGCAATGGCGCGCTTGTTGATGATCGTACCTATATCAAGGCTCTCCGCCATATAGGCGTAATCGACGTTCTCCACCATCGCCACCGTCTTTCTCACTCCCATGCGCTTAGCCATCAGACAGGCCAAAATATTGGTCTCAGCCTTCCCTGTCAATGCGACAAAGGCCTGAGTAGAGCGGATTCCCTCCTCGCTCAACAGCGAAAGGTCGCGACCGTCGCCATTGATGACGAGGATGTCATCATCAAACTTACTGTTGAGGGCCTCACATCGCTCCACGCTCTTCTCGATGACCTTCACCTGCATGTATTCCGGCATTTGGCGAATGGCGCGGACTGCGGTGGATCCACCACCCATCACCATCACGTTCTTCACATCCACGTAGTGTTCCTTGCCCACCACGCGGCGGATATAGGGGATGTAGTTGCGTGTGGTCATAAAGTAGGCGAGGTCGTAGAGCTTCAGCACGTCGCTTCCTCGCGGGATGATCGTGTCTCCGCGACGGCGTATGGCCACTACGTGGAAGGGGTCGTCGGGTCCCGAGATCTCATGGAGCGGCTTGTCGAGCACCTTGCAGGTCTCGCGGAGCTTGATGCCCAGCATCACCAACGCACCGTCGTGGACATCCCATCGCTGCCGCACCCACGACATTTTCAGACCGTTGATGATGTCGCGGGCAGCCAGCATCTCGGGATAGATGATGCTGCTGATGCCCATTTCGTGGAAGAGTTCCTTGTTCTGCGGATCCACATACTCCGAACTGTCGATCTTGGCAACGGTCTTCTTCGCACCCAGCGCCTTCGCCAGTCCACATGCCGTCATATTATAGCTCTCATCGGGCGTGACGGCGATGAAGAGGTCAGTATCCTCCACCCTTGCCTCTTTCAGACTACGGATGCTGGTGGCCGAGGCGTGCATGGTGAGCAGATCATAATCAATGGCCAGCTTGCCCAGTTTCTCCTCGTCCTGATCCATGAGCACTACCTCCTGCTTGTTGCGGGAGAGCAACTTGGCAAGATACGACCCGATGGCGAATGCGCCTGCTATAATTATCCTCATACTTGATTTATTCCTTACTCAACAATTCCTTAATGTCCTCATAGCCGTAGCCACAGAGGTGGCGTAACTGGCCGACCGTGCCCTGCTCGACGAAACGGT
Organism: Prevotella sp.; assembly: GCA_003447235.1. Lineage (GTDB taxonomy): Bacteria > Bacteroidota > Bacteroidia > Bacteroidales > Bacteroidaceae > Prevotella. Next base: position 71,707 of record DLZV01000041.1, read on the forward strand.
CAGGCATACCGAGGCGCGTCATGCGTGGGGCAAAACCGTGGTCGCTCATCCACTCCAGTACGGCCGACCCCATACCGCCCGTACGGATACCGTCCTCGATGGTGACAACACGATCAAAACGACTGCCCACCTCCTGCAGGATGCGCTCGTCGAGCGGCTTGAGGAAGCGCATGTCATAATGGAAAATCGTGTGATGCTGAGGATTGCCTTCCTCGGCCAGCGTCTGGATGACACGCTGCACATCATTGCCCACAGGGCCGATGGTCAGCACGGCCACGTCGCCGGGCTTCGGATCGCCCTCGGTCAGTCTGCGGCCCGTACCCACCTCTATCTCCGTGAGCGGGCAGCGCCAGTCTGTCAGCACACCACGGCCGCGCGGATAGCGGATGACGAAGGATCCTTTGTCGGGCAACTGAGCCGTGAACATCAACCGCCGCAACTCGCGCTCGTCCATCGGAGAGGCTATCGTGAGATTGGGGACTGGACGAAGGGCGGCCATGTCGAACGCACCGTGATGGGTCGCGCCGTCTTCGCCGACTAGTCCGGATCGGTCCAGGCAGAGCACAACGGGCAAGTTGAGGATCGAGAGGTCATGGATGATGCTGTCGTAGGCTCGCTGCGAAAACGCACTATATATAGCACAGAACGGCAACAACCCGTCCTTGGCCATACCGGCTGAGAAGGTGACAGCATGGCCTTCGGCTATTCCCACATCGAAGGCGCGGGTCGGCATCTCGTTCATCAATATGGAGAGCGAGCTACCACTGGGCATGGCTGGGGTAACACCCACGATGCGGTCGTTTTGGCGCGCCAGTTCCAGCAGCGTCTCGCCAAACACATCCTGAAACTTTGGTGGCTGCGGTTCGGCGGATTCACTCTTCAGCCGCTTGCCTGTCTCGGGATCAAACTTGCCTGGAGCATGCCAGATCGTCGCGCTCTCCTCGGCAGGCTTATAGCCTTTGCCCTTCTTGGTGTGAAGATGGAGGAGCTTCGGCCCCTTCATATCCTTGATCTGTCGGAGGATACGCACCAATTCCGTTACGTCGTTGCCGTCGTAAGGACCAAAATAGCGGATGTTCATCCCCTCAAACATATTCTGCTGATGGGCCAATGCACTCTTCAGGGCATTGTTCAGTCGGATAATGCCTTTCCTCCGGTCGTCGTTCAGGTAGCCACGCTCGTGCAGCCACTGGCTGGCTTTGAAGCGGAGACGGTTGTAGGTCTCGTTCGTGTCCAGATTGAGCAGGTATTTCTCCATACCGCCCACAGACCGGTCGATACTCATGTCGTTGTCGTTGAGGATAATGAGCAGGTCGTTGGGCTGGCTGGAGACATTGTTGAGTCCCTCAAAGGCCAGTCCGCCACTCATCGCACCATCGCCAATGATAGCCACAGCATGGCGGTTTTCCGTCTTTTTGCCGCCGAGCTTCGCCGCCACGGCCATTCCCAGCGCCGCCGAGATGGAGTTGGAAGCATGGCCGCAGGTGAACGTGTCGTACTCGCTCTCCAAAGGAGACGGGAACGGACGAAGTCCGCCCAACTTCCGATTGAGCTTAAACTGCTCACGGCGTCCGGTCAGGATCTTGTGGCCGTAGGCCTGATGGCCTACGTCCCAGACGATCCGGTCGTCGGGAGTATTGAACACATAATGTACGGCCACGGTGATTTCCACGACACCGAGGCTCGAAGCCAAGTGGCCGGGGTTGACCGCCACCTCTTCTATAATGTTTCTGCGAAGCTCACGACACACCTCTGGCAGGTCCTTCACCTCCAGTTTGCGCAAGTCGCTTGGATAATCTATTTGGTCAAGCAGTATCCGATGGTTTTCTTCCGCCATTTCTTTTCCCACTTATAAATTTTTGCAAAGTTACGAATAAGCGAGCGCAAAGCCAAAGGAAAAGGAAAGAATTTCCCTTTTACGAAGGCTTGGCCGAGCGAAAGTAACTTATTTAGAGTTACGAAAGTAACTTATCTGGGGTTGCGAAAGTAACTTATTTAGAGTAGCTGAAATAACTTTTCAGAACGGCCGTTATCAACTTTTGTAGCCTAAACATTTGGTGGATTCGATGGAAAATCGTATTTTAGCGGCTGAAAACCAAAAGCGACAAGAAACATGACGATAATCGGAGAAAACTACATACGGTTCGACTGGGCGATGAAACGCCTGCTACGCAACAAGGCCAATCATGCGGTGTTGGAAGGATTTCTGTCCTCATTGATAGGAAAGAAGTTTAAGATACAACGGTTTCTTGAGAGCGAGAGCAACCAGGAGGACGAGACCGACAAATACAACCGAGTGGATATATTGGCAGAGAACGAGAACGGAGAACTCTGCATCATAGAGGTGCAGAACAACCGCGAGCTCACCTATTTCCACCGCATGCTCTACGGAGTGTCAAAGGCCATCACGGAATATATTGGGCTGGGAAGCCCCTACGACAAGGTGCGTAAAGTCTATTCCATCAACATCGTCTATTTCGAATTGGGCCAGGGCAAAGACTATGTGTATCACGGCAAGACAGAATTTAGGGGTGCGCATGAACCACATGACATTCTCAAACTCTCCGTCCGTCAGAACAAGAAGTTCTTCGGTATCGATGAGCGGAGCCTTATGAGCAGAAAAGAGGCGGGCGACTTGTTTCCGGAATACTACATACTGCGCGTGAACGACTTTGACAAAGTGGCCACTACCCCACTCGACGAGTGGATAGAATTTCTCAAAACGGGACAAATTAGCGACAAGGCCACGGCCGAAGGCCTCGCCGAGGCGCGCGAATGCCTACGGGTGGACTCGCTCTCCGACCATGACAAGCGAGCGTACGTTCGCCACATGGAGTCTATACGACACATGAAAAGCATTTTTGATACCAGCCACTACGAAGGCTACGAAGAGGGGATAGCGGAAGGAAGAGCAGAAGGAAGAGCTCAGGGAATAGCGGAAGGAAGAGCAGAAGGTGAATTGGAAAAGAGTTTGGAGATAGCACGCAACCTTCTTTCCCTTGGCATACCTGTCTCACAAGTGTTGAAAGCTACAGGGCTGACCCAGGAACAAATCAACAAGATATAAGAACAAGACGGCGACACGTTGCTCACAAAGACGCTCAAAAGGCTGGCAGGGGAATTGTTCCCTTGCCAGCCTTTTGAGATGATAGCTGGGATAACAGCCTCTTTATACTATTACGCGCCAAGCACGGCAGCGGCGAAGGCTTTGCCATATTCGCGCCACTTGCGCTCAGCCTCCGTGTCGGGAGCCCAAAGCTGCTTGCCCGGTTCGGCGGCAATCTCGAAGCCCGCTTCCTCCAATCGCTGCTGGATGCGCTTCTCGCCACCGCCGCCCCAGCCAATGGAGCCAAAGGCCGCAGCCTTCTTGTTCTTGCACTTCATACCGTGGATCATTTCCAGGAGTCCGGCAATGGCGTAGGTAATGCCCATATTGACCGTCGGGCTGCCCACCATAATGGCCTTGGAGCGGAACACCTCGACGAGAATGTCGTTCTTGTCGTTCTTGGCAGCATTCATCAACACCACACGGACGGTCGGGTCGAAATCGCGGATGCCGTCGGCAATGGCCTGGGCCATGCGTCGCGTGCTCTGCCACATCGTATCATAGATGATGGTGATCTGGTGCTCCTGATAGTTGGTTGACCACTGGAGATACTTTTCTACGATCTCGCCGATATGGTTGGTCCAGATGACTCCGTGGGACGGAGCGACCATCTTCAGAGGCAGGTTCATGCCTACTATTTCCTTCACCTTGCGGTTGACCATCGGGTTGTAGATATTGAGGATGTTGGCATAGTACTTCTCAGCCTCATCAAACAGGTCCTTCTGGTTCACCGTGTCGTCGTAGAGGCTCTCCGTAGCGTAGTGCTGTCCGAAGACGTCGTTGGAAAAGAGGATTTCCTCCTTGTCCGCATAGGTCACCATGGTGTCGGGCCAGTGGCACATCGGAGCCTCAACAAACGTGAGCGTGTTCTCGCCGATGCAGAGCGTGTCGCCCGTCTTCACGTTATGGAAGTTCCAGTCCTTATGATACAGTCCGCGCAAGATGCCTTCCGCCTTCTTCGTGCAATAGATCGGCGTATCAGGAATCTCGCGCATCAGCACGGGCAGTGCACCGCTATGGTCGCTCTCGCTGTGGTTCACCACGATGGCATCGATTGCTTGGAGGTCGATCTCTTCCTTGAGATGGGCCACAAACTCCTGGTCATAAGGATTCCATACCGTGTCGATGAGGACGGTCTTCTCGTCCCGGATCAAATAGGAATTGTAGCTTGTACCCTTGTGGGTAGAAAGCTCGTCGCCATGGAAGGTCTTCAGTTCCCAGTCAATCTTGCCTACCCATGTCACTTTGTCGGTTATTCTCTTTCCCATAATGATTTGCTATTGATTAGATGTTCGTTCGGGGGGCAAAGGTACAATTAAATATCGACAATCTATAGAAATTACAAACAAAAAGTCTTTAAAAGAAAAAATAGTGACAAAGCACGCTGCGTGACAAATGCGGGTCCTACGAGAATTGGCATTATTTTTGCAGCCAAATTTCCAGTCGAGATTGCTGTCGTAATTGCTGTCGATTTTCCAGTCGAAAATTGTAGTCGAGATTGTAGTCGAACAAGAAATAATCACAGAGCAAAACAATTATAGAGCAAAACTATCAGAGAGCAAAACTATCAGAGAGCAAATGAATATAGAAGAAGTAAGGAGCTATACGCTTTCGCTGCCAGGCGTGACCGAAGACCAACCGTTTGGCGAGGACAATGTCACCTTCCGCGTGGAAGGCAAAATCTTCCTGTGCCTTTGGCTGGGTAGAGAGGGACAAGACTGGAAGGGCGGGCCACGCTTTGCCTGCAAATTGCCTCCCGATCGAAACGAGACGTTGCGCCTGCAGTATGAGGCGGTGACGCCAGCCTTCCATTGGAACAAGAAGCATTGGAGCGACGTATATTATGAGCAATTGGCCACACCGCTGGTAAGAGACTGGATCAGGGAGTCGCACGACCTGGTCGTCAGCAAACTGCCCAAAGTGCTCAGGGCGAAATATCTCTGAGAGACATACGACCAAGTCGCTCACCACAGCAAACCACTTGCCATAGAAAGCTGCTCGCCGCAGAAAACTGCTTGCTACAGAAAGCTGATCGCCTTAGCAAGCTGCTTGCCACAGACAGAAAAGGCTGCGCTGGTCTTCTTTCGACACCACGCAGCCTTTGTTGCTTACTGATTACTGATCTTGCAGAACCACTTTGTCAGTCCGCCATCATTTGTAGCGCATCCACTTGATGATCTCCTTCATGCTCGGCTTTTTGCCGTACATGAGGATGCCGACACGATAGATCTTGCCACCAGCCCAAACCATGAAGAAGGCCGTGGCGTAGAGCAAGACGACGCTCAGCAATTCCTGCCACAAGGGCACGCCAAAGGGGATGCGCACCATCATGACGATGGGAGAGGTCAGGGGAAACAGAGAGGTCCAGAAAGCCAGCGGACCATCGGTATTCTCGACACTATACATGGCGGCGTAAAGACCGAAGAGGGTGATCATCGTGACGGGAATGACAAACTGCGAACTGTCCTCCTGCTCGTTGATACTGGCTCCCGTGGCAGCGAAGAAACTCGCATAGAGGAGGTAGCCTCCGACAAACATGAGCAGGAACATGATGGCCAGTTCGGCCAAAGGCAAGTTGCCAAGCATAGAAAGCATCTCCTGCGCCTCGACGTTGGGCTGGGCCTGAGCCGCCTGCATCACGGCAGGATTGGCAGCAGACATCGTGTCCATGGCGTTGATACCGAAATAGACGGACACGCCCGAGAGAATCACCACAAGCAGGATGGCCCAAATAGCCATTTGAAGGAGACCTACGAGCATCACGCCAATAATCTTTCCCATCATCAGTTCAAAAGGCTTGACACTGCTCACCATCAGTTCGACGATGCGGTTGGCCTTTTCCTCGATGACGCTCTGCATCACCTGGCCTCCATAGCCTACGACGAACATATAGATGAGGAACGTGAACAGGAATCCCACCACCATGGCTACGACACCGCTGGAGATGGTCTCGTCGCCCTGGTCGTTCCACTTCACGGTCTCTACCTTCGTACCTTTTTCCACCTCGCTGATGATCTTGTCGAGCTGGGCAATGCCCGAGGCTTTCAGCCGCTGCTGCCTCACCTGATCGTCCAGGGTCGTCTGGACGTAGGAGAGCAAGTTGACAGGCACCTCCTTCCTACTATAGATACAGACCTTCGCCTTGTTGTCGAGCAGTCCGCGGGGAATGCTCACCACGGCGTCGTAGGGAGAGTCCTCGCTACGCATCTCGTTGTTGAGACTTGGCACCTGCGTGAAGTGGAAGGTCTCCGTCTCCTTCAGCGCCTTGAAGTATTGTCCCGAGGGATCGATGACGGCCACGTGCTGCTGCTCGTCGTTCTCGATCGACGAGAGCCAAAGCGGCACAAAGATGAGCGCGGCCATGATGAGTGGCGAGACGATGGTGAGCACGATGAAACTCTTCTTCTGAATGCGCTTGAGAAACTCGCGCTCAATGATAATCAATATTTTGTTCATGGTTGCGGGGAATTAAGATTGCTGACGGTTTTCTATCTGCTCATCGGCCCACTGCGCGTCTTTGCCGATCAGCTGGAGGAAGATGTCGTTCATCGACGGGATCTGTTCGGCAAAAGCGCGCACCTCCACCTTGCCGGCCAGATAGCCGACCAGTTGGTTGCCCGTGGCGTCGCCGTGAGCCTTGAGCAAGTAGGAGTGGATACCTGCGCGCTCCTCCTGGCGAACTATGTCAAAGGGGCTGTCAGGCTCCACAGAGAGCACGTCGGGCGTCTGAAGCTCATAGAGGCCCGTGCGGTGGGCCTCCTTGATCTGCCTCATGTCGCCCTTGAGCACCACCTCGGAGTGGTTGATGAGCGCGATGTCATCGCAGATCTCCTCCACGCTGGCCATGTTGTGGGTCGAGAAGATGATGGTGTGTCCCTTCTCCTTCAGTTGGAGAATCTCCTGCTTGAGTTGCTCGGCGTTGACCGGGTCGAAGCCCGAGAACGGCTCGTCGAAGATGAGAAGATCGGGCTCGTGGAGGACGGTGATGACAAACTGCACCTTCTGCGCCATTCCCTTGGACAATTCTTCGAGTTTGCGGTTCCACCAGGGCATGATGCCAAACTTCCGAAACCACTCCTTGAGGCGGGTCTCGGCCTCGCGCCTTGTGAGTCCTTTGAGTCGGGCCAAATAGACCGCCTGCTCGCCCACCTTCATCTTTCGATAGAGTCCGCGCTCCTCGGGCAGATAGCCGATGCGGGCCACGTCGGCGGGCTGCATCTGCCGTCCGTCGAAGATCACCTCGCCCTTGTCGGGAGCAGTGATGCGGTTGAGGATACGGATCAAGGTGGTCTTGCCCGCACCGTTGGGACCAAGGAGTCCGAAGACGCGGCCACGACGCATGGTCAGCGAGACATCGCTGAGCGCGACGTGACGGTCGAACGCCTTGGTGACATTTCTCACTTCAATAAAATTCTCCATTTGTATTGTTTAAGAGTAAAAAAGAAATCCCCAAGCGCATGATCTTCCTTCTTGTATCCTATATAGTCTTTGTTGCGTCCTATATAGTCCTTCTCCATATCCTATATAGTCCTTTCTACAGTCCTATATAGAATGAGACAAGCGGGAGTCCACCATGCGATTGGGGACGAAAGGATGTCAAATATTAAGCTTCGAAGTTCTTCAAGTCGTCGGCGTGGAAGGCCTGGATATAGGCGGCCTTGCCCATCACCTCCTCCTCGGCCATGCGCACAAAGACGTTGGCACTCTTCTCAAACAACTCCGGCGCACGCGTCGCGTCGTCGAGGATGAGCAGGGAAGCGACGATGTCAGCAGTCATGTCGTAGAGACGACGGCCCAGGAAGTCGTGCTCGTCCTGGTTGGCGCCCGCCTTGACCTTGTCGAGGCAAGCCTCGTAGGTAGCCACGAGTTTGGCCACACGCTCCTGCAGCGGCTTGAGGCTCTCGGAGACCTCACCCTGCAGCATCTCCTTCATGATGTTGAGGTAGGTGCCATTGGTGATGTAGCGGATGGCAGCCACTACCTGCAACTGGGTCGTACCCTCATAGATGGAGAAGATACGCGCGTCGCGGAAGAGGCGCTGCGACTTATACTCCATGATGAAGCCCGAACCACCGTGGATGGAGATGGCGTCGTAAGCATTCTGGTTGGCCCACTCGGAGTTGGTGCCCTTGGCCAGCGGCGTGAAGGCATCAGCCAGTCGGTTCCACTTCTTCAGTTCCTGACGCTCCTCGGGCGTCAGTTTGCGGTCGCGGCCGATATCCTCCAGTGCCTTGTAGAGATCGACATAGCGTGCCGTCTGATAGAGCAGGGAGCGACCCGCGTCGAGCTTTGCCTTCATGCGCGAGAGCATGTCATAGACGGCGGGGAAGCTGATGATCTTCTTGCCAAACTGCATGCGCTCCTTGGCGTAGGAGAGCCCCTCGTTGTAGGCCTCCTGCTCCACGCCGACGCTCTGTGCGGCAATGCCCAGGCGCGCACCATTCATCAAGGCCATCACATACTTGATGAGACCCATGCGTGTGCTGCCACAGAGCTCTGCCTTGGCGTTCTTGAAGACCAGCTCGCAGGTGGGCGAACCGTGGATACCGAGTTTGTGCTCGATGTGGCGCACCGTGACGCCGCCGCTCTGCTTGTCGTAGATGAACATCGAGAGGCCACGTCCGTCGTGTGTGCCCTCCTCAGAGCGGGCAAGCACCAGGTGGATATCAGAGTCGCCATTGGTGATGAATCTCTTCACACCGTTCAGACGCCACGTGCCGTCCTCGTCCTGTGTGGCCTTGAGCATGACGCGCTGCAGATCGCTGCCAGCGTCGGGCTCCGTGAGGTCCATGGACATCGAGGCACCCTCGCAGACGCGGGGGATGTACTTCTCTCGCTGCTCCTCCGATCCAAACTCATAGAGCGTGTCGATGCAGCTCTGTAGGCTCCAAATGTTCTGGAATCCCGCATCGGCCGCCGAGATGACCTCGGAGAGCATGGAGAAGACCACATTGGGGAGGTTCAGGCCACCGTACTTACGCGGCATGGAGACACCCCACAGGCCCGCCTTGCAGGTAGCGTCGATATTCTCGACCGTCTTGCTCGCATAGACCATGCGTCCATCGACGAGGTGCGGACCTTCCAAATCGACCGACTCACTGTTCGGCTCGATGATGTTGGCGGCCACGTCGCCCGTAATGTCCAACACGCGCTTATAGTTCTCTATCGCATCTTCGTAGCAGACGGGAGCGTCGGCAAACTGATCCTTGTCAGCATAGCCCTTCTCCTTCAGCTCCACGATGCGCTTCATCAACGGGTGATCGAGGTGGAACTCAATCTCCGGATGGTCGGTATAGTAATTTGCCATAATATGAATTCCCTGCCGCCCGGCCCTTAGGAGCCCGGCATGAGGGTCTTTTTTACTTTGTATTTTCCTTATAATATTTAATCAGCTTGGGAACCACCTCCTCTACGCTGCCCGTGATCACATAGTCGGCAATGCGGTTGATGGGCGCCTCGGGGTCGGTGTTGACCGAGATGATGATGCCCGAGTCCTGCATACCAGCGATATGCTGGATCTGTCCCGAGATGCCACAGGCGATATAGACCTTCGGATGGACGGTGACACCCGTCTGTCCGATCTGGCGGTCGTGATCGACCCAGCCCGCATCCACGGCCGCACGGCTTGCGCCGACCTCGCCATGGAGGAGGTTGGCCAACTCAAAGAGCTGGTCGAAGTTTTCCTTGGATCCCACGCCATAGCCACCGGCCACGACGATCGGCGCACCCTTGAGGTTGTGCTTGGCCTCCTCGACGTGGCGGTCGAGCACCTTGACGACGTAGTCCTCGACGGGCACATACTTGGCCACCTCAGGATAGACCACCTCGCCCTTGGCCTTGCCCTCGTAGAGGGCCTTCTGCATCACGCCCGGGCGCACCGTGGCCATCTGCGGACGGTGCTCAGGATTGACAATCGTGGCGACGATATTGCCACCAAAGGCGGGACGTATCTGATAGAGAAGTCCATCATAGTGCTTGCCAGCCTTTCGGTCGTCGAAATCGCCGATCTCCAGTTCGGTACAGTCGGCGGTCAGTCCGCTCGTCAGCGACGACGACACGCGCGGTCCCAGGTCGCGTCCGATGACCGTGGCACCCATCAGCGCGATCTGCGGCTGCTCCTCCTTGAAGAGGTTGACCAGGATGTCGGTATGGGGAGCGGAGGTGTAGGGGAAGAGACCCTCGCCGTCGAAGACAAACAGTTTGTCCACACCATACGGCAGGATCTGCTCCTCGACCTTTCCCTTGATGTCCTTTCCGGCCACGATGGCGTGGAGCTCCACGCCCTGCTGATTGGCCAGTTTGCGGCCCTTGGTGAGCAACTCCTGTGACACCTCGGCCACCTTCGTGCCCTCTATCTCGCAATAAACAAATACGTTATTCATCTTGTCGTTTGTCTTAGCCAATAATCTTTTCGTCCAACAATTCCCTTACGAGGCTCTCGATATCCTTGTCCTCGCCGGTCAGCGTCTTGCTCTCCTTGGCCTGGAAGACGATGTTCTTCACGGCCTTGACCTTGGTGGGCGATCCGCTGAGACCACACTGTGAGGGGTCGCCATCGACATCGGCCACGCTCCACTGGTGGAGCGTCAGGTAGGGGCGCTCCTCATAGAGCTTGCTCCAGGGCTCCTCGCCCGTGCGCTCCATGGGGCAGGTGGCATACTTGTACTTCATCACGAGCTTGGCGTTGCACGGGCGGCACGGTGCAGCCGATCCATTGACGGTGACGACGACGGGCAGCGGTGTCTCCACCGTCTCCACACCTCCGTCGATATGGCGGCGGATCGTGGCCTTGCCCTCCTCCACCTTGAGGATCTCCTCAGCATAGGTCACCTGGTTGAGCCCCAGCTTCTGTGCTACCTGCGGGCCCACCTGGGCCGTGTCGCCGTCGATAGCCTGTCGGCCACCGATGACGATATCCACATCGCCAATCTTTTGGATGGCCGTGGCCAGTGCATAGGATGTGGCCAGCGTATCGGCACCTGCGAAGAGGCGGTCCGTCAGCAGCCAGCCAGTATCGGCACCTCGGTACAATCCCTGGCGGATAATCTCGCCCGCGCGCGGAGGACCCATCGTCAGCAGGCCTACCGTGCTCCCCGGGTGCTGCTCCTTGAGGCGCAAGGCCTGCTCCAGCGCATTAAGGTCTTCGGGATTGAAGATGGCGGGCAAAGCGGCGCGATTCACCGTTCCTTCGGCCGTCATCGCATCTTTGCCCACGTTTCTCGTGTCGGGTACTTGCTTGGCAAGTACAACAATCTTTAAACTCATAAATCCTGTATGTGTTACTTATTTTCTTATTTCTATCTTATCCTCCAGTCTTTTCACCGTTTTGTATTCCACCAAACCGCTATTCGTGAAACAACCTGAGTGATGTATCCTAAAAGAACCGCTGCAAAGGTAGTTATTTTCCCCGTTATGGGCAAACATTGTGCACAAAAACGACAAAGATGTGCACAAATCGGGGCAAATGTGTAAACAAAATCCCTCATTTTGGGAAGAAGCCGACCGACTTTCTTGCCAAAACGAGGGATTTGAGACTTTATTCCAACGGCGCCCCATCGCCAGTAGGCCTATATGATTCGACTATATGAGCGGCTATATGGTTCGACTACACGAGCGACTATATGAGCGGCTATATGGGCGGCTATATGGGCGGCTATTGGAGCAGCTTATATGGTTCGACAGCTTATACGAGGGTAGCCACCACCTCATCGCGCGACTGCGGGAGCAGGTCGATGACCGGTATCTCGGGCAGGGTGTAGCATCCCGGGGCCAGTCGGAAGGAGGCGCGGGCCACACCGACCAGGATCTGCGCCGTGAGCGCCGGGTTGTTGATGCTCATATCGAAGGACATGCGCTGGTTGGGCGTCTTGCCGCTCGTGCCCTTGCGGGTGAGGTGTACGCCGTGGCCCATATCGCGCACGTCGTCCACCGACTTCACGGCGAAGACGTGGAGCTCGTCGTGGGCAAAGTAGTCGTCAGCTTTGAGTTCCGCCTCGACCTGCGCCACGGTGTAGCCATCCTCCAGTTCCACATAGACCATGCGGCGATGGATGCCCTCGCCCAGGGGGATGGTCATGGAGAGCGCGTTCTTGACGCCCTTCTTGGAGCGAGCCACGACGCTGTGGCCCATCGACATACCCGGACCGAAGTTGGTGTAGGTGAGGCCCTTCGGGGCGAGAGCCTCCAGGAGCACGCGCACCACGGAGTCGCTTCCCGGGTCCCATCCAGCGGCGATGACGCTGACGCGGCCCGCCTTCTTGCAGTTTTCCATCTGTCGCGTGCGGTATTCGAGGATGCTGGTGTGGATGTCGAAGCTATCGACGGTGTTAATGCCCAAGGCCACCAGGCGCTCGGCGTAGTCGGGGCAGGAGCGCGTCGGCGTGCAGAGGAAGGCCACGTCGACCTCCTTGAGCTTCGTGATGTCGTCGACCACCTCGTAGGGGGTCAGTTCGAGTGGTTTGTCCTTGTCACCCTGACGGCGTACTACGCCTGCAATCTCAAAATCGGGGGCAGCCTCAAGAGACTCGACCGTGTAACGTCCGATGTTGCCGTAGCCAACTACGGCGGCTCTGATTTTCTTCATAGGTCATTAACTTTTTGTTATTCTGCAAACAATTTTCGCCGACAAAAGTACATTTTTTCCATGAAACGAAACGTCACTGACTTGTTTTTTTAACAAAAACACCTACTTCTTGTCATAAATCAAGCATCCGAAGTTTTGAGCCTCACCACTCGTTGTCATCAAATCGTAACCCGCAAAGCGCGCCGCGTTCCACATTTTTTGCCTAACTTTGCCCCCGATTCATGAACATATCGCAAATATGGAAGACAAGCATTATCGCATACTGGTGGTCGACGACGAGGCCGACCTCTGCGAGATTCTTCAGTTCAACCTGGAGGCGGAGGGCTACCGGACCGACGTGGCCTACTCCGCCAAAGAGGCGCTGACGCTGGACATTGCCGCCTACGACCTGCTGCTGCTGGACGTGATGATGGGCGAGATGTCGGGGTTCGAGATGGCCAGAAGAGTGAAGGACAACCCGCTGACGAAGCAGACGCCCATCATCTTTCTGACCGCGCGCGACACGGAGGACGACACCGTGGAGGGCCTCAACCTCGGCGCTGACGACTACATCTCGAAGCCTTTCTCGCTGCGCGAGGTGCTGGCCCGTGTCAAGGCGGTGCTGCGCCGCACGTCGCAGGACGAGGAGGCGCAGGACGAGGAGGGCGTGATCCGCTTCCAGGGCCTCGTCCTCGACGACAACCGCAAGGAGGTGTGGGTCGATGGGGAGCACGTCGCGCTCACGCGCATCGAGTATTCGCTGCTCCTGATGATGCTGGAGAACAGGGGGAAGATCCTGAGCCGCCAGCAGCTCATTAATCATGTGTGGCCCCACGACGTGATCGTGCTCGACCGCACCGTGGACGTCAACATCACGCGGCTGCGCCGCAAGGTGAAGGCCTACGCCGAGCATATCGTGACGCGGCAGGGGTTCGGCTACGGATTTGAGGTGAAGACCAACTGACGGGATGATGGGAGACGGAAGGATGAAACAGAACAACCAGCAGACTACGCAAGGGAACAACCAAGGGA
>DLZV01000041.1:85650-93675 GCA_003447235.1 Prevotella sp.
AACCAAGGGAACATCCAAGGGACTAACCAAGGGAACAACCAAGGGACCGCCCAGGGACCCACGGGGCTTCCTCCCTTCGCGCCGCTGCGCACCCGCATCCCCGTGGGAATGCGCCTCTACCTCGGAGTGCTCTCCATCTTCCTGCTCTTTGCCTTCACCTTCATCGTCTATCAGCAGCGACGGGAGAAGGACTACAAGGTGTCGGTGCTCGACGCGCGCCTCCAGGACTTCAACGTGCAGATGAGCGAGGCCATCACCTCGTCGCCGAAGGACATCAAACCGTTCATCGACCGCTACATCGTCGACAACGACATGAGGGGGCTGCGCGTGACGCTCATCCGTCCCGACGGCACGGTCTTCTACGACACGTGGCAGAAGGACCTGAGCCACATCCACAACCACGCCAACCGCCAGGAGGTGCGCCAGGCCCTCGACGACGGCAGCGGCCACGCCATCGAGCGCAAGAGCGCCACCGTGCCGCAGGCTTTCTTCTACTCCGCCACCTATTTCCCCTCCCACCGCTACATCGTCCGCAGCGCCCTGCCCTACAACGACAACCTCGCCAGCGTGCTCAACACGGACAAAAACTATCTTTGGTTTGCGCTGGGGGCCGTCGTGCTGCTGACGCTCCTGCTCTACAACTTCACGCGCCGACTGGGCAACAACATCACCAAACTGCGGCTCTTCGCCTCGCGGGCCGACCACAACGAGTCGCTCGACATCAAGGACCTGGCGGTCTTTCCCGACGACGAGCTGGGCGACATCGCCGAGCGCATCATCAAGGTCTATAAGCGCTACCAGCGCACGCGCAGGGAGCAGGACGAACTCAAACGCCAGCTCACCCACAACATCGCCCACGAGCTGAAGACGCCCGTGGCGAGCATCCAGGGCTACCTGGAGACGCTCATCAACCATCCCACGATCGACGAGAAGACGCGCCAAATGTTTTTCGACCGCTGCTACGCGCAGAGCCAGCGTCTCTCCTCGCTGCTGGCCGACATCTCGACGCTCAACGTCATGGACGAGGTGAAGGACCTGCACGGCAAGGAGACGGTGGACGTCGAGCGGATGGTCCGGGAGATAGAGCAGGAGACGGCATTGCAGTTTCAGCAAAGGCAGATGAGGCTCCTCGTCTCTCTGCCAGCCGAGCTGACGGTGAGGGGCGTGAGGAGCATGATCTACAGTATCTTCCGCAACCTCATCGACAACGCCCTGGCCTATGCGGGAGAGGAGACGACCGTCTATGTCAAGGCGCGTGCCGAGGACAACTATTGGCAGTTTACCATCGCCGACACGGGCCGCGGCGTGCCCGAGGAGCATCTGCCGCGCCTCTTCGAGCGCTTCTACCGCGTCGACAAGGGACGAAGCCGGTCGCTCGGAGGCACAGGACTGGGGCTCGCCATCGTCAAGAACGCCGTCATCCTCCACCGCGGCAGCATCCGCGTCAGCAACCGCGAGGGGGGCGGACTGCAGTTTGACTTCTCCCTGGCCAAGGAATAAAAAAAACAAAGGTCAGCAGGGAAACAACTAAACAACAAGTACAACGCTTCGCGAGGAGGCGGAGGAGGAAGTGGGGGAGGCCTTAACGTAACATGTAACATGTAACAATGCGACTCCATGCGACCAATGCGACGTGTATCTGAGAAGAACGCTTACACGACTTGTCAGCGCTTCGCGAGGAGGCGGAGATGGAAGTGGGGGAAGCCTTAACGTAACATGTAACATGTAACATGTAACAATGCGACTCCATGCAGGATGAGGCATAAAGAAGAAAGCGGTCTGCCACGCGGCGTTGTAACCGTATTGTAACGCGATAGCAAAAAGTTTGTAGCATCGTCGGCGTAACTTTGCACCCGAAGAAATTAACAAACATAACATTTACAACACATGGAGACCATTTATCTGTGTATCGTCATCTTCCTGCTCTGCCTGGCCGTCTTCGACTTGTTTGTCGGCGTGAGCAACGATGCGGTCAACTTCTTGCAATCGGCCGTCGGCGCCCGCGTGGCGTCGTTTCGCACCATCCTCATCATTGCCTCGGTAGGCGTGATGCTCGGCGCCGTGATGTCCTCGGGCATGATGGACGTGGCCCGCCACAGCATCATGATGCCGGCCCACTATTCCTTCCACGAGGTGATGACCATCATGCTGGCCGTGATGGTGACGGACATCATCGTGCTCGACGCTTTCAACACGCTCGGCATGCCTACCTCCACCACCGTCTCGCTCGTCTTCGAGCTGCTGGGCGGCACGGCGATGCTCGCGCTGCTCAAGGTGATGGGCGACCCCACGCTGGAATACGCCGACCTGCTCAACTCGGACAAGGCCTTGCAGGTGATCATCGCCATCTTCGTCTCGGTGGCCATCTCCTTTGTCATCGGCATGGTGGTGATGTGGCTGAGCCGCATCGTCTTCACCTTCCACTACTCGAAGCACAGCCGCTATAGCATCGCCATCTTCGGCGGCATCGCCTTCACGGCCCTCTCCTACTTCATCTTCATGAAGGGCATGGGCAAGAGCCCCTACCTGCCCGAGAACGTGCGCGACTACATCGAGGACCACACCAACTGGCTGCTGCTCTGCACCTTCCTCGTCTCTACCGTCGCGATGCAGGCGCTCCACCTGCTGCGCGTCAACATCTTCAAGTTTACGGTCCTCATGGGCACGTTTGGCCTCGCCATGGCCTTTGCCGGCAACGACCTCGTCAACTTCATCGGCGTGCCGCTGGCCGGCCTCGACTCCTACCAGGACTTCACGGCCCACGCCCACGGCGAGACCATCGACACCTTCATGATGTCCTCGCTGATGGAGAGCGCCACGACGCCGCCCCTCTACCTGATCCTGGCGGGCCTGGTGATGATCTTCGCCATGGCCACCTCGAAGAAGGCGCAGCACGTCATTCAGACCTCCGTCGATCTCTCCCGCCAGGACGAGGGCGACGAGATGTTTGGTTCGAGCCGCGCCGCCCGCGCCATCGTCCGCTGCTCCCAAAACCTGATCGAGGGCGGCAAGCACCTCTTCCCCGCCGGCCTGCGCCGCTGGGTGGGCACGCGCTTCAACACCAACGAGGTGGAGCTCCAGGACGACAAGGCCGCCTTCGACGTGGTGCGCGCCGCCATCAACCTGGTCATCGCCTCCATGCTCATCACCTTCGGCACCAACCACCAGCTGCCCCTCTCCACGACCTACGTCACCTTCATGGTGGCCATGGGCACGAGCCTGGCCGACCGCGCCTGGAGCCGCGAGAGCGCCGTCTTCCGCGTCACGGGCGTGCTGAGCGTCATCGGCGGCTGGTTTATCACGGCGGGCGTGGCCTTCATCGCCTGCGCCCTGGTCTGCCTCGCCATGTGGTTTGGCGGCGTCATCGTGCAGTGTGGCTTCATGGCGCTCGTGGTCTTCCTCCTCTACCGCAGCAACCGCCAGTACAAGGCGAAGAGCGCCAAGGCCAAGCAGGAGGACGACACTTTCCGCCTGATGATGCGCACGCGCGACCCGGAGCTGGTCTGGGAGATGCTGCGCAGCCACGTGCGCGACACGCAGAGCACGGTCTGCAAGTATATCATGGAGCAATACAACGGCATCGTCGAGGCCTTTGCCACGCAGAACGTGCGCGCGCTGCGGCAGAGCCAAAAGAGCATGCGCCGCGAACTGGACCTGCTGAAGAAGTATCGCCGCCAGGAGATGCTGGGCCTGCGCCGCTCGCCCATGGACCTGGCCATCGAGCGCAACACGTGGTTCCACGTCGGCATCAACAGCGACCAGCAGTACGTCTACACGCTGCGCCGCATGCTCGCCCCCATCAAGGAGCACGTCGACAACAACTTCAACCCGCTCCCGAAGGCCTACGAGGCGGAGTATGAGCCGATACGCCGCAGGGTCAACGAACTGATGCGCGCCACCTACGAGCAAATCTCCACGGGACAATACGCCAACTACCGCGCCACGCTGGCCGAGGCCGACGGCTGCAAGGACGACTTGTCGCTCGTGCGCAAGGAGCACCTCAACCGCATGCAGAAGAGCCACGGCACCAAGATGATACAGGTGGACCTGGTCTATCTCAACCTCCTGCAGGAGACGCAACAGCTGCTGAGCGTCATGCGCCACCAGTTGCGGGCCGCCAAGAAGTTTATGGAGGAGGGCCAGGGCCAGCTCCAAAGTCTCGGCGACTGATCGCCGGGGCTGCACGAGAACCGCAGAGAGCGCGCAGGGGGTAGCCTTCCCTCATCCCCTACCCTCTTTGCTTCCCAAGCAAACAGGTATAGATTGAAAAAAATTGGGATAACCAACAGGGCACCCGTCTTCTTTGCCGACGAGTGTCCTTGTTTTTTGTTTGTGTGGATCATGCAGAAATCCTTAACGGCATGATGACATGACGACATGATGTTATGCGATTACTTAAAGTACTATCATCGCAATAATACTATTGATTTTACGTTCTTTTCAAAGAAAGGGGTTGTGCAATAGTGGCTTAAGGCTAAAAGCACAACCTTTGCATACAATAATAAGTAACAACACGTTTGAGGTCACAAATTGTGATCTCAAAAAAATAGAAATATGGCAAACAACATAGATAAAAAAGAGGCTCAGGGGAGATTGTCCGTGGATAGACACCTCTCCTAAGCAAAATATTTCTCATTCTGATTTACGATTGAATCTCTGAATTCTTTCTTTGACTATTCGTAAATAGGTACGTTTCGTCTTGTCTGTCAAAAAAGAATTGTTGGTCAAATGCTCTACTTCGTCAGGCAAGACAGAAAAAGAGTCAAGGATCATTTCTATACGCTTCTCCTTCAGACCGATAAGCGCTCCGAATCGCTCAAAGTCCAGACGGCAAGGATGTCCTGTTCGCTCATACACATCACTTTTCTCCAGCGTCAGAGAAAGCCCCCCGTTCAATCCCAGGTCATCGCCCTCGATATGGAGACTGGTGTTCATCAGGTCATAGGCGGGAGCAAGCTGGTAATGCTCGCCAATTCTGATGATGGAGAAGTTTTTCAGATGGTCGTCACCATTGCCGTAGATGTAATTGAACACAACCAACTTAAAGAAGCGTTCCATGGCTATCATCCAGGCAGGAATATATCGCCTTATCGCACAGGCAATATCCTCGAAGCATCCATCATATTTGAAATAAGTACCTTGCTCGGCTTCATTCTTACCAACCAGAGAAGCGAAATCCTCCATGAGATATTTGCTTCCGTCCTTGGCTATGTCAAACCGCTTAGTGATATATATCATGTCGCCATGAGGGGTAAAGCAAAGGCCATTTTCTGCAGTAATGATGCCATATACCTGTGAAGCTATCTGCATGGTAAGATGCTCGTTGGCTGGAATCTGCTTCCTTGTTTGAAGAGTATTGTCCCAAGGTGCTGGCTTCAGGATATAGCGAGAGCGTTCATCCGTCTGCGAGATTCTGATGATTCCATTCTCTATCACTGCAGGAAATTTCTCCTGAGCTCCAGATACGGAGATACGTCTCATGGCTATCATGGTCTCTGACGTCTTGTTGATTTCATCTATTTCAAAATCAAGCAAATGCGACACTTTCTGACCATCAAACAGTTTTTTGCAAGCTGTAGGAGAGTAAGTGGAAAACCCATCTGCAAGGGTGGATGGGCAATGATTTAATTCTTTCATGATTCTACTTCTTTTACGGTTATTGCTCCTATCGTATCATGGGTTGCTATCTTCAGAAGAAGTCCAAAGAAATCCTTCTCGTCCAATCGCCAACTTCTGCAGACTATCTTTCTGTTTGCTCCTTCTGGAAGCATATTGGTAAAAACCGGGAATAGATAATCAGATTGATAGGGGGCTTCCCTGAAAGGCATGGTAAGCGAGACCGGATCGTGGGTCCTATCCATCATATATTGCTTGTCGTATGTAAAGGTATAACCTCTGCCCGGAGTTGACTCCTCTAAGAGTCCTGCCTCTGTGTCGTGGCAATAAACGATAGCTTTTCTCATAACTTACTTTATTTAAACCGTTTGACGAATCACATATTTAACCTCCATGCCAAGGATGTCCATGATTTTTTCAACCGTTGACAGGGAAGGGTTTCCTTTGCCGCTCTCTATTTTCTTGATGGTCGAAATGGCTATCTCGGACATGTCAGCGAGGTCTTGCTGGGTAATCCCCAAGGCCTTGCGCTGCAATTTCATTACTTCTTGAATTTTCATATCAAGTAGTGTATTATATTGTACTTTTTGTGCAAAGGTAAGAAATGTTTTGGGATTAAACAAGAAAAAGTATCATATAATGTTCTTTGGTGAAAACTTATCTTGTAATAGCTATAGAATAAAATGGGAAAGAAGAACTCTGCTTTAAGTTGGTAATGCAAGTTATCACAAAATGCCACTGACTTCTCAATGTGTTTTGGGATCGAACAGTATGAGATTTTGAATGTAAACCACTCAACTTTCGCATGTAAGCTCCACACGCCCTGAAAGGGCAGTAGGAGCTTTTGGGCCTTCAGCCCGTTCTTGAACCACTTGCGAAACTTCAGTAAACCACATATAAGGCCATTTCCATTCCCGATTTTTGTCATTAATGACACTTTTCGGGAATGGATTCTTTCTTTTCCAGTAAAAAACGTACCTTTGCATTCCCGAAAGTTGACACTAATGTCACTTTTCGGGAATGGCCATGTCTGATGGAGATGACAACGTTATCGAGTTGGAGTAAATCAGAAAAAGATTGTTCGATGCTGCTTTATATAAGTTGGGAGCAGCATTGATTTGAGTAGCATAGAATGAATGCAAAAACAAATTCCTTATGGCAAAGATTATTGTAAGAAACCAAACGATAAAGACTCTAACAAAAAATGGAGTTGACTACATCTGCATTACCGACATAGCAAGGCAGAAGAATCCAGTTGAGCCTAAAGATGTGGTAAAGAATTGGCTACGCTCCAAAAACACCTTGGAGTATTTGGGACTTTGGGAACAGTTGAACAACCCTCATTTCAAAGGGGTCGAATTCGACCCCCTTTTGAAAGAAGCGGGTTCAAATGCTTTTACAATGAGTCCGACTCGGTGGGTGAAACTTACCAATGCAGTAGGTATCGTTTGCAAAACTGGAGCGAATGGAGGCACTTATGCCCAAAGGGATATTGCCTTTAAGTTTGCCAGTTGGGTTTCTGTGGAATTTGAACTGTATTTGATAAAAGAGTTCCAGCGACTGAAGGAAGAAGAGCAAAAGCAGTTAGGATGGTCTGCCAAGCGTGAGTTGTCCAAGATAAACTATCGCATCCACACGGATGCAGTCAAGGCGAATCTCATTCCGTCAGAGGTAACTCGTGAGCAAGCAGCCATGAAGTATGCCGATGAAGCGGATGTACTCAACATTGCCATGTTCGGCATGACGGCAAGGCAATGGCGTGAACAGAATCCCGACAAGAAAGGCAACATTCGTGACTACGCCAGCATCAACGAGCTTATTTGCCTGTCGAATATGGAAAACCTCAACGCTGTGTTTATCAATGATGGAATGCCTCAGTCTGAGCGACTGATAAAACTCAATCAGATTGCCATTCAGCAAATGAAGATTCTCGAGGATACTGGTGGACGAAATCTTTTGCAGTAGAAAAGTTAATTTCATCCATGGAGCGTTATGACTCGTTGGGGAAATCACACAAACAGATGAGCGAATAGCTAAGAGGGCACCCGTCGGCAAATGACGGGTGCCCTTGTTTTGTTGTGGTCTTGCCGTGGCTATACGCCTGCCATGCAGCTCGTCACACCGAGGGCCGTGGCTATGGCCGTGAGGATCGAGATGGCGGTCTGAATGACGAAGCGCCATACCTGTCTTTTCTTTTCATCCATGATTTTCTTTTCGTTTAAGGGTTTGATAATGAGTACTTTTCTCTCTGCTTTCGGTGGCAACGCGAGGACAAGAGAAGAAGACAACTAAAACAATATTTACTACGTTTTACAACCAAGTTTGTCTTTGTCCACTCAATATCCTCATTACCATTAGGATAAGTTAAGAAAACAACTCAAACAACTTTTACAACAAGTAACAACGCTT
>DLZV01000020.1:0-3389 GCA_003447235.1 Prevotella sp.
CAAATTTTAACGAACTATTGAATCATAAAACACGAGCGAAAAAAGGTTATTTTGGAGATTTTTGAGTTACTACTAACACAGAGATGACACAAATATCATTTCATTGACCTGCACAATCAAAAGACAAAACCGGAAAATTATGGCTCAGGAGAGATTGTCTATCCACGGACAATCTCCCCTGAGCCGATATTCAAAGAAATTTAGAAGAAGTTACTAAAAATTCAGAGAGACATTACAGAATTCCCTTCTCTCTTAGCCTCAGTGGCAGGAAAATCGTAAAACTTTGATGTCTCACAATACGGGGTAAGCTGATGGCTTATGTTAAAAAAACTTACACTCCTTTCTTGCTCAGCATCGCCAATTTCTTCTTAAGAAAATAAACGACAATGCCATTAAAAGGATAATAGACAGCATGACCATTACCATCATCATGCTTGTTAGACCACTTTTCTAGTTGATCCTTAACACCTTTCTGCGTCCACAAAATATGTTTTCCTCTTTTGGAGATTATTCCTTCAATAACTCCTCGTAGAGTCTGCTCCCTATTACGCTTCAAAATCTCATGATTTAAATTCAATTTTTCGTTGAGTTCCTTATCCCAACTTGCATTGCTTGACAATATTGTGCCATTAAGGCTATATCTAATACTATCAGTACACTCCTTTTTGAGAGGTGACCACTCGATAATATCGTTACCTTTCCTTACATCACAATGACTTTCTCCACCCCCTATTTGGCCAGGACAGCACATCAGCAGATTTCCATAGCTGAAAACTTCATCAGGATACTTATCACGACAATGCCAATGCTCTATACGATGATCTTCTGTGGACATTTTATCCCTTACAGGAATTCGACGTTCACAATAGGCACATAAATAGCCCTGCTCACGATACAGAGATTCCTGTAGTGCAGGAATACCGCTGAACTGTACCCCAGGAATATTCTTGTATTCTGTCCACTCCTTGGGTTCTGCTGATTTTCTTATATGCATATTCTTCTATTTTTCAAGAAACAACAACATTGATTCTGCACGTGATAGCTCTGGAATTGTGTCAGAATACTTTTCACGCATTGAGCCTAATTCCGACTTTGCCTCAGCAAACTTCTCCTCATCGATTAATGTAAAAAGATGTTTCAACTTTTCTTCCACCTCTGCCACACGGGAGCGTTTGCCCATATAAGTCTCTAGAATCGTAGAGGCATCCATACCATAAGTCACAATTGACTCAGCAGTATAATTACCATTCTGATATTGCAAATGAACCACTTCATTATCATCATTAGTCTCCACACTCGACAACACCATTGGAGCATGAGAAGAAACTATGAACTGAATTTTAGGAAATGCTCGATGAAGAGATTGCAAGACTACCGACTGCAGTTCCGGATGCAGATGCAAATCCACTTCATCTATCAGCACAACTCCCTGCGTTTCATGACAACACTCCATTCCGTATTTCTTGCCATTCAGAATATAACAACGTACAGACAAGTCCGTCACAATATTTACAAGTCTCTTGTAACCATCACTCAAATTTCGTGAATCAATTTCTCTGCCATCGATAAAATGGAAATAGACAGCTTTCTGCAGTGGACGTATTGACACATTTCTGATAATATTACACCCTCTATCACCCAAAGCTTCCCTTATTGCGCATAGCACAACTTCTATTTCGCTAAGCGACTTCTGCCCTTCTTGCAGGATGAGCAATCGATGCATCCAATAATCAAAGAATCCATCCCCCTGCAAACATTCGTAATAACCGAACGAACGAGGTTGGTAATATTTACAGAAGATAGAACGATCTAACTTGCGACTACTGTGAATGTCTTCTGTTGAGAAAGCAGCGAAAATTGGTAGGGCTATACTCCCATCATCTTCTGTTGAAAGATAATGATATAACGAATGAGTATAATCACGCAAAGGCTTGATACCAGAAATTGCAGTACGATTTTTCTTGCCAGTTCGGCTCAGAATCATATTTTTAAACTCTGCTAAATCATAGGATATGTTCACTTGTCGTTCTAAAGACTCTACTCCATCACGCACCTCGCTCATAAAGTCATCATTAGAGATTCCAATAAAACGAGTATTACTATCGGAAAAACCTGAGAAAAATGAGCTCATTGCTATCTTTAGACCACGCAGGATAGAAGTCTTACCACAACCGTTCACACCAAACAGTAAGTTTACAGTTGGTTTGAACTGCAAGTGATATTCTCCGAAGCAACGGAAATTATTGAAAGTTATCGACGTTATATTCATATGATATTTCTAATTGATACTTGCCTACAAAAGTACGACTAAAAAAAGCAATTTGCCAAATATTTCTCTTATTATTTACGCTCAACTATTACTTTTTCTGCAAAAAATGAATTCTGCAAGGATACCACCGCCCTAACTACCTATTTTTATATAGTTAGGGCGTTACTATCGCAACATCACCATATAATTATATGCCCTTTGTCGGGTTGCTTATGATGTTTTTTTGCTTCATTTTCATATTGTAGCCTATGCAGAAAACTGCTATAATGGCGGCATAAATGCAAGCGCAGACGATGTTCATCTTTCGGCGGTTGGAATGGGTCGCCTCAATGTTGTATATGCCCATGGCGATAGTGATGATGCATGGGGTATAGACCAAGATATTGAAGATATCTTCGTCAAGTGCACGAGTGATGCCGCTACCTACACCAGTGTATGGCAGCAAGTATATAGCATTGTTAAAAAGGAACATATTGCGAGGCATGGAAGTTCCTGCCTTGATGTCATCAATAGTGAGTCCGTTAGGCAATGCCCCAGGACTGTGAATCTCAACACGATTGTCGAAAATGGAAATGCGAACAGGGGCTTTTATGTTCAACGAACGATGTACAAGGCTGTTTACCGTGAACTCAACCAAGCTTGTGTAAGGTATTTCCAACTTGACAGTTTTGTTTGTTCGCTATTTTGATAAGTCAGAGCATGTGTCTCTTGGCTGCTGGGAGAGATTGGGGATAGTAACCTTTGGACTGATAAAACAGGGGGAAAGGTATGGGGAAAGGCCGCAATGAAGTTTTTTTGGCACGAGATGGGCTTTGTTAAATGGATACGAAGAAATGGTTAATGGGTCGTTAATTCATGCTAATCGGCTTGCATTCGGCGGGACGGAAGGTTATCTTTGTATAGAGGCTGCGCCAGGGCAAATGGTGAGCCTGGCTTCTTGGCATGAACGGCTGGGAGCGACGATTGGCTGAAATGTAAAATATAATCAAAAGAAACGATGATGAAAAAGTTAAATTTCTTATCAATATCTTCGATTGAGAGTCGGAAAAGACCGTTCTCGTATCGGTCTCGTATCAATCCCGTATTGATTCCGTATCGATCCCGTATCGTTCCCGTATCG
>DLZV01000020.1:3695-30839 GCA_003447235.1 Prevotella sp.
TGGAAGGGAGGACGATACGTGGTAGGTACATGGTGAAGCGTGGCAGATGTCAGGACAGGGAGAGAAGCAAAGGCAGCCCGTTGAGAAGGACCAAAAAAGAACCGAACCAACGGATGCTGATTCGGTTCTGTGCTTAACGTATTATCTTTTCTTCTCTGCTAACCCACAGCGAAAATCATTTGCCGTCGCAGCAGTTGGAATGGCATCCTTCCTTGATCACCTCCTCCTTGGTAGTGAGGCGCGTCTTGTAGCCAATCTTCTCCAGCGACTTCTGTATCTTCTCTACTGTGGTCTTGTCGGCATCATAGACTACCGTGATCTTCTGCGTCTCGGCAGAAGCCTGGATGTCCTTCACACCCTTGACGAAGCGAAGGTTCTCCTTCACCTTGTTCTCACACTTTCCACACTCCAGTTCGGGATTGGTAGTGAGGATGACCGTCTTGATATCCTTGGCCGAAACAGCCACCACCGTGAGCAGCATCAGCAAAAAACCAAAAAATCTCTTCATAACTTGATTCTCCTTGATTATCTTTTTTTTACATATTTTTATTCGTATGAAACCGCTCTCCGACGAAAACAATTATTCGTTGTCCTCTTAGAAGTGAGCACGGATGCCCGCATAGACCATGGCTCCGCTGATCGGTCCATAGACGAGCGTAGAGTCGAAACTGTCGCTCCACGGATTCTCACAACCGATGATCGGATGCTTCTGCTTGTAGCCCGTCAGATTCTCTCCACCCGCATAGACAGCGAAGTTGCGGAACTCGCGCGTGACCTGGACATTGAGCGTGGGATAAGCCTTGTAGGTATTGTCCCAAGAGACAGAACCGTCGGCCAGCGTGTAGGACTGAGGCAGACGACCACCGCCATTGAGGGCGAAGGTGGCATCAAACTGCCAAAGCCCCAGGCCCGGCTTGTAGCTTGCCGTAAACAAACCCTTGTAGCGACTCTGCAACGGTTTGGCGCGCAGCACACCACCATAAGTGGCCCGCACGAGGTTGTAGCGGTAGGCGGCCGTGAGGTCGAGACCCTTGATGGGCGTGATGCTGGCGTCCACCTGGAAGGTATGGGAGTAGCTACTACCATCCAAGTCGGAGATCGTGATGGTCTTCGGATCGCTATCGTAGTCGATGATGGTCTGGTTGAGGAAGTGGGTATAGAAGTACTCCGCATTGATCTTCAACGTCTTATCAGCGATGGGAATCATAAAGGCCGTGCTGACGCCATAGTTCCAAGCCTCCTCCTGGCCCAGTTTGCCGATCACGAGTTGGCGGCCGCTGGCCATGACATAGTTGCTCTCAGCCAGCACGTGCGGCGAGCGGTAGCCCTTGCCCGCCGACAGGCGAAGCGTGACCACATCGTTCATCACCCACTTCACATGAGCGCGCGGCGTGAGGAACGTGCCATAGACGTTGCTATGATCGACACGGAGACCCGCCATAGCCACGAAGCGCTGGTGGAGGTTGAACGTATATTGCGCATAGGCACCGGGGACGGTCTCGCTTTCGATCATCGTTTCCGTGGGGAGCGTCGCGTCGTGGACGAGGCGCACATTCTGATGGAGGTAGTCGTGGTTGAGGCTCAGACCGGTCGAGAGATTGTGCTCATGACCCA
This sequence comes from Prevotella sp., assembly GCA_003447235.1. Classification (GTDB taxonomy): domain Bacteria; phylum Bacteroidota; class Bacteroidia; order Bacteroidales; family Bacteroidaceae; genus Prevotella. The sequence continues at coordinate 5,310 of DLZV01000020.1, forward strand.
GGTTGGTCTCAAAGACGAGAGAGGCGTAGGCATTCTTCTCGTTGACGTCATAGATTTTCAGTCCGTAGCCAGCCTTCTGCTGGTGCATGGAGACATTGCCCATCAGGGCGATACTGCTCTCCTGCTCGTTCTCGAAGACGTAGGCGTGCTTCATCGACGCCTCGTAGCGATTGGTCTCTATACCTATTTTATATAGGGGCTGACCATTGGCGTTAGCGTGGCCTTTCACCTGTCCCGTGTTGCGGTCCTCCTTGAGTGCTCCGATGCTGCCATGGAAGATATACTTACCCGAACGAGCCCACCAGCGATTCTGGATGTTGTACTGTCTCACCTGCGGATCGTCCTGGAATCCATCGCCATTGCCATCATGATGATTCCAGTTGTTCTCAAAGTGGGTCAGCAGCTCGGTGGCGCAGTTCTCATTGCCATTGATATGGAGATTGGCCATCGCATTGGCCTCAAACTTACCCATGCTGCTGCCATAGAGATTGAACTGCACCTGCTGCTCGTCCTCCGGTTTCAGATACTGGACGTTGATCTGTCCCGTCATGGCCTCGTAGCCGTTCTTGACGGAGGCGTTGCCCTTCGACACCTGGATGCTGTTCATCCAAGATCCAGGGACGTAGCCCAAGGCAAAGGGAGCAGCCGAACCGCGGAAGTTGGGCAGCAGCTCGGATAACATCTGCACATAGGTGCCGCCGAGGCCCAGGAGCTTGATCTGCTTCGCTCCCGTGGCAGCGTCCGAATAGTTGACATCCACGGAAGGGTTGTTGACGAAACTCTCGCCGAGGTTGCAGCAAGCGGCCTTGAAGAGCTCGCCCTTGAGCATCGCCTGGCCGTTGATGGCACCACCCATCGAGCGGACGGTCTGTCGCTTGGTGATCGTCACCTCGTTGATATGCTGGTCGGGCAGCATCACCTCGGTCGTATCCGAAGCGATGGAGACGGGATCTACGGAGCTCGCCGCCCCACTCTGGGCATGGACAAGCGTGGGCAACAGCAAGGAGGCTGCCGCAATGACGCACTTATTCTTACTCTTTCTGTGATTCATTTTTCTTGATAATAATGAGGTCGGTACACTCGTTTGTACTTTGACGGTGCAAAATTAGGGGAAAACTCTTGCAACCGAGTTGCAAAATGGTGTAAAGCTGAAAAATGAGGGTAAAAAAAGGAATCCTTAAAATGAGGGGCAAATAGGGGGAAAAAGAAAAACCTTGCAACTCTCATGAGTTACAAGGAATCTTGGAGGGTGGAAGGTGGGACTCGAACCCACGACATTCAGAACCACAATCTGACGCTCTAACCAACTGAACTACGTCCACCATGTTACACTCAACAAGCTTTCTCGTTAAGCGGGTGCAAAGGTAGAAAGAATATTTCGTTCGCGCAAATTTTTGCGGCATTATTTTTCAAAAAAGTACTTTTTACCCTGTAAAACACTTAGCAGCTCCCTTTTTCTCCTTGTTAGATATATAAAAGGAGCATCGGACCCAGGGCGGAGACATTGCCGCCGGAGAAGTCCTCGGCTCACCATGCCACGCTACTCGCCCGCATGACCATGACTGTTGGACTCCGTCTTGCTCTGGCTGCTGCCACTCACCATCCCCGTAGTATCCTCGGGAGCGGGCTGCTCTATCTCCTCGGGCACCTCCTCTTCCACTTCGGGATGTTCGGGCTGCTCGACGATCGTGTCAACCTGCGTTTGCGGTTTGTCGTCCACCACCGGTTCCTCATAAGGAATGGTATCGGCAGGCAGGACATCAGGCTGCTCGGGCTGCGACGACGAGGTAGAGAACATGGCAAAGCCTATCACGGCCACTACCAGCACCACTACCGCCACACCTATCCACAGCCAGCGCCGGTTGGGGCGGTCGTCCTCGTCCACCGTGGCAGCATGCCAAGGATTCTTCGGGCCGCCACCCGTGGGTCGGGGCGCCTCGTAGTGCTCACCCTTGGCAGCATTGGGCAGCGTGATCTGCATCACGCCATGACACTCCGGACATTGGCATTCGACCGTCATGCCCGGTTCGGCATCGATGATAAACTGCGTTCCGCAGTTGTCGCAAGTAATCTGATATTTCATTTATTACTCCTTTCCAAGTTTGATCAAGACTGTGCTTGACAGTTCTTCTCCAGTTCAGGCTTCACGGCCTGGAGCACCCTTTCGGTCGCTCCCGTGAGTTTTTCGACAAAGGCAGCTGCCCGTCCCGCGCTCTCCTGAAGGAAAGCCTCATCCTTGGTGAAGCGGTCCATCAGCTGAGCAAAGCCCGCATCATCAGAGACCTCGAAGCCACCCTGGGCCGCTATCAGTCCCTGCGCCTCCTGGAAATGCTTGTTGTTGGGTCCGAAAAGGACCGGCATACCCCATACCGCGGCCTCCAGCACATTGTGGATGCCCACACCGAAGCCTCCACCCACATAGGCCACGCGGCCATAGTGATAGACCGAGGAGAGAAGTCCGAAGCAGTCGATGATCAAGACGTCGGCATCGGCCACGGTCTCCTCGCTCGACTGGGTGTAGCGGGCCACCTTCTTGCCTTGCAGCAACTGGCGGATCTGCGCCAGGTGCTCCTCCTTAATGACATGAGGAGCGATGATGAGTTTCCACTCGGGATGGGAGGCAAAGTAGCGAAGGAAGAGTTCCTCGTCGGGCAACCAAGAGGACCCTGCCACGAAGACACGGTCCGAGTCGCCAACAAAGCGCTCCACCAGGGGCAACTGCTTGCGCGCCTCCCTCACCTGGAGCACGCGGTCGAAACGGGTGTCGCCCACAACCTCCACCTGGTCGATGCCTATCGACGAGAGCAACTGGCTACTCTCCTCGTTCTGAACGAAGAAGCGGCTGAAGCAGCGCAACACGCGGCCATACTGCCGTCCGTAGGGACGGAAAAAGATCTGACCAGGGCGGAAGATGCTGCTCACGCTATAGGTCGGCACCCCGCGATGGTTCAAGATATGGAGGTAGTTGTACCAAAACTCATACTTCACGAAAAAGGCCATGACAGGGCGTACCGTGCGAAGGAAGCGGCGCGCGTTGCCGACGGTGTCGATCGGGAGGTAGGTGACGATGTCCGCCCCCTTGTAGTCCTTGCGCACCTCGTAGCCCGAAGGCGAGAAGAAGGTGAGCAGGATCTTGTAGTCGGGAAACTCGCGGCGTATGGCCTCCATCAACGGACGGCCTTGCTCAAACTCGCCGAGCGACGCGGCATGAAACCAGACATAGCGAGCCGTAGGATCGACCCGCTGCTGAAGCACGCCAAAGGCTGCTTGCTCGCCACGCCACATCTTGCGCACCTTCGAGTCGAAGCGCGCAGCAATGCGGACGCCCAGTTGCATGGCATACATGATGAAGTTGTACATTACCTCTTGTAGGGTTGATGATTAGCTAATGACGTGAGAGACAGAATGGCGGGCGCGCCCGCCCGTTCTTATCCCAGTTCGCTGATGGCGCGATGGAGGCGACGGAGGGTCTCCTCCTTGCCGAGGAAGGCCGAGATGTCAAACATACCGGGACCCTTGCCGATACCGACAAGCGCCAGGCGGAACGCGTTCATCACGTCGCCGAGCTTGTAGCCCTTCTCCTCGACCCACTTCATCACCACTGGTTCCTGGCCCTCAACCGAGAAGTCCTCGACCTCCTGGAGCACCTGCGCCAGTTCGGTCATCTGCTGGGCGGAATACTCCTTCCAGCGCTTCTTCGCCGTCTTCTCGTCATACTCCGTAGGAGCGATGAAGAAGAAGGCGCAGAGCGGCCACAACTCATGGACGAAATCGACACGGTCCTTCATCATGTGGACCACCTGGCGCACACGATCCATGGTCGTATCGACGCCATTGTTGGCCACGATGGGCGCGAAGAGGCCTGCGATCTCCTCGTCGCTCTTCCGCAGCATATACTCGTGGTTGAACCAAATCGCTTTCTTGTAGTCGAACTTCGCTCCTGCCTTGGAGCACTTCGTGATGTCGAAGGCCTCCACCAGTTCGTCGAGCGAGAACATCTCCTGCTCCGTGCCCGGATTCCATCCCAGCAGAGCAAGGAAATTGACCACGGCCTCGGGGAAATAGCCACTCTCGCGGAAGCCTGTGCTGACCTCGCCCGTCTTCGGGTCTTCCCACTCCAGGGGGAAGACGGGAAATCCCAGGCGGTCGCCATCACGCTTCGACAGTTTGCCCTTGCCCTCGGGCTTGAGCAGCAACGGCAGGTGGGCGAAGCGCGGCATGGTGTCCTCCCAGCCGAAAGCACGGTAGAGCAGGACGTGGAGGGGCGCACTCGGGAGCCACTCCTCGCCACGGATCACGTGGCTGATGCCCATCAAGTGGTCATCGACAATATTGGCCAAGTGGTAGGTGGGCAGCTCGTCGTGGCTCTTGTAGAGCACCTTGTCATCGAGGATATCGGTCTTGACGTGGACGTCGCCACGGATCATATCATGGACCACGACCTCCTCGCCCGGCTCCACGAGGAAACGGACGACATACTGCTCGCCGTCGTCGATGAGCTGCTTGACCTCCTCGGCAGAACGCGTGAGCGAGTTGCGCATCGTCAGTCGCGTGTGGGCGTCATACTGGAAGTTCTTCACCTCAGCACGCTTCTGCTCCAGTTCCTCGGGCGTATCGAAGGCATAGTAGGCCTTGCCCTCGTCGAGGAGCTGCTGCACATACTCCTTATAGATCTCCCTGCGCTCGCTCTGACGGTACGGGCCGTGGCTTCCACCGAAGCTGACACCCTCGTCAAAGTGGATACCCAACCAGCGGAACGACTCCAGGATATACTCTTCCGCTCCCGGTACGAAGCGGCTGGAGTCTGTGTCCTCAATGCGGAACACCAGCGATCCATGATGCTGGCGGGCAAACAAATAGTTGAACAAAGCCGTGCGAACACCGCCAATATGCAACGCTCCCGTGGGACTGGGTGCAAAGCGAACCCGCACCTGCGAAGACGCTGCTTCTGCTGTAAATTTTTCTTCCATCATAAATTGATAAGCGTGGATAGCCTAAAATTTTCGGCAAAAGTAATGCTTTTTTTTCGATTATACCATATTTTTTTCGTAATTTCGCCGAGTAAAGGCATTTATGCCCCTATACCAAGGGCTAAGAACCAACCAAAACGAACATTACGCATCATGAAGCAATTCAGACATAACGGCACCAACAACTGGCCTTCCATCCTTACGCGCATAGCGCTCGTGCTGACGAGCGTGACCATCATCGTCCTGTTTTTGCCTCGCGACAGCAGCCGACTTCTGCACTATAGCGAGGGCCAGCCGTGGACGGACGGCGCCCTGATCGCTCCCATCGACTTCCCCGTCTTCAAGTCGGAGGCGACCCTGAAGTACGAGCGCGACTCCGTGCGCGAACGCTTCCAGCCCTACTTCAACTGGGACGACCGCGTGGAGGAGCAGTCGCTCCAGGCATTTCATGAGAAGTTCAAGGACGGCATACCGGGACTGACGGGCAACTACGTCCAGATCATCGCCCATCGATTGCACCAGATCTACGAGCGCGGCGTGCTCGACCCCACCCAGCTGGCGCAGTATAGCGATGGCGACACGACGACGGCCATCCGCGTCGTGACGGGCAAGGAGGCCGTGACGCTGCCCACGGATAGCGTGCTGACGACGCTCGGCGCCTACCAATACCTCTTCCTCGACGACCGTCTGATGCCGGTGAGGGCCAAGCTACAGGCTTGCAACCTCAACGATTTCATCTCGCCCAACCTCCGCTACGACCGAAGCCGGAGCGAAATGGAGCTCAACGACAATCTCAGCCTCATCACGCAGGCAAGCGGAATGGTGCTCAAGGGGCAGCGCATCATCACCCAGGGCGACATCGTCACCTCGCGGATGATGCTCGTACTCAACTCCTACGAGCGCGCCATGGCGAAGCAGAGCGCCTCGGAGAACGAATTGCGATCGACCATAGCGGGACAGACCATCTACATCCTGCTGCTCGTCTCGCTCTTCACCCTCTATCTGGCGCTCTTCCGCAAGGACTACTTCACGAAGCCGCGATCCATAGCCATGCTCTACGCCTTGGTCGTCTTCTTCCCGCTCCTGACGTCCTTTATGATGAAGCACCCGTTCTTCAGCATCTATATCATCCCGTTTGCCATCTCGCCCATCTTCGGGCGCGTCTTCATGGACTCGCGAACGGCCTTCATCCAGCATGTCACGACCATCCTCATCTGTGCTGTGGCCGTGAAATACCAGTATGAGTTTATCACCGTACAGCTGGTGGCGGGCCTCGTGGCAATCTACTCGCTCCGCGAACTGTCGCGAAGGAGTCAGATATTCCTCACGGCGATCCTCGTCACGGCTGCCTCGGCGCTGGTCTATTTCGCGCTCCAGCTCATCCAGACGGATGATGTCTCGAAGCTCGACCGCGCCATCTACTACCACTTCACGATTAATGGTTTCTTCCTCCTCTTCACCTATCCCTTGATGCTGGTGATCGAGAAGGCCTTCGGATTCACCTCGACGGTGACGCTCTTCGAGCTTTCCAATACAAACAACCCGTTGCTTCGCGAACTGAGCGAGAAGGCGCCGGGCACATTCCAGCACTCCATCACCGTGGGCAACCTGGGAGCGGAGATAGCCAACAAGATTGGGGCCAAGGCGCAACTGGTGCGTACGGGGGCGCTCTACCATGACATCGGAAAGATGGAGAACGCGGTCTATTTCACGGAGAACCAGGCGGGCTTCAACCCGCACGACAAACTGTCGGACACGGAGAGCGCAGCCATCATCATCGGCCACGTCACGGAGGGACTACGCCTGGCCGAGGAGCACCACCTGCCACAGGTCATCCGCGACTTCATCGCCACGCACCACGGCACGGGACTGACGCGCTACTTCTACATCAAATATACCAACGAGCATCCCGACGAGGAGGTCGATGAGAGCCTGTTCCGCTACTCGGGTCCGAACCCGTTCACGCGTGAGCAAGCGATCCTGATGATCTGCGACACGGTAGAGGCGGCTTCGCGATCTCTCAAGGAGTATTCTCCCGAGAGCATCAGCGCCTTGGTCGATAGTATCATCCAGGCACAGGTGCGCGAGGGCTTCTTCAACGACTGCCCCATCACCTTCCGCGACCTGCAGACAGCCAAGAACGTGCTCATCGGGCGCCTGAAGTCGATCTACCACACCCGTATCTCCTACCCCGAACTCAGCGAGGAGGCTCGCAAGAAGGTGGAAGAGAAGAAAGAAGAGGAGGAGGAAAAGAAGCGGGAAGAACTTACCGAGCAAGTGACGGAAGGCACGGAGAAAAAAGAGGAAGAGAACGTATAATTGGAATAATATAGACAAGCGTCCTGCCTCGACAGGACATCGGGTAAAAAAGAGAATGGGGCTCATCGGCCTTCGTCATGTGAAGGCTTGGTGAGTCCCTTTCTTCTGTTGCTTCTATTTTTCCTATCGCTATTAGGGTACGACCACTACAGGCTGCGGCGATAGATCTCTATCACTTCGTCGCGGGTCAAGGTGTGGTAGCCACCGGTATTGCGGGGGCAGACGTCGGCATACTTTTCGATGTCGGCTTCCTTGGCATCGACCTCTGTGATGGTCATGGCGAGGCCGAGCTCGCGCATCCAGGACTCCATCGTCTCCACTCCTTCGAGGGCCACGGCCTTGTCGTCCTTGCCCTCGGGACGCACGTCCCATACAGCGAGGGCCAGGCGCTTGAAGCGGGCCACGGCCTCGTCGCTCTTCTCTATCAGCAGGCGGTAGTAGGCGCCCGAGACTGCCGAGAGCGTATGGCCATGGATGGCATTGGTAAAGGCTGCCACGGCCTGTCCCAGCATGTGGACCTCCCAGTCCGTGGCCTTGCCACACTCCGTCAGGCCATTGAGGCCCCACGTGGCCGTCCACATGATATTGCTGCGCGCCTCATAGTCCTCGGGATTGACCAAGGCCTTGCGCGAACTGACGATCAGCGAGCGCATGAGGCCCTCGGCTAGGTAGTCGCTCGTGTTGTCATCACTTCCCGAGAAATACTGCTCCAGGATGTGGGACATGATGTCGTAGATGCCCGCCACCATGTGATACTTCGGGACGGTGTAGGTAAACTCCGGGTTGAGGATGGCAAAGTCAGGATTGCGGAAGTGGTTGAACAACTTCAGTTCCTCCTTGTGCGAGGAGATGACCGATCCACTATTCATCTCTGATCCCGTGCCCGCCATGGTCAGCACCACGCCCACGGGCGTCCAGCGACTGTCGAGTTTGCCGAAATGCTTGAAATAGTAGTCCCACGGATCGCGCTCCTGGTAGGCTGAGGCCGAGACCGCCTTGGCATAGTCGGCCGTGGAACCGCCACCGACGGCGAGGATGAGATCCACTCCCTCCTCACGCACCTTGCGAGCACCCTCCAGCACCTTCTCGATATCTGGATTGGGCAAGACGCCTCCGTCCTCGATGATGGTCTTGCCCGCCTCGCGCAGCACCTTGACCACCTGGTCGTAGATGCCAAAGCGCTTGATGGATCCTCCGCCATAGGAGAGCATGACCTTCGGACCATAGTTTTTGAGTTCGTCGCCGAGCAAGCCCAGCGCGTCCTTACCAAAATGTACTTTGGTAGCGTTGTGATAAGTGAAGTTTCCTAACATAACCTTTCTTCTTTATGTGATTGATAACGCTTGCAAAGGTAGCCATTTTCTCTCGATCTCCCGAAACCCTTTTTGGGGAAAAACTTACCCAAAAGACGGAACTTACCCAAAGGACGGAAATCAGTCCTCCAGCGCAGCAAGAAAACTGCGGATGCTGGGAAAGAGCAAGTTGCTCCCCTCCCCCGCCAAAGCCTCGTCGGGGAGCGGTCCCGAGTTGATGGCGACCGTGAAGCAACCTGCTGCCACGCCCGCTCTCACCCCTAAGGGAGCGTTTTCGACCACGATGCCCTGCCACGGCTGCAAGTTGCCCGCCTTGCGCAGTCCCGCGAGATAAGGATCGGGCGCCGGCTTGCCGTTCTTCACGTCATAAGCCGTAGTGATATGCGCCTCGTCGAGGAAGTCGCCGAAGTCGTGGAGCAAGCGCAGGATGAGCGGCCGCTGTCCGCTGCCCGTGACGACATTGATGCTCAGTCCGCGAGACGCAAACCAGCCCATCAGTTGGCGCACGCCGTCGAAGATACGCGTCTCCGGCAACTCATGGAAGTAGCGCGTCTTGACGTCATACATCCTTTGTGCCTCCGCCTCATCGACCTCGCGCCCCTGTTGGCGCTTCACATAGTCGCGGATCGTGTCCACACCCCTTGCCCCCTCTGTGGCATAGGCGTCGGCCTCCGTGAAATGGATTCCGAAGTCGCTCATGGCACGCTTCCATGCCTTCGCATGATGGGGCATACTATCATAGAGCACGCCGTCCATATCAAACAGTACGGCCTTGGGGTCAAACCGTTCGTAGCCGTGCTGATCCAAATAGTGCTTGATCTCGTTGTCGAACATAATCACTTGATTCCATCAAAAAGGCGACGTGTCAGAGTCGGAGAAAAGCCGTTAGGCCCTTGCCTTCCGAGACACGCCGCCATGCTATTGCTATCTCTCTTTACGCCTCCTGGCTCAGACGCTCCTGGATGGCCTTGCTCTCGACCTCGTATCCCGGTTTGTCGAGCAGGGCGAACATATTCTTCTTATACGCCTCCACGCCCGGCTGGTTGAAGGGGTTGACGCCGAGGACGTTGCCACTGATACCACAGCCGATCTCGAAGAAGTAGATGAGCTGGCCGATGTAGTAGGCATTGAGGCGCGGCAGGGTGATACGGATCTGCGGCACTCCTCCGTCGGAATGGGCCAGGCGTGTGCCCAGCTCCGCCATTTTGTTGACCTCATCGACGCGCTTCCCCTCCAGGAAGTTGAGGCCGTCGAGGTTCTCCTCGTCGTGCGGGAAGAGCAGCTCATGCTCGGGTGTCTCCACGCTCAGCACGGTCTCCCAGATGGAGCGCTCGCCCTCCTGGATCCACTGTCCCATGGAGTGGAGGTCGGTCGTGAAGTCGCAAGACGCGGGGAAGATGCCCTTGTGATCCTTGCCCTCGCTCTCTCCATAGAGCTGCTTCCACCACTCGGCCACGAAATGGAGCTTCGGCTGGAAGTTGGCCATGATCTCGATCTTCTTGCCCGCCTTCTGATAGAGCGCGTTGCGCACGGCTGCATACTGCGCCGCGATATTGTCGCAGTAGGGCACGTCCAGTCCTGTGGCCTTCTCCATGTTCTGGGCGCCCGCCACGAGCTGGCGGATATCAAATCCTGCCACGGCGATCGGGAGCAGACCCACCGGCGTGAGGACCGAGAAGCGTCCACCCACGTTGTCGGGGATGACGAACGTCTTGTAGCCCTCCTTGTCGGCAGCCGCACGGGCCGCACCCTTGTGGGCGTCGGTGATGGCGACGATCACGTCCTTGGCCGCCTCCTTGCCCCGCTCAGCCTCACACTGCTTCTTCAGCAGGCGGAAAGTGAGGGCCGTCTCCGTGGTCGTGCCGCTCTTGGAGATATTGATCACGCCAAAGCGCTTACCCTTCAGATAGGTGGTCAGTTCGTAGAGGTAGTCCTCGCCAATGTTGTTGCCAGCAAAGAGGATGACCGGGTTGCGGTCGTCGCGGACCAGCCACGAGAAACTATTGCCCAGGGCCTCGATGATGGCGCGTGCGCCGAGGTAAGAACCTCCGATACCGGCCACGACGACATAGTCGCACTGGCTGCGGAGCGTGTCGGCCACGGCCTGCACCTCGTTGAGAAACTCCGGTGTGATGCTCGACGGCAGATGCAGCCATCCGAGGAAGTCATTGCCCGGGCAGGTGCCCTGTTCCAAAGCGGTCTGAGCCGCTGCTACCTGAGGTGCGTAAGCCTCCAGGGTCCCCGGATCGAGGAAGGAGAGCGCCTTGGTGATGTCTAAACGAATCTTTTCCATAAACCTATTGTGTGATTTGTTGTGTTATTGTGTTGCGGATGGGTGGTATCCATCCTTGTTATCCTTATTATATATATCCTATCGCCTCACGCCCCCGGATTGGTCATGTTCCTGATGGCCTCGGCGGCATTGGCCCTCTCGTAGAGGATGCGATAGACGGTGTCGAGCGTCGGCGTATGCAGGTGGACGTGGTGGGAGCGGAGCTCCTGGGCGATGACGTACATACACTTCGTGCCGAAATAGCCCTCGGCGATCATCTCCATCTCGGCCTGGGCCGCCTTGACGGTATAGCCCCGCCCGATCATGGCGCCAAACGTGTAGTTGCGCGAAAGGCGCGAGTAGCCCGTGACGAGCTGGTCGCCCAGATAGACCGTGTCGAGCATGTCTCGCCAGATAGGGTTGAGGGCATTGAGGAATGCGTTCATCTCCTGCATGGCGTTGGTCATGAGCACGGCGTGGAAGTTGTCGCCAAAGTCGAGCGACCGGCAGATGCCGGCACAGATGGCATAGACGTTCTTCAGCACGGCCGCATACTCGATGCCGACCACGTCGCGCGAGGTCTTGGTCTTGATGTAATGGGAGCGGAGCACGCTGCTGAAGGCCTGGGCCCGCGCCTCGTCCGTACAGCCCACGGTCAGGTAGGTGAGGCGCTGCTGGGCCACCTCCTCGGCATGGGAGGGTCCGCCGATGCAGGCCAACTGGCCCTCGGGCACGCCAAAGCGCCTGTGGACATACTCCGTGAAGACCGTGTTCTCGCCCGGCACGACTCCCTTGATGGCCGTAACGACAAACTTGTCGCGCATGGGCACGCGCACCTTGTCGAGCAGTTCCTTCGTATAAGGCGACGGCGTGACGAAGAGCAGCGTGTCGTAGTGGGAGACGATGTAGTTGATGTCCGACGAGAAGTCTATCTCCGCGACGTCGAAGGCGAGGTTGCGGAGATAGCCCGGGTTGTGTCGGAGCAGCTTGAAGCGGTCGATGGTAATCGGGCGCCGCACATACCACCCTATTTCGTGGGTGTGCTCCACTATCACCTTGGCCAAGGCCGTAGCCCAACTGCCGCTACCTATGACAGCTATACGTCCGTTTACCATCGCGCTTCCTGTAGTTGACTATTACTTTTTTATATAGAGTAATCCTTCGGCCTATGCCTCCGTCTCAGCCGGGGTCACAGCGTCTATCCAGCGCTGGATCTCATCGACCGACGGCTTCTCATAGCCGAGTTTATACTTCTTGTTGATCTCGCCGAGCTTCTGCTGCAGGCCCTGAGCCTTCTCGCCACAGATGTCGGAGAGGAGGTTGAAGCCCGCCTTGCGGAGCACATAGACCCACTCCTCAGGCACGCCGATCTTTGCCCAGGCCTCGATGCTGTCCTGCGGCATCTTCTTCTCCGGCTTCATCTGGGGGAAGAGGATCACCTCCTGGATGGTCTCCTGGCCCGTCATGAGCATCGTCAGACGGTCGATACCGATACCGATACCGCTGGTCGGCGGCATGCCGTACTGCATGGCGCGCAGGAAGTCGTGGTCGATGATCATGGCCTCGTCGTCTCCCTTCTCGCTCAGTCGCATCTGCTCCTTGAAGCGCATCTCCTGGTCGATGGGGTCGTTGAGCTCGGAGTAGGCGTTGGCCACCTCCTTGCCGTTGACCATCAGCTCGAAGCGCTCGGTCAGTCCGGGCTTGCTGCGATGCATCTTCGTCAGCGGCGACATCTCGACGGGGTAGTCCGTGATGAAGGTCGGCTGAATGAACGTGCCCTCGCAGAACTCTCCGAAGAGTTCGTCGATGAGTTTGCCCTTGCCCATGGTCTCATCGACCTCCATGCCCTTGGAAAGGCAGAAGGCGCGGATCTCCTCCTCGGTCTTGTCCGTGCAGTCGAAGCCCGTCTTCTCCTGGATGGCCTCGAGGATGGGGAGGCGGCGGAAGGGGGCCTTGAAGGAGATGACGTGGTCGCCATGCTTCACCTCCGTGGCGCCGTTGTTGACGGCCTTGCAGATGGTCTCGAGCAGCTGCTCGGTGAAGGTCATCATCCAGTTGTAGTCCTTATACTGCACATAGAGCTCCATGCAGGTAAACTCGGGGTTGTGGAACTTGTCCATACCCTCGTTGCGGAAGTTCTTGCCGATCTCATAGACACCCTCAAATCCACCTACGATCAGTCGCTTCAGATAGAGCTCGGTGGCGATACGCATGTACATATCGACATTGAGGGCATTGAAATGGGTGATGAAGGGGCGGGCCGAGGCGCCTCCGGCGATGGACTGGAGGGTCGGGGTCTCGACCTCGGTATAGCCGTGGCGGTCGAAGAAGGCGCGCATGGTGCGAAGCACGGTGGCACGCTTGAGGAAGGTGTCCTTGACGCCGTCGTTGACGACGAGATCGACATAGCGGCGACGGGCGCGCAACTCGGGGTCATCAAACTTGTCGTAGGCCACGCCGTCCTTGTACTTGACGATGGGCAGCGGCTTGAGGCTCTTCGACAGGAGGACGAGCTCCTGTGCGTGAACGCTGATCTCGCCCATCTGGGTCTTGAAGACGAAGCCACGCACGCCGATGAAGTCGCCGATGTCGAGCAACTTCTTGAAGACTACGTTGTATAAGTTTTTGTCCTCGCCCGGGCAAATGTCGTCGCGGGTGATGTAAACTTGGATTCTGCCTTTGCTATCCTGAAGTTCGACAAAGCTGGCCTTGCCCATGATACGGCGGCTCATCATACGTCCTGCAATGACCACCTCGCGCTTCTCGTCCTCCTTAAATTCGTCTCTGATCTCGGTAGAGAAAGCGTTGGTAGGATATTCTGCTGCGGGATACGGGTCAATACCCATCTCGCGCAGCTGCTGCAAACTTTGTCGGCGGCCAATCTCCTGGTCGCTCATTTCTAAAATGTTCATATTACCTAAGATATGATTCTATAATTATTTCTACGTTTGCAAAGATACAAAGAATATTCCGAAGGGCGTATCTTTTTACTGTTTTTTAGCGTATTGCGGGGAAAACAACCGTGGAAACAGCGTGTCACGGGGAAAAGAATTGCGAAAATAGTAGAAAACAACCGGTATAACCAATAACGGGTCCATCGCTGGGACACATAGCAAAAGAACTTGAACAAGATTTACAACAAAGAACAAACAACGCTTCGCCAGGACAAATCAGCAGCAAATGTGTCCAAGGCGAAGCGTTGTATTTAGTTGTTTACCTTGCAGCAAGATTGTGACACGCAAAGCGTGTAAAGTTGTAACTTGTTGTAAAAGTTGTATTGGTTGTTTTCCCTACTCAGCAGGCCGCTTTGACGCTACCGGGCCACCTGCTTGACGACCGTGCCATCGGCGTTCCTGCGGAGGACGATGCCGTGGCGCGTAGGCTGGCGGAGTCTGCGTCCGTCAGGACTGTAGCAGACCGAGGGCGCATGGGTGTCGAGGCGCGGGCGCGAGAGGATGGAGGTGGAAGGCAACGACTGCAAACGGGGCGTGACATAGGAGTCGGCATAATAGACGCGGTCGGGCCCCACGTTGACGAGCAGGGTCTGGGTCTTGTACTCGGTCTCGTAGGTCTCCGTGGAGGGATTGTAGTTGAGGACCAGCATATCCTTCAGGTCGAAGGGGTCGAGCTGGGAGGATTCGGGCAGATAGTCTGCAGGCATGGCGAAGAGGTGGAGACAGGACCACGTATCGACGCCAAGATACTGCGGAAGGACGGTAATGCGGTTGTCACGCCATTCGCCCACCACCCAGTAGGTCTCGTCCCTGTTGGAGCTATAGGGCAACTGCCAGTAGATATTGTCGCCATCGCAGACGGCAGGCACCTCCTCGTCCATATCATCCTCTATGAAGGGGTTATAATGGACGAAATGGATGGTCTGCTCAGGCTTTCCCTCTGGCTTCTGCGTGGGCTCATAGCGGAGCGGCACGATCGTGGTCAGTCCCTCGCCATAGCAGCTCCAGCCGCCCGTGGCCGTGGCCAGTCCGAGGATGTAGCGGAGCATGCCCTGTTCATCGAGTCCCCCGTCCACCAGGGCGAGCGTGTCGCCACGCAGGGTGAAGCGGACGTTGGTCTCGGTCTCGTCGGGCAGACAGTCGAGCTCCCCATCGCCCCGGTCGCTGAGCACCATGCGGCGCGCATAGAATACGGTCCCATCGTCGCCCTCGAACATCGCCTGGGGCAGACGCGCCACGAGGGTGTCGCCCCCCGCACGGTCGAGTTTGAGCCACGTGTCGGTGGGAAAGAAGACGAAGGGATTGGACAAATAGACGCTGCCGTCCTCGGCCTCCACATAGTCGGCCGTATAATACTCCACGCTGTCGAGGTAGGCCACGCCCTCTCCCGGGTCATAGAAACTGGTGGCGCTCCTCACCTGGTGGGCATGGATCGTGCCCTCGGGCGCCTCGTAGCGGATGGTCTCCGCGCCTGGAAAACTCGTTTGCGCCGCCGTGCCCAGCGAGAGGAGGGAGGCAGCGAGCAATGGTAATAGTCTGATTTTGTTCATATCGTAAGTAGTTAAAAATTTGGTGAATACTGCGTAGCGAGCGGAGCGCCCTTAGGCGAACGGAGACCACGACTTCCCCCGCTTTAGGCGAGGAGGTACCACATGTAGCCGCCAAAGGTGAGCACGAGGACGGCTCCCTCCCACCGCTCGATGGTATATTTGGTGAAGGAGAAAAACCAGATCATGATGGTCGAGACGAGCATCATGTAGAGATCCACGTTGGTGATGCCCTCGATGTGCATGGGCGAGATTAGGCCCGTGAGGCCCAGGATGAAGAGGATGTTGAGGACGTTGCTGCCGAGGACGTTGCCGATGGCAATGCCGCTATTGCCCTTCTTGGCCGCCACGACGCTCGTGGCCAGTTCGGGCAGCGAGGTGCCACCCGCCACGATGGTCAGTCCGATGACGGCGTCGCTCACGTTCAGCGCGCGTGCCACCTCGGTAGCGCCGCCGACAAAGAGGTTGCTGCCGCCGATGAGGGCGGCCAGGCCCACGACCATCCACAGTACGGCCAGCCACCCCTTCATGGGTTGCTTGGCAGAAGCCTCGTCGGCTGCGGCCTCCTGGGCTGTCTGACCTTGGGTTGTCTCTCCTTGGGCAGGCTGCGCGACAGGCTGGGCCGAGGTGGCGCCCTTGATCGTGAGGCGCATGAAGACGAGGAAGAAGACGAAGAGAATGGCGCCGTCGAGGCGTGTGATGACCCAGTCGTTCTGACACATCATGAGTAGGACGACCGAGGCCACGAGGGCGCAGGGCACGTCCTTGAAGACCGTGGATCGCAGGATCGTCATAGGGGCCACGAGGGCGGCCACGCCCACGATGAGCAGGGCGTTGAAGATATTGCTTCCCACGACATTGCCCACGGCCAGGTCAGGAGTGCCCTTGAGGGCGGAGACGACGCTGACGCAGAGCTCGGGCATGGAGGTGCCCAGGGCGACAATGGTCAGTCCGATGACTATCTGGGGCACGCGGAGCCGCTCGGCCACGGCCACCGCCCCCTCGGTGAGTCGGTCGGCGCCCCAAAGGACGAGCACCACGCCCACCACGATCCACAAAGCGTTTAGCAACATACTTTTCTTTCTGTTTTATTTCTACTTTTTTAATGATGTCTCCCTCAGCCTCTCGGTCCTTGGAAGGAGCGAGATTCGCATCCGCCAAAAGGCAAAAAGCGTATCTCCGATGCAAAAATACGAAAAAACCCTGAATGCCAAAACATTCAGGGCTCATTTTTCTATTTTTGACTATAAAGGGAAAGAACAAGCAACAAGACGTGGACAAACGTCCTGCTTATAGGGGAAAACAACTCATACAACCAATACAATCATGAACAACGCTTCGCCTTGAGCAATCTTGCTGCAAGGTAAACAACAAAATACAACAAAGGGTTCCATGAAATGGAACGCTTCGCCAGGACAAAATGTCAGGAAATATCCAAGGCGAAGCGTTGTATATTGTTGTTTCACTACAAGCAACCTTTAGTTGCATGGGCCTCGAAGAGGCAATGTCCCCGCGAAGCGTTGTTCAAAGTTGTAAAAGTTGTTCAAGTTGTTTTCCTTCATCAGCAAGCGATACAGGTCGAAAACCATCACGCTGTTTTGCTAACGGGCGTCAGAAGGGGCGTCCTCCGGGATGACCCATGGGCGGGCGGCCACCCGGAGGTCCCATAGGCGGACGGCCACCCGGAGGTCCCATCATCGGGCCGTCGTCACCACGGCGCACGCCTGCTGGATGCTGCGGCTTGCCTCCGAAGAGGTTGAAGCGATAGGAGATCGTCAGGAGCGCGTAGCTGTTGATGCTGTTATACTCCGTGTCCGTGCGGCCCATGGCGTTGACCACGCGCGAGAGGTTGCTCTGCTGGTGGAGGATATCGTAGAGCTGGAGCGAGATCGTGAGCGGCTTGCCACGCAGGAAGCTCTGCGCCACCTGGGCGTTCCAAAGCAGCTCGTTGCTGTTGAGCGAGGCGTCGTTGTAGCCTCGGCGGCTGTTCATGTGGAGGTCCGTGGAGAGGCTCGTGCCCCAGGGCGCCGTGAGGTTGATAGATCCACCGTAGGCGAAGCGCCAGGTGTTGAGGTTTTGTGCCGACTGCAGCTGGTTCTTCGTGTGGTTGTACTCCACCGACCCGTCGAGGGCCACCTCCAGCCAACTGTTACGATAGCTGAGGGTCAGTCGCTCGCTGAGGTTGGTCTGATTGGTGATGTTGCGCTCCACGAGGCTCTGCCGCGACTGCTGCAGGAGCGAGGCGTAGCGGTTGAGATCGACGGTCGTGAAGGTGTTGACATTCCATACGCCCAGGGTGTCGATGCTGGTGTTGAACATCACGCCCGCGTTCAGGTTCCAGTTGCCATTGATGTTGACGGGCCTCACCACGCGAGCTCCCGAACTGGCGTCGTAGGTCACGCTATTGCCGATGGCGTTGTGGACGGAGGCGAAGTGGAAGAAAGTCATCCACGACTGCGTGTATCTCTGCCGGTAGCCATTGTAGAACATGTGGATGCGATGGGTGAAGGCGGGACGCAGACCCGGGTTGCCGACACTCACGTTCTGCGGGTCGGTATTGTCCGTGATGTCGAGCAGCTGGCTCATCGTGGGCTGTGTGGCCGATCCGCGGTAGAAGAGGCGGAGGTTGCTCTGCGGCGAGAACTTATAGCGGAAGTCGATCGTCGGACTCCAGTCGAAGGAGTTGCGCACGGTATCGACGTGGACGCCGAGGTAGTCCTGCTGGTAGATGCTGTGCTGCGGCTGGAGCTGCACGCCGGCGTTGAATCGCCACTTCTCCTGGTTCATGCGGATCATGAGCTGGATGTTCTGCGTGTGGGTCTTGTACTCCGAGTAGCGGCTCAGCGACTGGTCGAAGTAGCTGCCGAGGGGCTGCTGCAGCAGGGCGAGGTAGCTGCCCCAGGAGCGGTAGGCGGGATCGACGCCGTCGAAGAAGCCGCCGCCGAGCGAGGAGAAGTCGTAGGTCGATCGGTCGCTCTTGCTCAGGGCGTAGTTGTACTGGTAGGCCAGCTGCAGGTAGGTGCGGCGGGCGATGGGCTCGCTATAGGTGGCCTCCACGCCGATGCCGTGGCTCTTGGTGGGCATGAGGTTGTAGCGGTAGGCGCGGTAGATGGAGTCCTGGCCCATGGCGTCGAGCAGCTGGTAGTACTGCAGGTCCTGGGTGGAGAAGGTCTTGGCGTCGGCGTCGTTGTAGTTGCCCTGGAGGCGGAGCGTGACGTTGCGCCCGTTGGCCGAGAGCTTGCGATTGACCTGCAGCGAGGCCTGTGCCGAGGTGTTGTCGCCATAGGTCACGGTCGTGTTGCGCTGGCGGTTGACCAGGGTGCCCTGGGCCTGCATGGTCGCGAGCAGGTCTTCGGCGAGCGGGTCGTCGCCCTGGGCATAGGGATCTTCGGAGAAGGTGGCCGAGGTGCTCACGTCGAGGCCGTCGCTCTTGCTGAGCTGCAGGCTTGGCCGGAACATCACGTTCCACATCGAGTCGGGGGTCCACTCCAGGCGGAAGCGCCCGTCCCAGCTGTTGGACCGCGTGTACTGCTGGCTGATGCGGCGCGTGTAGGCGTGCTGCGAGGCCAGGAAGTTGTCGGAGAAGACCTTGGCCTGCAGGTCGCCGTTGTTGTGGTTCCAGCGCAGGGATCCGTCCCATTGCCAGGTCTTGCCGTTGTCGTAGTTCATGTTGATGCCCGCCATCTTGGTGTTGTTGAGCCCCTGGCGGGTCTGTCCGAATCCGCCCCGTCGTCCGCCGCCAAACATCATGTCGCCGACGTTGTTGGCCGAGAGGAAACCCATCAGGCGGAAGTTGTCCTTGAAGTAGGCCGCCATGCCGCGCTCGCTATAGCGCCCGTGGTTGCCCACGGAGAGGTTGATGTTGGAGAAGAATCCTTTGTTCATGCCCTGCTTCATGCCGAAGTCGAGCACGGTCTGCTCCTCGCCGTCGTCGATGCCCGTGACGCGGGCCAGGTCGCTCTTCTGGTCGTATGCCTTCACCTTGTCGATGATGGAGGCGGGGAGGTTCTTCAGCGCCGTCTTGGTGTCGCCGGTCATAAACTCCTTGCCATCGACGAGGATCTTCTTCACCTCCTTGCCGTTGATCTTGATCGACCCGTCGTCGCCTATCTCTGCGCCGGGCAGCACCTTGACCAGGGCCTCGACGGTCGATCCCTCTGCCACGCGGTAGGCGGAGGCGTTATACTGGAAGGTGTCGTTCTTGAGCACGACCTTCGGGGCCTGGGCGGCGATCGTCACTTCGCGCAGCACGTGCTCGTCGGCTTGGAGCGTGAGGGCGCCGGCGTCTTGGTCCTTGCCTCCGGAGACCACGATGTCGTGGCAGAGCGTGCGCATACCGACGAAGGAGACCTTGAGGATGTAGCGGCCGTCGCGCGGGGCGGCGAGCGCAAAGCGGCCTGTGTCGTCGCTCGTCGTGCCCGAGACGTAGGTGCTGTCCGATCCCAGCAGCTGGACGACGGCGTAGTCGAGGGGCTGCTTGTGCTGGCCGTCGATGAGCGTGCCCGAGACGGTCTGTGCCCGGGCCGAGACGCCCACCAGGGCCAGGAGCGCCACCAGGACTATACTGATTCTCTTTCTTATATCCATCTTGTTCTTGTGTAGTTACTTCTTTTTGCTCTTGTTCTTGTTTTTGCTCTTGTTCTTGCTTTTGCTCTTGTTCTTGCTTTCTATCTATCGCTTTGTCCTGTCTTAGGACGCGCCAGCGCCCCAATGGTTTAAAATGGGCTAGCAGAAAACGCAACCTGCTGATGGGGAAAAACAACAAATACAACTTTTACAACAAGTAACAACGCTTTCGATAAGCCATGCGCAGAACCGAGCTCGCTCGAGTTTAGCCATGGCGAGAAAGGGTACCATGAAATGGAACCTACACGCTTCGCGCATATTGCAATCCTGCTGCAAGGTAAACAACAAAATACAAGGCTTCGCCAGGACATTACGCCAGGAGAAATCAGCAGGAAATGTGTCCAAGGCAAAGCGTTGTTCATAGTTGTTTCCCTTGCAGCAAGCCTTGGTTAGCATGGGCCTCGAAGAGACAATGTCCCCGCGAAGCGTTGTTCATAGTTGTAAAAGTTGTTCAAGTTGTTTTTCTATCATGTCCTGGCGAAGCATTGCATCAGTTGTTGTCTATATGCCCTGGCGAAGCATTGCTCGTGTCGTCTCGGTCTGCCCTTACAATCTTGCGCACTACGGCGGGTGGATGCGCAAGAAAGGAAGTCGAAATGTGTATTATTGTTAAAACAATCGGTTTTTGACGGTCGTTACGACGAAAAATGATAATTTTGTATAGAGTAAGAACAGACAAAGACAAGGAAACAGATATGGAACAGAGAATCATCCTATCAGATCGTTTCGAGAGCGATCTCGCGCTGTGTATCTCCGAGTGTGAGCACGATGGCATCTTCGTCATCTGCGACACCAGTTCTCATCGCTTCTGCTGGAGCGAGATGGCCCACTTCCCCACCCTGCGCCAGGCAGAGGTAATCACGATCGTCGATGGCGACGCCAACAAGAACCTGCGCCAGCTCACGCGCGTCTGGGAACGACTGCAGAAGGGCGGGGCCAACCGCCACTCGCTCGTCATCAATCTCGGAGGCGGCATGGTGACGGACCTCGGCGGCTTCGCGGCAGCGACCTTCAAGCGGGGCCTCAGTTTCATCAACGTCCCCACCACGCTGCTGGCCATGGTCGATGCGAGCGTGGGAGGCAAGACGGGCATCAACTTCGGGGGCATGAAGAACGAGATCGGCACCTTCCAGGATGCTTCCCGCGTCATCATCAATACCGACTGGCTGAAGACGCTCGACACGGATGACCTTCGCAGCGGCTATGCCGAGATGCTGAAGCACGGTCTCCTCGACAGCCAGGAGCGATGGGCCCGACTCGTCGGCTTCGACCTCTCGCAGCCCGACTGGCACGAGCTGGCCAAGATGATCGAGGCGAGCATCGACATCAAACTCCGCTACGTGAGGCGCGACCCGCTGGAGAAGGACATCCGCAAGTCGCTCAACCTCAGCCATACCTTCGGCCATGCCATCGAGGAGTGGTCGCTCAGCCGCCAGGCGCTGCCCCATGGCCATGCCGTCGCCTTCGGACTGGTCTGCGAACTCTATCTCTCTACGCTCCGCACGGGCTTCCCCACGGAGCAGATGCAGCAGACCGTGCGCTTCGTACGCGAGTTCTACGGCACGCCGGCCATCAGTTGCCAGGACTACGACGAGCTCGTCACGCTCATGCACCACGACAAAAAGTCGCACCACGGAGAGATCCGTTCCGTGCTCCTGAGTGGTTTTGGCCGGCCCATCATCGACCAGACCGTCGGCGACGAGGAGGCTCGCGAGGCGCTCGACTTCCTGCGCGAGGGGGCATAAAGCGCTCACCCACCCTCTTGTTTCGACCTGAGGCCCTGCCTGCCTCGGGTTGGACCACGCCCCACGTGGTTCAAGATTCCCCTTCCGAGACCCGCCTCTCAGAGGGGGATTTTTCTATGCCACAGTTTCTTTTCTTCCATGATTTTCTTACTGGTTTAAGTTGTCGAAATGATTGCCTATCTCTCTATTTTCAGAAGCCAGTCGATAGCGGAGCAGACATGAATGCTTTTGCCTTCTACCACAACATCACGTGTCGTGGTCATGGCTATGAGCGTCAGCTTGTCACAACGCAATGCCGTCGAGGCTTTCACAAGCGAGCTCGTCTCGCGGTTGAAGGTCTTTGTGCTGTCGATGTCGTATGCCACTTGTATCAGCTCCACGGCCTTGTCTTGGTTGCACACCACAAAATCCACCTCTTTGGAGCGCGGCGACTCTTTGTAGTAGTATATGTCCAAGAAGTCGTTGCTACACCTACGAAGCAGTTCTATATAGACAACATTCTCCAAGCGCCAACCAATATTTTCGGGCGCAAAAGAATTTTCACGATTGTTCTGCAACCCACAATCCACGATGTACGCCTTTGCGTTTCTTATGCGCTCTTTGCTCTTGAAGGAGTGCTTGGAAAGCAATTGTATGAGAAATGCCTGGCGCAAATAACCGACGTATTTCTTTGCCGTTTGATCCGTTATCTTCAACACTTGAGAGATGCTATCGTAGTTGACCTCCTGGCACACATTGTTGATCAGGTGGTTGGCTATTTTCCGCAGGGCGTCCGTGTTGCGGATTTTGAAACGTTGCTGTATGTCTTTTGTGATGATGGCCTCCATGAGGCTCTGTACGTATCCACGCTTATTGCGCAAGTTCTGCATTTCCGGAAAACCTCCATCATTGATATAGTCAATAAATGCCGCTTTCTTTTCGGCCTCGGCTTTTGTTGTGATGCCACGAGTGTCGATGCGACGGAAACAACAATATTCTCGAAAAGAGAATGGGAACAAATGGATTTCATTGTAACGGCCCGTCAAATGTGTTGCCAACTCACCACTGAGCAGTTTGGCATTACTTCCCGTTACCACAACGTGCAGGTTGGAACGTAGAAGACGATTGACAAACAAATGCCATCCATCAACATTTTGTATCTCATCGAGAAAGATATACTGTATATCAGTACCATATACCTGATAGACACAAGAGAGTACCGTATTCAGGTCTTCTGTTTGCATTTTTGCAAAACGGTCGTCATCAAAGTTGGCATAGCCATAGTTGACGCGATGCTCCAAAAGCACCTTATGACAAAGGGTCGATTTACCACTTCGCCTCACTCCTATCACGACTTGTGCAAGGGGACTGTCAAATTCAAACAAACTCTCCTCGTTCCGCTTTACCCATTGTTCGGGATGATAGTTGCCGACATATTCTTTTTGCTCTGCCAACACTTGAAGCATGATTCTTTCTTCCACCATAACCGTAAGCTTATTGATCTATTCAAGTGCAAAAATACTGAAAATATTGAAAACGAGCAATTTAGCGACTTTAAAATTCGCTAAAATGCAGATTTCTGACCTTTCTATCACGCTAAAATGCAGATTTTGCCTCGTTCTATCACGCTAAAATGCAGGTTTTTGATCTTTCTATCACGCTAAAATGCAGATTTCACGTCGTCCTATCACGCTAAAATGCAACAGACCGTCGGCGACGAGAAGGCTCGCCAGACGCTCGACTTCCTGCGCGAGGAGACGTAGGGGATTTCTCTTCTCTCTTTGGGGCTGAGGGGGGGGCGCCTGGCCTGTCACAGGTTGGGCCCGCCCTTTGTGTGTCAGTATGTCAAAGACCGTGGAGACTTAGATTCTGCAGGGGAGGCGGACGTCTGCCGTGGCCAATCGGGAGGCGGGCCTACCCAAGAATCGTGTTCATGCTGCAAAGTTAAGTCTTTCTGCCAACCCAGCCGTGCGATACGATGCGATTGGGTGAGATAACGTGAGATAACGTGAGATAACGGGTGATGAGGGTGGAATGAGACGCAAGGAGACGCAAGGAGACGGAAATACCCTGCTATCGAAGCTTCGAGCAAATGGCTGGGGCCAGCGAGGGGAAGGGCCATCACAGAAAGGGCCTAAGAGAGGAGGACATCCTTGGAAGGGAAGGGCCTTGGAGAGAAGAGGCATCACAGCACTTGAGAAGCCTCGGAGAAAGAAGAGCGTTCCAGTTGTTCCAGTATTCCAATTAATTTCGAGACACCCCCATTTTCTCTTATTATCTATAACTACTTAATAACTAATTAGTTATATAGTATATATAGGGGTAATAGGATTTTGCATACCCTCAAAAAATAACTGGAACAACTGGAACTGGAACAAAGCCCAAACACTCTTTTCTCTCTAAAAGGCTTATTACCAACAGATTATCTCTTTCTACTACTTTACTTTCACCTCTATATTCGACAACATAGTCGATATGATAGCCGATAAAAGCCGAAGAAAATGGGGTAAAATAGGTCTCGCAAGGCTTACTTTCCGGTCTTTAGCCCGCAGAATTAACTACGAAAGTGGTACATCAAAATCAAGGCTTCACCACGATTTGAGGATATCTTTTTCACAAAAACGCATGTTGAAAAGAAAAACCAAGGGCAAACAATCAAAAAACGATCGCATGAAAAAGGGAAAAATGGTTCATCCGAAAAATAGCGTGTCAGGGTTGTTTGCGTTGTTTCGATGCAGCCTGCTGAGTAGGGAAAACAACAAGAACAATAAGTACAACGTATAACAACGCTTTCGATAAGCCATGCGTAAAACCGAGCTCGCTCGAGTTTTGCCGTGATCAGAAAGAATAGCAGGAGAACGTTCCTGTAAGAGCTTGTAGCCTGTCCGGCAATAGCAATAAGATGCGCTACCCCGAAGAAATCCCGAAGGCTTACCGAAGAAAGGGAATAAGACAGAAGAGGACAAAAGAGGGCAGAAGACACGAGGAGAAGACGGCAGGAGGGAGGAAGCTTTCCCCCACCAAAAGCGCGTTATTACCATTCCAAGACTGGCGAACAAACAAGACTTAGAGATTGACACAGATCAAGAACGGGGGGTAAGACAGGCTTTTGGAATGAAAACAACACAAATTAACGGATAAAAAGTTGGCAGTTTAGAGAAATTACACTAATTTTGCGCCGTCAAAATGGAGACAAGGCCCGGATCGGTCGTTTTTAGGCAGATCTTCGCGCCACACACACCATAGAGACGCAAAGGAGGGAAGGATATCTTCAGGATACGCCAGTGGCTTGATTGACCACAACCACCCATTATTACCATTCGACAAGGACTTAGCAAACAGAGTAGCTTCTATCACCATAGGAGCCGACTCTGCAGCGCCATGCCCTTCGGACAGTGGAATAAATCAAAACAAGTTTATACACAAGATCAATTTTTATGAGAACTACAACATTGCAATCTTCCAAGGCATCATCCAGCCTTTGGAAACTTTTCGCAGCCATGCTACTCGTGTGGATTCTTGTCCCCATAGGGCAGGCGTCGGCACAAAATAAAGCGACTGCAAGCAACGGAACAGAAAATACTATTGGAGGTGTTGACAAACTTTATGGCATTGATCCTTCGTCAGCAATTTGTACAAACAAAGGAACGGCTGAAACCGACGGAAACAGGATTGTGTGTCTGTTTAACGTCGGAGCGAAAAAGTTTCTAAGCATTGGTGGCAAGTGGGGTACCCATGCCTCGCTAAATGTTTCACCACATTCCATTTATATGATATGGAATAATCAATAGTTCGTTAAAATTTG
>DLZV01000025.1:0-49130 GCA_003447235.1 Prevotella sp.
AGTTTCCTCAACATCTATATCCGCACGGAGGTGAAGAGCGCCATTGGCAGAGCTGATGCCGTAATGCACATGCCGGACACGATATACGTCTTCGAACTGAAGGTTGACAAGAGTGCCGAGGAGGCTTTGGCCCAAATAGACGAAAAGGGCTACATGCTGCCTTATCATGCTGAAGGTAAGCGGCTGGTAAAAGTGGGCATTAGTTTTGACAGTACTCAGCGCACGATCAGCGACTGGACAATCAAGGAGGATTAAGAGGATTAAAAGGAGAGGCTAAGAATATTGTTCGCCATTGTACCATCGAGCCTTTTTAGTGTATTGTCTTCGATTCGCATTATTAGATTTATGTATAGATATTTCATTTACCTATCGTTTGACGGGCGCGCCTACCACGGTTGGCAGATACAGCCCAACGGCATCACCGTGGAGGAGGCGCTGGAGAAGGCGCTCTCGACCCTGCTGCACACCCCCATCGACGTGACGGGGGCGGGACGGACTGACGCTGGGGTCAACGCCCGGCTGATGGTGGCCCATTTCGACCTGCAGGAGCCGCTGGAGCTTCCCCTCGACTGCCACCAGCTGGCCTACCGCCTCAACAAGATGTTGCCCCGCGACATCTCCGTGAGCCAGATCCTACCCGTGCCCTCGGATCTCCACGCGCGCTTCTCGGCCAAAAGGCGCACCTACCACTACTACATCCACACGCGGAAAGACCCCTTTCGCAGGGCCTACTCCCACGAGATCCACTACGCCCTCGACTTCGACCAGATGAACGCGGCGGCACAGATGCTTGTCGGCACACGCGACTTCCAATGTTTCTGCAAGGCGGGAAGCGACGTGAAAACGACCGTCTGCGACCTCTACGAGGCCCGCTGGGACCATCTGGACGGCGAGGCCTGGTGCTTCACCATCTCCGCCAACCGCTTCCTGCGCAACATGGTGCGCGCCGTGGTGGGCACCCTGGTGGAGGTGGGTCGCAGACGCCTCTCGCTGCAAAGGCTGGAGGAGGTGCTCGCAAAGGGCACCAGGAGCGACGCGGGCGAGAGCATGCCAGCCCACGCGCTATTTCTGTGGGATGTGGAGTATGACGGGCTGGAACCGCAGGAAAATGGTGTTTTGGCTAAATAAATGAACACTTTGGTTGCCAGTTTGAGAAAAAAGGCTTATTTTTGCGCCATCAAAGTCAAAACATAGCATCTTTTACCCAGTTCCTTCCACCGGAAAGCGGGGAGGAGACACAAGAACAGACAACGATATGAGTAATATTTTCAGAGGATTGGGAGTTGCGCTGATCACTCCTTTCAAGAGCGACATGAGCATCGATTTCGAGGCTTTGGAGCGACTCGTCAATTACCAACTGGACAATGGTGCCGACTTTCTGTGCATCCTGGCCACAACGGGCGAGACGCCCTGCCTAACGCGGAGCGAAAAAGACGAGATCACCCGGGTCGTCAAGAGCGTGGTGAAGGGCCGCGTGCCCCTGCTCAAATATTGTGGCGGCAACAACACGCGGGCCGTCATCGAGGAGATGAAGTCCAGCGACTGGGAGGGTATCGACGGCATCCTGAGCATCTGTCCTTACTACAACAAGCCGTCGCAGGAGGGCTTGTATCAGCACTTCAAGGCCATCGCCGAGGCCAGTCCGCTGCCCTTGGTGCTCTACAACGTGCCGGGGCGCACGGGAGTGAACATGAAGGCGGCCACGACGTGCCGCATCGCCAAGGACTTCCCCAACATCGTGGGTATCAAGGAAGCCTCGGGCAGTCTGGAGCAAGTCGACGAGATCATCAAGAACAAGCCTGAGGGCTTCGAGGTGATCAGCGGCGACGACGCGCTGACGTTCCCGATGATAGCCAGCGGAGCCGTCGGTGTGATCTCGGTCATCGGCAACGCCCTGCCCCGCCAGTTCTCCCGCATGATCCGCCTGGAGTTTGAGGGCAACTATGGCGAGGCACGCAAGATCCACCATCAGTTTACCGAACTCTACAAGCTCCTCTTCGTCGATGGCAACCCTGCGGGCGTGAAGGCCCTGCTCAACGACATGGGCATGATAGAAAACGTGCTCCGCCTGCCGCTCGTACCCACCGAGGTGACAACGAAGCAGAAGATGGCCGATATCCTCAAGGCCCTCCATGTAGAATAAGAGAAAGAAACTGGAACGGGACGCCCATGGGACCGCGGGCGAAAAACCCAAGACCCAGACCGGCTTTTCCCAATCCGACATCCTATTGCGCAGACAGACTGCTTCCATCTTCCTCTCTCCAAACAGAACAGAAGGTAGACACGGAAGCAGTTTGTCGGCGTTCGCACACAACCTTGGTTATCAATTAAATCAAACCTATATCAAACCAAAACTATGAACAGTCTGTTTATCGTATTGCCTATCCTCACCATCCTGATGTTCGACCTCGGACTGACGCTGGAGGGCAAGGATTTCCGCTTGGTCATGCTCCGCTACAAAGCTGTCCTGGCCGGCATGATCGGCCAACTGCTCCTGCTGCCCCTCATCGCCTGGGGCGTGGCAGGCGCCTTGTCGCTGAGCCCGCTCTTCACCATCGGCCTGATGCTCATCGCCTGCTGTCCTGGAGGCAGTTCGTCCAATGTCTTCTCGATGCTGGCCAAGGGCGACGTGGCCCTGTCGGTATCGCTCACGGCCGTCAGCAGCCTCATCACCCTCTTCACCGTCCCGCTGATCATGCAGGCCACCACCGCCAACCTGGGCGAGGCCATGGGGGTGAAGTTGCCCGTGGTCAACCTGCTGATGCAAAACGTGGTGACGATGCTGCTGCCCATCCTTCTGGGCATTGGCGTGCGCCACTACTGGCGAGAGACGGCCCGAAAGATCGAGCGAGTGCTCTCCCGACTGGCCTTCCCGGCCCTGATGCTGCTGGCCGGCATCTTCTT
This sequence comes from Prevotella sp., assembly GCA_003447235.1. Taxonomy (GTDB): domain Bacteria; phylum Bacteroidota; class Bacteroidia; order Bacteroidales; family Bacteroidaceae; genus Prevotella. The sequence goes on from DLZV01000025.1 coordinate 2,905, forward strand.
CGTGCAGCACAAGACCACTATCGCCGACAACTTCGGCACGCTGGGCCTGGCCACCACCCTGCTCCTCCTCTGTGCCACCACAGGGGCGGGACTGCTCTGCTACGTCTTCCGCCTGCGTACACAGGAGCGGCGCACCATCGTCATCGAGGTGGGCATGCAGAATGCAGCCCAGGCCATCGCCGTGGCCTCCAGCCCCTTTGTCTTCAACGACGGGCGCATGGCCATCCCCGCCATCATCTACGCCCTGATGATGAACGTGATCCTGCTGACCTACGTGGGCATCATCAACCGGGGAAAGATCCTCGGATAAGGAGGGGGACTACCGCTAATATGAGACATGGGCCTTGTCCCCAGCTTCGCTTGATCGCTGGTGGCAAGGCCCATGCTCCAAACAGGGGGCTCAGTCCAAAATCTAAAAACTGAAATTGAAGCCTATCGAGGCGTACTCCTTAAACTGCAAGTAGCCGTGGTGGCTATCGCGCGCCACGCCATCGTCGAAGCGAGGATAGAGGAAGATCTGCGCTGAGACGAAGCGGTTGAACTGGAAGACGAACGTGTTTTCCCATTCCAACTCCACACGCTCGTAGGTAGTGTAGCCATAGAGGCGCGTGCGCCAGGTCAGGTCCTCCATCAGCGTCCACGAGAGATCGACCGTAAACTCCGAACCAAAGTCGTTGAGCACCCTGCGGTTGTCCTCGATGCCGAGTCGGGAGGAGAGGGAGCGTACGCGGGTGTACTTCATGTTGTAGGCCAGCGGAGCGAGATGGATGTTGCCCTTCAAGCGATGGTGCTGCCAATCGACACTATAGTCCATACCCAAAGAGAGGTTGACATTGAGCGGGGCAAGGAAGTCGGAGTAGAGGGTCGGATCATTGGACCGGTAACTGTGGGTGAACTGCGTGTAGGTGAGCAGCTGGAGCGTGTAGTACCAACGTTTCGAAGCCTGCAGCCCCAACTTGGAGGTGAGTCGGATTAGGTCCTCCGTGGTTTTGTAGCGATGGAGCGAGTCGGAACGGGAACTCTGAAATCCGAAGCGCATCTCCAGCTTGTTCTCCCACTTCACCTTCTGCTTGTTGTTGTAGTTGGCCTCCATGATGACGGATCCCAAGGCGGAGTAGTTGCTCTCGCCTCCCTTATACCAGTTGTCGGAGACGTAGTTCTGCATGAAGCGCAGGGAGTAGTAGCCCGAGTAATGCCAGAAGTTGGGCTTATGGACCACCAGCTGGACGGGCACGACGTCGGGCTCCACGGGCATGGGGTCTGCATGGTCGCCCATCTCCGTCTCGGTCTGTATGGGCGCCTCGATGAGGTCGAGGTCGGAACGGTCGGCACGGAGGCGAGCAGAAGTGGTGCGCACCAAGTCGGGCCGGCGCACATAGAGGCCCAGCAGGGTGCTATCGACAAAGGCCTGCTCCCCCGTGCTTCCACCAGAGAGGGAGAAAGCGTCGAGCACCTTGCCCTTGTAGAAGGTCAGAGGCAGGAAAAGTTGTGCTGCGGAGAGCGGAGCAACCTTGGAAGGACGGTAGGCAGGTCGACGAGCCGCATCACCAAAGATAGAGTCGCGCAGGAGCGCAAGCGAGTCAACTGGATCCGAGAGATCGCCATGGGGCTTCTCTACGGAAACCGCTGAAACTGCGGATCTTGAGGCGTGCGATCTGGCCTGGGCCGTGGCGATTGTCGGCAGGCAAAGCAGGCTAAACGCCATCCATATCATCGTTTTCATTCGTTCGAGCGTTATTAATTTAGGCGCAAAGATACAAATAAAAGCCGTAAGAACTTGCCACTTTCGGTTATTTATTGTAAATTTGCACCTTGTTATAACATATACATTTATCAACAAAGTGGCTGAGACAAAATACATCTTTGTGACCGGCGGTGTAGTTTCATCGCTTGGCAAGGGGATTATCTCCTCATCTATCGGCAAGCTGCTCCAGGCAAGGGGCTATAACATCACCATTCAGAAGTTCGATCCCTACATCAATATCGACCCGGGAACGCTGAACCCCTATGAGCATGGCGAGTGCTATGTGACGGTCGATGGTATGGAAACGGACCTTGACTTGGGACACTATGAGCGGTTCACCGGCATCCAGACCACCAAGGCCAACTCCATGACGACGGGCCGCATCTACAAGAGCGTCATCGACAAGGAGCGCCGCGGCGACTATTTGGGCAAGACCATCCAGGTCGTACCTCACATCACGGACGAGATCAAGCGCAACATCAAGCAGCTTGGCCAGAAATATCACTACGACTTCGTCATCACCGAGATTGGCGGTACGATCGGCGACATCGAGAGTGCGCCGTTCATGGAGGCGATCCGCCAGATGAAATGGGAGCTGGGCGACCGCGCCATCAACGTCCACCTGACCTACGTGCCCTACCTGCACGCAGCGGGTGAGCTGAAGACAAAGCCCACGCAGCACAGCGTGAAGGAGCTCCAGAGCGTCGGTATCCAGCCCGACGTGCTCGTCCTTCGCACGGAGAAGCACCTCGACGAGGGCATTCGCAAGAAGGTGGCCAACTTCTGCAACGTCGATTTCGACTGCGTCGTGCAGAGCGAGGACCTGCCGAGCATCTACGAGGTGCCCGTGGCCATGCAGAATCAGGGGCTCGACGAAGCCATCCTGCGCAAGTGTCATGAGCCTATCGGAGAGCGTCCGGCCCTGGGTCCGTGGAAGTCGTTCCTCGACCGCCGCGCCAAGGCCACCGAGGAAGTGCACATCGGACTCGTCGGCAAATATGACCTGCAGGACGCCTACAAGAGTATCCGCGAGGCGCTGCTTCAGGCTGGCACATACAACGACCGCAAGACCGTACTGACGTTTATCAACTCCGAGGAGATCACCGAGGAGAACGTCGGCGAGATGCTCAAGGGACAGGACGGCATCGTCGTCTGCCCGGGCTTCGGCCAGCGTGGCATCGAGGGCAAGGTCATCGCTGCCCACTACAGCCGCACCCACGATATCCCGACCTTCGGTATCTGCCTCGGTATGCAGATGATGGTGGTGGAGTTTGCACGCAACGTGCTGGGCTACGCCGACGCCAACAGCCGCGAGATGGACAAGAAGACACCCCACAACGTCATCGACATCATGGAGGAGCAGAAGAACATCACCAACATGGGTGGTACGATGCGTCTGGGTGCCTACGAGTGTGTATTAAAACAAGGTTCGCGCGTGTTCAATATATATAAGTCTGAGCACATTCAGGAGCGCCACCGCCACCGTTATGAGTTCAACAACAACTTCGAGAAGGAGTTTGAGCGCAACGGCATGAACTGCGTGGGACGCAATCCCGAGAGCGACCTTATCGAGATTGTGGAGATACCAGGGCTGAAATGGTACATCGGCACGCAGTTCCACCCCGAGTATCAGAGTACGGTGCTGAAGCCACACCCCCTGTTCCTCGACTTCGTCCGCGTGGCAGGCGAGAACCACAAGGCGTAGTAGCACCTCTCATCAGACAAAGAAACAGTATCAGATAAACGAATGGACAAAAATACGATTACCGGCTTTGTGCTCATTGCGCTAATTCTCTTCGGCTTTGCTTGGTGGCAACAGCCCTCGGAGGAGCAGCTAGAGCAGCAGCGGAAGGAGTTTGTAGAAGACTCTCTCCGTGCGGTCAAAGCCAAACAGCAGCAGGCCAAAAAGGAGGCGCTGCAGCAGCAACAGCAAGAGAAGGCCCAAACCGATACGTCGGCCCTCTTCCACAAGTCGCTCTCGGGCACGGCACAGGACGTGGTGCTCCAGAACGGAAAGCTCGCCCTCACGCTCTCCACGAAGGGTGGCACGGTGGCCAAGGCCGTCATCAAGGACTATGTGGGTCACAACCTGAAGGTGCAGGACGGTTCGAAAGATACCAAGGACGTCACCCTCTTCGAGGGCAACGACCAGCGGCTCAACTACTTGCTATCGGGCAAAGAACTCAATATCGAGACTGAGGACCTTTACTTCACGCCCAGCAACGTCACCGACTCCACGGTGACGATGACGGCGGAGGCTGCACCGGGCAAGACGCTGACGCTGGACTACGTCCTGGGCAAGGACTATATCCTCCGCGTGAGTCTGCGCGCCAACGGCATGGGTGGCCTCTTCGCCCCTGACTACAACGAGGTGGGCATCTCCTGGGAGGAGAACGCACGCCAGCAGGAGCGCGGCTTCACCTTTGAGAATCGCTACGCCACACTGACCTACAAGAAGACCGACGGTGGCACAGACCATCTGAGCGAGGCTTCGGAGAAAGAGGAGACCACGGAGGACGCCCTCGACTGGGTGGCCTTCAAGAACCAATTCTTCTCGGCAGTGATGATTTCGAAGGACAACTTCCAGACGGGCGCACGACTGAAGAGCACCCCGCTGAAGAAGGAGTCGCACTATCTGAAGAACTACCAGGCACGCCTGAAGACGGCCTTCGACCCCACGGGCAAGAAGGCCACGGAACTGGAGTTCTACTATGGCCCCAACGACTTCCGCCTCCTGCAGAAGGTGGAGAAAGAGAGCGCCTTCGGCAAGGATCTGGAGATGCAGCAGCTTGTCTATTTGGGCTGGCCGCTCTTCCGTATCATCAACCGCTGGTTCACCATCTATGTCTTCGACTGGCTGAGCACCTTCTTCCCGATGGGTGTCGTGCTCATCCTCATCACACTCCTGCTCAAGGTCATCACCTTCCCGATGGTGAAGAAGAGCTACATGAGTTCTGCCAAGATGCGCGTGCTCAAACCGAAACTCGACGAGGCCACGAAGCAGTATGACAAGCCGGAGGATCAAATGAAGAAGCAGCAGGCTATGATGCAGCTCTACTCGGAGTATGGCGTCAGCCCGCTCTCAGGCTGTCTACCGATGCTGATCCAGTTGCCGATCTGGATTGCAATGTTCAACTTCGTGCCAAATGCCATCCAGTTGCGCGGACAGAGTTTCCTGTGGATGCAGGATCTGAGCACCTACGACCCCATCGTCGAATGGGGTACGAACATCTGGCTCATCGGCGACCACCTGTCCCTGACCTGTATCCTCTTCTGCGGTGCCAACATCCTCTACACCTGGTTCACCATGCAGCAGCAGAAGGACCAGATGGTCGGTCAGCAAGCCGAGCAGATGAAGATGATGCAGTGGATGATGTATCTCATGCCGCTGATGTTCTTCTTCATGTTCAACGACTACTCGTCAGGTCTCAACTTCTACTACTTCATCTCCCTGTTCTTCTCCGCAGCCATTATGTTCACGCTGCGCAAGACTACCAACGAGAAGAAGTTGCTGGACTACCTTGAGGCACGCCGTTCGGAGAACCAGAAGAACCCGAAGAAGCAGAACGGCCTGATGGCCCGCATGCAGGCCATGCAGGAACTGCAGCAGAAGCAGCAGGAGGAACTGAGAAGAAAGAAGGAGGATCTAAACAGGAGGAAGAAGCAATAGCTCTTCCCCCACCAACCGGGTGTCTTACAGCACCCGGCCTCTCTTTTCAGACAGAAGGATCTTTCCTGGGAAGACACCAAAAGGACTATCCATGGAAAAATCACTTTTTCAGAAATAACAACGGTTACTCACGGGCAAAAAATGTCCGTGAGTACTTTAGATTTATAACGATGAACAAAAACCTTACAATCGCCATGACGACTGCAATGCTACTGAGCGGCGGCGTGGCACAAATGCAAGCACAAGACGTGAACATTGGCAAGAGCAAGCAGGTGATGCTGAAAGGCGACATCATGACTCCCGAGACTCTCTGGGCCATGGGACGTGTGGGCTCTGCGGCAGCCTCACCCGACGGCAAGCAGGTCGTCTATCAGGTGGGCTACTACAGCGTGAAGGAGAACCGCGGCCACCAAGTGTTATTTATCATGAACGCTGACGGCACGGGCCAGACCAAACTCACCACCGACGCCAAGAGCGAGAGCGACCCTGTATGGATCGAAGGCGGCAAGCGCATCGCCTTCCTTCGTGGAGGTCAGGTATGGGCCATGAACCCTGACGGCTCGGGCCGCACACAGCTCACGAAGGACGCCACGGCCATCGAGGGATTCAAGTTCTCACCCGACGGCAGCCGCGTACTGCTCATCAAGTCGCTGCCCTACCACGGCACGATCAAGAAGAACCCCGACGACCTTCCTATGGCATCGGGCCGTCTCGTCACGGACATGAACTACCGCCACTGGGACCACTATGTGGAGAGCATTGCTCACCCCTTCGTCGCACAGGTATCCGCCCAGGGCATCGACGCAGGATGGGATATCCTCGAGGGACAGCCCTACGAGAGCCCGCTGGCACCCTTTGGTGGCATCGAGCAGTTTGACTGGAGCCCCGACTCTAAGCACATCGCCTACACCTGCCGCAAGAAGGTGGGCGTGGACTACGCCGTCTCCACCGACGCCGACATCTTCCTCTTCAACATCGAGACCAAGGCCGACCGCAACCTCTGCAAGCCCGAGGGCTATGTGGCTCCGAAGATCAACTATACCAAGTCGCTCCGCAACCAGAAGGTCAACCATCAGGAGGGCGACATGAACGTCGGCTACGACGTCAATCCGCGCTTCTCGCCGGACGGCAAGTATGTGGCCTGGCTCAGCATGGAGCACGATGGCTACGAGAGCGACCGCAACCGCCTGTGTGTCTATGAGCTGGCCACGGGCAAGAAGTCGTATGTCGCAGAGGCCTTCGACTCCAATGTCGACGACTACTGCTGGAACACCGATTCCAAGACCCTCTACTTCATCGGCTGCTGGCACGCCACGGTCAACGCCTACCAGACCAACCTCAAGGGTGAGGTGAAGAAGCTGACCGAGGGCGACCACAACTACGTGGCTCTCCAGCTTCTGGGCAACACAGGCAAGCTCCTCGGCACGCGCCAGAGCATCACCGTCCCCAGTGACCTCTACGTCATCAAGCCCGCTAAGAAGGAGGGACAGTCGGAGCAGACGCAGATCACCTTCGAGAACAAGCACATCTACGACCAGATGGCTGTGGGCAACGTCACGGACCGCTGGGTGAAGACCTCTGACGGCAAGGAGATGCAGGTGTGGATTATCACCCCGCCCCACTTCGACCCCAACAAGAAGTATCCTACGCTGCTCTTCTGTGAGGGTGGCCCGCAGAGCCCCGTCTCACAGTTCTGGAGCTACCGCTGGAACTTCCAGATCATGGCTGCCAACGGCTATGTGGTCGTGGCCCCGAACCGTCGCGGACTGCCTGGCTATGGCAGCAAGTGGAACGAGGAGATCTCTGGCGACTGGACGGGCCAGTGCATGAGAGACTATCTGGCTGCCATCGACGATGCTGCCAACAACCTCCCGTTTGTTGACAAAGACCGTCTCGGTGCCGTCGGCGCCTCTTTCGGCGGTTTCTCCGTCTATTACCTTGCCGGCCACCACGACAAACGATTCAAGTGCTTTATCTCCCACGACGGTGCCTTCAATCTGGAGTCGATGTATACCGATACCGAGGAGGCCTGGTTTAGCAATTGGGAGTATGACGACGCCTACTGGAACCAGGACCGCACGGACAACGCCCGCCACACCTATGAGAACAGCCCCCACCTCACCGTTGACAAGTGGGATACGCCGATCCTCTGCATCCACGGCGAGATGGACTATCGCATCAATGCCAACCAGGGCATGGGTGCTTTCAATGCAGCCCGCCTTCGCGGCATTCCCGCAGAACTGCTCATCTTCCCCGATGAGAACCACTGGGTATTGCAGCCGCAGAACGGCATTCTCTGGCAGCGCACTTTCTTCGAGTGGCTCGACCGCTGGCTGAAAAAGTAATCACAGGAAAGTCAATCAACAAAATAACAAAAAATGGAAAATAAAACTTTGCGCGACTCGGCAGCCATCCGTTGGACCGCCTTGTTGCTCCTGGCACTGGCCATGTTCTGTGCCTACATCTTCGTAGACATCTTGTCTCCGATCAAAGACCTCATGCAGTCGCAGCGCGGCTGGGATTCTGACGCCTTCGGCACCATGCAGGGTTCCGAGACGTTCCTCAACGTGTTCATCTTCTTCCTCATCTTTGCCGGTATTATCCTCGACAAGATGGGTGTCCGCTTCACGGCCCTTCTCTCTGGTGGCGTGATGCTGGTGGGCGCCTGCATCAAGTGGTACGCCGTCAGCGACGGGTTCATCGGCAGCGGCCTGGAGACTTGGTTCACCAACAACCTCAACCATATTCCCGTCTTCGAACAGCTCGGCGTCTCACCCTTCTATGAGGGAATGCCCGCCTCTGCCAAGTTGGCCGCCATCGGTTTCATGCTTTTCGGCTGCGGTACGGAGATGGCTGGTATCACGGTCTCGCGCGGTATCGTGAAATGGTTCAAGGGCCGCGAGATGGCACTGGCCATGGGATCAGAGATGGCATTGGCCCGTCTCGGTGTGGCCACCTGTATGATCTTCTCGCCGTTCGTAGCCAAGTTTGGCGGTGTCGTGAGCGTGTCGCGCTCTGTAGCCTTCGGTGTGGTGCTGCTCTGCATCGCCATGATCATGCTGGTCGTCTATTTCTTTATGGACAAGAAGCTCGACGAGCAGACTGGTGAGGCTGAGGAGAAAGACGAGCCGTTCAAGCTCAGCGACCTTGGCCAGATTCTTACCTCCAGTGGCTTCTGGCTCGTATCACTGCTCTGCGTGCTCTACTACTCCGCCATCTTCCCCTTCCAGAAGTATGCTGTGAACATGCTCCAGTGCAACCTCACCTTCACTGAGGTGCCCGCCGACTCGTTCTGGGGTTCTCAGAGCGTGACCTACATCCAGTATGTCATCATGCTCTTCGTAGCCGCCACCGCCTTCTTGTTCAACTTCATGAAGCAGAAGGCCGTGAAGTTCTTCGTACTGGCCCTCTCCATAGCTGGTCTCGTCACCTATTGCTACATGGGCTACATGCGCCAGTCAGCAGAGTCTATCTTCGCCGTCTTCCCCTTGCTCGCCGTAGGTATCACGCCGGTACTCGGCAACTATGTCGACCACAAGGGTAAAGCAGCTTCCATGCTCGTGCTGGGCTCTATCCTGCTCATCGCCTGCCACCTCACCTTCGCCTTCGTACTTCCTGAGTTCAAGGGCAGCCAGGTGGGCGGTGTCATCGTGGCCTATCTCACCATCCTCGTCCTCGGTGCTTCCTTCTCGCTCGTACCGGCCTCTCTGTGGCCCAGCGTGCCGAAGCTCGTCGATGCCAAGGTGATTGGTTCTGCCTACGCGCTGATCTTCTGGATTCAGAACATTGGCCTGTGGCTCTTCCCGCTCCTCATCGGTAAGGTGCTCAACGCCACCAACGAGGGTGTGACCGACGCCACGCAGCTCAACTACACTGCCCCGCTCGTCATGCTGGCATGCCTCGGTGTGGCCGCACTCTTCATCGGCTTCGTCCTGAAGATTGTGGACAAGAAGAAGAACCTCGGTCTCGAGTTGCCCAACATTCAGGAATAACCTCTCCTGTACAACACACTTATACGAAGGGATGGCTTTCACGGGCCATCCCTTTGTTTTTCTAAGGAAAAAACCGTATCTTTGTACACCGTAATCATATCAAGTAAACGACCAACATGGCAAAAGTAAGAATCAAGACTCCCGAGGGCGACATCCTTGTACGCCTCTATGACGACACGCCGCGCCACCGCGACAACTTCCTCAAACTGGCCCGTGAGGGCTACTACGACGGCACGCTCTTCCACCGTGTCATCAAGGACTTCATGATACAGGGCGGCGACCCAGACAGCCGTAACGCCCCAGCAGGGAAGATGCTCGGAACGGGCGGACCCGACTATACGCTCCCAGCAGAGATAGCCTATCCACAGCGCTACCACAAACGCGGAGCCCTTAGTGCGGCACGACTTGGCGACGAGGTCAATCCTGAGCGCGAGAGTTCTGGCAGCCAGTTTTACATCGTTTGGGGCAAGACCTTCAAAAGCGCCGAACTGAAGCAGATGGAACGCCAAATGGCCATGCAGCAGGAACAGGAAGTATTCAATACCCTCGCCCGCGAGCACCACGACGAGATCATGACGCTCCGCCGCAGCCGTGACCGCGCGGGACTGCAAGCCCTGCAAGATAAACTGGTGGAGCTGACCAAGGAAAAATGCAAGGAGATGGGTAAACCCTCATTCACCGACGAGCAGATGGAGACCTATACCACCCTTGGCGGTACACCGTTCCTCGATGGTCAATATACGGTATTTGGCGAGGTGGAGGAAGGCCTCGAGGTGGTGGAGCGCATACAGAACTGCGACACAAACCGCAATGACCGCCCACGCCAAGACATCAGCATGAGCGTGGAAATAGTAGAATCGGAGGAATAAAAAGGAAGCAAAGGAGCATTCGTCGGATGCTACCAATGGCAGAAACATCGCAAGGACGGCTTTTATCACCTCTTCAACGATAAAAGCCGTCTTTAGCTTACAGAGTCTCCAACTACAAAACGAATCGGGGAAGGAGCGAGAGGAGGACTACCGCCTTGACCCAGACCACTGTAACGGAAATGTAATTTGAATGTCATATAGGTGAAACTTCATTGCCGCTAGATTGTAGTACTTTTGCAACCGCAAGCGATATGGGCAAGTTTTGAAGAAAAACCTTCCCATAATAATTGCAGTCTGGCCCAAGGAAAGCTGGCTAAAGAAATCAGAAACCCACAGAGTTCAGTAACTGACAGAGTTTAAAACTGACAAAGGTGAGTTTAAACAGATAAAGAATCCGATAAAAGTTTAAGCCGATGAAAAAAATAGAAAAGCAAGTGATGTATGTGGAGCGCGACGTGAGTTGGATGTACTTCAACCACCGCATCCTCCAAGAGGCAGAGAAGTCTGAGGTGCCCCTGCTGGAGCGGCTTTCGTTTCTCGGCATCTACAGTAACAACCTTGACGAGTTTTTCCGAGTGCGCGTGGCCTCCCTCAACCGCCTGGCCGACAGCGAGGCCTTGCCAGAGAAGCACCACAAGACCCTAAAGAAAACACTCAAGACCATTAACCAGCTCAACGAGGCTTATGCGGCAGAATACGCCCAGGCCATCGACACTGTCTTTGAGCACTTGGAACAACACCACATCCGCGTGCTTAACGAGACACAACTCAACGACGAGCAGAAACAGTTTCTCTGTCGCTTCTTCTACGACAAACTCAACGGATCCACCAATCCCATCTGGCTCTCGGCCATCGACGACCTCAATGTCTTCGAGGACAATCGCATTTATCTCGTGGTGAGAAAGACGCATATCGAAGGCGACGGCAAGGTGAAATATGCCATCATCAAAGTACCTGACCGCATCTATGGCCGCTTCATCAAGATACCGTCGAGCGACGGCTTCGACAATATCATGTATCTCGACGATGTGATACGCTTTTGCCTGCCCTTGATCTTCATCGGCACAAAACCCTCTGTCTATGACGCCTACTCCTTCAAGTTTACCAAGGATGCGGAGATGGAAGTGGACAACGAGGCCGACTATGGCGCTATGGAGAAGATAGCCCACGGCGTGATTTCGCGCAAGCGCGGCGTCCCCATCCGCGTCATCTACGACCGCGAGATGCCACGCGAAATACGCAAGCGCATCTCCGATCGCTTGAACATGCGCGAACTGGACACCTCGCTGGCTGGCGGCCGCTATCAAAACCACCGCGACCTGATGTTGTTTCCCGACTGTGGCCATAGCGAACTACGCTACGAGAAATGGCAACCTGTGATGCGTCCAGAGTTTCTCAGCGAGGAGTCACTCCTCGACCAGATCCGCAAGAAAGACCGCTTCATCCACGTGCCCTACCACTCTTTTGACGCCTATATCCGACTGCTGCGCGAGGCAGCTCTGCGCCCGAGCGTGAAGGAGATCAAGACCACGCTCTACCGTCTGGCCTCAGACTCCAAGGTGGTGAAGGCGCTAATCTGCGCTGCCCGAAACGGCAAGAAGGTCACGGCGGTGGTGGAACTGATGGCCCGCTTTGACGAAGAGAGCAATATCAAGTGGAGCAAGCGAATGCAGGAAGAGGGAGTCAACGTTATCTTCGGCGTAGAGGGCCTGAAGGTCCACTCAAAACTCCTGCACATCAAAACTACCAAGGGAGACATCGCCTGTGTGGGCACAGGCAACTTTCACGAGGGCAACGCCCGCGTCTATACCGACTACTTGATGATGACCGCGCGCCGCGGCCTCGTCGCCGATGTGGAGAAAGTGTTCACGTTCATCGACCGCCCCTTCTCGCCCCAGCGCTTCCGCGAACTGCTCGTCTCGCCCAACTCCATGAAGACGCGCATCCTCCGCATGTTTGACAACGAGATCAAGAACGCACAGGCTGGCCGGCCAGCGTGGGTGAAGATCAAGATCAACCACATCACCGACACCGACATGGTGCAGAAGATGTATGAGGCCTCGCGGGCAGGCGTGAGAATCGACGCGCTGGTGCGTGGCAACTGTTCCCTTGTGCCGGGTGTGGCAGGCGTGAGCGACAACATCCGCATCGTGGGCATCATCGACCGCTACTTGGAACACTCACGCATCCTGATCTTCTGCAACAACGAGCGCCCCCGCTACTTCATCGGATCTGCCGACTGGATGCCGCGCAACCTGGTCAACCGCATCGAGGTAATGGCTCCCGTCTATGACGACGACATGCGGCGAGACCTGCTCCGCACGGTGGACCTCGGACTGCACGACACGACCAATGGCCGCCTCGTCGACGGACATGGTACGGACGCTATACAGCCCGTAGCCGAAGGAGAGAATCCGCTACGTTCGCAGGAAGAGTTGCACAAAGCCTACGCCCTATGAACATCGCCGCAATAGACATCGGATCCAATGCTGCCCGCCTGCTCATCAAGCGTTTCGAAGCCAACGAGACGGGGGCAGCACGCGTGCGCAAACTGCTTTTTATCCGCATTCCCCTGCGCCTGGGCAAGGACGTCTTCACACTTGACAAGGTTTCGAAGGAGCGACAGCGCATGATGCTCCACATGATGAAAGGTTTCCGCCAGTTTATGCTGCTCTATGAAGTGGAGCATTTCCGCGCTTGCGCCACTTCGGCTATGCGCGACGCCGAGAACGGCAAAAAACTGATGCTGCGCTTAGAGAAGGAGACGGGAATAGCGCTGGAGATCATTCCCGGAGCGGAGGAAGCACAGCTACTATGCAACAACCTCGTGGAATATACAGACAGCGGGGTGGGCAACTTCGCCTATGTAGATGTCGGCGGTGGATCGACAGAGATTTCCCTTCTACACGACGGAGTTCTGGCCGAGAGCCATTCCTTCAATATCGGCACCCTCCGCATGCTCGGTGGCGCAGTGAGCGAACAAGAGCTGATGGACATGAGACAGATGCTGGAGGAGTATGCTCGGGAGTTTCCCGCCACAAAGATTATAGGGTCGGGCGGCAATATCAACCGCCTCTTTCGTCTTGCACGCCTCAAAGGACCACAACGAGAGTTGCCCGTGGAGCGACTGCAAGAGCTCTATGACACCCTCCAAGCGCTCACCGTCGTTCAGCGAATGGAGCAGTTCAAACTTAAGGAGGACCGTGCCGACGTGATTGTCCCTGCTGCGGAGATATTCCTCACTGTAGCCGAAGCGCTGGGCAGCGAAAGCATCATCGTGCCCAATATCTCGCTCGCCGACTCCATCACAGATGGCATCTGGCGCGAAGTGCAGATGAAAGGCTAAGCTGGTTTGCCTCCCTAGGCTAGAATCCTTCTGAGGATATTCATGCTCAGAGGATATTTGCCCTCGGGGCTTGTTGTTTGCCTCTACTTTTGTGCTCCAAAACAGCTTTCCCCTTCAGCAACCTTCTCCTCATCGTCCAAGCATATCCTTTGTTCCTTGCTTGCGCTTTCTAATAGTCCATCCGCTCCAAAGGATGGCGAGGGTCAGCAGCGAGGCAAAGAAAATATAGATGAGACGGACGGGGCCGAGGAAAGTGTAAATGCGCCCCGTGTGCACTTCAAGGGCAAGTTGCCAAAGCGAGATAGGAAGTCGGGCCATCCAGAAGGGCTGGCGCAGCGCATCCGTCCCGTGATCGTAGGTGCAGACGATGTCGTCGCCGAAGTCGGAAGAGAATCCCGACACGGCCGTTTGGCCAAAGGGCGAGGCTGGACGCGTGGGAGCTGGCGCATGGGTGAAATAGTCGTAGGCCTTGCCCGAACCACGATGCCAATAGTAGAGACCTGCAAAAGAACCGACAATCCACGACTGCTGATCAGCTGAAAGGGTGAGGACGTTGATGCCCATCACGCTCACGGCAGGTGCCTGCGCCTCGCGGACGGGCTGGTGACGGAAATCGGGCAGCGAATAGAAGCCATCAGAGGTGGACAACAACCAGTCGGACCGATTGGCATCCCACCGCAGCGCACGCAACTTATCCTGCCAGGGGTTGGGGCTGTCTAGCAGCGAACCAGGAATGGGTGGTGTAGCAATCCGAACCACGACGAGAAGCAAAGGCGGACGCAGTGCAAACCCCGTCAGCGTGATGAACACAAGGAGCGGCAGCGCATAGCGTCCCCAACGGTCGTGCCAACGGAAGTGCCAGCGTAACCTCTTCTGCCACAACCCTTTGTTGCGACGACGTCTAATCCATTTGGGCAATAGCCAGATGACGAATCCCGACAGACAAAGGAAAACCAGCAACAGGGCAACAAGATCCACGATCAATTTGCCCATCAGGCCTCCTATCTCACCACTATGAACGAGCCATAGCGTACGGAAGAGGCTCACCTTATTCGTATAACCTGCGGGGGCGTGGAGTTCAACACCTTGAAAATGGCTATAGGGCGGCGTGGCGACATAGAGCGAATCTCTTCCCACAAAGACGACACTGTCACCTCGTGTGGTAACATCGCTGAAGCGCGTGGGATGGAGTGTAGAAGCATGGCCCACAGCCAACCGCCGCCACGATCCTTCGCGCCATTGGTATGCGTCGAAGGGCGCGCAGGCAAACAGTTCACCTCGCTTCGTCCGCACCACATTACGAATCGTGCGCGCGTCGGCACCTGACCCCATTCCTGCAGTATAATCTGCAAAACGCTGGCCATGGGCGTCCGTGAGCCATACACCTCCAGCCCCATAGACCAAGATGCTATCGGCACTGAGCCTCAGCGTGCCGCGCAGCAGCCCATTGTTCCAGTTGCTAAACTGATAACCCGCAGGCAGCCACTGGCGCGAGAGGTCCATATTGCCAAAACTATGCCTATGGTTGAGCACGAGGCCCGAGAGGGCAAAGAGCAGGAGGAAGAAGCCAAAGCCCACCCCCAGCCATTTGTGCCAACGCCGATATGTCTTTTTGCTAATCACTTGTGAGAATATCGTATTGTTTCGATGTGCAAAATTAATGTTTTCCCTGTGCCTACACAATACACAATAATAATGATTTTCGGGTGCGAAACACCATTTACTATGAAACAACGAGTCTCAAAAACTAAAACTCCAGTCGCAGGACCAGGGGCAGGTGGTCACTGTAACCATTGTTGTAGCGTGGACCATAGTAGCCGCGTCGTGGTTTCACGCCTCCATATTGTTCGTCGGGCTCGATGAGAAACGGTTCATCGATGATAACACATTGGCGGACAGCGGGCAGCAGACGGCTGCAGACCAGGATATGGTCTAGGCTGGACCAAAGTCCCTGGTAGCGATAGGTGGCGCGAGCACCATGCGTTCCCCTCGCCTCCGCGCTCACGTCCGTCAGCCCTTTCGAAGCCAGAAAGCGTAAGGCAGGCGCGTCATTGTAGTCGTTGAAATCACCCAAGACGAGGATCCTCGCCGCAGGATGTGCCGCCGACAAGGTATCGATGGTCTCGGAGAGGCGGTGAGCCACGGCCATACGGTAAGGGCGCGAGGCCCGCTCCCCTCCCCGACGGCTCGGTGCATGGACCACAAAGACATGGAGGGTGTCGCCCGTAGCCAGTTGACCACAGGCGTGGAGCACGTCGCGGGTGGGACGAAAACGCTCCCGAGCCGGAGCCACACGCAGGGTATCAGAATAGAGCAAGCGAAAGGAGAAGGGAGAATAGAGCAAGGCCACATCAATACCACGCTCATCGGGCGAATCGGTCATCACATACTCATAACCCGCACGGCGCAGTAGCGACCTACGCGTGAGGTCGTGAAGCACCGTATCGTTTTCCACCTCGCAAAGGGCTACGAGGTCGGGAAGTTCCCAACGGGTCGTGTCGGTTCCACAAGCGATGATCGTCTGCCCGAGGCGGTTGAGCTTGCGCCAGTAGCGAGAGGGCGTCCAGCGATACCTCCCCTCGGGCAGGAAGTCCTCATCACGCTTCAGGGAGTCGTGGTGGGTGTCGAAGAGATTCTCCACATTGAGTTCCACCACCGTCAGCCGTGCCCCTTGCGCCAAGGCCTGGACGGGCAGAACCGCCAGGAAGAGCAGGAACAAGCTACGCCAAAGGATCGCCATTGACGATTGCCAGTTGCTGACGAATACTCTCCTCATGGATCAACTCAAAAAAACGGGCCACCGCATCAGGACTCAGTCCGCAGCGTTTGGCCTCCTCCATGCGTTCCCGCAGCAGGCTCTTGTAGCGGTCGGCCTGGAGAACGGTGATTCCACGTTCCTTCTTATATCGTCCCATCTCTCGGCAGACACTCATCCGCTGACCAAGAAGGTCCACGAGCTGGCGGTCTATCTCGTCGATGTCGCCCCGAAGGTGCTGAAGCTGGTCGCCCTCCTGTCCCTTGGGATTGCGGACGACGAGGGAGGCAAGAACCTGATGTAGGCTATCGGGCGTGATCTGCTGACGCGCGTCGCTCCAAGCCTCATCGGGATGACAATGACACTCTACGACCAAACCGTCGAACCCCAAGTCCATCGCCTGCTGCGAGAGCGGGGCTATGAGGGCGCGGTTTCCCCCAATATGGCTGGGATCACAGAGGATTGGCATAGAGGGACAACGACGGCGCAGTTCAATGGGAATGGGCCACATCGGCGTGTTGCGGTAGAGTTTCTCCCCATAACTGCAAAAGCCGCGGTGGATGGCTCCCAGCCTGCGCACGCCTGCCTGGTCCAGTCGCTCCAGCGCACCCATCCACAGTTCGATGTCGGGATTAACTGGATTCTTCACCAGTACGGGAATGTCCGTACCACGCAGGGCATCTGCCAACGCCTGCATGGCAAAGGGATTGGCCGAGGTACGCGCACCGACCCACAGCAGGTCTATGCCGTGACGAAGACATTGCTCCACATGTTCTGGGGTGGCAACCTCGGTGGCGAGGAGCATTCCCGTCTCCTCCTTCACCCGTTGCAGCCAGGGCAACGCAACCGTACCCTTGCCCTCGAAGGTGCCTGGCTTGGTGCGCGGTTTCCACACACCAGCACGAAAAATCCGGCAACCGTCGGCGGCCAAAGCACGGGCCACATCCATCACTTGTTCCTCCGTCTCGGCGGCACAAGGGCCTGCTATAACCAGATGGGGGCGCAACGCACTCTGTGGAAGCTGCAAGGGCAATAGCGACAACGTCATCTTGGACTTAGAGGCCAAAGGGGTTCAACGTATTCTTGTAGGCCTCCTTGGTCTTCTGCTCGATACCTTCCGCCGACTGTCCGTCGCTGATGTCGGCCATCTCCTTCGGCTCCAGTTCGGCAGCAGTGGCAGCATCGGCCTCGGAGAGCTGCGTCTCGCCCATCTCGCGATAGACTTCCGCACGCTCACGGAAAGCAGCCAGACAGAAAGGGTTGGTGTCGATGACGCGACCATACCACTCGACGGCCTTCTGCTGGTCGCCACCCCGATGGGCTATGCGAGCCTTGAGTAGTACGATATCCTCCTCAAGATCGGCGTGTTCAAGCAGGTAGTCGGCGTCGGTCTCTGCCTCCTCAAGACGGTCCATCTCCATGAGGATCTGGCCACGGAGCAAGTAGGCGGCTCCGTGGTGCTCGTCTCGCGCAATGGCCTCGCCCAAGAGCGCCACGGCAGCCTCTTTGTCGCCCTGTCCCTGGCGGGCCTCAGCATAGAGATAGCTCACCTCGGCACTCCCTGCCCCGACCGCCTCAGCACGCTCACAAGCCTCCGCCATCTGGTCGTAGTCCTCCATCATATAGCAGACACGCGCCATCCGCACCCAGACAGCCTGGTTGTCGGGCTGGGCGTCAGCCAGCAGACGCAGTTCGTTGACAGCGTTCGCCATCTGGTTCTGATGAATGTAAGCCACGGAGAGATGGTCATGGATCTCCAGGTCGTCCCGCAGCTGCAGGGCGTGGGAAAAGCAGGTGACGGCGTAGTCAACCTGTCCTATCTTCAGGGCAGCTATACCGTCATACTTCAAGGCGTCAAACTGGCGCGCCTCGGTCTCCTTCTTCTTCTCTTCGGGACTTTCCTCTGCCGACCCGAATATGCGTTGTAAAAAATTCATAGTTCTAATTCATTAATTAGGTAGCCCATCTCCCATGGTTTTCCTCATGGGAAGCACATCGACTCCATGACTTGATCCAAAGACTATTGACACTATTTCATGACTCCTTGGGAAGAGATGGGGCGACGTGGGTGCAAAGATAGCAAAAGCGGTTGAAATGTGGCTTGCAAAAAATGATAAAGTTGCTTAAATTCCTTGGCCGTTCAGTCATAAACACCTAAATTTGCATCATAAGAAACTCAGAAGGTATGAAGATTCAAAATGCGATAATCCTCTATTCCCTCCTCCTCGGCCTGCCTGTCGGGGGCTGGGCGCAGACCGAGACCGACTCCACGGCCTTGGAGCGTCGCGTGCGGCCCATCGAATCGCCACGGCTCCAAGGGACGCGTGAGCCCTCGGAGGAGGAGAAGGCCTACGCCCGTCTGCTGGCGGAAGAACGCGAGGAGCAGGCGCAGATCGACTACACGCTGCCCCTTATCGACGAGAATGGTCAGGTGCAGAGTCCTGCCGATTATTATGACCCGTATCTCTATGATCCGTGGTTTTACGGTTACGGTGGCGGATATGGCGCATGGCGGCTCCACAAGGGACTGAACGTCAATATCGGCGCTTCGGTGTTTGCCAACTTCGGCAAGGGCCTTGGCGGCAATGGGGCGGGATTCTCACAAGACGTGACGCTCATGTATGTCACCAACCTTTCCAAGAAGGCGACCCTGGCCGTAGGCGGCTATATCAACAACTGCACCTATGGCGGAACCAACTATACCACGGGAGGAATCAACGCCGTCTTCGGCTATCGGTGGAACGAGCATTGGAGCGCCTACGCCTATGTGCAGAAAGCCATCAACAACAACCACATACTGCCCTATCGCGGCTATGGCAACACCGCCTTCGGCTACCCCTACTGGGGCGGCTTCGGATGGAGGGGCTATGGCTACCGCCCGTTTGGCTACCTGCCCGCCACTGCCTACAATCGCGCCATGGACCGCATCGGTGGCGGTGTGACCTACCAATGGGGAGAAAACAACCAGAATAGCATCACGGTCAACGTGGAGATGCTCCACCAGCCGTAGTACAATCACCCAACTTACCGTAGAGGAAGTGAGGAAGGCGTAAGGAGGATTGTTCTTCGAGAATTCCTCAGAAAACAACCAATAGGCACAAGGCTGGTCTCCATCCGACGAAGATCTGGAAACCAGCCTTGTGCGTAATACGCAAGGGACCTTATTTCACCAGTTCCTTGCGCGTAGTACCGTCGCTCATACGGACGATATTGATGCCTGGCTGCGGTGTGCTGATACGCGCTCCGTTGAGCAGATAGCGAGCCACCTCATGAGCCTCCATAGGCCGTCTCACATCCTCCACTCCTGCTGCGGCAGCCTTGGCGTCGTTGAAATTGTCCATGCAGAAGTAGGTCGGCGTCGTCGTTCCCCACTCATTGCTGCGCGAAGCCGTCACCTCGAAGTTGAGTTGATCGACCGTGCCAAGCGTTGAGAGGTTCACCCACGTCCAGTCCTTAACGTAGTAATGGTCGGCCTCGTTGTCCGAGCGATAATCGGCAAGATAGAAATCGACGTGGCCCGTCACCTCGTTACCCTTCACGCCATAGACCGTCAGCTTACACCAGTCGCCCTTCGTGAAGGCTCCATCCGTCATACCGTCGCCGACAGTATAGGCCGTCACGTTCCAAGCCGAGTTGGCAACATAGAAGCCCAGCGCGTCGAAGGCGTTGCCGTTCTTCTCCTTGACAGCCTCGCCATCAGTGACGGAGGCGCGACCAAAACTACTGTAATAATAGACAGCATACTGCGAGGAGTTGTCCACACCATGACCTACGCTACTATTGTACTGGCTCGTCATGTAATCGACGAAATCGGTCTCCTTCTTATTGGAGATGGCAAAACCCGTCCACGATCCATACTCGGCAGTATAGGTATTGCCGAAAATGTAGTTGCCGTCCGTGAAAGCTCCCTTGCCATCAGATCCATTGGCGTAGCCTTCCGAGCCAAGGTCGATAGACTCGAATGTTGCCACCGCGTCGTCGGCCGCGTGGAAACGGGCGTTCTGCTGCGCCATAGCTGGTGCGAAAGGACATGAGGCCGCCAAAAGCAGCAAGGCGTAAATTTGTTTTTCCATACTTTTTATTTTTGTTTTTGATAAATAATAGTCTGTGTTGCTACGGGTGCAGATCCTTGGCGCCCCGTATCTCCGTGGAAGTCTCACCAAGCCACCCACATTGCTGGTTCTCAGCGGAATATACCCTCACAAAGTCGATATGGTCGAGACGGACGGGCCTACGCTGATCATCTACCGCCCAATCGAGGTCGAAGGAGCAGCCTGCGTCGTCCGCACTATTGTCCACATAGCCGTATCTGAAACTCTCCAGCAGCCAGTTTTGCGCCCCGTTCTTGCCCCGGTTGTGGGCGTTGGGAGGCAAGAGCGTTCCGCGAAACGTCAGTGGCGTGTGAATCCAGAGAGGGTAATACTCCTGCGTATGATACTTGTTGCGCGCCACGACGCCTCGCTTCTCCTGGTTGTCCGTCCACGGGATGTCGCTCATCGGTGCGGGATGGTAGGTGATCTCGTAGCCATAGACCACCTTGCCGACGCTATCTGTGTCGGCGCTCCCGCTGAGTTCGTACCACGGGTCGTCGGGCAGTCCATTGCCATTGAGATCCTGCGAAACCATGACGATCCCAGGCTCGGACGCACCCGCCACGTAGTTGCCACGAATAAGCAGGTCGTACTGGCCATGGACATTGCGCACGGGATGATCAAAATGGAAGGTGATATAGCCGCCGTACCCACCCAGGGTCACCAGTCCGTTGAATCCGCCACGCAAGGCGGCAGTACATTTGTCACGGATGGAAGCAGCATCATCTCCTGCTTCGGCCTTGGGCAAGATATTGACAAACTGCCCAGGAGCGGGGACATACTCGTCAACGGCCAGAATGTAAGGCGACCGATCGCCCTCCGATGGGTTGTCTTCTGTCGCCACGGGGGCCGCCTGACTCAAGCAGGCATGGGCGGGTATGTCGCCTGTGAGACGTGTCCAAAGCCAGTTGCCCTGAGCATCGAAGCAGAAGAGTTTGCCCGAGGAGACATAGTTGGTGGCATCCATCACATAGATGCGGCCATCGCTATCGTCGACGAGCAATCCATAGGGAGTCTCTATCCGCTGACTGGCTGGCAGGCGGAGCATCTGCTGGCTCACGAGGCGACGGTGGCGCAGGTCGTAGAGGCCACAGCCGCCAGCATGGAGGAAGAGCAAGGAGTCGCCACGGAAGGCCATGTCGGTGGCTGGCACATCCAAGGAGTCGACCACGCTGCCACCGTACAACTCATAGATGCGAGCTGGTATGGCGTCATAATCGCCACGCGAGGCCACCCAGAGGCTGCCGTAGCGATCGCGTCGAAGACGGAAGAGGTTGGGTGCAACGTCAATGGTACGTTCCACAGAGAAGGTCTGCAGATCGACGACACTCACCCGCCGGTCGTAGCCGCCTCCCTGCATCGCACTATAGCCTCCACTGTTGGCCACATAGAGGCGTCCATCCACGATCGCCATCTCTTCGGGCTGGAAGCCCACCGTGCAACGTGCATCGACACGAAGCGTCAGGGTATCAACACGATAGACCTCTCCCAGCACGCTTGGCCCGTTCACAGGTCCTACATAGGAGGAGACATAGGCGTATTTCCCATCAAAGGCGAGGAAACGCGCGTTGGGAATATCGACACTACCGAGGCTCACCGCCGAGGCAGCCGAGGCCACCTCCACGCGGTTGCTCTGGTTGATGACCATCCAAAGGCGTGATCCATAGACCTTGATGTCGTTGCCCACATCACCCAGTTCCATCACCTTGCCCGGATTGCGCGAAGGATAGATATTGCGCGAGTAGCGGCCCGTCGTCATATCGAGGTAGTCGAGTGTGGCTTTGTTGGACCCCATGTTTCCCTCGCAGAGCACATACAGTCCACGATAGGACGAAGTATTGGTGTAGCCGTCGGGGGTGGGCGTTTCGTCGGGATAGAGCACCACGTCGTCGTTGCGGCATGCGGCGAGCCCCACAAGGATGGCGAGGACAATAATCCAAAATGATAAATTCCTTCTCATATATCCATTACCATGTCATCTCCCAGCCCAGGCGCACGTTGGTGCCAGGCATGGGATAGTTTTGTATCACTTCATACTGCTGGTTGAGCAGGTTGTTGACCTCCAGACTGACGCGACAGGCATATCTTCCCAAGAGACTGAAGGCGTAGCGCAGGGCCACGTCGTGGGTGTACCAAGGTTGCATCTCGTTGCGAGGCGTGTTCTCCTGCGCGTTCCAGCGCTTGCCAGCATAGATAAAACTGTAGTCCATCCCCCACCCTCCATGCTGCACGGAGGCCACGAACGATCCGCTATGGCACGGGACGTAGGCTATCTGATGGCGATAATAGGTCCTGGAGGGAGAGGTCACGTCGCGCGCCTGTTGCCAAGTGTACTGCGCACGGAGGGTCGCCGACCAAGCGGGCGCAGGCTGCAAGGTGGTCGAAAGAAGCACGTCGGCTCCCCAGATGTGGACCCGCCCGAGGTTGAGCATCGTCCAGCGAAACTGCTGCCCCTTCGGATAGGCTATGATCTTGTCGGCCACCGTATTATAGTAGGCGTCCATCCGCAAGCCGTAGGCACGCAGCCATCCTCTGCCGTCAGGGGTGTCTTCCAAATTGATGCCGACGTCATACTGGTTGGTGCTTTCGGGACGGAGACGCGCATTGCCCATCTCCGCATAGTAGAGATCGTTGAAGGTGGGCATACGAAAACTCCGCTTCGCAAAGGCGTGGACCGAGAAGGCACGCGTGGCGAAGGGGTAATAGTTGAGAAAGAAGGCGGGCATGAACTCGTGGAGGTGGGCCGACGTGCCACGACGCACACGGTCGGAGACGAACATAGCCGCCAGACTCCCCTGTAAGCGTAGCCGTCCGAGGTCCAAGGCCGTAGCCACGGCAGCACTATGAGTCAGCCGCGTGGGGAAGGCAAAGCGGTAGGTGTCGGCATTGAGCTTGTTCCAGCGCAGGTCATAGCTCATACTGACTCCCCAGGCGGGCAAGAGCTGATAGCTATTGCTCGTGGAGAGATAGAACTCCTGCTGCCAATAGCGGTTGTCCACGGGCAAGTGGGTGGTGTCGCGGTCGAGATAATGGGTGCGGTAATAAGCATACTTGGCCAGCACCTGAGTGGAGAAGCGGTCGCCAAAGTCTTTCTGCAGTCGGTGCTGGAGGAAGACGTTGGTGTCGTACTGTCGCTCACCACGCCGCCACACATTGTTCACGATCGCCCCAGGGATGCCGCGTCCTGAGTCGTAGCAGTAGGCCTTCGTGGTCCAAAAGCCTTGGCGGAGCAACCCGTGGAGGGTCAGTTCTACTCGCTCCGCGCGCACATCGCCATTCTGCCGTGTGGCCGTCGTGTCATAGGCCACACTCCCGTCAGGAGTCAGCCGGCGATAGCGGAAGCGGTACTTGCCGCTGGCAGACAGCCATCCTGCCGACAAAGAGACGCTGAGACGGTCGGAAAGCCGCTGTTCCCATAGCGTCGAGAGACTCAGCAGGCCCGAAGCGCCCGCCTGCACCTTCGCTTTGAGATGGGTCGGCCGGCCAGGAGAGAAGTGGGGCTGACGCGTGCGGATATAGACGTTGCCCCCATGGGCGAAGTCGGAGGCCGACTGGAGAAGCGTGCTGCGCTGACCATTATAGACAGCTATCTCCTGGATGTTGTCAAGGCTCAACTGGCCAAGGTCTATCTGTCCGTTCTGGGCGTTGCCCAGTTCCACGCCGTCATAGTAGATGCCGACATGCTGCGACCCCATGGATCGGATATTGATGGTCTTGATGCCTCCCACGCCGCCATAGTCCTTGAGCTGGACGCCCGCAAAATAGCGCAGCGCATCGGCCACCGAACCGCCATCGAGCCGCCTCAGGGCCTCGCCATCAAGCCGCTGGCCGCCTATCACCATGCGTTGGGCTATTCGCACACCGACCACATCCACATCCTGCAGGGTATGGACACTATCGCCCACGACGGCACGGGCCATCGCGGCAACGGGGACGAGCAGGCCAAGCAGCCAAGAAAACATCCTTTTCTTGTACAAACTCACTTCCTCTTACTCTGTCTAAAGACTGGCTCCACAATTTCTTTCATGATAGAGCCAACCAGAAATATATCTTCCTGCATCGACCTTTCCTCGAAGGCGGCAGGCGCAAGCGCAATGGCAGGTCTTCTGACTCGTTGCCTATAATGGCCAAACGCCTTCCCCATCGTCCTCGATAGCTCCTCCACAAGAGGGGCGGAGCGGGACGACCAGTGGCTTTGGCCTCCTCGTCTTGCAACATACAGCTGCGGGACAGTAGCGGATTCTCACCGCTTTCCCATTTTAATCGCGTCTTTCAGCGAACCGATTGCGGGTGCAAAAGTACAAAAAATAATAGAAATAACACGTTTTGAAAGCAGAATTCCCATCGAGAAGAAACCAAGAAGGCAGCGGCCTTCAGCAACCGACACAATCGCTGAAAGCCACTGTTCCAAAGAAAGGGCGGGAATGGCAGCCTACCCGAAGTAGGCCATGATCTCGTCCATGAAGGGTGTGAGCTGGCGCGGATGGACGACGCCGTGGCGGTCGGTCGTGTTCATGCTGTAGGCCACGAAGAGCCGACGGCGGGCCCGCGAAAGGGCTACATAAAACTTGCGAGCATCCTCCATATCCTGCTTCTTGTCGCGATTGTAGGCATTGGGATAACGCCCATCGACGGCATCGAAGATGATGACGTTGTCGTACTCCAGTCCCTTGGCCTTGTGGACAGTCGTCACATAGATCCGCTCACGGATGCTCCGGCTATTGCAGAAATCACTTTCCTTCAGCGTGCTGAGATCGACGATATAGCGTTGGAGCTGAGCGTCGAGACTATTGACCACTTCCTGACGGGGCAGCAGGTCCATCATAATGTAGCGACAGATATCGTCCAGTTGCGGTATCTCATCCACCTTGTGCTCCTCGACAAAATAGGCATAAGCTCGCCGCAGTTCCTTCACGAGGGCCGGCTGGTCGGCGTCGGCCTCCAGATCATAGCATCGTGCCATGGCATCCAAATACAAGTCGCCATAGTAGGCGCGGAGTTTGCTGGCAAAGGGGCGCACGCGCGGATGGGCCAGGAAGTCGGTTTGGGCCTTGACCCTGCTCCGCCCACTCGTTGCACAGTAGTTGACGAGGCTCACGGTGGCCCCCACATCGTCGATGGCCTGATGGGTGTTGGCCCCCTGCAGGCCCAGTTGGTCGATGAGCGATTCGAGCTTGTAGGACCGAAGATTTCTGTCGAGCAGGCGCATCAGCTTCAACGTGTCGAAGACACGGCCCATCGGAATGGGAAGCCTTAGGCCGACGTGGCGCAGGAGGTTGTACCTGAGGATCTGATAGTCGAAACGCACGTTGTGTCCCACCACAGGACGGTCGCCGACAAAAGCCAGAAACCGTGCCAACGCCTCTTCCGCCTGGAGCAGTTCGCCAGCCGCCATCTTCTGATGATAGAGCGCGTACATCGGGTTTTCTTTCTCGCCGAGCAGGGTCGGGATGGGGCGGTCGGTCTCAATATAGAGGTCGAGTGGCTCGCCCACTACCCTGCCCTGGCAGACCCGCATGGCAGAGACCTCGATGATATCGTCATGATAGACGTCCGTACCCGTGGTCTCGGTGTCGAAAACCACGATTTCGCCTCCATCGTATGCCTTGAGAAACTCCTGGAGGTAGGTGGTGCCGTCGTAGCGCAGGAGGTCGTCGGGCGTAAGGGCAAGCTGGAGAAGTTTTCGAGAGAAACGCCGCGCAAGGGAGTGGGTGTCGAAAACGCCGACACCGCGCAGGATACGCGCCCAGGGGATGAAGTTGTGCTCGTTGGAGAGCACGGATAGGTGGGCAAAGAGCAGGCGCACGTCGGGTGTGTCGAAGAGGTCGCGCCCCGACACCTTGAAGTGGGTGAGGCCTTGGTCGGTGAGCGACTGCGAGACACGGTTGGCATCGGCATTGGAACTGACGACAACGGCGGTCGTCCCCTGTGTCTGGAGCTCCTGCACCTTCTCACAGATCAGCCGTATCTCGTCCTCCATCGTGGCGCCATAGATGATTTGGAGGTCGCCAGGCTGCGCTTGCTCGTCGTTGCCAGCCAAAGGCAGGAGCTCGGGGTCGATGCCCAACTGTGCCTCTGCGTAGCGATTGAGGACGCCGAGCAGATAGCTGGGCGCACGATGGTTCTGACGCAGATGGTGGATGTGGCCTTTGCAGCGCAACTTGATCTCGTTGAGTCGCTCCACCTTCGCCCCCATGAAGGAGAAGATGGCTTGCTGCTCGTCGCCGAGAAAGAGCACCGTGGCGCGTTCTTTCGCCGTCAGCAGGTCGATGATGGCGAGCTGCATGGCGTTGAGGTCCTGCACCTCATCGACCTGTATCCAGCGATACCTGCGCAGTCGGCCCTGCATGTCCGCCCTATAGGCATCATAGGTCTTCAGCAAGAGGTCTTCGAAGTCGAGGATGTGGTTGTCGGCCTTGTATTCGGCATAGCGACGGGCATAGTACATTTTCTTCAACAAAGTCCGCACCTTGCCTGCCACCTCGCGAGGAGCAGCATCGGCATCGTCGAAGTAGTTTTCCGCACAGGGATAGATCTCGATGAGAGCCTCGACGGCAAAAGGCTTCTTCTGGCGATTGCAGAGATAGCGGAGCGCTTCGCGGTCGCCCTCGGTCAGCGCCTCGGGATGCAGATACAGACTCCACGGATGGTCGTGGTGCATCTGGTCCATGAGGTGGGAGAAGAAGAGTATCTGCTGGTAGTTGCGGCTGGACTGGTAGTCGCGGATCACGCGCTCCTCATCGTCGTGGGTGTAGTCGGCCAGGATGCTGATGGTCTCCTCGTCGCTGACGATGGACGAGTCGGCGGGCACTACCTGCTGCTCGAAAAGGAAGCGGGAACAGAAATGGTGGACGTTGCCCACATGGAGCGGCCCTAAGTCCTCGCCGTCCATCACCTCGCCGATGCGGTTGATCATCCCGCGGGCGGCGCGGTTGGTGAACGTCAGGCAGAGCATGTCCTCGAAGCCCACCCCGTGGCTGTGGGCCCAGCGCACGCGGGAGGCCAGGATGTGGGTCTTGCCGCAGCCCGGAGGGGCCAGCACGAGGTGGTGGCCTTCCTGGGCCATGACGACGGGACGCTGGCTTTCGTCCAGCGTACTGAGTATTTCGGTTTCTTGGTCGGTCATGATTTGATGGTAATTGTTTCGCAAAGGTAAACTTTTTCCTCGATTCTTGCAAAAATTCAATTCCTTTTTCGTAACTTCGCAGAATCAAATAAAAACCGAATCATGATACAGATTGAAAATGCGAGAAAGGAGGATGCGCCGGTCATCGCTCCTATGATCATGGAGGCTATGAACCTGGAGTGCTGCCAGTGGTTTGCAGGCCCCAACCACACGCTGGAAGAGTTTGAACAGTTGATGACGCGCCTCGTCGCCATGGAGGAGAGCCAATACTCCTACCGCAACACGCTCGTGGCGATAGACCACGGGGCGGAGGCTTGTCGGACCGTGGCGGGTGTCTGCGTCAGCTACGACGGCGCCCTGCTGCGCCCACTGCGGCGCGCCTTTATCAAGGAAGCCCTGGAGACGTTTGGCATCGACTATAGCGACATGGGCGACGAGACGGCTGCTGGAGAACTCTATATCGACACGGTCTGCGTGCGCGCCGACTACCGCGGCCACGGCATTGCCGGCCAACTGCTGATGGCCACGGTGGAGAAAGGCCGAGGGATGGGACTGCCCACAGGACTGCTCGTGGACGACGGCAATCCCAAGGCCGAAAGGCTCTATCGGCGCCTCGGCTTCGAGGTGGTGGGCGACGACTGCTGGGGCGGCCACAAGATGCACAGGATGCGCAGGCAGTAAAACCGAACTGAAGAAAAGCCGCAACCTCCACGATGGAAGATTGCGGCTTGCTTGTTGGCGTATGTAAGGCTAAACCTTATTTCACTCTATCGACGATGGCCTTGAAAGCCTCGGGGTTGTTGACAGCGAGGTCAGCGAGCACCTTGCGGTTGATCTCGATACCATTCTTGTGGAGCGCACCCATGAGCTGGCTGTAGCTCATATCATAGAGGCGAGCGGCAGCGTTGATACGCTGGATCCACAGAGCGCGGAAGTTGCGCTTCTTGTTACGACGGTCGCGGTAAGCATAAGTGAGACCCTTCTCATAGGCGTTCTTGGCTACCGTCCAGACGTTCTTGCGGGCACCAAAGTAACCTTTGGTTTGCTTCAGAATCTTGGTTCTCTTGGCCTTAGAGGCAACATGATTTACTGATCTTGGCATAGTTTTCTTTTCCTTTTAATGTTGAACGACTAAGTGATAGAATTAACGCAGATTGAGAAGATCCTTTACCTGCTTGAGGTTGGTACGGTCAACGAGGGTTGAACCGACCAGGTTGCGCTTCTGCTTCTTGGTCTTCTTAGTCAGAATGTGACTGTGGTAAGCATGACGTCT
Source organism: Prevotella sp. (assembly GCA_003447235.1). GTDB lineage: Bacteria > Bacteroidota > Bacteroidia > Bacteroidales > Bacteroidaceae > Prevotella. Next base: position 31,771 of record DLZV01000025.1, read on the forward strand.
TTTGATCTTACCAGTTCCGGTGAACGAGAAACGCTTCTTGGCACCGGAGTTTGTCTTCAACTTTGGCATTTTTTTAATCCTTTTATTTATGATACTTTAATTTAGGTGGCAACGTATATACCAGGACGTTACGCACTCTTTTCTTGATCTCTTGTGGGCTTATTCCCCCTTGGCCAGCTTCTTCAGGGCCTCAGCGCCATTCTTGGCGTTGGCGAAGAGCCCGCTGTTCTCGGCCACGTCCTTGTCGTGCTGCTCCTGCTCGATCTCGGCAGCCACCTTGGCCTGGGCCTCGGCATTCTCGCGGTCGCGCTTCTGCTGGCTCTTCTTCTGTACGCTCACCTTCTTGGGTGCAAGATAGAGGAACATGCGCTTTCCTTCGAGCTTCGGAAGCTGCTCTACCTTGGCATACTCCTCCAAGTCGTTGGCAAAGCGGAGCAAAAGCACCTCACCCTGCTCCTTGAAGAGGATACTACGGCCACGGAAGAAAACGTAGGCGCGTACCTTGTTGCCTTCGTTGAGGAACTCGATGGCGTGCTTGAGCTTGAACTGGTAGTCGTGCTCGTCGGTCTGGGGTCCGAAACGTATCTCCTTCACCTCCTGACGCACCTGTTTCTGCTTCAATTCCTTCTGGCGACGCTTCTGCTGATAGAGGAACTTGGAATAGTCGATGAGACGACAAACAGGCGGCTGGGCATTCGGAGAGATCTCGACCAGATCGACACCTTGCTGCCGAGCGAGGTCCAAGGCTTTCCGCGTAGGCATCACTTCGGAGCCTTCGTCAGACACAACACGCACTTCCCGAACGTGAATTTTCTCATTCACGCGGTACTGTAATTTCATTTTGTCATTCTTCATTCAACTGTTTTTGTTCAAAATCAGGCGCAAAGGTACTGCTTTTCCGTGAATTAGCCAAATATTTTTGCAAGAAAATCCCACTTCATGGGTCTTGCAGAGATTCTTCTCTCAAAAAATTACTAAAGTCCTGTCAATACATTTATTGGTTCATCGGGGAAACGAAATTCCACGCTCCAAGATCGGCGTACCGCGGCGTGGCAAAGAAGTGGAGAACTACGCTCTCGACGAGTGCCGAATCCTTGGAAGCGGGCTGGCTGCCCTCGGCCTTAGCCTGGCTAATACGGACCTTTGCTCGAGTTTGACCTCGAAGAGACTGGGGTTGACGGCTCGTGCCGTGATGCTATAGCTGATCATAGTGCTGAGGTTTTAAAGGTGTTGAAAAGCTGGGGTTTATCTCTCTCAGAAATGGGGACCTTGCCGATGATAGCTTAAGACTGGCGCCACTAATTGCTTATCCCTCGCCCCCGTCGTAAGGAACGCCCGTCGCGGGCCCTCTACGGAATTGTTCCGCAAGCCTCAATTTCCGGGCACAAAGTTACGAAGAACATTTCACGCCACCAAATAAAATAACAAATATTTTTCAACTTTTTTCATCGCAGCAAAAAAGGCACATAGCAAGGCTATGTGATACTCCTACTTGCACACGGAACATTCTTTACAGTTATATTCTTTGCAGAGTGAGCAAGCGTGAGAAGTGGGAAATCCTTAACGTAACATGTAACAATGTAACAATGTAACAATGTAACAATGCGAATCTACTCGTACCCCCTGTGGCGCCCTGGAAAGCAGAATGGGTTTGCACTATAAATCCGAGGTGGCACGAATGAGGCTTGCCCCTCCTTCCCAAAAAACAGTTTTCATGAAGAGGCATTGTTGCCTGCTTCGTTGAAGAGCCATTGCCACCAATGTTACAATGTTACAATGTTACATGTTACATGTTACATTAAGGAAAATCCAACTTGGGCATTCCCGGGCTCAAAGAATAGTATATATAAATAATATATTATTTATATATACTATTCTTTGACATGTTTTTTCACCCCTTTTTCTAGAATAGCAAAATCCTTAACGTAACATGTAACATGTAACATGTAACAATGTTCAAAACGCCATCAATATCTATTAACAATTCCACACTGTCATGCAAACCACTACTACTCAACATGTTGCAATCAAAAAGCCGCCTACAGCAAGCCTTACATCGCCCCCAGATTGCTCACGCACTTCAGTTTCGTTAACATTGCAAATTATCCTTCCCTACTCTTCCCTGCTCAAAAAAAGCGGATGGAACAATACCCGAAGGTCGTTCCATCCGCCATTTTTAGCTTAACGCAACCCCATGAGCGCGGTCATCATGACGGCCTCCAAGGGGGCTATTGGTGCTTACCAGAGCTCCAGACGCTCGTTCTTGGGCAAGTACATCTTGTCGCCGGGCTTCACGCCAAAGGCGTCATACCACATGTCGATATGCGGGAGCGCGCCGTTGACGCGCCACTCTCCGAGGGCATGGGGATCGCTCTTCGTGCGGCTGCGAATCTCCTTCTCGGTGATGTTGGCAGCCCATACGCCCGAGTAGGCGATGAAGAAGCGCTGCTCCGGGGTGAATCCGAGGAGCTTCTTCTGCTTCTTGCCCTCGGTGGCGTGCTTGAGCGCGTAGAACGACACCTGGAGGCCACCGTGGTCGGCGAGGTTCTCGCCCAGCGTGAAGTGGCCGTTGGCGTTGAGGTCGGGCAGCACCTTGATGTTGCTGAAGAAGTCGGCATACTGCTCGGCGCGCTCGTTGAAGCTCTTCGTGTCAGACTCCGTCCACCAGTCGTGCATGTTGCCGTCCTTGTCGTAGTGGCGTCCCTGGTCGTCGAAGCCGTGGAGCATCTCGTGGCCAATGACCACGCCGATGGCGCCATAGTTGAAGGCGTCGTCGGCCTTCGGGTCGAAGAACGGATACTGGAGGATGCCGGCGGGGAAGCAGATCTCGTTGGTCGTCGGGTTGTAGTAGGCGTTGACCGTCTGCGGGGTCATGTGCCACTCGTCGCGATCCACGGGCTTTCCGGCCTTCTTCTCGATGGCCTCGTTGCTCCAGAAGGTGACGCAGGAGAGCATATTCTCATAGTATGACTTCTGCGGGTCGATGGTGAGCGCGCTCAGGTCCTTCCACGTGTTGGGATAGCCCACCTTGACATAGAAGGCGGCGAGCTTGTCGAGGGCGTTCTTCTTCGTGGGCTCGCTCATCCAGGTCTGGGCCTTGATACGCTCGGTGAGGGCCACCTGGAGATTGCCGATCAGCTCCTCCATGCGCTTCTTGCTCGACGCGGGGAAATACTTCTCGCAGTAGATGCGGCCAAGGGCCTCGCCCATCATGCCCTCCACCTGGGAGGTGGCACGCTTCCAGCGCGGCTGGTCCTCCTTGGCGCCGCGCACCGTCTGAGAGTAGAATCCGAAGCTGACCGCGCGGACGTCGTCGCTGAGGTAGTTGGCGGCCTGGTTGATGACGTCCCACTCCATGTAGGCGCGCAGCTCGTCGGCCGTCTGCGTGGCGAGAAGCTTGTCGAGGCCAGCGAGGAAGGCCGGCTGGCCGACGATCATCTCCTGGATATACTGCGGCTGGATGCCCTGTGCGGCACAGAGCTGCTGGAGATGGATGTTGGGATAATCGGCTTCAAACTGCTTGAGCGTGAACTTGTTGTAGTTGGCCTCCACGTCGCGGAGCTCCGTCTGGCTCTTGGAGATGAGAGCCAGGGCGGTCTCGAAGCGCATGATGAGGTCGCGCTTCTGCTGGGCCTGCTGCTCCGTGAATCCGAAGAGCTTGAACATATCGACGATAAACTGCTTGTAGGCGTTGCGGATGTCGGCCGTGGTCTGGTCGTTGTCGAGGTAGTACTCGCGCTGGCCGAGCGTCAGTCCGCCCTGGTAGATGTTGAAGATATTCATCTTCGCGTTCTTCTCGTCGGCGCCAAAGCCCATACCCATGGGCACGCCGTAGCCGAAGACGCCATACTTGCCCTGCACTTTCTGCAGGTCGGCGACGGTGCGGGCCGCCTCCATCTGGTCGAGGATGGGCTTCACGGGAGCCACGCCCTCGCGGTTGCGGCGCACGGAGTCCATGGCGAGCTTGTAGAAGTCGCTGAGCTTCTGCTCCACCGTGCCCTTGGAGTAGTTCTTCTTGAGCAACTCGGAGAGGATGCCGTTGATGCGCTTGTTGTTGTTCTCCTGCAGCTGGTCGAAGCTGCCGAAGCGCGAATAGGCTGCGGGCAGGGGGTTGGCCTTCTGCCATCCACCCGTCGCAAACTGGTAGAAATCCTCGGCGGGATTGGCGCTCCGGTCGAGGTTCGACTCGATGATGCCTGCCTTGCCCTGGGCCATGCCGGCCAAAGGAGCTGACGCGATCATCATCATGGGAATCATTCGTTTGAAGTTCATGTAATTGATCAGTTACTTTGTATTTAAATATTATTCGTATTTTATGTACTAACGTCCGAAGCTACTTTTTATTATATAAATAGGAGGAAAGTTTTCTCCCGAGTTTCTCCCCCGGGGGATCATCCCTCCGCCTCAGAGCCGCGCAGGGTCCGTCCGGGGACTGGAAGCGCGGGCAAGGCGGCCAGCGTTCCTCAGAGCCGCTGGCGGCAGAAAGCGTCGCCCAGCCGGTAGCCCTCCTCGTAGAGCGCCTCCAGCTTGACCACGTCGCGCTCCATGCGGCCCACGACCACGGGCTGCTCGGGGCGTATCACGACGATCCGTCCCTCGGCCTCCATCCGATCGACCATGTCGAGCTGGTCGTTGTAGGCCGCTATGCGATGGCTCAGCGCCACGCGCAAGCGCGGATAGTTGCGATAGACGAAGGCCGGGAGCTTGCGGTCGCGCCCCGTGTTGCGCCAGCCCTTTTCGCGCGTGCAGACGACGACGTTGAAGGCGTGGCCCGAAGCGATGGATCGCTCCACGGGGATGCTGTCGATGATGCCTCCGTCGAGCATGGGCGTGCCGTCGATATAGGTGATGGGGGCCACGAAGGGGAGGCTGGCCGAAGCCAGGGCGAGACGGTTGAGGCGGGCTGGGTCGCCCGAGGTCTCGGTGAGGTAGTCGGCGCGGCCCGTGAGGCAGTTGGTCGTGACCATCTCGAAGGTGAAGCCCCGCCGCGCATAGCGGTAGTAGGCGTCGTAGTCGTAGGGGATCAGCTCGTAGGGGAAGCGCTCGTAGAGCAGGTGGGGGTCGAAGATGCAGCCCTGGGTGAACAGATGGCGCAGGCCGATGTAGTCGTACTTCGTCAGCAGGTCGATGTTGCAGACGTGCGCGCGGCGCGGCTGGCGCGACATATAGGAGAGCCCATTGCCTGCTCCGGCAGACACGGCGACGACGTGGCGGAAGTAGATCTCGTGCTTCATAAAAGCGTCGAGAACGCCCGCCGTGAAGACGCCGCGCATGCCTCCACCCTCCAAAACCAGCCCTGTATTGTTGTCTATTTGCATAAAACTCGTTAAATCCGCCGCAAAAGTATGAAATTTCAGAGAATTATCAGTAACTTTGCCCTCAATAAAACTTAAAAACCAATTGCTATATGTTCAGCAAAGCTACGTACACCGCCCGTCGTGAAGAACTTAAGAAGCTCGTCAAAGACGGCATCATTTTGTTATTCGGCAACAACGACAGCCCTTTCAATGGCCCGCACAACGGCTATGCGCCTTTCCGTCAGGACTCTTCGTTCCTGTACTATTTCGGACAGAAGCGCGACGGACTGGTCGGTGTGATCGATATCGACAACAATAAGGAGACCCTTATCGGCGACGACATCGACATCGAGGATATCGTATGGTTCGGCTCCGTCAACACCGTGGCCGACATGGCCTCGGAGGTAGGCGTGGCCCACTCGGCTCCGATGAAGGCCCTGCGCACCATCGTGGCCGACGCCCTGCGCCAGCATCGCCGCATCCACTTCCTGCCGCCCTACCGCTACGACATCAAGATTCAGATCATGGACCTGCTGGGAATCCATCCCAACCAGCAGAAGGAGGCAGCCAGCCTCGACCTCATCCACGCCGTGGTGAAAATGCGTTCCACCAAGACGCAGGAGGAGATAGAGGAGCTGGAGCGCGCAGCGGTTATCGGATACAAGATGCACACCACGGCCATGGCCATCACGCGCCCCGGACTGACGGAGAAGTTTGTCGGCGGCCAGATCGACGGCACGGCCAACTCCTACGGCGCCACGACCTCCTTTGCCACCATCTACTCGCAGCACGGCGAGATCATGCACGGCAACCCCTCGATGGCCGAGCTGCAGGACGGCAGACTGGTGCTCTGCGACTGCGGAGGCGAGACGCTGGAGCACTACTGCTCTGACAACACGCGCACCTTCCCCATCAACGGCAAGTTTACCCAGCGACAGCTGGAGATCTACTCGGTCGTCGAGAAGGCCCACGACTACGCGCTGGAGCTGGCCAAGCCCGGCGTCAAATATATGGACGTCCACTTCGGCGTCTGCAAGATCATCTTCGACGGCATGAAGGAGCTCGGACTGGCCAAGGGCGACACCGAGGAGGCCGTGCGCCAGGGCGCCCACGCCATGTTCCTGCCCCACGGACTGGGCCACATGATGGGTATGGACGTCCACGACATGGAGGCCCTCGACCAGATCTATGTGGGATTTGACGAGGAGACACGACCCAACCTCGAGCAGTTTGGCACCAACTGCCTCCGCATGGGACGCCGCCTCCAGGAGGGCTTCGTCGTCACCGACGAGCCGGGTATCTACTTCATCCCCGACCTCATCGACGACTGGCGCGCCAGCGGCCACTGCAAGGACTTCCTCTGCTTCGACAAGCTCGACCAGTACAAGGACTTCGGCGGCATCCGACTGGAGGACGACATCCTCATCACGGCCGACGGCTGCCGATTCCTGGGCAAGGACACCATCCCCATCCGCCCGAAGGACGTCGAGGAGTTTATGGCCCAGGCCCGCGGATAAAACCATTCAGCCCCAAGGGGAGGCTGGCCAAAAGCGGCCTCCCAGGGCTTATATAATAAAATAAGGAATAGTATCATTATCATTTAACAATCAATAAACAACAACAAAGCAATGAAAAAAATCATCGCACTCGCTCTGCTCGCCGTTGTGGCTACTGGCGCCAACGCCAAGGGCAAGAAGCAGCCGAAGGTGGATCCCAACAAGCCGGTATTCACCATCGTCAAGGAGAACCCCATCACAAGCGTCAAGGACCAGAACCGTTCAGGTACCTGCTGGGCCTACTCTACCTTGAGCTACTTCGAGTCTGAGATCCTCAAGAACACGGGCAAGACCTACGACCTCTGCGAGAGCTTCGTGGCCAACAAGGACTACATGGACCGCGCCGTACAGGTCGTCCGCTACCACGGCGACATGCAGTTCGCACAGGGTGGATCTGCCTACGACGTGTACTACGTGCTGAAGAACTACGGTATCTGCCCCGAGGACGCCATGCCGTTCCCTGGATCGCTCTATGGCGACTCGCTCAACAACTTCAACGAGTTCTTCTCTCTCCTGGAGCCGTACGTGGAGGGTATCGCCACGAACAAGGCTTCCAAGATCTCCGGCCAGTGGAAGGTGGGCTTCCAGGGCATCCTCGACGCCTACCTCGGCAAGTGCCCCGAGAACTTCACCTATGAGGGCAAGAACTACACGCCGAAGTCCTTTGCAAGCTCGCTCGGCCTCAACATGGACGACTACGTGACGATCACTTCCTACACGCACCATCCCTTCTACAGCCAGTTTGTGGTTGAGGTGCAGGACAACTGGCGCAACCCGGCCAGCTACAACCTGCCGATGGACGAGATGATGCAGATCATCGACAACGCCGTCATGAACGGTTACACCGTAGCATGGGGTGGCGACGTGAGCGAGCCGGGCTTCACCCGCGACGGTCTCGCCTACATGATCGACGCCAAGAAGATGCAGAGCCTCCAGGGCAGCGACATGGCTCGCTGGTTGGGCCTCTCTCCAGCCAAGAGAAGAAACCTCATCGACTCTCTCGGCTGCAACGTGCCCGAGGTGCAGGCCACTCAGGAGATGCGCCAGGAGCGCTTCGACAACTGGGAGCTCACCGACGACCACGGTATGCTGATCTACGGTATCGCCAAGGACCAGAACGGCAAGGAGTACTACATGGTGAAGAACTCTTGGGGTGAGACTGGCAAGTACAAGGGCACCTGGTACATGACCAAGACCTTCATCGCTGCCAACACCATGGACTACATGGTCAACAAGAACGCCATCCCCGCCAACATCCGCAAGAAGATGGGTATCTAATAGATAAGTTTTTCATACATATCCCAACGTATCCCAGCCCGGAGCGTTTCCTCGCGAAATGCCTTCGGGCTTTTTCGTTTCCAGACGTTTGGGAGAGTCTTCGCAGGCAGCAAGGGCTTGCCTGGGCTTCGCCAAAAGTATTACCCTCCCACGAGCAACACACTCCCGCGAGCAAATACACTCCCGTGAACAACACGCTCCCGTGAGCAACATGGTCCGAGAGTAAAAAGATGTTAAAACAAAAGAGACAGATGTCACAAAATCCACACCATCGCATATTACCAATAGAAGCAAGAGAAAAAGCATGACCGCCGAGGAATATCAGACAGAGGCAGAACGGATCACCCCCCAGCTCAGGCAGACCGCCTTGCGCTACATGGGCGACGCCAGCTTGAGCGAAGACATCGCCCAAGACGTGCTGCTTCGGCTCTGGCAACTGCTCGACGAACTGCGCACCCCGATGGACGGACTGGCGCTCACGATGGTGCGCAACGAATGTCTGATGAGGCTCCGAAAACAGCCACGGACCGTAGGGATGGAGGGCCACGACATGGCGGAACAACCCTCGGTCAACCCCATGGCCGAACTGACGCTCTCCATGCTCGACGAGCTGCCGCCCCTGCAGCAGACCATTCTGCGACTGCGACACATCGACGGGATGGAAATCGGAGAGATCGCCACCTTGCTCCACAAGGAGGAGGCGGCCGTCAGACAAAACCTAAGCCGCGGGAGAAAGACGCTCCGGCTATGGATCATCAAAAAAATGAAGGAGGAAGATATATGATGAAGGAGGAAGAAGAGATAAGAAGGAAGGAGGAAGAGAGATGATGAACGAAAAAGAACTCAACGCGCTCATAGCGCGGTATATGGAGGGCGAGACAACCTGCGAGGAGGAGCGCCGACTGGAGGCCTACTTCCAGGCTCACGCCGACGTGGACGAACCGCTGCGACCCATCCGCCAACTGGTGCTCGGACTGGGAGCACTGGCCGAGCCCTTGGCGCAAACGGATCCTCCGGCAGCGAAACCCGAGCGCAGCCGACTGCACATCTACGTCCGACGGATAGCAGGCGTGGCGGCGAGCCTACTGCTCATAGCAGGACTGGCGCTGACGCTCTACAGAAGCCAAAACTACTGCGAGGCCATCGTCTATGGAGAGCCCGTCAACGACCGCGAGCTGATCATGCGCGAAGTGAGCGGCACGATGAGCCAAATCAACAAACAGAGCACCGTGGAGCACCAGCTACGCGACGTGCTGATGACTGCGGAATAACTGAGAAAAAACGACTGATTATGAAGAAGATAAAACACCTACTCGTCCTCGTGGCGGCACTCGCTCCCCTATCCCTCGCGGCACAGACGGGACTGGCGGTCAACCGCGTTTTCCAAGGCTTGGTCGTACCACAAAAACAAATGGTGGAGGTGAAGGTGAAGGGACGCGCACTGAGCGAATACCGGCTCAACTTCTATCACAGCGTCCGATTCACGGCCACGAAGCCACAGAAGGCCACCATCGACGCCCTCGTAGCCGCAGACCGGCGCAGCGCCAAGGGAACGGAGGAACGCAAGAAGGGACGCAACGCCTCCACGATCCTGACCTTGCCACAAAGGGGCAAGACCAACCGCTTCCTATGCTACCTCACCAAGCAAAAAGGAAGGGCCGTCGTGACCACCCTCGCCTACATGGAGGGGAGCGTGAGCAACATCGACGAGCTGCGCAGGCTCATCGAATGATCCTCCAACCGCGAGCCAAGACGCCACCCGCGAGCCAAGACGCCACCCACGGTAGGACGGCAACATGGCACAGACAACCCACGGTAGATCGCGGCACCATACGGCGCACGAATCACCTTATTACAAGAACACATAAAACGACAACGATATGAAGAAATCGATTTTACTCTCATTGGCCCTCCTCGCATCCATCGGACTCTCAGCAGCTCCAACGACCGAGGGCGACACCATCGTGGTGGAGAAGCCACAACGCGTGACGGTCGTCACGACCGACTCAATCCAGCACATCCTTGTGGAAGGCAAGGAGGACAACCCCCACTACACCTACTCCAACACGCTGCAGATCGTGGACTCCAACTACGTCAGCGGTTCGAGCATCAACAAGGACGATTTCACCATCGGATTCGGATGGCCCAAACTGGCGCGAAAGAACACGAACCATCAATCCACCTACGTACTGGCAGCACATTTCTGTATCGGATTCGTCAATGCGCCAGGAATGCCCAAGGCGGGAGACCTCAACATGGGCAACTCGGCCGAACTGTGGTTCTTCTTCGAGAACGAGTGGAGACCATGGCGCAACAACCATGTCTTCTCGTTTGGTATAGGACTCGACTGGCGCAACTACCGCATGGAGGACAACTACTGCTTCCGCAAAGACGCCGAAGGGATGAACGTCCTGGAGAGACTGCCCGAGGGAGCCTCGCCCAACTTCTCACGCGTAAAAGTATTTAGCCTCAATTTCCCCATCCGCTACCAGTATCAGGGGAGAAGGTTTGGTTTCTCCCTGGGTCCGGTCCTCAACTTCAACACCTATTCCAGCATCAAGACCAAGTATAAGCTCGATGGCCACAAATACAAGGAGAAGTACAAAAACGCACATCCCACGCCCGTCACCATCGACTTCATGGGAACGGTCTCCACGCCGATCATCGACTTCTACGTCAAGTACAGTCCGTTCAACGTTCTCAAGTCCGACTACGGACTCAAGTTCAAGACCCTCTCCATCGGCTGCATGTTCTAAGCAGAAGACAGGGCGATGGTCAATGGAGCTGGAAACAATTCATTGCCTTCAAGGCTTATCATAGAGCCCAAGGCTTGTCATAGAACCTAAGGCTTGACATAGAACCCAAGACTTCCATACACAACTCGCAAAAGGCGCACCACTCAATGGGTGGCGCGCCTTTATTTATGTCTATAAAGTCTATAAAAGACTAAGAATGTCTATAAGGTCTATGAAAGCCTATGTATGAATGATCTGGCTCTGGCAAATCCTTATTTCAAGAGGTCGGGACGCAAGCGGCGCGTACGCTCCATGGCCTGGTCAAACTCCCACTGGCGAATCTTGGCCTCGTTGCCCGAGAGCAGGATCTCGGGCACCTGCCACCCCTTGTAGTCCCGCGGACGGGTGTAGATGGGAGCGGAGAGCATATCGTCCTGGAAACAGTCGGAGAGCGCGCTCTGGTCGTCGCTGATCACGCCCGGAACGAGGCGCACGACGGCGTCGGCAATGATGGCAGCAGGCAGCTCGCCTCCCGTGAGGACATAGTCGCCGACGCTGATCTCGCGCGTGATGAGATGGTCGCGTACGCGCTGGTCCACGCCCTTGTAGTGGCCGCAGAGAATGATCAGATTGCCCATCATCGACAAGTCGTTGGCCACGCGCTGCGTCAGCTGCTCACCGTCGGGCGAGGTGAAGATCACTTCGTCGTAGTCGCGCTCCGCCTTCAGCGAGGCTATGCAACGGTCGATAGGCTCTATCTGCATCACCATACCAGCCTGACCTCCAAAGGGATAGTCATCGACACGGCGCCACTTGTCGAGCGTATAGTCACGAAGATTGTGCAAATGGATTTCCGCCAGACCCTTCTTGGCGGCCCTGGCAAGGATGGATTCGTGGACGAAGCCTTCCAACATTTCGGGAAGGACGCTGATAATGTCTATTCTCATAAGGTGCAAAGTTAGTGCTTTTTCTCTGTACAAAGCCTATCGTATATCATTAATTTTTTGTAACTTTGCAGCCGTTAAATTATAAAAATACTGAAAATGAAGCGTTTGTTTTCCCTCGCCATGCTGGCCATGGCAGCTTTTCCCTGCGCCGTCAACGCGCAGAACATCCAAGTACACTACGACTTAGGTCACAGTCTCTACAATGACATCGACAAGCGACCGTCGATGACGACAACTATGGAGATGTTCAAGCCCGACCGCTGGGGCAGCACCTTCGCCTTCATCGATCTCGACTACCAGCGCGACGGCGTGGCCGGAACCTACTGGGAGGTGGCGCGAGAGTTCAACCTCTCGAAGGACAAGCACTGGGCAGCCCACGTGGAATACAACGGCGGCCTCAGTTCGGACGAGGAGACTTGGCAGGCGACGCGCTTCCAACACGCCGTGCTGGCAGGTCCGGCCTGGAACTGGGCCTCGAAGGACTTCCACCGCACCTTCTCCGTTCAGCTCCTGTGGAAATACTATTTCAAGAACCGCCACTACCAGGCTCACGCCTACAATAGCGTGCAACTCACGGAGGTGTGGTCAACGACCTTCGCCAACGGCCTCTGCACCTTCAGCGGCTACTGCGACGTCTGGTACGATCCCAACGTCAACGGCAAATGGATCATCCAGTCGGAGCCACAATTCTGGTTCAACCTCAACAAACTCAAGGGAATGGACGACGTCAACCTCAGTCTGGGATCCGAGGTGGAACTGTCCAACAACTTCGTTTGGAACGACCGAGGCGAGCACAACCGCTTCTACGCCATCCCGACGATTGCCGCCAAATGGACTTTTTAGCGTTTCTAACGTCCGTGGATAGCCAAATGTGCCTTCTATGTCCGTAGATACCCTTATGGGCTTCTGACGTCTGTGAATAGTCTAATGGACGTCTAATGTCCGTGGAGAGTCTAATGGACGTCAGAGAAAACAATAATCTAAAAGGCGTTTCCTAACCATTTTTCCTGCATCCGCCGCAGAAATAGGTTGGGAAACGCCTTTGCTATACGGGCAGACAACGCTACGCTGCTACCCTTTCTTTCTCTATGATCAGTTCATGCTTGATGATCATTTCGTGCTCAATGATCAAGTTTATGCTTGACAATCAATTTATACTTGATAATCAATTTATGCTCGATGATCATCAGGATCAATTCATTCCACGCGAAGCATAGACTCGCTCCTTGGCGTCATTGATCTCCTGAAACTTGCGCTCGGCCGACTTGCGCACATCCTCTCCCAACGCGGCCACACGGTCGGGATGGTGCTTCAGCGCCATCTTGCGATAAGCCGCCTTCACCTCGTCGTTGGTCGCCGAAGGATCAACGCCCAGCACCTTGTAAGCCTCCGCCAGTTTGTCGCTCTCAGTGGCCGTCTGTCCGCCGCCACTGTAGCCACCATCAAGATTGAGCATCGAGACGACCTCGGAGGGATCAATACCCAAATGGTAGGCCAACTCCTGCAGCGCATTCACCTCCTCGGGAGTCACGACATTGTCGGCCTTGGCCACACCGACAAGATAGTAGAGCAACTGCAGGCGCACACCCTCGTCGGTATTGACTCGTATCTCCTGGCAGCTCTGGACAATGTTCTGTCTGAAACTATCCATGCCGCGCTGCTTCTGCATCTCGAAGAGGCGCAGGAGAATCTCGTTGCCCTGGCCCACGGCCTGCTCGCCAAAGCTCCGGCGCAGAAACTCGCGCACAAATTCCATCTCCGAGTGCATCACCTTGCCGTCGGCGCGGATGATGTAGGAGGAGAGGACCAAGAGGGAGAAGAGAAAGGAGTTGCGCTCCTGGCGCGGATCGCTGTGCTGACCGCCGCCCGCAGTATCATAAGCGCCGCCGCCAGCCTCACCTTGCGCAGCCTTCGCGTCGGCGCCTTCGAGGGCCTGGTCCAGCAGTGCGCCAATACCAAAACCCAAAAATCCTCCCAAGGCGCTGCCCCATGCGAAGCCTACCGCGCCACCAATCCATTTGAATACGCCCATATTGATTCTTGCAAATTACGTTGTTAGATCTTTATATATTATTGTCTAAGATACATTCGGTCATGCAAAAGTAATGCCATTTTTTGGTTTTCCCGCCTAAAAGCGAGAGAAAAGTGAACTCTGCGGCAAAAAAGACCACTACGAAAGCCTACGAAGGGCTGAACGAGGGACCAGGATTGTCAATTATTATCAAATATCGGTATAGTCGGGAATGTCCTCCAGGAATAAATATTTTTGATGCGCATAGTCCATCTTGCAAATATAGGTCTGCATCCCATTGCTCACCACGAGATAATCCACATGGAGCAACAGGTTATATACGCTGATCTGGTCGAAGACCTTCTGCGTGATAGGGATGTGCGGCGCCTTGTACTCCACAATCATCCGGGCGTGGAGACTGGCGTCGTAGAGCACACTGTCGGCCCGCACACTCTTGTCGCCAATCGTCAGTCGCACCTCGTTGGCCAATAGCGCCGCAGGATAATGCTTGTGCTCGATGAGATAGTGGACAAAATGCTGGCGCACCCACTCCTCGGGCGTGAGCGCGACATAGCGGCGGCGGAGCACGTCGAGGATTTTCGCCTTGCCTTGATCCTCCGTCACGCGGGCGGGATAGGGGGGAAGATTGAGCTTTATCATCTTAAAAATTTTGCAGTACCATTGTTTATCATTAACTTTGCAAAGGTACAAAAAAGAAAGGGAACTATCCTGCGGGAACATCCTTTTCTTCCATCAAGAGATCCAAACATAACATACATGGCAGCAAAACAAGGCACGGATTTTATCAGCATCATGGGCGAGCTCAAGGCGCGCCGCTTTCGACCCGTCTATCTACTGATGGGCGAGGAGTCCTACTACATAGACCAAATCTGCGACTACCTCGCGGAGAATGTGCTCAAGGCAGAGGAGGTGGATTTCAACCGCACCATCTGCTACGGCAACGACACGACGGCGAGCCAGGTGGTGGACACGGCGCGCAGATACCCGATGATGGCGGAGCGACAACTCGTCATCGTCAAGGAGGCGCAGAGCATCAAGCAACTCGAACCGCTGGAGAAATACCTCGCCAACCCCATGCCCTCCACCGTCCTGGTGTGGTGTGTGAAAAACGGCAAGATAGACGGAAGGAAGTATAAGAAACTCCTGACGCTGGCCAACTCCATCGGTGTAGTTTTCGAAAGTAAAAAACTTTACGAAATCCAACTTCCGGGTTTTATTCGCTCTTACGCGAAAAGCAAGGGGGCCTCCATCGACGACAAGGCCTGTCAGATGATAGCCGAAAACATCGGCGCCGATCTCAATCGGCTGACGTCGGAAATAGACAAGGTGCTCATCTCGTTGAAAAATAAAGACAAAACGATTACCGACGAGATTGTGGAGCGCGAGATCGGCGTGAGCAAAGACTTCAACGGTTTCGAACTGAGGGACGCCCTGGTCAGGAAAGATGCGCTGAAAGCAAACCGCATCATCAATTATTTTGACAGTAATCCGCAGTCTGGAAATGTCTATGGACTGCTGCCTCTTATCTTCAATTACTTCCAAAACCTGATGATCGTCTATTATACGCCAGGAGAGAAGAGCGACCATAACATCGCCGGCGCACTCGGACTGAAGAACACCTGGGGAGTGAAAGAGTACATGACGGGACTGCGCAACTATTCGGCGGGCAAGGTGATGAGGATCATCGACAAGATACGGGAGACCGACACTAAACTCAAAGGTATCGAAAATCCGAGCACCTCACCAGGAGAACTGATGAAAGAGCTCGTTTTTTACATCCTCCACTAACCAATATCCCCCTCCCAAAGCCCGAAAACGGGCAAAAAAGCCTCCAAACAGCTCTCCAAAACCCGTTTTTGGATCTATTTGGAGGCTTTTTGAAAACCAAAAAAATAGGCTCAATCGGGTCTGTTTCAACACCTTAACCCCTTTCAACCCATTCATTTTTCTGATTTTCCGAGCCAACCGCATGATGGTTGGCGAATTCTTTCAGCGTTCTTTTTTTCACCTCCAACAAGCACCCGATTTTTACGTTTAATTCTTTTTAGCAACTAAATAAGCTGCTATATGATTTTATGGTTTCAAATATTACGTTTTATAAAATACAACTTCGTAAAAAGAAAGCCAGACATTCAACTTCTGAAAATATTTAGATTATTGATTTGTAAAACAGAATATTTGGGTTTATAAAAACAAAATCATATATATGCCTTGTTGTTTACACAACATAAATCACTCATAACGAGGTGTTTATAGAAATATAAATCATTCTACTTCATCAAAAATACGCTTTCGAGGGCATAAAGCATCCCAAATCCAGCTATTTGGCGCAACATAGCTAAAAATAGGCTCTTGAAGAAGAAAAAGATAGGCTAAATCGTTAAAGTACAGCTTATGAATGGTTTAGGCCCGCTTTTTCATATTTCGAAATATGAATTTTAGAAAGCACAATTTATTTTAGAAAAATACATCGCTTTCGGTTTTGTAAATCGAAAACCCACTGATTATATTTTTATAAAAACATTTGGATAATCGAAAAAATAGCTTTACCTTTGTAAAATCAATCATAAAGCAAAAAAAAGCCTCAAAATCATGGATGAACAGGGAATGAGAGCGCGGATTCAGCAGCTCATAGAACACCAACACATGAACCGCCAGAGCTTCGCGGAGCACATCGGCGTGTCACCAGCGTCGCTCAGTCAGATTCTCAACGACAAGCAAAAACCTACGCTTGCCATCGTCATTGCCATCACCAACCGTTTCCCCGCCCTGCGATACGACTGGTTGCTGGACGGCAAAGAACCGATGTTCACCGACGGGACCACTTCGGACAAGAACTCCCCTACCCCTTCGCAACAAGAAGGAGCAACGCCACCCTCTAGCAATCCTATTTCTGCTCAGTCCCAACCAGTTGGAAGCGCATCGCCTCACAGCCACGCCTCGTCACCAGGATCTTCCGCACCACAATATGAGGTAAAATATATAGACAAGCCTCAACGAAAAATCACGGAGATTCGCATCTTCTACGACGACCAGACGTGGGAGAGCTTTGTCCCCAAAAAATAGCGCGTCAGGCGTCAGCAAGGGGAAAAACTCCTCAGAATGGGTTGCTATAATATTTTACATTTTTCTGACCAGCAAGAGGAGCCTATTTCCGAGTAGCCATCTTCTGCTTGCGATCGCCACTCATTTCACACCATCTTCCCTTGCCATGTCGTCCAGACAACACCCCGATCGGGCGGACGTGGCAAGGGAAATACTCAAAAATCATTTACAACTTGTAAATCAGCGCATTACAGAATATTTCCCGTTTTTATGACAAGAATCATAATTTCAAACATTTTTCAATCCTAACGATGCTTTTCTCCCGCTCTACGCGCGTACCTTATTATATAAGCGAGCATAGAGAGAGGGCCCTACGGGATAATATAGCGATTTCTGCAAATAAAGTATTTCCCCCATTCTTTGGTGTTTTGCTAGTTTTTGCCTAAATTTGCATAAGCTAAGCTGCACTC
>DLZV01000025.1:49439-53933 GCA_003447235.1 Prevotella sp.
AAGCTGCACTCGGCAATTTGAGAACAAGTTCTCATTGCGCTCGTTGGCATTATCTTTGCATCAAAAATACAATCACACAAAGATGAAGAAATACATTATAGACCTTCGGGTCGTTTCCCTTCAGCATTTCAACGACAAGTATGTCTTGCTCAAGCTGTCGTCTGACGAAAAACTCCCTGCGATGTTGCCGGGACAATTTGTCGAAGTTCGTGTGGACGGTTCCCCCAACACCTTCCTCCGCCGCCCGATCTCCATCAATCTGGTCGATTACGACCGCAACGAGCTGTGGCTCTTGGTGGCCGCCGTCGGCGAGGGCACGCGCCACTTGGCCTCGCTCCACGAGGGCGACACGCTCAACTGCGTGCTTCCCCTGGGCAATGGATTCACCATGCCGAAGACGCCGGAGGACAAATGGCTGCTCATCGGCGGCGGCGTAGGCATTGCTCCCCTGCTCTATTTCGGTCAGGAGATCGTGCGAATGGGCGCAAAGCCCACCTTCCTGCTGGGCGCCCGCAGCGAGAGCGACCTGCTTGAACTGGAAGAATTTCGCAAGTTGGGCCAGGTACTGATCACCACCGAGGACGGATCGGCAGGCGAACAGGGCTTCGTCACCAACCATAGCGTACTCCAGCACGAGCGCTTCGACCAGATCTCCACCTGCGGCCCGAACCCAATGATGAAGGCTGTGGCCCGCGTGGCGACCGAACTGGGCGTGCGCTGCGAAGCTTCGCTCGAAAACATGATGGCCTGCGGCGTGGGCGCTTGCCTCTGCTGCGTAGAGAAGACCACGGAGGGCAACCTCTGCGTCTGCAAGGAGGGCCCCGTCTTCGACGTGAAGAGACTACTTTGGTAGGCCCCAGCTTCGACAAAAAGAGGCAGATTGAGCAGGCAGAAGCGCCAGTAAGCGGCGCGCAAGCCTCCATGAGAGAACCAATAAATCCCCATTATAGTACGAAAAATTCATAATCAGATGGCAAATCTTAATGTCAAGATAAATCATTTACACTTAAAGAATCCCGTCATGACCGCCTCCGGCACGTTCGGCTACGGTCTTGAATTTGCCGATTTCGTGCCCCTCGACGGCATTGGCGGCATTATCGTCAAAGGTACGACGCTTCACGCCCGCGAAGGCAACGACTATCCGCGCATGGTGGAGACGCCGAAAGGAATGCTCAACTGCGTGGGACTGCAGAACAAAGGCGTCGATTATTTCTGCGACCACATCTACCCGTCGGTCAAGGACATTGACACCAACATCATCGTCAACGTCAGCGGATCCACTCCCGAGGACTATGCGGAGTGTGCCGCCCGCATCAATGCGCTCGACCACATCCCCGCCATCGAACTCAACATCAGTTGCCCGAACGTGAAAAACGGCGGAATGGCCTTTGGTGTGACTCCCGAGGGTGCTGCCGCCGTCGTCAAGGCCGTTCGCGCGCGCTACGACAAGGTGCTGATCGTGAAACTCTCGCCCAACGTGACCGACATCACCAGCATTGCCAAAGCCTGCGAGGCCGAGGGCGCAGACGCCGTCTCGCTCATCAACACCCTTTTAGGCATGTCGATCGACATCGAGCGCCGCGCGCCGCGACTGAGCATCCGCACGGGCGGACTGAGCGGCCCTGCCGTCAAACCCGTCGCCGTGAGAATGGTCTATGACGTGGCCCGCGCCGTCAAGATCCCCGTCGTGGGCCTGGGAGGCATCATGACCGCCGAGGACGCCATCGAGTTTATGATGGCAGGAGCCACGGCTATCGAGATTGGTACGGCCAACTTCGTTGATCCTGCCGTCACCATCAAGGTACGCGACGGTATCAACGACTGGCTCGACAAGCACGGTTGCCACTCTGTGACGGAGATCATCGGAGCCGCACAATAAAGCTAACTGACCAGCGCGCCCCTGTCCTCTCAAACTGACACTGAGACGACAGGGGGCTATCAGACTCCCCCGAGAAAGAGTATCCCCGAAAGGAACATTCGCTAAAGGGTTCATTCCAAAGAAGGTTCATTCCCGAGAAGGTTTATTCCCGAGAAGGATCATTCACAAGAAGGAACATTCACGAGAAATAGCATTCCGAGCAGGGGACCCCATCCTCTCTTCTTGCAGAGGCTATGTTTTTTTTAAAAAATGTTTTTTTAAAGGATAATATTGTTATTAAATAGGAGAAAACGATTATGGTACAGAAAACATTTGCCGTGAGCGGCATGAAGTGTCCGCATTGCAAAGCCAAGGTAGAAGACGCCCTGCGCGCCGTGGCTGGCGTTCAGCAGGCCGAGGTCAATCTTCCCGCCGCCAGCGTGACGGTCAGTTACGACGAAGCCCTCGTCCAGCCCAAGATGCTGAAGGACGCCGTCGATCTGTTGGGCCGTTTCGAGCTGAGCCTATGAAGCGCACCCTTCCCGTCATCGGCATGGCCTGTGCGTCCTGCTCAGCCCACGTGGAGCGCACGCTCAACGGCCTCCGTGGCGTCCAGTCGGCCTCCGTGTCTCTCGCAAGCCGCACCGCTCTCATCGACTACGACCCTTCGGCCATCACGCTCGAAGAGATGAAGGCAGCCATCAACGGCATTGGCTTCGACCTTGTCATCGAAGCCGACCGCAGCGTGGAGGCCATCGAGCGCCGCGCCTACGTCCGGCTCCGCCGCCGCACGCTCCTGTCCTGGCTCTTCGCCCTCCTCACGATGGCTATCTCCATGAGCTGGATCAGTCTGGGCAGCACCGCCTTCGCCAACCAGGCAGCCCTGCTGCTTGCCCTGGCCAACCTCGTCTTCTGCGGACGCCGCTTCTACGTCTCCGCCTGGCGCCAGCTGCTCCACAAGACCGCCAACATGGACTCCCTCGTGGCTCTCTCCACCGCCATTGCCTTCCTTTTCTCCGCCTTCAACACCTTCTGGGGCGAACAAGTTTGGGGCGTGCGCGGAATGGATTCGCCCACCTATTTCGACGCCTCGGTGATGATCATCACCTTCGTCCTCACGGGCCGGCTGCTCGAAGAGAGAGCCAAAGACGGCACGGCCTCGTCCATCCGCCAGCTCATGGGAATGCAGCCCAAGACGGCCCGCATCCTCAGCGACGGCAAACTGGAGGAAGTGCCCCTCTCGACGGTCGAGGTCGGCGATGTGCTGGAGGTGCGCGCCGGCGAGAAGATTCCCGTCGATGGCGACGTCATATCGGCCGAGAGCTTCATGAGTTCCACCGCCGCCTACGTCGATGAAAGCATGATCACGGGCGAGCCAACCCCCGCCGAGAAGCAAGCAGGGGCGCAGGTGCTCGCAGGCACGATTCCCTCTCAGGGCAAGCTCCGCATGCGGGCGCGCCAGATAGGCGAGGCTACCGCCCTCTCCCACATCATCCGCATGGTGGAGGCCGCACAGAGCAGCAAGCCCCCCGTGCAGCGCATCGTGGACCGGGCCGCCCTTCTCTTCGTCCCCACCGTGGCCCTGATCTCCCTGGTCACGTTTCTGAGCTGGTGGATTCTCGGCGGCACCGCCCTCCTTCCCCACGCCATCCTCTCGGCCGTGGCCGTGCTCGTCATAGCCTGTCCCTGCGCGATGGGCCTCGCCACGCCTACCGCGCTGATGGTCAGTATCGGCAAGGCTGCCCAGCAGCAGATACTCGTCAAGGACGCTACCGCCCTGGAACTGCTGCGCAAGGTGGACGCCCTCGTGACCGACAAGACCGGCACGCTGACCACCCCCCGCGCCGACCTCGACTTCACGAAGTCGGCCCACCTGCCGCCCGAGGCGCGCGAGCAGCTCAAGCCCCACGCCCGCGAGGCCATGGACCGTCTGCGCCAGGAGGGCATTGAGGTCTATCTGATGAGCGGCGACCAGGAGGCTGCCGTCAAGTATTGGGCCGACCAGTCCGGCATCAGCCACTACCAGAGCCACGTCCTTCCCCAGGACAAGGAGGACCTCGTGCGCCGCCTGCAGAGCGAAGGCAAGACCGTGGCAATGGTTGGCGACGGTATCAACGACACCCAGGCCCTCGCCTTGGCCGACGTGAGCATCGCCATTGGGCGCGGCACCGACGTGGCCATGGACGTGGCGCAAGTCACCCTCATGACCGACAATCTCCGCGCGCTGCCCGAAGCCGTGGCTCTGAGCCGCCGCACGGTGCGCATGATCTGGCAAAACCTCTTTTGGGCCTTTATCTACAACCTCGTCTGCATCCCGCTGGCTGCCGGCCTCCCCTACCTCTTCGGCCTCCACTTCCAGATCACGCCGATGTGGGCTTCGGCCCTGATGGCCTTCTCCAGCGTCAGCGTCATGCTCAATAGCCTGCGCCTGCGTCTGACTTAGTTTTCGCCAAAAGCGTCAGTAGGGAGTGTATCTTTATACGATTTATCATAAAAATTTGCCTTCCACTACGGGAAATGAAGTTAAATTGTGTTTAGAACGACATATTTTTAGCCAAAACAGTTGCATGGGTCGAAATTTATTCATATCTTTGCAATGTGTTTTTCATAGTATTAGATTTAAGGTTAACAAAGGT
>DLZV01000025.1:54130-64333 GCA_003447235.1 Prevotella sp.
AGTACAGCGGTACTCCTTTTTTTATGCCTTTCCTCATCGCTCCCTTCGTCTTCGATAAAAAACCAGCCAGCTCGGATGAAAAACCACCCAGTTCGGATGAAAAACCACCCAGTTCGGATGAATGACCAGCCAGCCTGGATGAAAAACCAGCCAATCTGGATGAAAATCATGCCAATCCTGGATGGAATGACCAGTTCGCCCCGGACGAAATGACCAGCCCTTCCTGCGCCTTGGCCCAAAGACAAACTTACCCCATCAGTCCTCCGTCTTGTACGAAAGACCGTCATGGCCCGCCATTCTATTCTTCCCAAGAAGAGAACGCAGGAGCGAGGAAGAGAAAGGATAAGTATATAGGAGATCGTTGGAGAGAAATCCCCCCAACGCTAAAAGCGTCTGCCGAAAATGCGGATAGACCCCTTCTTGCCAAACTTCCGATAGAGTTTCCAGCCCAGGATGAGTCCGTCGAGTATGCCGCCACCCGTGGTGATCATGTTGGTGATGCGCTGCGAGGGCGTGTCGTTGGTCTTGGGTCGGTAGAACAGTTGCGCCCACAAGGCCTTTACGCGTTTGTCATCCTTGGCGATGTCCTCCAGCAGCTGCGCCTTCCTTTGGCGCAGTTCTGTGAGCGTGTGGTAGTCGGTGCTTTGGTTTTGATTGGTAGTCATGCTATTTCGACATTAAAATGCTGGCCAGGAAATGGACCAATGGCCGCTCGATGATGGTCTTGCGCAGGCGGATGAAGACGAAGAGCACGACAAGGTAGAACGCGCCGACGATGGCAAAGGCTCCCGGCAGGCTTCCTATGGCGTCGGAGAGCGCATAGGCCGCCGCAAAGGAGAAGTAGATGATGGCGATGACCAGCAGTATTCCAAACACTGCGATAAGCACCAACATCGTCAGCAAGCGCACAACCTTGTCTATTACATCGAGCTTCACATATTCAGATTGAAGCCCGATGTAATGCTTGATCACCTCGATCAGTTGCGCTATGGTCTCAACATTTTGATCGTTTGAGAACACGCTTTTTCGTTTTTTTGCCGCTACAGAAGCCGCGTCATGCCTCCTGGGGAGGATCAGACGGCGTCGGTGGCAGCGTCCTTAATGTCATCTACAAACTCCTCTGCCTCTTTGCGCGACAATTTGATATCGTGCTTCTTGCAGAAATCATCCACAGCGTCGGAGATTTTCGAACGAGTGTCAGCACCCTTCTCAGGAGCGAGCAGGAGTCCCAGAGCAGCGCCGGCGATGCTACCGCCGAGGAATGCGCCAATGTAACCTAATGTCTTCATTTCTTTTCTTGTTTTGTTGTTTGAATGGAATAGGCACCTCCCCCTGTTTCGCCCTCCGTCCTGTCCGGACGAGGCTTTTGCACGGGGTTGGCCTCAAATCAATCGCAAATATAGCCATTTATTTCCAAACAACCCCCATTGCGGGCAATATTTTGTGTTAAAAAAGTTGTAAACGCCCCATTTAACAATCTTTATGCGCCATTTCCTTTATCGTTCGGCCGATAATTTGTAATTTCGCAGAATAATATAGAAAACAAGTATTGTAGAACATTCTAAAAGACAGACACAGTAAGATGATGAAAAAATTTGCAGTATTGGGAACGACCTTGTGCATGGGTATGTTGTTGGCAAGTTGCGGTTCGAGCAAGGAGAGCGCCTACCGCAAGGCGTACGAGAAGGCTCGCGCCCAGGACGCCGCCGAGCAGCCGGTGCAGGAGCAGGCTCCCGCCGATGTTCCCGTGGTGACTCCCGTGGAGCAGCAGCCCACCGTGCAGACTCCCACCACTGGCAACTATGACAACGAGCCGGTGCGCCGCGAGGATCTGAGCGTGGTCAGTGGCGACGGTCTGAACAACTACAGCGTCGTGGTCGGTTCCTTCTCCGTCCGCGCCAACGCCGAGGGCCTGCAGCAGCGCCTGAAGA
This sequence comes from Prevotella sp., assembly GCA_003447235.1. Lineage (GTDB taxonomy): Bacteria > Bacteroidota > Bacteroidia > Bacteroidales > Bacteroidaceae > Prevotella. Next base: position 56,062 of record DLZV01000025.1, read on the forward strand.
ACGCGGGCTACAACGCCCAGCTGGCCTACAACGCCGCTCGCAACATGTATCGCGTCGTGGCCTCCTCGTTTGGCGACAAGGGCGCGGCCGTGCAGAGCCGCAACCAGCTGCGCTCACAGTATCCGGACGCTTGGTTGCTCGCTAAGTAAAGAGAGGATGGGTCGCATCCTGTCCATCGATTATGGAAGCAAGCGCACGGGGTTGGCCGTCACCGACCCCCTGCGCATCATTGCCAATGGGCTGGCCACGGTGCCCACCCACGAGCTCTTCGACTTTCTCCGGCAGTACATGCGCCAGGAGCAGGTCGACGAGGTCGTGATAGGCCGTCCCACCCAGCCCAATGGCAAGCCGAGCGAGAATCTTCGCCGCGTGGAGGAGTTTGTCCGGCGCTGGCGCAAAGCCGTGCCCGAGGTCCCCATCACGTTCTTCGACGAGCGCTTCACCTCCGTCCTTGCCCACCAGGCCATCCTCGATGGAGGCGTGAAAAAGAAGACGCGCCGCGAGAACAAGGGGCTGGTCGATCAAGTCTCGGCCACGATCATCCTCCAGGACTATATGCGCGCGCAGGGTCTGTAAGCGAGATTTCCGCGCGCGTTTATTCTACATTCTATATATTAAGAACGAAAAAGTGATTTTACCGATATACGTTTACGGGCAACCCGTGCTGCGCAAGGTGGCACAGGACATTCCCGTCGATTATCCCAATCTGAAGGAGCTCATTCAGAACATGTTCGAGACCAACACGGCCAGCGACGGCGTGGGTCTCGCCGCGCCCCAGATCGGCAAGTCCATCCGTGTGGTCGTCATCGACCTCGACGTGCTCAAGGAGGACTTCCCCGAGTATGAGGGCTTCCGCCACGCTTTCATCAACGCCCACATCGTGGAGTATGACGAGGAGTCGAAGAAGGAGACCATGGAGGAGGGCTGCCTCTCCATCCCCGGCCTCCACGAGCGCGTGACGCGCCCCACGCGTATCCACGTGCGCTACCTCGACGAGGAGCTCCAGGAGCACGACGAGTGGGTGGAGGGCTATTTGGCCCGCGTCATGCAGCACGAGTTCGACCACCTGGAGGGCAAGATGTTTGTCGACCGCGTGTCTCCGCTCCGCAAGAGCCTGATCATGAACAAGCTGCGCGCGATGGCCAAGGGCAAGTACAGTTGCCGCTATCGCACGAAGGCTGCCCACAAATAATTGTTTTCCTGTCGCCTATGCGCCGCTGGATGACAGCAGTCCTTTGGCTCGCGGCGGCTCTCCCCCTGTCGGCCCAGTACAACGTGAAGCGGCTGATGGAGGAGGGCCGGCGTCAGCTCGACATGGGCTATTATGTCGTGGCGATGCAGGTGTTTGAGCGCATCGCCGCCATGAAGCCCCATCAGTATGAGGCCTGGTATCTGTCCGCGCTCTGCAAATACCGGCTGGAAGACTTCAAGGGAGCCGCCGAGGACGGCAGCCGCGCCCTGGCCCTGCAGCCCTACATCCCCGACCTCTTCGACCTCCACGCCATGGCCTCCATGCGCCTGGAGCGCTACGACAGTGCCGCCATCGACTACACACGGGCGCTGGAGATAGACGACGCCAACCGCGACTACTGGTACAACCGCGCCTACGCCATCTACATGGGTGGCGACAGCGTGGTGGCGCGCCAGCAGATCGACTACATCCTGCGCCGCTGGCCCGAGTTTCAGCAGGCCCAATGGCTCCGGAGCATGATCGACCGGGGCGTGCGCCCTGCTCCGTCCAAGGCTCCTTCCGTGCCCGCCAAGGGCTTCTGGCTACCCACCCTGCCCAAGCTCTCGGATGAGACCGACCACCGGCCGAAGACACACAATCCGCTGATGCAGAAGAAATGACTTATACGCGGAAGTGATTTACACACAGAAGTGATTTGTACTAACAAGGAAAACGACCAAAACAAGGAAAACCAACCTATTCATCATGGAAAAGCGGAAAAGAAGCAAGGCGGAGTGGATCCGCCGCTACGTGAGCTTCGTCTTCATATTGTTTGTCATAGCCTTTGGCACCTCGCTGTCCATCCGCGCCAACCTGGGCTCCTCGCCCATCTCCGCCCCACCCTACGTGCTCTCGCTCGTCCCCGGTATGCCGATGACGATGGGCCAGATCGTGATCTGCATGCACGTCGTCTTCATCCTCACCCAGATTCTGCTGCTACGCAGAAACTATGAGCTGCGCCAGCTCTCGCAGATCCTCGTCTCCTTCCTCTTCGGCTTCTACACCGACCTGACGATGTGGCTGACGAGTTTCCTGCAGATTCCCCCCACCCTCGACCACACGCTCGGCTGGCCCCTGCAGTTTGCCGAACTCCTGATTGGCGGTGCGCTGCTGGCCTTCGGCATCGCCTGCGAGGTGCGCTGCGACTCGCTGATGCTGGCTGGCGAGGGTCTGCCGCTGGCCATCGCGAAGTGTGTGAGGAAAGACTTCGGCAAGGTGAAGATGTGTTCCGACACGGCCCTGGTGACCATCGCCGTCGTCCTCATGACCACGTTCTTCGGCCATTGGGACTGGAAGATGGTGGGCCCGGGCACGCTGGTCAGCATGTTCTACGTCGGCTTCATGGTGCGCGTCTTCGCTCCCCATATCGCCTGGCTCGACCTCCTCTTCATCCCCAAGGCCGAGCGGCGCCAGCTGGCCGTGGCGGAAAGGCGCGAGGAGCGCAGGGCCGACGACGGGCCGCTCGTCGTCACCATCGCGCGCGAGTATGGCAGCGGAGGCCAGATGCTGGGCGAGCAACTGGCCCTGCGGCTGGGGGTGGATTTCTACGACCACAACATCATCGACGAGGCAGCCCAGCGACTGGGCTACACGGCCGACTTCGTCCGCGACAACGAGCAAAACATCTCCAACGGCAAACTCTGGGAACTGATCTTCACCGACAAGAGCATCCCTCTCTCCCTCAACCCCTCCCACGACGACGCCATCTTCGTGGCCGAGAGCCGCATCATCCGCGCCCTGGCGGGGCGCAAGCCCTGCGTCATCATGGGCCGCTGCGCCAACTGGGTGCTGCGGGGCGAGAAGCGGGTCTTCAGCGTCTTCGTCACCGCCAACCGCGAGGACGCCATCGGCCGCGTATCGACCGTCGAGAACCTCTCCGACGAGGCGGCAGCCCGCCGCATCGACCAGGTGAACCAAGGACGCAGCAACCACTACCACCAGTACACGGGCGCCCACTGGACGGACGCCCGCGACTACGACCTGGTCGTCAACACCAGCAGCGTGGGACTGGAGCAGGCCGCCAACATCATCCTGCAATGCGTGAAAGACAAAATGAAAAACTAATGGGTCGTTAGGGGAAGAAGAGGAGAAGGAAGAAGGAAAGGAAGAGGAAAAGGAAGAGGAAAAGGAAGAAGGAAAGGAAAGAAAAGGAAAGAAGAGGAAAGAAGAAAGGAAGATGATTAGGAAAGAAAGGAGGAAGAAAAAGAGGAAAAAAGGGGAAAAGTACCCCCACGGCAACTACTCGTGGTGATACTTCTCCCCTTTTATGATTGTACACGCGCGATAGAGCTGCTCCACGAAGACGAGGCGCACCATCTGGTGGGAGAACGTGAGGCGCGAGAGCGAGATCTGCTCGTTGGCGCGCGCATAGACCGCCTGGGAGAAGCCGTAGGGTCCTCCGATGGCGAAGACGAGGCGGCGCGCCGTGGTCCGCTTCTTCTCCAGCCAAGCCGCCAGTTCCACGGACCGTGGCTCGCGTCCGTGCTCGTCGAGGAGCACCAGCGTGTCGGCGGGCTGCACCTTCTGCAGGATCAGTTCCCCCTCCTTCTCCTTCTGCTGCGCCTCGGAGAGCGAGGCCGTGGCCCGCAGTTCGGGTATGGTGACGATCTCGAAGGGCATGTAGTGGCCGATGCGGTCGCGGTAGTCGTCGATGGCGTGGGTATAGAGTTTGTCGCGGGTCTTCCCCACAAGGATGAGCGTAGTTTTCATCTGTAGCCTTGTCGCAATCACACAACGAGGGCTGGCCTCCGCCCAGCTCGCGCCCGGCCTCCTCCAGCCCTCCCTGCGTATGTATTTCAGAGATTATTCCTCGAGCACCTTCAGCTGCTCTGCCACCTCGGCGTTCACGCGCTGTGCAAACTCCTCCATGGTCATCGTGGCCTGCTCGCCGCCGCCCTGCTTGCGCATGGAGACGAGGCCGTCCTCTGCCTCCTTCTCGCCCACGACGAGCATGTAGGGCACGCGCTTGAGCTCGTTGTCGCGGATCTTGCGGCCGATCTTCTCATTGCGGTCATCGACGTAGGCCCTCACGTTGTTGCGGTCGAAATACTTGCGGAGCTTCTCGGCGTAGTCGTTATACTTCTCCGAGATCGGCAGGATGGCCACCTGGTCTGGCGTGAGCCACAGGGGGAAGTGGCCCGCGGTGTGCTCGATGAGCACGGCGGTGAAGCGCTCCAGCGATCCGAACGGCGCGCGGTGGATCATCACCGGCGTCTGCTTGGAGTTGTCCTCGGCCGTGTATTCGAGGTGGAAGCGCTGCGGCAGGTTGTAATCGACCTGGATCGTGCCCAGCTGCCACTTGCGGCCGATGGCGTCCTTCACCATGAAGTCGAGCTTCGGACCGTAGAAGGCGGCCTCGCCGATCTCCTCGCGGGCGTTGAGACCCTTCTCGCGGCAAGCCTCGCGGATGGCGTTCTGGCTCTCCTCCCAGATCTCGTCGCTGCCGATATACTTCTCCGTGTCCTTCGGGTCGCGCAGGGAGATCTGCGCCTCGAAGTCCTCAAACTTGAAGATGGCAAACACCTTCTGGATGATGTCGATGACGTTTTCAAACTCCGTCTTCACCTGATCCGGACGCACGAAGATGTGGGCGTCGTCCTGCGTGAAGGTACGCACGCGCGTCAGTCCGTGGAGCTCGCCGCTCTTCTCGTAGCGGAAGACCGTGCCAAACTCGGCGATGCGCAGCGGCAGGTCCTTGTAGGAGCGCGGCTTGCGCGCGAAGATCTCGCAGTGGTGCGGACAGTTCATCGGCTTGAGCATATACTCCTCGTCCTCCTCCGGGGTGTGGATGGGCTGGAAGGCGTCCTTGCCATAGTGGGCGTAGTGGCCCGAGGTGACGTAGAGCTGCTTGCCGCCGATGCCCGGCGTGATGACCTCCTGGTAGTTGTAGGGCTTGAGGAGGCTGCGCAGGAGCTCCTGCAGGCGCAGGCGCAGCTGCGTGCCCTTCGGGAGCCAGATGGGCAGACCCTTGCCCACGCGCTCGGAGAACATGAAGAGCTCCATCTCCTTGCCGATCTTGCGGTGGTCGCGCTTCTTGGCCTCCTCCAGCATCAGCAGATACTCGTCGAGCATCTTCTTCTTCGGGAAGGTGATGCCATAGATGCGCGTCATCTGCTCGCGCTTGGCGTCGCCGCGCCAGAAGGCTCCGGCCACGCTCGTTATCTTGATGGCCTTGATGGCACCCGTCGATACCAGGTGCGGGCCGCGGCAGAGGTCAGTGAAGCTGCCCTGCGTATAAGTAGTGATCGTTCCGTCCTCCAGGTCCTGGTCGATGTGCTCCACCTTGTAGTCCTGGCCCATGGCCTTGAACTCCTCGATGGCGTCGGCCTTCGACACCTCGCGGCGCACCACGGGCTCGTTTTTCTTGGCCAGCTCGCGCATCTTGGCCTCGATCTTCGGGAAGTCGTTCTCCGAGATCACCTGGCCGTCTGCCGGCATCACGTCGTAGAAGAAGCCGTTCTCCACAGCCGGACCAAATCCGAACTGTATGCCGGGATACAGCTCCTGGAGCGCCTCGGCCAGCAAGTGGGCCGACGTGTGCCAGAACGTGTGCTTGCCTTCGTCGTCCGAAAACTTGTAGAGGTTGATGCTTGCATCCTCGTTGATGGGGCGGTTGAGCTCCGTCGTCTCGCCATTGATCCCGCAAGATACAACGTCGCGGGCGAGAGCCGGCGAAAGGCTCTCTGCGATTTGAAGACCCGTCACACCCTGCTCATACGAGCGAACAGAGCCGTCGGGGAAAGTGATTTTAACCATCATACAAATTAGTTTTTAAAAATCAAATGTCGATTGCAAAGTTACGCTTTTTTTTCCTCACCACGTCAGAAAATAGAAGAAAAGTGAGGAGCAGCGCGCTCCGAACGGCGAAAACCACAGCGACAAACACGTTTTCACCGATCCGCGCCACGATCCCTGTCGCCCTCCTGCCAAGGCCACTCCTGTCGCCCTCCTGCCCTCCTGCCAAGGCTGCCCCCCTGCCCTCTCCACCCTCCCTGCGCGAGGCGGAAGGGCGCAATGCGAACTCCTTAACGTAACATGTAACATGTAACATTGTAACATTGTAACGATGGAGGCTACCTCATCTCGCACGGGTAGGCCTTCTGGTTCATCCGACATTTCGAGTGACGCATGGTTGTGTGTAGGGCTAAGGATAATCAGAAAACACAAAAAACTTTTACAACCAAGTTTGTCCTTGCAGGACTATCGGAGTGGTCCACGCAAGCGTTCCATTTCATGAAACCCTTTCTCGCCATGCGCAAAGGGGGCGATAGCAACTGCCGAGACCCTGTTTTTTGACCCCGCAGACGCAGTCTCTGACCCTAAAAAGGTACGCATTTGGGGGAATCCAACCCGCTTTTCCCTGTTTTTTTTGACCCCGCAGATGCAGTCTCTGACCCTAAAAAGGTACGTATTTTGGGGAATCCAACTCGCTTTTCCCTGTTTTTTGAGCGAAAAAAGGGGCGAAGGAGAGCAGTTTGTTTGTTAACAAAAGTGAACGCACGAGCAATCAGGAGACAACGTTGGGGCTTGCAGCAGGCAATTTTGCAATTACAATACATTGAATAGTAGCTGGTTGTACATCCACGAAAGACTGTTAATAGATATTGATGGCATTTGGGACTTTGTTACATGTTACATGTTACATGTTACGTTAAGGCCTCCCCACTTCCCACGCTTGCAACTCTGCAAAGAATACAATGTAAAGATTATCCAAAGCATGTATAGAAGGTTCACATAGCTTTGCTATGTGCTATTTCCATAGCGATAAAAAAAAGTTGGAAAATATTTGTGATTTTATTTGGTGGTATCAAAAACTCTCCGTACCTTTGCAGAAGATTTAGCGGCGCTCGGCAATTTGAGAGCAAGCTCTCGTTTGCGCTCGCTTGCAAAATCTTTACACCCAGTTACAAGACCTGCGGAACGACTCCACAGAGGGCCTGCGACGGACATACCTACGACGGGGGCGAGGGATAAGCAAATAGCGGCGTCGGTCCTAAGCTACCACCAGCAAGGTCCCCTTTTGAGGGAGGGGCAAGAGAGGACCAAGGGAGAGGAGAGGGCGTGCGTGCGAGATGAGAGAAGAACCGAGAGAGAAGAGAGAGAGAGAGAAGAACAATTTCCATCACCTTTAAAACCTTAAACGCAATGACCAACCACAGCATTACGGCAAGAGCCGTCAACCCGAATCTCTTCGAGGGTTCGTCGTTCAGACCGCCAACTCGCCCACGGCCATAGCCACGACCCTCGGCATGACGAGTAGCATGGCAGCCGTGCAGCCACGGCAAAGCTGCGCTTTTTACTCTGCCACGACAATGGCAGAAAAAGGAGTTGTAGCGGATCAACCCTTGCACATCTCAGCGCTTATATCTCTTTTCGGACAGAGAACAAGCATAATAATGCTCAAAGAATGGAGGAAAAAGCATGGGGATTGGGGAAAAAATCGTATATTTGCAAACAAAAACAGGAAGCTATGGCAGAGACAAGAAACAGGAGATTGCCCGTAGGTATTCAGTCTTTTGAGGAAATCAGAGAGGGTGGATACCTTTATGTTGACAAGACAGACATCGTCTGGCAGCTTGCCAACAGGGGAAGGAAGTACAACTACCTGAGCCGCCCGCGCCGCTTTGGCAAGTCGGTGCTCGTCGATACGCTCGAAGCCTATTTCCTGGGCAAGAGGGAACTCTTCGAGGGACTGAGGATCATGGAGCTGGAGCGGGAGTGGGTGAAGCGGCCCGTCATACGGCTCGACATGAGCCAGGCCGGAGCAGAACCCGAAAGTGTGCGAAGCTATCTGGACAACGCTTTCCATAACCTGGAGACGGAATACGGGATTGTCGTGCGCCAAGAGACTTCTCTTGCCGTAAGATTCATGAATATCATTGAGGGTGCTTACAACAAGACGGGCCAGCAAGTGGCCATCCTCATCGACGAGTACGACTCTCCGTTGCAGCACTCCTGGAGGACGCCCCACCACGAGGCCTGCACCAGCATCTACAGAGAGGTCTTCGCCATCCTGAAAGCGGACGACAAATACGAGAAGTT
>DLZV01000005.1 GCA_003447235.1 Prevotella sp.
TTATTAACAGAGTATTGTTATATATTCTATTAGTTATTATAGCCACTTTATAGCCACGGCAAAGTTACTAAAAACTCATGAATAAGCAAAGTTTTGCACGTCAAATTTGCTCATGTGCCATATTTTTCCGAATTTTGCACCCGAATTATGAATATAGACTTTCCCATCCAGCTCGATATCCTCGATTTCATCTTCAAGGGGATAGCCATTGGCATCATCGCATCAGCACCCATGGGCCCCGTCGGAATCCTCTGCATCCAGCGCACCTTGAACAAAGGTCGCTGGTATGGTCTTATGACTGGTGTTGGGGCGGCGGTGAGCGACATCATCTATGCGCTGATTGTGGGATTGGGCATGGGCTTCATCATGGAGCCGTTGCAAAATCCCAAGTACCAGTTCTTTCTCCAGATCTCCGGTAGCGTTATCCTGCTGCTTTTTGGTATCTTCTGCTTTCGTTCGAACCCGGCAAAGAAGCTGCCTCATCATGCGAAGAACAAAGGTAAGGGATCTCTGCTCAACAATGGGTTGACGGCATTTCTTGTCACCTTCTCCAATCCCCTGATCATATTCCTTTTCATGGCAACCTTTGCACAGTTCGCCTTCGTGCAACCCTCACGTCCCTTTGAGACATGTGTGGGTTTCACTTGCATTCCGCTGGGTGCACTGTTGTGGTGGTATGGGCTGACCTGGCTTGTCGATAAGATCGGAGGGCGTTTCAACGTCACTGGTATCGCCATTATCAATAAGGTCATTGGATCGGTGGTCATCTTGTTCTCGGTGATTATCCTCTTCGGCACCGTCTTCAATCTATACCACCTGCCCAGTTATTAATCCGGCTTCCTTTCGCAGCCAATAGACAAAAAACATGTTCATAGCCAAAAGTATCAGAGAGAAAAGTGTTGTGGAGTATCTGCTTTATATGTGGCAGATGGAAGACTTGATACGTGCCTACGGTTGTTCACTGACGCGTATCCGCCGTGAGTATATAGACCGTTTCGACTATACCGATCAGCAGAAAGACGAGGAGGAAGACTGGTTTGGCGATCTGATTCGCATGATGAACCAAGAGGGAAAGCGTGAGAAGGGGCATCTCGCCATCAACGAGGTGCTGCTCCAGGACTTTGGCGATCTCCATGTTCGCCTGCTCCAATCCACCCGCTTCCCATTCTACTCGGCAGAATACTATCGTGTGCTACCCTTCATAGTGGAACTGCGCCAAAAAGGTGACAAGGAGATCGGAGAGGTAGAGACTTGCCTCAACGCCCTCTATGGTGTAATGCTCTTGCGGATGCGGCAAAAGCCTATCTCGCCAGAGACCGCTCACGCAATCAAAGCTATCACGACATTCCTCGGCATGCTCTCAGACTATTATATCAAGGACCGGACAGAAGGCCTGGAATGGGAGGAGCACTAAATGGAGTGAAATTTTGAATGAAGAGACGCTTATCCCCCGCAGACATGTGCGGGACGTAAGTAGCCCTTCCTGATAAACATACAGAACCATCATCATGAATATACTGGTAACAGGAGCCAACGGCCAACTGGGCAACGAAATGCAACTCGTGGCCCGTACGAGCCGCGACCACTACATCTTCACCGATGTGTGTGATGGCTATCCAACCCTCGACATCACCGATCTGGACGCCGTCCGTCAGGTGGTGGCCGAGGAGAAGATCGGCTGCATCATCAACTGTGCGGCCTGGACCAACGTCGATAAAGCTGAGACCGCTGGTGACATTGTGGAGACACTTAACGCCATTGCCCCCGAAAACCTTGCCCGCGCGATGAAGGAGGTGGGTGGTCTGCTTGTCCATGTCAGCACTGACTACGTCTTTGGTGCCGACCCCTACAACACACCTTGTCAGGAGACCCAGACGGGAACCCCCACGGGCGTCTATGGGCTCACCAAACTCCATGGCGAGGAGAAGATCATAGCAACGGGCGTTGACCACCTCATCATCCGCACGGCATGGCTCTATAGCAGCTTTGGTCACAACTTTGTCAAGACGATGCTCCAGCTCACGGCCACGAAGCCTCAGCTCAAGGTCGTCTTCGACCAGTGCGGCACACCGACCTATGCAGGCGACCTTGCTGCCGCCATCTTCGACATCGTGGAGCATCGAAAATATACGGACCATACTGGTGTCTATCATTTCAGCAATGAGGGTGTCACCTCTTGGTATGACTTCACTCAAATGATCGCGCGCCTGGCGGGTCATACCGCCTGCGATATCCAGCCTTGCCATAGCAGCGAGTTCCCTTCCCCTGTGAAGCGACCCGCCTACTCCGTTCTCGACAAGACCAAGATCAAAGCTACCTTCGGCCTCACCATCCCCTATTGGCTCGATTCACTCGAAAAATGTATCAACCTCATCAAAGCAGCACAAGCATGAACGAAATAGAACGCAGACGCACCTTTGCCATCATCAGCCACCCTGATGCGGGTAAGACTACCTTGACCGAGAAATTCCTCCTCTTTGGTGGACAAATTCAGGTAGCCGGTGCGGTGAAGAGCAACAAAATACGCAAGAGCGCCACTTCCGACTGGATGGATATTGAGAAGCAGCGTGGTATCTCTGTCTCCACGTCGGTGATGGAGTTCGACTATAGTCCCAAGGGTGCCGAAGCCAAGGAGGACGAGACCTATAAGGTTAACATCCTCGATACGCCAGGTCACCAAGACTTTGCCGAAGATACCTATCGAACGCTTACGGCTGTCGATTCCTCTATCATTGTGGTAGATTCCGCCAAAGGTGTGGAGGCACAGACACGCAAACTGATGGAAGTCTGCCGTATGAGGAATACTCCCGTCATCATCTTTGTCAACAAGATGGACCGCGAGGGTCGCGATCCCTTCGACCTGCTCGACGAACTGGAGCAAGAACTTCATATCCACGTGCGACCGCTCTCCTGGCCTATTGGCCAGGGTCAGCGCTTCAAGGGCGTCTATAATATCTACGAAGAACAACTCAATCTCTTCACTCCCAACAAGCAGCGCGTGACGGAGAAGGTGGCTGTCGATATCCAGTCGGAAGAGCTCAATGCCCAGGTTGGCGACGAGTTTGCCGAGCAATTGCGTGGTGACCTGGAACTTGTAGAAGGGGTCTATCCAACTTTTGACGTCGAGGCCTATCGCCGTGCTGAGGTAGCTCCGGTCTTCTTTGGCTCTGCCCTCAACAATTTTGGTGTGCAGGAATTGCTCAACTGCTTTGTAGAGATTGCCCCATCGCCCCGTCCCACGCAGGCAGAGGAGCGATTGGTCTTGCCCACGGAACCCAAGTTCACCGGCTTTATCTTCAAGATTACTGCCAATATCGATCCCAACCACCGCTCCTGCATCGCCTTCTGCAAGGTTTGCTCGGGTCGCTTCGTGCGCAACCAGCCCTACCGCCACATCCGTCTGGACAAGACGGTGCGTTTCTCCTCGCCCACACAGTTTATGGCGCAGCGCAAGAGTACGGTAGAGGAGGCGTGGCCTGGCGATATTGTGGGTCTGCCTGACAATGGTATCTTCAAGATCGGTGACACACTCACCGAAGGCGATATGCTCCACTTCCGTGGTCTCCCCTCTTTCTCCCCCGAACTGTTCAAGTATATTGAAAACGACGACCCGATGAAGTCGAAGCAATTCCAAAAGGGTTTGGAGCAACTGATGAACGAGGGTGTGGCCCAGTTGTTTGTCAACCAGTTCAACAACCGTCGCATTGTTGGCACGGTAGGCCAACTCCAGTTTGAGGTCATCCAGTATCGTCTGGAGCATGAGTACAATGCACGATGCCGCTGGGAACCCGTCCATCTGCACAAAGCCTGCTGGATAGAAGCTGACAGCGAGGAGGAACTTGAGCGATTCAAGAAGCGCAAATATCAGTATATGGCGAAGGATATCGAGGGTCGCGACGTCTTCCTGGCCGATTCTGGCTATGTACTAAGCATGGCGCAACAAGACTTCGAACACGTCAAGTTCCACTTCACCAGCGAGTTTTAACCCATCAGTATCCATTGACGGAGGCGTCAAGAGGCGCCTAATCTATGGATGATTTTTAGCGTCCTCTAACAACAGAAGCGTTGTTGGAGGACGTTATCTTTAGGTATAGTTGGTGGCTGGCAATTTGATACACCTTGTTGCAGTCTTTCTTGATGAACAAGGGAACAACCTATGCAAACAGTAAATCTTACTCCTTGTAGAACCAAGAGAGAATACGGTTGAACCATCCTATCGTGAAGTGGAACCAGCGGTAGGTCGAGGTGGGCTTGCCACCGAAGCCAAGTATGAATTCGCGGTAGGGGTTGCGGCGAAACGGCAGTCCTACGTTGAGAAAGAATACATGTCTGAGTTTCTGGGCATGACAATATTCCAGCGCATGCCAGACAGTGGCCGTTAGCGGCCGTGCCGTCGGATAGCGTTTGCCCTGCGCTGCCATGTACCAAAGATAGCCGTCGCCCTTCGACTCCATGACCGACGCTCCGCCGACCACACGCCCCTTGTAGTATGTCACGAGAATATGGGTTCGTGGTGTGTGGAGAAGTCGCTGGAAGAAGTCCTCTCCTGGCAAATAGCGGTGGAGTTTCGTGCGGTAGTAGGCGTGTAGTACTTTGTAGTAAGCACTGACCTCCAGTTCGGTCCTGGCCTCGTGCACAGTCACCCCTGCCCGCTCGCTACGCAGGACGTTATGGGCAGTGCGGTCAGATAGTCGCTCACGAGGTGTTCGGCTATGCAGAGAGTTGTGTATCTGCATCCAGCGGATGGGAAAGTAGCCGTTATGGCGCAGCGAACGGTAGCCGAACATCTTTTTCTCCAGGTCGCTCACCTCGATATAGAGGCAGAGCTTGCGATGGAGAAATCGTGTCAAGGCAGCCATCATCCTATCAAAGAGCGCAGCCTTGTCCACACCAGGGGCGTACACACCCGCCCCGATGACACGTGCGAAGGTGAATAAATAGGGAGGAAGCAGACTGCCCCGTCGGCGCAACTCTGCCAGTAGGTGGGCCTTCACCCTCCCCTCTTCGTCGGTGACAACCACCATATAAGGCCACGTGCCAGCTGTCTGCTCGATGAGCAGAAAACGCTCGCGGCTATGAAAGAGGTCGTTGCCTTCGACGATGGGCAAGTCCTTGCTTTGCGTGATGATATGGACGCTCAGCTCGTTCATGCTGCAAAAATAGTAAATGTTTTCTAAAAAAAGGTCGTTGCCAAGGATTATTTGTACTAAATTGGCTAACTTTGTGGTTAGGAATCTGCCCTACTCCACAAGAACGACGGCAGTTTCTGTTGTAGTATCGAATAAACATGAAACGCTAACATAGCCAAAATGAAAATAGTAATGATTGGTGCGGGCAATTTAGCCACACAATTTGCCAAGACCTGTCTTCGTGCAGGACACGACATCTTGCAGGTCTTTAGTCGGACGGCGGAAGCTGCCAATGTCCTCTCCCAACAGGTTGGCGGTGCTCCCGTGACCGATGTGAACTTTCTAACCTATGATGCTGATGTCTATGTCTTAGCCCTCCGCGACAGCGCGCTGGGCGAGATGATACCCAAGGTGTGCCATGGGCGTGAACAGCATGTCTTCCTCCATACTGCAGGTTCCGTGCCGATGAGTGTCTTTGAGGGCATGGCTTTGCACTACGGCGTGCTCTACCCCCTGCAGACGTTTTCCAAGACCCGCGACGTTGATTTTGCCAGCATTCCCTGCTTCACCGAGGCCAACGACGACTTTGCCCGCCTTACGGTGGAGGGACTTGCGAAGAGTCTCTCTCAACATGTACGCCCCCTCGGTAGCGAACAGCGTAAATATGTCCACTTGGCAGCGGTATGGGCGTGCAACTTTGTCAACCATTGCTATGATGTGGCTGCTGACGTGCTTGCACGGCAACACATTCCCTTCGATGTACTATTGCCGCTCATCGACGAGACCGCGCGCAAGGTCCATGAGTTGCCTCCTGGCGAGGCCCAGACTGGTCCCGCCATCCGTTACGACGAGCACGTCATCAGGGAACAGTCCCAGCTGATGCGGCTGAATCCACTGGAGAAAGACCTCTACGAGCGGCTGTCGGTCAGCATTCATCAGAAGAACTCATAGCGCAGCTGCCATCCATTACGCGAATCGTTTCCCCATTATTATATAGAACGCTAAGTATCCATCAGAAGAATATACAGACATGATCAATTATGATTTGACCCAAATACGCGCCATTGTCTTCGACGTGGACGGCGTCTTGTCGTGTTCCACCATCCCTATGGACAGTCGGGGTGAGCCTGTCCGCACTATCAATATCAAGGACGGCTACGCCATACAGTTGGCTGAGAAACACGGACTGCGCATTGCCATCATGACGGGTGGTCACAATGAGGACATCCGCCTGCGCTATGAGTATCTCGGCGTGGAGGACGTCTATCTCAGCTGCGCTGTCAAAGTGCGCACGTGGGAGGCGTTCAAGGAGCGTTACGGCTTGCGCAACGAAGAGATCGTCTATGTAGGGGATGACATCCCCGACTATGAAGTGATGCAGCTTGCTGGCTGCGCATGTTGTCCGAAGGATGCCTGTCAGGAGGTGAAGGACATTTCCACCTACGTCAGCGACTGCCCTGGTGGGCAAGGTGTGGCGCGCGACGTCATCGAGCAGGTGCTGAAGGCACAAGGCAAGTGGGTGCTCAATGCGAAAGCCTTCGGCTGGTAGGAGCCTGACAGGGCAATATCTAAACACAAACAGAGGAAGTAATGAAAAAGATCATATTAGGAAGTCAGTCACCGCGCCGTCGTGAGCTGCTGGCAGGACTGGGGTTGCCCTTTGAGGTAAGGGTGATTGATGGCATCTCCGAGGGTTATCCCGACGGGCTGAGTCCGATGGAGATTGCTCGCTACATTGCCGCAGAGAAAGCCCAGCCCTATGCTGTGTCGCTGGGCGCGGATGACCTTCTCGTCTGTGCTGACACCATCGTGGTTGTCGATGAGGCCATCTTGGGCAAGCCTCATGATGCAGCAGATGCCCAACGGATGCTCCGTCTGCTCAGCGGGCGCACCCATCAGGTCATCACCGGGGTCTGCCTCACTACGACAAAGCGGCAGAAGCGTTTTGCTGTGGCTACGGATGTTACCTTCAAGCAGCTCTCTGATGAGGAGATCGACTATTACGTCTCCCATTTCAAGCCTTTCGACAAGGCTGGGGCTTATGGTATTCAAGAGTGGATAGGCTACATCGGTGTCACAGGCATCAAGGGTAGCTATTTCAACGTCATGGGTCTGCCCGTTCAGCGGCTCTACGAGGAAATACAGGATATGTTGTAGTATCCGACAGGATGTCTTGTAGACAGTGTGCCTCGTCAATGAAACCAACGTTTAAGTACCCCTCATCGTGCTGCGTTTTTTGTTTCCTCCCGAGGTTTCAAAATTTTCTCCCCGAGGAATGATGATTTGAAGGAGAAACGGCGAACAAAAGGAAAAATGTATGTGAAGATGATGATTGATAAGATGCTGAACGTGTGACTTGCGTTGCGTCCGAGAAAGCCCCAAAAAATGAATATAACTTCATAGGCCTACGAAGTTATATTCATCGGCTTACGAAGTTAACTTCATCAGCCTACGAAGTTATATTCATGAAAAGGGGGAATAACTCATCACCTGCTGAGCACAAAAAAAAGGACTGCCACGGCAGTCCTTTTTTCTCTTTTGGCGTGTCCCTTACGGAAGGCTGATAGCCTCGCTCGGGCAGACACCTGCGCAGGTGCCGCACTCCGTGCACATGTCAGGGTTGATGGAGTACTTGTCGTCTCCAGCTGAGATTGCGCCCACCGGGCACTCGTCGATGCAGGTACCGCATGCTACACAGTCGTTACCAATTACGTAAGCCATAGTTCTTTAAAGTTTTAATTATTATAAATGTTCTTGTACTCTTTGTCCAATAGGATGTCCTGCTATTGGGAGGATACCTACTTTTGTACACTGCAAAGGTAGGTATTATTTTTCAGATACCTACAAATGAGGATAAGAAAATTCGATATTTAGACTTTATTAAAATTATTCTCCATGCAATAAGCCGCCATCAACTCCGTTATTTATATGATGACAAGATTGATATTGCGTATATTGGCGCTGTGCCTCCTTGGACTGAGTAGCCTGGAGGGCGTAGCACAGGAGCGGACGGTTCAGAATCGTCCCTATACAGATTTGCGTACCTTCCATTTTGGTGTGCTCGTGGGCACGCACCTGCAAGACCTTGAACTGCTCAATAGTGGACCTACCACCATCGATGTGGAGGACGGGCGGGGACCTGTGGAGCGCACGGTGTCCGTGGACCAAGACCGCTGGGATGCAGGATTCACGGTCGGTGTGCTGGGAGAATTGCGCCTGAACCAAACTTTCCAATTGCGTATTGCGCCAGCGATGTACTTTGGTACGCGTCACCTCACGTTCCGCAACATCACGGATGTCAATGCTTTAGGAGAGCCAACCATCCAGACGCAAGACCTCAAGACGGCCTATGTGGGTTGTGCGCTTGATCTTATAGCGGCGGGCCCTCGTTTCAACAACCACCGTCCCTATCTTATGGCGGGTGTCAATCCGATGATCAATCTCTCGGGAAAAGACAATGACTATATCAAACTCAAACGTTCGGACGTGTTTCTGGAGGTGGGTGTAGGTTGTGATTTTTATCTGCCTTTCTTTAAGTTGCGCCCCGAACTGAAGTTTATGTACAGTTTGGGCGACTGCCTTGACAAGAAACATGCCGACCAAGTGCGTGACAAGAACATGCTCGTCTATGCAAAGTCTGTCTCCGAGGCCCATTCCAAGATGATCGCCCTTACTTTCTATTTTGAGTAGTCGGTAGATTATTCACTCATATTTAATAAAAGCGGATGTCGGTGACGATCTGCGTGCCACCAGCCTTTTGGTTGAGTTTGGCAAGCAACGCCTTGCGCATCATTCCCAGTTCTGTACGTAGTGCCGGACTGGAGATTTGCACGAAGAGGGTTTGGTTGCGGATATACTTATTGGTGGTGTAGCGTGCGATAGTTGCACCTGCCACCTCTTCCCATGCCGCCAGCAGACGGCGTTGCTGCAGGGGAGTCTCCAGTCCGTTTCTGCGTAACCATAGATGGAGTACGTCGTCGAGCGGTTCTACTTTTCTCCTAAGCATATATCAAATACGGTGCGCCTCCTTTTCGCTGATGGTGCCATCCTCCATATTGAAGAGTTTGTATTCGCAGTCCGTGGCCGCAAGGATTTGGTCCAAATGGTCGCGGTTAGTATCTGTGATCAGTATTTGCCCATAGCCATCTCCTGAGACTAGTTTTACGATTTGTTCCACCCGTTGTGCGTCGAGTTTGTCGAAGATGTCATCTAACAGGAGAAGCGGTACGCGCTTGTGGCCCACCGTCTTGAGGCAGGCAAACTGCGCTAGTCGCAGGGCGAGGACAAAGGTCTTGCTCTGTCCCTGGCTTCCCTCACGGCGCAGAGGATATCCACCTACGAGCATTTCGAGGTCGTCGCGGTGGACACCATGCAGGGAGTAGCCCACAGCACGGTCTTTCATGCGGTCGCGGCGAATCACGTCGAAGAGCGGACCTCGTTGGCAGTGGGAGACATAGCGTAGGCTCACCTCCTCCTTTCCCTGCGCTATCGACTGATAGGTCTCCTGGAAGACGGGTACGAGACGGTCGATGAATGCCGCCCGGGCCCGGTAGATGGCCTCTCCCGCATCACCCATCTGCATCTCCAGCAGTTCGAGTAGGCTGCTGTCGGGTTCCTCCTCGGCACGCAGCAGAACGTTGCGCTGCTGTAGGGCTTTGCCATACCGCTGAAGGGCTGTGATGTAGTCGCGGTCATATTGTGAGATCACCACATCCATCAGTTTTCTCCGTCCTTCGCTTGCGCCGTCGATGAGCGACGAGTCGGACGGCGAGACAAAAACAAGAGGTATCAGACCCAAGTGTTCGGAGAGTCTTCTATACTCCTTTTTCTCCCGCTTGAAGTGTTTCTTCTGTCCCCGCTTCATGCCACAATACACCTCTGTCTCGTCGCCTCCGTCGTCCAGGTAGTGACCCTGCACCACCATGAAGTCCTCATCGTGGCGTATGAGTTGTGAGTCGATGGAGCAGAAGGCGCTCTTACAGAACGACAACATATAGACCGCGTCGAGAAAATTGGTCTTTCCCACGCCGTTGGAGCCTATTAGGCAGTTGAGTTTCGACGACAGTGTGACGTCGGCCGAGGCAATGTTCTTATAGTTGAGAATAGATATTCTTTTCAGTATCATGCAAGATTCTTTACGCTCTGGACGTGCAAAGTTACGTGTTTTGGGCGGAAATACGAAAAAAAACACTTTCAAATTTCAGTATTCGGGATAAAAGCAGTAATTTTGCAACGCTCTAATAGTGGGCATTTCAAAACGCAATATAATTTAAGTAAAAGCATAAAAATGGCAGAAAAGAAAGAAAAGCAGGTGACTTTTGAAGAGTCGCTCAACACTTCTGAGACTTTCTTCTTGAAGAACAGGAAGATGATCTTCGGCATTTTGGGTGCCGTTATCGTCCTTGTCGTCGGAGGCATCCTCTATCACAGCTATGTATCGCTTCCCCGCGAGGACGAGGCGAGCACCGAGTTGGCTAAGAGCGAGCAGCTGATGATGCAGCAGCAGTATGACCAGGCCCTCAAGGGCTTCCAGCGTGTGGCAGCCGACTACGGCAGTACGGATGCTGGCAACCTCGCTAACCTGTACACGGCGCTTTGCTATGCCCATCTTCAGAAGCCCGACTGGAAGAAGGCTTTGGAGTATGCAGAGAAGTTTAGCACGCGCGACGACAAGATCATCAGTCCCGAGTCGCAGGTAGCCCTGGCCGACATCTATGTCAACAATGACCAGACCGACAAGGCTATCGAGACGCTGAAGAAGGCTGCTGAGATGGCCGACAGCCGCGCAGACGGTGGTGTCAACCTCTCTGTGGCTCCCCTCGCCCTCCTCAAGGCTGGTCAGCTCCTCGAGAGCAAGAACAAGAAGGCTGAGGCTCTGGAGGTCTATAAGAGCATCAAGCAGAAGTATGTGGCCTCCCCGCTCTATCAGGAGATTGACAAGTATATAGAAAGAGCTTCGCGATAATGGCAACAGAACTTCATCATCTTTCTGACTACAACGAGGACTTGGTACCCGATGCAAGCAATATGTGCTTCGGCATCGTTGTGGCGGAATGGAATCCGGAAATCACTAATGCGCTGCTTACTGGTTGTGTGGCAACACTGGAGAAGCACGGCGCGCTGCCTGAGAACATCCATGTCAAGAGTGTACCTGGCAGCTTTGAGTTGATCTATGGCGCACACCAAATGTCGCGCAACGACGGTTACGATGCCATCATCATTCTGGGAAGCGTCATTCGTGGCGAGACTCCCCACTTCGACTATATCTGCGAGGGGGTGACCTATGGTATTGCTCGCCTCAACGCCACTTGTGACATCCCAGTAGTCTATGGCTTGCTCACCACCAACGATCTGCAGCAGGCTAAGGATCGTAGTGGGGGCCGCTTGGGCAACAAGGGTGATGAGTGTGCGGTAGTGGCCATCAAGATGGCAAAATTCTAATATGGATGGCTCTACATCCAGGCTGAGGCTGGCTCCTGCCAGCTAACAAGTGGACAAGTAAACTGGGCTTCGAGAGCCTTTCTGTGCCATGTGGGTGGGATTTTCCCAGCCATGCAAATAAGGCTATGCAGACGGTTTGTTTGTCCACTTGCCTTATCTATAATAGTACAACTTTTGATTATTGCTTTATTTTTTTAGATTATGACATTACAACAATTATTGCAGAGCTACGATTTTGAGGAGATATTTCCCGAGGTAGGTCTTATGTATCCCCACGCTCGCAGAAAGCGAAAGGAGTTTGCTACGGCCTATATGCTCCTGAGGGAAATGAAACCGCAGGTAACTAAGCGCCAGATTCGCTATCAATTGATGCAGGACCCCAATACCAACGAAATGTTCTTTGGCGCTGACGATGCGTGCTTTGCCGAAAAGTGGGCAGTCCTCATCGGTAAGGAGGTTAAACGCGACGCAGGTGTGGACCTTACCGACACACAGATGCTGGCCAACTGCTTGCTCAACTGTGTGCTGATAGGCAAGTATCCTTCAGCGTTTGAGCCGACCTATCAGCAGATTGTTCGATAAGAGATTGTCGTCACGGGGCAAACGCTCGTTACCCACCATTATGCACAAAAAAGCCTGAATGCACCCAGCATTCAGGCTCCGTGATGCAGGTTGATGAACCTCGCATCAAAAAAATTGATTGTCTCGCGACAACCAATCTTTATTAACCTTAATAATCTAATACCATGAAAAACACAGTGCAAAGATAGAACATTATCTGGAACCCCGCAAACTTTTCATGGGTTATTCTCGATTATTTAACCTCTTTTAAGAATAAATCCCCTAAATCGTATCTTTTCTCCTGCAAAATGGCCCTTACCTGCCTTTTGTCGGCTTCTGATAGCATGGGTAGGGAGAAGGAGGAATGCAGGAGAGTATCGACGGGAGAAAGAAGATAAAAACGTATTTTTGGCTCGATTTTCTGTTGCAACTCGATATAATGGTCCTCTGACATGGTGTCTGGACGAACAGTGGAGGCTTCTGCGCAGACATCGCCGGCCAATAGATGCCACGACAGGTCATAGAAATCGAGCTTGCTTTCTTGTTCAGGACCGCAGAAGGTGGTCACAACCGCCAAAATAGAGTCGCCCTGCGGATTGGCAATGCGTTTCAACTCTATATAGGAGGCCTCTGAGAGCGTTGCCTTAAGGTAGTCGGCTGTCAGCGTGTCGATACGCGACTGGCCTGAAAGTCGGTTGCCTGTGGCTATCCCCTCGCTTACTCCATCAGCCATGATCGTTTTGGCATTGCGGTCGAGATAAGGGAAGAGACTGTCAGGCATGGCTATCCACAGAGAGCGCATCGTCTGGCCTTGAGCCGTGAAAGTGAGCAGGAAGGCCGTCAAGGCCATCATCAATTTTTTATTCATATTTAATATGGTGTTTATAACGTCATTATCTTCTTGTTCAATGTAGGGGTGGAATAGGCAAATTGCTAATGGCCAAAGGAACCTACATCCATGGGCTTTCCGCATAGCGACTTGAATGGACAACTTCCACATTCCTTTTCGTGATCATTGGGAGCAAAGGGCACGGAAGGGTCGAAAATCTCGCCCAGAAGCCTATGTAGTTCCTTGTCGAACTCCTCCCGCAACGATCCCATGTCCGTGATTCTTGTTTCTCCGATGCGCAGTATGGGCGAATAGTCCTCGTCGGAAGTGTACTGGATGAAAAGTAATGCCGGACTGACTGGCCTATGCTGTGGATTCAGTTGGGGCGCATGTCCATCGATTAGCAGGCTATAGAGCATCACTTGCAACTGGTAGTCGATGTGATAGTCGGAAATCTTGGCAGAATTGAAGACATCGGGAAGTGCAGCAACAGACTTTGCCTGAGAGTTGCCTGTTTTGTAATCTACGACCCGTAGTTGTTGGTTACGGGTGCCCAAAAGTACCTCGTCGATGCGGTCTATTCGTCCACCTACTCGGATGTTGTACTTTGGACTGTCCTCTGGCGACTGCATTCGTGCATAGGCCGTTGCCTCGTGGGCAATTATTCGTAAGGGAGCTACTTTGAGGTCAGTCTCCAGTAGTCGTACGAGATACTTTTTGATCACCTCCTCATTGAGAAGTTGCAAACCATTGAGTTTCGGGTGTGTGGTCGCCCCTTTTCCAAGGTGGAAAAACTCCTCGGCAATTGCCTGACGGACCACAACCTGCAAGGGATTGTCCGCAGTCTTACGACAAGCCTGGATGAGGCGCTGCAGATCCTCAGCCTCGATTCGCTCCCTGGGAAGCAGTTGCTCATAGACCAGTTCTGCCGCACGGTGGAAGATGTTTCCGAAATGGATAGCACTGAACGCCTCTGCATCATTGTCGTCGGGTGCGCTAAGTCCTACGACATAGGCGTAGAAGAAACGCAGCTGGCAACGCAGGTAGGTGGACAGGGCCGAGGGCGAGATGGATCCAAACCCATGCAGAACGCTCATCACATGGTTGTCTTTGGCCACAGGAACGAGGCAGATGTCCTGTGGTTCTTGTCCTGCCTGAAGGGTGATTTTCTCGATGTTGTGCGGCCACTCCACCATCAGTTGCAACATGAAGCGCGACATCTCACCTGCCCTCAGGCCGTCGGCACAACTATTGTAGGCAATGGTCACGTCCGTGGCCCGCTGGAGCAACGTATGGAAATAGTAGCTATATATGGACACCTTGTTATCGATCGTTGTCAGTCCGTAGGCTGCACGCAGCGCGTGGGGTATGAACGATGCATCATCAACTCCCTTGGGCATATTCCCTTCGTTGCACGAAAGGATGAGCACATGGTCGAAGTCGAGGTTGCGCGTCTCCAGCACACCCATCACCTGGACACCTCGTGCTGGTTCGCCATGAAAGGGTACGGAGGTGGCGCCCACCAGCTGGGTGATGAGTCGGCGGAGGATGGTCAGGTCGGCATCAAGGTCACCGTCTGCAATGAGTTTGGCAAGTTGTTGCAGCGTAGTGAACATGCGGAAAACAGACTCTTGGAAGAGTGGGGCCTTGCCGTTGGGACCACCCATTGCCACACTGCGCGTCACCTCTGCAAGCCACTCCGTCAACTGTAACGCATCCACCTCGCCAAGAGGTCCGTTTGGCAGTTCTCGGAAGATCAGGTGGAGCCCTTCGTCCTCTGACAAATCCCCGCGTGAGATGTAGAATCGTTTGGCGGCGATAAGGCGTGCGAGCAAGTCGGTGGCCAATGGAGATACAAACTTGGCATAGGGATGGCGTAGCACGCGCTCTATGAAAGCGAGTTTATAACGGCTTTCTTTGAGGGAGAAACCATCCGTCTGGAGCGCTATTAGCTGAGTGAGAAACGAGGCAATTGGAGTCTGCTGTAGTGGGTAGCCTGTCGTCACGTTTACCATCTCCACCTCGGAGGGAATACTATGGATGACGGTGGGAAGCAGGTGTTCGTCGCAGAGTACCACCGCCGTTCGCTTTCCGTCCTTGTAGCGTTCGTTCTCCCGTAGCCATGTAGAAATATAGCGAGCTTGCAGGTTTTCCGTTGGTGCTGACAAGAAGCGTATGCGTTTCTCTCTGCCGAGTTGTCCGTAGAGGTCTTCGTCCGCATCGTCGAGGGCGTTGGGGTAGCATCTGGGCCATTGGCGGACATAGGTGCCCGCCTCATGGTCAGCAAGGTGGGTGTAATAATAGTCGTAGTCCCAGTAGAAGGCTGCCCTCCCCTCCTCTCGCAGTTGGTCGAAGAGACGTTGCTCCACCTTTTGTAGCACGTTGAAGCCGACGAAGAGGTAGTGGTCGCCAGGCAATTCGCCTTTATCGTGCTCCACCACGTCACGGTATAACATACCCTCATAGGCCAGCCCGCGTTCCCGCAGCCGCTGACGGTAGTCGGCATAAACATTGTAGAGGTTTGACCACAGACTGATAAACTTTTTCCGCAGTTGGGTTTCGTCGCCAGTGAAATTGCCGAAGAAGCGCATGATGAGTTGTTTCTGTTCCTCGTCGAGATACTCGATGCTGTCCAGTTCGTGGAGATCGCGCACGTTGTGGAACAATTGCTGTGCATCGGCCATATTCTTGTCGATGTCGTCAAAGTCGGCCAAAAGCAATTGCCCCCATCCGAAGAAGTGGTCGAGTGTCTCGTCAATGCCTGTGACGGAGGTATAGCTCTTATGCAGCAGGCAGACAGACTGGATGGGGTTGGCTATAGAGAGCTGGGAACGGCTCCGAAACAACTCACTGATGGTGACGTAGGCCGGAGCCCAAATGGGTTTCTCGGCCATGCGCGCCAGTTCCTGGTTGAGAAAGAGAGCCGCACGCTTGTTGGGGAAAACAACCGTCAGCCGACTAAGGTCCGCCCCGTAGCGTTTGTATATGTCCTCAGCAACGTAAGTTAAAAATGACTTGATCATAAATGTAAAGAGTTGGTTGCGACGGATACAGACGGGACATGCCCGTCCTGCTCTCGTCCTGCTTCGTTCGTACGAGTGTCACCACCGCTACAGACGGTGTATTATATTGGTCAGCAAAATTACGAAAATCATTTCATAATCCGCGTGTTCTATCATTATATTTTGTGACCAGCACATTCCATTGTGTTATTTTGCGAGGCAGAATGCGCATGGTGTGCTGTGGTCTGAAATCACCTATCTTGTCCTTACGAGAGGACGAAGTTCGTCAGCCTCCGTCTTTTTGCCCAATTTCTCATAGACGGTGCAGAGTGGTGTGACCCAATCGACTTTGTTGCGGCGTGGGTCCATTTCCCTTACGCGTTCTAGATAGCGAGAAGCCTCTTGCCAAAGAAAATGGATGGTGAGGCCGTCATCCTCCACTTGCTGGTTGTTGAAAGGTTGCTTTGGATCATTGGGGTGAGAGGGGTGGTCGGATAGTGACTCCTGTTTATCTGCTGATGATCGCCTTTTGGAAAGATAGCGGGCCAGGGCGTTACGGTCCTCTCGCGCATGCGCCTCGTAGGTCAGGCAAAGTCCTATATTATAGATGACGGGGATGGAGGTGTCGTCAATAGCGTCGGCCTCACGGTAGGCTTCCACGGCTTCCATCCAGTGGCGGTTGTGCATGGCTACTTCGCCTTTGAGGATCCATGGCGTGACGGAGTGAGGATTTTGTTCCAGTTCGCTGTCGATAAACTGATCGATGTTGTGTTGGGGCGTAGGATGTTCGTAGAACTGCATGATCCAAGCAAAGTATGTAGGGTTGGAGGGGTCGGAGGTGTAGAACTCGTGAAGAACGGCGAGATAGCGTATCGAGTCGGCCTCGGTGGTCATAGTGGCATGCATGCAGCGCGCCTTCATCTCAGCGGCCGGGAGTGCAAGCTCGGCGTATTCCATCGCCATATTGGCATAATGATCTGCCTGACGGTAGCCATGAGACTGGAAATAGATGGTGGAAAGGTAGTAGTAGGCCACGCCCTGCTCGTCGGTTGTATTCATCAGAGAAGGGTGTTGGCGGGCGGTAAGGTAGAGTTTCAGCGCGTCCACCCCCATCATGGGGTATTGGTGGCGAGAGAAATAGACGCCAGCGTTGATAAGCAAGGGGTGAAGGACTACTATTCGCTTGGTGTTTTCTTCCTGCCAGCGCGGCTTGATGCGTCCCTTCTTGTCAGGGAGACGGTCGAGGGAGTCGCTGCGTAGGGAGATGCGCATTGTCTCAACCACATGCTGGTAGAACGCGATGGAGTCGGTCTTTTGGTAGTGTTGCAGCAGATGGAAGGTTGTTGCTGCCCGACGTGATAAGGTTGCTGCCTCACGTGCGGTCTCCTGTGCAAGTGACGGCAAGGGTAGGACGAAGAGCAACCAAAAATGAAAGAAGCCAAAACGCCCCCACTCCTTTGCCTTGTGGAAAGGAGTGAGGGCACAATGTTTTTGATAGTTAGGAAGCATCGATTACTCGCCAGAGATGCCTGCGTCAGCTGCAGCAGCCTCGGTCTCTGGAGCCTTCTCACCCTTGACGAAGTAGTAGCAGCCATAGAGCGGGTAAGCCCAGAGGCGTTTGCTCTCGTGGTTGACATCGAGGTTCTTGGCAACGAGGAGATACTCAATGGCCTTGTTGTAAACCTTGTCGAACTGCTCCTTCGTAGGACCTGCGATCACACCCTTGACACGGGCGACAGCCTCCTGTGCGTGGTAGAAGTAGCACTGGCCAATAGAAGCGTTGATGGCGATGCGCTGAGCGTCGTCGGCAGCGAGGGGCAATGCCTTGACGAGGGCGTCGGCAGCAGCCTCATAGTTCTTCTTCTGGCTCTCAAACTGGCCCTTCATGACCAATGCGCCATAGTTGTTAGGATTCTTGCTCAGAGCAGCCTCGACAATCTGGTCGGCCTTGGCCTGCTGGCCGATGTTACTCAGCGTGGTGACGAGCAGGGTGAAGACGCTGACGTTCTCGGGATCCTCAGCGAGCTTCTGCTCCAGCTTGTTGGCGTAGCCCACGGAGTCCTCATGGGTCTTGAGCTGTGCGCCGAGGATAGCCAGCTCAAGTTGCTGTGCGTCCTTGCTGCGCTCAGGGCTCTTGATGGCGTACTTCACATAACGCTCGGCCTTGGCCCAATCCTGGTTCTGGTAGGCATAGTAGGTGGCGTAGTAGGCGATGTCGCTGAGGTTCTCGTCCTTGCTGATGTCGAACTTGGCGAACATCGGCCACTCTGCGGTCTCCACATACTCGGCAAGATACTTGTAGGCGTTGGCATCATCGTTGGCATTCTGGAAGAACACACCACCGTTGATGAGTAAGCCGCGCATCATGTAGAGCTGGTCGGCAAGACCGGCATACTTGTTCTTCACCTTGCCCTTGGCATCGGGAAGAGCATCATACTTCACACACTCCTGTGCATTGGTGAAGGCATTGCCGACTGCCTCATAGGCCTCTGCGCTCTCCTTGCCTGCTGCCTGGTCAGCCTGCACGGTCTTCAGGGCGAGCTGAGTCAGGTGGTTGTAGGCGGATGCCTTCTCGGCGTTGTCGGCCAGCTGATTGAGACCCTGGCTCAGCAGCTGGGCTGCCTCGGTGTAGGTCTTGGCCTTCAAGATAGCCTTGAGCACGTCGCTGTTGCCAGCGAAGGATGCCGATGACGCGAGAAGCATCATCGCTGCAATCATCATTTTTTTCATGTCGTTCTTATTAAAATAAAATTGTTAGTTATTAATTATTGATTATTCTTTCTCTTCAGAAACAGACTCCGAAGTCTCATCGCTTTGACTGTCAGCCTCATCAGAAGGCGTGGCTATGGCAGCGAGGTTGGTCGGTGTGTTGTCGCTCTTGAGGTCGTCGCTGGTCTTCTGCCACTGAGAGTGGCTTTCCTCCTCTACCCTCGCCTCCAAATCCGAACTCATCACCTTGCAAACGGAAGCAATGACGTCATTCTTCTTGGTGAGGTTGATAAGGCGTACGCCCTGCGTATTACGGCCCATGACGCGGACCTCGGCCACGGCCATGCGGATTACTATGCCGCTCTGGTTGATGATCATGAGGTCATTGTCGTCCGTGACGTTCTTGATAGCCACGAGCTTGCCCGTCTTCTCCGTGATATTAAGGGTCTTCACTCCCTTGGCACCACGACGGGTCATGCGGTAGTCCTCTACCTCGGAACGCTTGCCGTAGCCCTCCTGCGAAACCACCATCACCGACTCGGTCTTCGGGTCATTGACGACGATCATGCCAACTACTTCGTCCTGTCCGTCGTCATCGGGTTTCATGCCACAGACACCCGTAGCCGTGCGGCCCATCGCACGAACATCAGTCTCGTCGAAGCGGACGGCACGACCGTTGCGGTTGGCCAGAATGAGCTGGTTGCGACCGTTGGTGAGACGTACATCGACCACTTCGTCGCCCTCGTTGATCGTGATGGCACGCACGCCGACATTGCGCGGATGGGAGAATGCCTCCAGGCTGGTCTTCTTTACGATGCCTCGCTTGGTGGCGAAGACGACATAGTGGCTCTTGACAAACTCCTCACTCAGTCCGCGCAGACGCAGGAAGGCATTGACGCTGTCGCCCGGATCGAGGGCGAGCATATTCTGTATGGCCCGTCCCTTGGAGTTTTTGTCGCCTTCAGGAATCTCATAACACTTCATCCAGTAGCAGCGGCCCTTCTTGGTGAAGAAGAGCATCGTCTGGTGCATCGTGGCGGGATAGATAAATTCGGTGAAGTCCTTGTCCCTTGTTTTCGCACCCTTGGAACCTACGCCACCGCGTGCCTGCTCGCGGAAGTCGGAGAGCGGCGTGCGCTTGATGTAGCCAAGGTGGCTGATGGTAATGACAACGGGGTCGTTGGGATAGAAATCCTCTGCATTGAACTCATGCTCGTCGGCAATGATCTGTGTGCGACGAGGATCGCCATACTTCTCTTTCACCTCCTGGAGTTCTTCTTTCATCACCTCCTTGCAACGCTCGGGATTGTCAAGGATCTCCTGCAGGTCTTTGATGGTCTGCATGAGTTCGTCATACTCGGCGTGCAACTGGTCCATGCGCAGGCCCGTAAGCTGGGAGAGGCGCATGTCCACAATGGCCTTCGACTGAAGGGCGTCGAGGTCGAAGCGCTTCTCGAGGTTGGCTTGGGCGTCGGCAGGCGTCTTGCTGCCACGAATGATGTGTACCACCTCGTCGATGTTGTCGCAGGCAATGATGAGGCCTTCGAGGATATGGGCGCGTTCCTGAGCTTTCTTCAAGTCAAACTGTGTGCGACGTATCGTCACCTCATGACGGTGCTCCACGAAGTTTTTCACACAGTCCTTGAGAGTAAGCAGACAAGGACGTCCCTTGACGAGCGCAATGCAATTGACTGCAAATGAACTCTGCAAGGCCGTCATCTTGAAGAGCTTGTTGAGTATGACGTTGGCATTGGAGTCGCGCTTCACGTCAACGACGATGCGCATGCCTTGTCGGCCCGTCTCGTCGTTGACATTGGCGATGCCATCGATCTTGCCTTCCTTCACCAGTTCGGCGATATACTCAATGAGCTGCTGCTTGTTGACACCGTAGGGAATCTCCGTGACCACAATCTTGTCGTGGCTGTCGTCGCTCTCTATCTCGGCCTTGGCACGCATGAGAATGCGTCCCTTTCCCGTCTCGTAGGCATCTTTTACACCTTGCAAGCCATAGATGTAGGCACCTGTGGGGAAGTCGGGGGCGGGGATGTATTGCATCAGTCCGTCGGTGCTGATCTCAGGGTCATCGATGTAGGCGCAGCATCCGTCGATCACTTCTCCAAGATTGTGTGTCGGGATATTGGTTGCCATACCGACAGCAATACCGTTGCCACCGTTGACGAGCAGGTTGGGAATCTTTGTCGGCATGACGGCTGGTTCCTTCAGCGTGTCGTCAAAGTTGTTCACCATATCGACCGTGTCCTTGTCGATGTCGTCCATGATGTGCTCACCCATCTTGGAGAGGCGGCACTCGGTGTAACGCATGGCTGCCGGTGAGTCGCCATCGACACTACCGAAGTTGCCCTGTCCATCGACCAAGGTATAGCGCATGTTCCAGCTTTGTCCCATGCGGACCAGCGCTCCATAGACGGAGCTGTCGCCGTGGGGATGGTACTTACCAAGTACTTCACCTACCACACGGGCACATTTCTTGTACGCTTGGTTGCTGAAATTGCCAATACCGCGCATTCCGAAGAGGATACGGCGGTGTACGGGCTTGAATCCATCGCGTACATCGGGGAGGGCACGGGCTACGATGACTGACATACTGTAGTCGATGTAGCTCTTCTTCATCTCCTCCTCGATGTTGATTTTCATGATCCTGTCTTGATCAATCGTCTGTGAATCGTCCATTGAGTATTGTTATTTTTTTGTTATTTCATCATTGTGTCGGTCATTCCCTGCCACGATGCTACTGCAACGGGTGTTTCTGTGCCCATTCAGAGGCTAGTCTCTACCACCCCGTCTTCGGCAGAAAATGGCCCAGAAGGCCCTTTATTTCGCTTCTAAGCGATTTGGCCTTAGTTTTCAAGGTGTAAAAGTACGACATTTTTCTCACATACAAAAATATAAAAGCCTTAATTTAACTTTTACCCTGTGTTTTTCATGCTGGGGGATGATAATGCGGGGTTGCGATGGGCCTTAGACCTTTGTTTTTGCGAAGAAAACTTCTGTTCTCTTACTCTGTTTTTTAGTTAAAACCAAAGTGCTCCAAAACACAACAACCCATACCAAGTCAGAGGGCAGCGGAGGGTGTTCTACCATCTGGGTTGGTATGGGCTGGAGCGGTAAGCAGGAGCAGTCTCTGTCGACTATTTGCGATATTCTGGACGCAACTCCACCTTGGGTACCAAGACCGTGTCGCCAGGCGATCGGCGTTTCTGACCGTTGATAGCCTCAAAATAGCCAATCATATCTTTGCCAAGAGTACGTCGGCAAACTTTTTCCATAGTCTCTCCTGGGCGCAGCACCACCTTCTTCTCTACACCAATGATGCGGTAAGCGCCATAGCGGAGTTTTCGGTAATTGTTGGCTGCTGTCAAGTCAATACCCTCGGGGGTGACCTGTTTGGTTTCCTTACTCTCGGCAACCACTTCCTTCTTCTGTGCTTGGTCCGTTTGAGCCTCTGTCTTATTTTCAGTCTTGGTTGAATTCTCGACCTTGGCCTGTGCGGAGTCATTGGCCTTCGCTGGTTGCGGGGCAGAAGATTGTGGTTTTTCCACCTCGGGAGTGGTAGGTCTTTGTGGGATCTCCTGCTGCGACTTACCGTAGTAATATGCTCCTGTGGCAATGGCAATCACAGACAACAGAGCTACGATAGGAAGGACAACATTGCGGACCAAATGGCCCTGCGGGGTTTCCATCTTGTCATCCTCGTTCTCGGGATCTGCCCAAAGGGAAGTTTTCTCTGTAGCAGAATCAGTAGAGTTCTCCTCGACCTTGGAATCTTCCTCAACCGTAGAATTCTCCTCTTCTGTTGCTTTTATGGTTTCATTCTCTTCTGTTGATTCCACATCACCTTTGGTTCTCACTTCATTTTTGGTTTCCTCTGCATCCAAAGTTTCCTCTATATTCTCTTCAGAGCATGTTTCTTCTGCATGTGATTCCTCTGCGTCGTCTGAGTCAGCGCGGTCTGAAAGAGGAGTTTCTCTCTCGGGCTCTGTCTTTGCTTTTTCAGGAGAATCGTACTCTTTCTCGGTAGCTTCATGTGTAGAAGTAAAACTTGGTGATTCCTGCTCAACCTCTTCTGAGACAAGTGATTGCACCTCGCTCTCTAAAGCGCTTTCTTGTTTCTCGTCAGAATCGTCAACAATGGCTTTGTCATCGTTGCTATGCACCTGTTCTTCGTCCTCATCATCTCCCATTAGTTGCGAGAAGCGCTCAATGGGTGTGGGTTTGCGGGGACGAGGAACAACCCTTTTAGGTGGTGTTGGCACCGTGGCCGCTGATGGTGATTCTTCTTTGGTCTGCGTCTCTATGACCTGCTGGTCATCCACGACCGTAGGTTGCTCATTCTTTCCTTCGTTCTGTTCTTTATCAGACGACGACTTCTCCTCGTCGGACCGAGCCTTGATCTCTTCATCATGAGGCAGATCCTCTTCTGTAGCGCGAGGGTTCTTATCTGTTGAAGGTTGATGATCCTCTTCGGCCAGGAGTGTTTCCTCTTCGGTGGGAAGTACTTCTTTTACAACCGGTTGCGGTTCATCTCTGTTGGTGTGTCCTTCATCGACGACAGGAGGTCTTTCCTCTGTTGCGGGCTGGTGGTTTTCTCCTGACGATTCACTCTCTGTCTCGGTAGGCGTAGTTTCGGTAGTACATTCGTCACCATCCTCATCAGTGGCTGATTCTGCAGGTGTGGGAATGGCATCGATATTGACTCCATCCTTGATCATCACGGTTTCAAAATCTGCAAAAGGACGGTTGACGAGTTCTTTCATCGCATTGTCGGGCGTGAATGCCATCTTGTCGTGACCGCTGATGACGAGGCGTTCCCCCGTATTGACATTGACACTCTCTCTCGCTTTGACCGGTTGAAGCTTGAACGTACCAAGGCCGCGCACTTTTACCTGCTTGTCCTGTGCCAGTCCCTCTCGTATTTGGTCAAAGAACGCGGCAACAAAGGCCGTGGCATCGTTGCTTTTCAGCTCGTAGCGATCAGCGATGACGGCTGCGATGGCTTGCAATGTGGATTTGGCCATAACTACTCTCCTCCTCCTTTCTTATATTGATCCTTGATGACGGAAGACGGTTTGAATCCCAGTACGAGTTTGGGAGGAACCAGCATGCGCTGTCCAGAAGCAGGATTGATGATGACCCGTTCCAACCGCTTGCGAACCTCAAACGTGCCAAAGCCGTTGACCACGACCGATTCGCCATTCTCAAAATGATGGCCCATAGCCTCTATGAGTGTCTTTGCCATCTTCTGGGTCTGCTCCTGCGGGTAGCCGAGCTTGCCCGCAAGTGCTGCAATGTATTCCTTGTTGTTCATACGAGATTGCTATCTTTCCGTTATTGTGTGGCTCGCTTGCTTTTTTTGACTCGTTTGCCGTAGAGGTCAAACTCGCTGGAGTCCGTGATTTCCACTTGGTAGAAAGTGCCCACGCGCAACATTCCGTCGCTGACCGGGATGAGCACTTCTGGATCGACCTCGGGCGAACTGTACTCCGTTCGTCCCACATAGTAGTCGCCCTCCTTGCGGTCGATCAC
This sequence comes from Prevotella sp., assembly GCA_003447235.1. Taxonomy (GTDB): domain Bacteria; phylum Bacteroidota; class Bacteroidia; order Bacteroidales; family Bacteroidaceae; genus Prevotella. Next base: position 24,216 of record DLZV01000005.1, read on the forward strand.
CACTTCCAAAACACGCCCCACCTGGGCGGCTTCTATCTCCGCGCTCACCTCCTGTTGCACGGCCATCAGTTGGTCGAGGCGGCGCTGCTTCGTTTCGGCGGGAATGTTGTCCTCGTAGTGATTCGCTGCGAATGTGCCCTCCTCTTCAGAATAGGCAAAGGCACCCATTCGCTCAAATTTAGCCCAGCGCACAAAGTCCATCAGTTCGATGAAGTCGGCCTCGGTCTCGCCCGGGAAGCCCACCATCAGCGTGGTACGGAGGGCAATGCCTGGGACGCGGCGTCGGATTTCCGTTATTAGGTCGATGGTTTCCTGCTTGGTGACATGACGGTGCATAGCTTTCAGAACGGGATTGCTGATGTGCTGTAGCGCAATGTCGAGGTATTTGCAGACGTTAGGGCGCTCCCTGATCACGTCAAGGAGCTCCATCGGGAAGTCGTTGGGATAGGCGTAGTGGAGACGGATCCAGCGCACACCCGTCACATCGGCCATACGCGAGATGAGTTCCGCGATGTGGCGTTTGCCGTCAATATCCACACCGTAGTAGGTCAGTTCCTGTGCGATGACCTGTATCTCCGTTACTCCTTGAGCCACCAGTTCCCTCACCTCCTGCAGGACTTCGTCCATCGGCCGACTCTTGTGCGAACCTGTGATGATGGGAATAGCGCAATAGGCGCAATGGCGGTCGCAGCCCTCGGCTATCTTCAGATAGGCATAGTGGCGTGGTGTGGTGAGATGGCGTACACCGTCGCACGCTGCCACCTCAGCCTTGCCAAGGTCAGTGAGGAGTTGCTTGTAGTTGAACTTACCGTAGAACTTATCCACCTCGGGAATATCCTTCTCCAGTTCGCTCTTGTATCTCTGTGATAAGCAGCCCATTACGAAGAGTTTGTTCAAGTGACCATATTTCTTCCTCGCCACAAATTCGAGGATGGTATTGATGCTCTCCTCCTTGGCTGACTCGATGAAGCCACAGGTGTTGATGACGGCTATCTCGCCCTGTGGCCGCTTGGAATCGTGGACACAGTGGTAGCCGTTGGCCTCGAACTGCTTCATGAGCAACTCCGAGTCGACGAGGTTTTTAGAGCACCCCATCGTGATGATATCTATCTGATTTTTCTTCATTCCTTGGTGAGCGTTTATCCGTTCTTGCCGTCAAAGAGTGAGTTGACAAACTCGCGCTTGTTGAAAAGCTGCAAGTCCTCCATACCCTCGCCCAGTCCGATATAGCGCACGGGCACCTGGAGCTGGTCGCTGATGCCAATGACCACACCACCCTTGGCGGTGCCGTCGAGCTTCGTGATGGCCAGCGAACTGATCTGTGTGACTGCGGCAAACTGCTTTGCCTGTTCAAAGGCGTTCTGTCCGGTACTGCCGTCGAGGACGAGCATCACATCATCCGGAGCCTCGGGGAGAACTTTCTTCATCACCTCCTTGATCTTCTTCAACTCGTTCATCAGGCCCACCTTGTTGTGGAGTCGGCCTGCCGTGTCTATCAGTACCACGTCAGCGCCATTGGCCTTGGCGCTCTGCAGGGTGTCGAAGGCCACGCTTGCAGGGTCGGCGCCCATCTGCTGCTTGATGACAGGTACGCCGACACGCTCGCCCCAGATGGAGATTTGCTCCACGGCAGCGGCACGGAAGGTGTCTGCCGCACCGAGATATACTTTCTTGCCGGCTTTCTTAAACTGGTAGGCCAGTTTGCCGATGGTGGTTGTCTTGCCCACACCATTGACACCAACGACGAGGATGACATAGGGCTTGTGGTCCGTGGGGAGATCCCAGCTATCCGTGTCGGAAGCTCCCGTCTCGGTGAGGAGCTGGGCTATCTCGTCGCGCAGGATACCATTGAGTTCCGAGGTGGAGACATATTTGTCACGCGCCACGCGCTCTTCGATTCGCTTGATAACCTTCAAGGTCGTATCTACGCCCACATCCGAGGTGATGAGCACTTCCTCCAGGTCGTCGAGGACTTCATCATCGACCTTCGATTTGCCGGCTACTGCGCGCGCCAACTTAGAGAAAACACTCTGCTTGGTCTTTTCCAAACCCTTGTCGAGCGTCTCCTTTTTCTTCTTGTTAAACAGTCCGAATAATCCCATAATTAGCTAATTTGATGCAAAAGCAATGCAAGCGAGGGCAATGAGAATTGGTTCCCAGGTTGCCGTGTGCAGCTTATTTTTCTGCAAAGATACGAAAAAACGGACACAAACGGAAGAAATTTTGCCTTTTCTTATCAGTAAGCAACAGATGCGACGGGTTTTGAGGCCATAGACCGAGGCTTTTCGGCCGAATGGCGAGCTCTTGGCGCTGCAAATCACATGGCCTGGAGACGGATGGATGAAAAGGACCCAGCTAACAATGTCTGTCACGTTGCCCGCTGGCGAACCTTTTCCGTTACGATACCGACAGGCAGAACAAGCGGCGGTAGAGGACCAACTGGACCACGCCCCTTGCCGTGAGGAAGAGAATGTAGGCCAACCATAGGATATGATTGTGGTCGAGCGAGGCGGGCCACACCTCGGTCTCTGCCAGCAGTATCAACCCGATGTTGACACCGAAGAAGACGAGGGCGGCAACGAAGGTGGTGGCAAGCATTGCACGCGTTTTCGTGGTCCCGATGAACACGCCGTCGTAGATGAAAGCCGCCATACCTGCCACGGGTATCAGATAGGCCCAAAAGAGATAGTGGGTGGAAGCCTCCACTACGGACGTGTCGCTCGTCATCAGTAGTAGTATTTCTTTTCCAAAGAGCACATAGACAGTGGTGAACGCCACTACCATGACTGCACCAATGATCATCAGTCGTCGTGTAGTGAAGCGAAGTTGTGCCAGTTCGCCAGCTCCATAGTGTTTGCCGCATAGCGCCTCGCCAGCAAAGGCGAAACCGTCCATGATGTAAGAGAAAAAGGTGAAGAACATGAGCAGCAGTGTATTGGCCGACAACACCAGAGCTCCCTGTCTTCCTCCGAAGGATGTAAACGACGCATTGACGGCCACCATGCAGAGCGTACGTAGGAAGATGTCGCGGTTGACTACGAAGAAGCGGTGGAGGGCAGGACGGCTGAAGACTTCCTTGCGATGAGGAAGGTAGTCGGCCAGGAGACCGACTAAGCTCGTATGGAGAAATGGCTGGTGAAGTCTGCGTGCGAGGGCTGCCAACGCCACCAGTGCCCCACTCCATTGCGCCACGAGCGTGCCTGTGGCCACTCCCTCCATCTTCCATCCGCAAACGACGACAAGTAGCAGGGAGACAACGATATTGACCACGTTTTGGAAGATAGCGACCCACATCGGCGTGCGTGTGTCCTGCATGCCGACAAACCAGCCTGTCAGTCCGTAGAGTGCGAGCATGGCGGGTGTGCCAAAGATTACAATGTCAAAATAGGTCTCGACCAGCACCACGGCGTCGGGAGGCGTGCTCATGAGATAGATGAGGAGAGGGCGAAGCAAGGGTGAGAGCATCAGCAGCAAGACGCCTAGGAATAGTCCGACGAAAAGCGTCCGTTGCAAGATGCGCAGCACCTCCGTTCTGTCTTGTGCGCCGAAGGCCTGCGCCGTCATCCCACTCGTGCCCATGCGTAGAAACAGCGTCAGCCAATAGATGGAGTTGAAGATCATCGTGCCGATGGCTACTGCGCTGATGTAGCGTGCGTCGCCCATGTGGCCTACGATCGTCAGATCGACCAGTCCGAGCAGCGGGACTGCGATATTGCTGACGATAGAGGGAATGGCCAGACGGAGAATATTGCGATTGACAGGATTCATAATGCTAATATGAGAGTATTTCTTATAAATATGCGAGTAATTGGAGTTTGAAACACCATTCTCGCTCATTATCCGTAAAATTGGTTATTCGTTCCGTAATTTTTATAATCGCTTGGTTGCTGAAAGTACTAACTTTGCAGCGTCATTCAATTTAATGGGTGAAGAAAGACATAAGGTAGAAAGGTTTCAGGAACTGTTAATGGACAGAAGATCGTATTAGTCCTGGGTAACAAAGATTGTACATGGATATTTTGGAATCAAATTGGTTAAATAAATGCGTATGAGAGTCATCTCATGCGCATTTATCATTTTTTGTCCATTCCTGTCTTCTCCTTTTATCCTTTTATCCTTTCCAGTCAACTTCAACTTAGAAATCGGGTGTGATATCCGTTTGTGGCAATGGGAGAGCGTCTGGAAAATTATCATCTATTACTCCGTTCATCCTGCTGCCCATGATCTCGCCTTCGCCATTCGGAGCCTGAGGTTCTGCGTCGAAGGAGTCGGGATTGGAGAAGCGAGTGTATTCACCCTTGAAGTCGAGCAGCACATCACCCGTCGCACCCTTACGGTGCTTGGCAATGATGATCTGTGCGCGTCCACGGAGATCCTGCCCGTTGCTGTCCTGGTAGATGTGGTAGTACTCCGGTCGGTGTACGAAGAGTACCATATCGGCATCCTGCTCGATGGCACCCGACTCGCGAAGGTCGCTGAGCTGTGGGCGCTTGCCATCGAGTCCGTCGCGTTGCTCTAGGTTACGGTTGAGCTGTGAGAGTGCGATGATGGGAATATCCAGTTCCTTGGCCAAGCCTTTGAGCGATCGCGAAATGGTGGAGACCTCCTCCTGTCGGCTGTTGAAGCGCATGCCGTTGGCGTTCATCAGCTGGAGGTAGTCGATCATCAGCAGTTGTATGTCGTGCTCGCGTTTCAGTCGGCGAGCTTTCGTTCTCAGTTCGAAGACCGAGAGTCCGGGCGTATCATCGACATAGAGCGGTGCCCCCTGCATCTGCGGCAGACGCTTGTCAAAGCGCACCCACTCGTCTTCCGACAACTGACCGCTGAGGATCTTGCTGCCCGGCACCTCGCAGACGTTGGAGATGAGACGGTTGATCAGCTGCACGTTGTTCATCTCAAGCGAGAAGAACGCCACGGGCTTGCGGTAGTCGATGGCGATATTCTTGGCAATACTCAGGGCAAACGATGTCTTACCCATCGCCGGTCGTCCAGCGATGATGATGAGGTCCGACTGCTGCCATCCCGCCGTCATCTCGTCGAGTTTGGTATAGCCTGTCGGCACACCCGTGAGTCCTCCCGTGTTGTTGGCCGCTTTGAGGAGGATGTCGTGCGCCTGCTTGATGACCGGGTCTATCTGTGTGTAGTCTTGCATCATGTTGCGCTGTGAGAGTTCGAAGAGTCCGCCCTCCGCCTTCTGCATCAGCGCGTCCACGTCCACCGTCTCGTCGAAGGCCTCCGTTTCCACCATAGAAGCGAAACTGATCAGTTGGCGTGCAAGATACTTCTGTTGCAGGATGCGCGCGTGATATTCGATATGTGCCGACGAGGCGACGTGGGAGCTCAGTTCGACGATATATCCCGGTCCGCCTATGTTCTGCAGTTCGCCCTCATGGCGCAGTTCCTCCGTGACGGTCATGATGTCCACGGGCTTCTCCGCCATGTTGAGGGTCTGTATGGCCGTATAGACCTTTTGGTTGCGCGGCTCATAGAACGTATCGGGACGCAGCATCTCCGAGACGACCGTGAAGGCGTCTTTGTCGATCATTAGCGCACCCAGTACGACACGCTCCAGTTCCAGCGCCTGCGGTTGCAGGTGGCCGTAGGTGGAGTCCACGGGAGCCTTGCTGGCCGCTGAACGACGTCCTCCCCCGTTGGCAGTATTATTATTTGATGGCATGATATAAACTGATAGTCCTTTATGATTATTGTCCCTCCCTCACGGCATCCGCCATGAGTGTGAGGTCCGTATGCGAGATACCGTTGCGTTGAAGCAGTTCTCTGTCCTTCTCAAACTCATCCATGATGTGTGGCGTGTTGGGGTAGCGTCCGAAGGTCTCGTGCGCCCCTACCACGTCGCCTGCTATCCAGCGCGCGTACCCCGCGTTGATATAGTCCTCATCCACAGGTTTGCCCGCCAGCAGCTTCTCGTAGATCGGCAGCGCCTTCTGCGGATTGTCGCCATTGAGTAGCGTCCAGGCCAGCACACGCTGAACGGTGAGGTCGTCGGGGTGGTTGTAGTAGAGCTCATAGAGCGTGTTGAGCGTCTCTTTCACCTTTCCTGCGTTGAGCGCCGCCAGGCAGGTGTTGAGGCGTGTTCTGAAGTTGTTCGGCTCCAACTCCTGGAGTTTGCTCAGGCAGTTGTACGCCAGGAGGTAGTCGCCCGTGGCCATGGCAGCTTTCGCCGTTGCCTTGAGCAGCGACAGACTCTGGCGTCCGTTAGCCAGCAGTCTGCTAAAGATGTCGAGTGCCCCCTGGTTCTGGCCATCGTGGAGGTAGAGACAACCCCGCAGGAAATCCAGTTTTCCACCCTCTTCTTTGTCCTTCATCGTCTCCAGCAGGAAGCTCAGTCGGTCGTACATTCCCCGTCTAAGGAGGAAGGAACCAAGTTGTAGTTTCGATACCATGAAGTCTTGGTGCTCAAACAATGGCGAGCAGAAGAAGAAAGCCTTGTCGCTCTTTTGGTCCGTGAAGCAGCCCTCTATCTGCGACCGCATCGGCCACAGGCGGAAGAAGCGGTAGAGATTCTGTAGATACAGTCGGCGAACGTAGGTCGGCGAGGCCAGTTCCTCCTTGTCCGCCTGCGGCAAGTCGCCAAATTCTCCGGCAGCCCGCATAGCGTCTCGCAGATTAGCCGGAATGCGGTCGATGATCTCTCCCAAGGCCAGGACGAGCGAGTACTTGTCACTGTCACACATGGGCGAGCGGCCCAGCAGTCCGTGGATCATCTTGGAATTTCCTATCTCCCGCTGCGCCTGGGCGATCCCTGGGTGATGGATGCTGAAAGGCGCAAACCAGTTGGAGAGCACGCGATAGAACGGGAAGCTCTTCATGACGGAGAAGCCTCCGAAATAGATATCAACACCTTTTTTCTCCATCTCTCGCATTCGATCGATGCTTTTCTCCACACGCTCCATGGCCTCCTCGTCGGCATTGGGGTGTAGGATGTCGTTGAGTTCGTCGTTGGGTTTCTCTTCGATGCCAAACCTCCCCATGCGCAGGTTCGACCCCTTGATCATATCGGGGAGAATTTCCTTATGGATGGTGACATTGTCCTTCTCCGCGTTCATGCAGAAGAAAACCTGCTTTTGGAGTTCCAGAAGTTCGGCCCACGTCTGCTCGTCAGCCGTCAGGCGCACGAATGCCTCCTGCTGGCTTTTGAAAAACGGTATCTCCGGGTGGGACGTTAAAGCCCATCCTGTCAGGGCGCGCTGGCGAAGAGGCTCGCTGGTGGCTCGCGTGTAAATATTGGCCAGCATCAACCATTTGCGCTCGTCATAGACATTCATTGTCGCCAGAGTCACACCGCTGATGATCAGCAGCGCGTCGTTTGGGTCGATCAGTGGCGAGAGCAGGAGACTCTCGAAGAACGTCTGATCGGCCTCTGTCCACTGCAGGGAGATGAAAAGGGCGGAGAAAAGTCGCTCCATAAACGTTTGGTGGCGCGTATAGCGCTCCTTCGTGGCCTCATCCGTTTCGCTGCTCGCCGGCTCCACCATCGTCCCATCGGCGAGGAAGCGCTCCAGGGTTGTCTTGATAAAGTCGTGGCTTCTGTTCAGATGGTTATCAGTGCGAAAGGCTGTGGCGTACACCTCGACGTTCTTGCACCGCCAGGAGACCATCAAGTTGGCCACGACGCGATAGAGGTCGTGGAGCAAGCGGTCGTAGAGTTGATCCCGCTGTGGGTCGGCATAGCCTTGGAGCATGTAGTCGCGCATCATGGCATAGTCCTTGCCGATGCGGTCCAAATCGTCATAGCCCACCAGCGACGGATGGCCGTCGTAGATGGGCCGCAACAAGTCGATGGCCTCTTTGAGGCGACCGTCGTAGAGGACTTGTGTGGCCTTCTGGATGGTTTCTTCAAATTTCACCGTCATTGTTTCTCTTCTATCTATATAATGTACGTGCGCGATCTTATTTTATATATCATCACCATATCTTATGTCCAGGTCGTAGGATTGCGCTACCTTCGGAGCCTGCCTTAAGTATGGTCGTGTATGGTGATGGAAAGACCGCAGGAGTCGTCAGAGTGGCAGATAGACCAGTTCCTTCTCCTTAAACCATTCCTCGTCAAACCACTGGCTGAGTGGCTCCCGGTCAGCCAGACCACGGAAAGGTCGCAACTCGGCCGTGAGGTCTCCGCCCTTGAGTACAACGAGACCGTTGGGGTGTGCGTTCTGCTGCTCGCGGGCAATGTTCTTGCGGACGATGCGCACCAAGTCGGGCAGCGGCATGACCGCCCTGGAGACTACGAAGTCAAACTTTCCCTTCTCTTCCTCTCCACTCAGTTGAACGGCCGTGACATTGCGGAGACCAATGGCCTGTGCCACCTCTTGCGCCACTCGTATCTTTTTCGCCGTACGGTCGATGAGTTTGAAACTCGCCTCGGGAAACAAGATGGCCAGTGGAATGCCAGGGAAGCCTCCGCCCGTGCCAAAGTCGAGGATGCGCGTGCCCGGTCGGAAGCGCATCTCCTGAGCGATGGCCAGCGAGTGGAGCACATGGTGCTCATAGAGGTTGCTGATGTCCTTGCGCGAGATGACGTTGATCTTCGCGTTCCAGTCTTCATAGAGCGGGCCGAGCATCTCCAGTTGTCGTTTCTGCTCGGGCGTGATGTTGGGGAAATATTTGAGTATCTTTTCCATTTCTTATCTGTCTAAAGTGATATTGACCGCTTTGGGAGCAATTTCTCCAGGCACATAGACGAAGTGGATGCTGTCGTCGAAGAGCATGAAGTTGTCCGTAGCGTAGGCGTTGATGCCCACGAAGTAGCCTGCCTTTCTCACGGCGGTCGTGTCGTCGAGCTGCAGGTCGTCAGCCAGTTGCGTCAGGATCTCTCCTGGCAGCCGGTCGCGGTCCTTTGCGTCATAGACCTCGTCGAGGCGTACCCAGTGTCCCTTTGGCGTGATATTGCGCACCACGGTCCATGTCAGTGGTTCTCCCGTGCTGTCGGCCGTGCGTGTCCTTACTATATAGATGACGCCGTCGCCAGCTCCTGCCAGCACCTTCGTCTCGCAACTCAGCTCGTAGCGCAGCGGCTGCGTGTCGGCTTCCCTACTGCGGATGCGCTTGAAGACGGCCGCTTGTTCCTCCACCAGTCGGCGTACGAAGGCGGGAAGGGCCGTCCGGGGATTGATCGGCTCATAGCTTAGTGCCATGTAGTCGGGCTGCAAGAGGCCCATCCGCAGCAGCGAGTCGTTGAGCGCGGCGGCATGCGGGCCTTTGAAGAGGTGCAACTTCAGATGCACCTTGCAGACATCACCCTTCTCCAGCGTCGCCGTCGTGTCGATGACGATGCTATCAAGAGTGATACTGAGGGGTTTCACACTACCCTTTCCGCCACATCCTGTCATCAGGAGCGTGGCAAAAAGGAGGCTTATCACGGGTTGGAAAAATCTCTGACGCATAATCAGGGCAAAGTTACAAAAAAAAATCATAACTTTGCCAACGATTAGAAAAATGATGGATAAAATGTTTCAAGCAGCTCTTTTCGACCTCGATGGCGTAGTCCTCGATACCGAGTCGCAATACACCACCTTTTGGGCAGGTGTCTTTGAACGTTATTATGGTGATGGTGAGACCTATGCGCAGAAAATCAAGGGTCAGACCCTCACACAGATTTACCACGCCTACTTTGACGGTGACCAGCAGCGACAGCAGCTCATCACCTCCCAACTTGTGGATTTTGAGCACAACATGGGATTTCCTTATATTCCTGGCTTCGAAGCCTTTGTCACCTCTCTGCGTGCCTCGAGCGTACGCACGGCCATTGTCACCAGTTCGGCGAGCGACAAGATGGCGAATGTCTATCGGGCCCATCCCGAACTCATCCCCTACTTCGACCTCATCCTAACGGCAGGCGATTTCCCCCGATCCAAGCCTGCTCCCGACTGCTATCTGCTGGCCGCAAGTCGCCTCGGTGTAGCCCCAGCCGACTGTGTAGTCTTCGAGGACAGCATCAACGGACTGCGTAGTGGGCGCGACTCAGGATCTAGTGTGGTAGGCCTTGCCACCACCAATCCCCGCGAAGTCGTCGCTCCGCTTGCGGATGTAGTCATCCCCGACTTCACAGTTGTGACTTCTCCGCAGTGGCTTGCCGACCAGCTGGCTGCTGCCCATCGCCAGCAGTAGAGACAGTCTGAGCTGAGTGTGGTTGCCTTCAATATATATAATGTGGAGGTCATTATCAATATCATGTGGAAGTTTCCAACAACATCACGCGGCAGCCTTCTATATATATAATAAGGAGAAAAAGTAAAAAACAACAGAAATCGTGCCCGACATTTTGTGGTTTGAAAAATAATCCATACCTTTGTCGAAAAGGAGAAAACAATATGGAGATAACGCAAGATAACTTCGAAGCGCAATACGCTGATCCGATCGAGAGAAAGCAGATACGCCACTTCGTTTGCAAGGAGATGGAGCGGCAGATCCACCGCTATATCAAGGCCATGCACGGCAGCAAGGGCCACATGCTTCGCTTTGAGGAGCACCTCAAGGATTTCTCGCTCGACGAAAAGGAGCAAGCCATTGCCCGCTACTTCGACCTCAACCGCAAGGCAGCGAGCGGACTCGACCTGAAGATCATCCTCGCCAGGGCCATGGCCAACTACAGCGATACTTATATCTACCTGCAGCAGCTGCTTCAGGATGAGGCCAAGTTCGAGCGCTACCTCAAGATGATCTGTGAGATCTACTGTCAGAATCACGAAATCATCGAGCACGAGGGCAAGTTTGGCATCCTTGACCATCATGGCAACGTGCTGGTCTCGCCTCGCTACGACTTCCTGCGCACCTGCTATGTCTATGTCGATGACCTTGTGACCATCCCCATCATCGCACAGAAGGACGGCAAGATGGGGCTCATCGCCCCTGATGGCAAGGACACTATCGTTGCACCATTCAGGTACGACGACATCTCGCTGCGCGACGAACCGCCCTATTTCGAGGCCCGCTTAGGTACGCACACCTATCTCCTCGACACCGACGGAATCGAGCTGGATGAATTGTAGCGCTCCTGCTGATACCAGCCTGTAGTTGGTTTGTTTTGTCTTGTATTGTTAATTTAGTTAAAAATATGGGGCAAAAATTGAATACACATGGGCTGTTCTCATATAAAATAGCTACCTTTGCACCGCTTTTTCAAAAGACATCATAATAGGTGGGGTTTCGTAGCTCAACTGGATAGAGCATCAGTCTTCTAAACTGAGGGTTCCGGGTTCGAGTCCCGGCGAAATCACGACGAAGGGTATCCATTGCGGATGCCCTTTTCCTTTTTTCTTCCCTTATCCATTCTTTGGATTTTACATTTCAGGCAATTGTATCAAAATGTTATTCGTCCGCGATGTTCGCCTAAATCTTCTTAATAAACTTTGGATGTTTTGATGGTTTGCGAGCGTTTTGTTACTTTTGTCCACATGTGTTCAGTGCAATACGTATTCAGTCGGTATTCGTTGCCCCTGCTTGCCCTGCTGGTCGCTACCCAAGTCCACGCCCAGCATGGTGGCGTGGTTGTCCACATGGAGACCGGCGTTCCCCTGCGCGACGTAGTGGTTATGACTAATACCGGGGAGCGTGCGAAGAGCGACTACCGCGGCCAGTTTCAGCTCACTAAACCTTTCACGAGTCTCACCCTCTCCCATTCCGGTTTTGTGCCCCTCTCGCTGGAGCGCTCGCAGATGAGCGACACCCTCGCCCTGATGCCACAGTTCAACACCCTTGAGGAGGTTACAGTCTGGGGTAAGGGCCGTCATGTGGAGGACAAGGCGGTGGAAATGTCCAGTTATATCCGAGGCTTCCAAAGTCCCTCGGGCCACGACTTCCTTTCAATCTTCCAAAAGCATGTAGGCCTCAATGCCAAGCAGCGGAAGAAGCATCGCTGGATCATGGAAAACTATTGAATCCAGCGTCCCTTGTGCGACAAAACCTACCACCAGCCCGTCTGAAAACCCACAAAAACGACTCAAACGCATATTTTCTCCAGCAAGCGGCGCTCTTGTTTGGAGAAAAATGCTTAACTTTGCAAAGAATCATACTATAGATAGAGAAAGATGCTTATCAATTATCAAAAAGCCAATATATACCAAGACGAGAAACTCGTCTTGGAGAATGTCGATTTTCAAGTCAACGAGGGTGAGTTTATCTACCTCATCGGCCGTGTCGGTTCGGGTAAGAGTTCGCTGCTGAAGACCATCTACTGCGAGCTCGACATCGATTCCGAGGACGCCGAACGTGCCGACGTCCTTGGCGAGAGCGTGCTGGCTCTGCGCCGCAGTCGCGTCCCCGCTCTTCGCAAGCAGATGGGCATCATCTTTCAGGACTTCCAGCTGCTCCACGACCGCACCGTCTATCGCAACCTCCGTTTTGTCCTGAAGGCCACGGGATGGACCGACAATGAGAAGATAGATCGCCGCATCATCGAGGTGCTGGCCGAAGTCGGCATGAGCGACAAGGCCGAGAAGATGCCGAGCGAACTCTCTGGTGGCGAGCAGCAGCGTATCGCCATCGCCCGCGCCCTGCTCAACAAACCGAAGATCATCATTGCCGATGAGCCTACGGGCAACCTCGACCCCGAGACGGCAGCGAGCATCGTCTCTCTCTTGCAGGCAGCCAGCAAGGAAGGCACGGCGGTAGTGATGTCCACCCACAATATTCATCTCATTGACCTCTTCCCTGGCAAGGTCTATCGCTGCAAGAATCGTGTCTTCAGCCTCATCGATGACGGCGAGCGCCAGCGCGAGATGGAAGAGGAAGATGCTGAGGAAATGGCACAAAAAGGGTAACAAAAACGATTAAGAACGGAAATGATAGTAATGAAATTCGGTGGAACTTCCGTAGGAAGTCCCGAGAGAATCAAATCTGTAGCCCGTCTCGTCACTCGTGACGGACGTCCGACCTTCGTCGTGCTCTCCGCTATGAGTGGTACGACCAATGAGTTGGTCGAGGTGGCCGACTATCTCTACAAGAAGAATACCAACAGCGCCAACGAAGTCATCAACGCGCTGGAACAGAAATACATGGGGCACGTCAACGCGCTCTTCGACACCGAGGAATACAGGACACGTATGCGCCAGTTTCTCTGTGAGGAGTTTGCCTTTCTCCGCACTTTCACCAAGGACTTTTTTACCAGTTTTGAGGAGAAGCAAATCGTGGCACAAGGCGAGATCATCAGTACGACGATGATGGTCAACCACCTCCAGGAGACAGGCGTCAAAGCCATCCTGCTTCCTGCCCTCGACTTCATGAGGACGGACAAGAACGGCGAGCCGGCTCCGGGAGCTATCCGCGAGCGCCTTACGCGCCTGATGGAGAAGAATCCTGGCTATGAGGTCTATCTCACCCAGGGCTTCATCTGTCGCAACGCTTATGGCGAGGTGGACAACTTGCTGCGTGGTGGCAGCGACTATACTGCCTCGCTCATCGGCGTGGCCCTCCAAGCGGAGGAAATTCAAATTTGGACAGACATCGACGGCATCCACAACAACGACCCGCGCTTCGTGGCCCATACCGAGGCTGTGCGCCAGCTCCACTTCGAGGAAGCCTCAGAGCTAGCCTATTTTGGCGCGAAGATCCTCCACCCCACCTGTGTCCAGCCTGCGAAGTATGCAGGCATTCCCGTGCGTCTGAAGAACACGATGGATCCCGACGCAGAGGGCACGCTGATCAACAACGAATTGGTGCGCGGCAAACTTAAGGCCGTGGCGGCCAAGGACCATATCGTGGCCATCAAGGTGAAGTCGAGCCGCAAACTTGGTTCGCCAGACTTCCTGCGCAAGGTCTTCGAGACCTTCGAGGGTTATCAGACGGCCATTGACATGATTGCTACGAGCGAAGTCGGCGTCTCGATGACGATAGATAACGTCAGCCATTTGGCCGAGATCGTGGAAGAATTGAAGAAATACGGCACGGTGACGGTCGATGAGAATATGTGCATCGTCTGCGTGGTCGGCGACCTCGACAGTGCCAACACAGGCTTCGAAAACCTTGCCACGGAGGCGCTGCGCCACATCCCCGTGCGCATGATCAGTTATGGCGGCAGCAACTTCAATATCTCCTTCCTCATCCGCGAGGAGGACAAACAGGCCGCCTTGGAAAGTCTGAGCGCCACCATCTTCGGCAAGAAGAAAAACGACCAGGCCTAACCTGACGAAAGAAGCAGACAAGCTATGACCCTCATAATAGATACTGCATCTCTCATAGGTGGAGGGATCCTCCTGCTACTGGTGCTGGCTGCCACGCTGACGGACGTCTTTCTCCGCAAGTCGCGGCGCACAGAGAATCCGCTTGTAGCCCATGAAGCGGAAGAGGTCCAAACCACGAGCGAGGACCATGAGGCGGACAAGGTCAAAGAAATGGCAGAACCCTCCTGCGACTATCCCCCCGTGAGCATCATCGTCACCCCCCACGATAAAGCCTACGAGTTAGACCAGCACCTCCCCCTGCTGCTGGAGCAGGACTACCCCGCCCCATTTCGCATCATCGTGGTATTCTGGCGGGGAGAGTCTGACACCGACGATGTGCTCAAGAAGTATGCCGCCAATCCGCACCTCTACGCCACCTATATCCCCGACTCGTCCCGCTATATGAGCCGCAAGAAACTGGCCATCACCGTGGGCGAAAAAGCGGCGACGACAGAATGGCTTCTCCTGACGGACGTCACCTGCCGTCCTCAGTCGAAATACTGGCTTCGTGCCATGGCCCGCCATGCCACGCAGGAGCGCAATCTCGTCATTGGCCATACGCGCTTTGACGACGACACGCCGCCCTTCCGTCGCTTCCTGCGATCCTACACGAGTCTCTACCTCCAGCAGGAGCTGGCCCGCGGTACGGCCTATCGTTGCGAAGGCAATGCGCTGATGCTCCGCCGCTCGGAGTTTGAGAAGCGCGACGGATTCCGTGCCAACCTGAAATACTTGCGTGGCGAGTACGACTTCATCGTCAATGAGTATGCGCGCCCAGGGGCCACGGCCTTTGAAAACTCGGAAGACGGCACGCTCCTCGAACTCTGTCCCACGGACAAGGCTTGGCGTAACAAGTTGCTCTACTATATGGAGGACCGCCGTCACATGGCGCGGACTGCTGCCCACCGCTGGCGCCACAACCTCGCCCAGACGCTCCTTCATCTCAGCGTGGTAGCTCTCATGGCCTCCGTGCTTTTGGGTTGTCTCACCGCGCGTTGGATCTTGGTGGCTTGGGCCGTACTGCTGCTTGCTGCCACGGTAGGCCTGCGCACATGGATCTGTCTGCGTGCGCTGCGCAGCATGGATGAGGATCAGCACGCCAGTCGCCTCTTCCTCTACGAGATGCGGCTGCTATGGCACTATCTCGCTTTCCACGTCCGCTATCACCGGGCCAACAAAGACGATTTTATCACCCATAAGATCTGATGCGTGTTCTTCACTATATAGGCCATGTCAGACGCGACGATTTGCTCTCCGCCTATCTCACTGCGCTGACCACCGTCCAGGAACAATTGGGCGTTGAGGTCTGTGTGGCTACCCGTCGCGACGCCATTGGGCAGAAGCTTCGCTCGTTTCGCCCTCATATCGTCCATGTCCACACGATTTGGAGTTGGCGCGCGGCGCAATGGGTACGACTGGCTGGGAAACAAGGCTGCGGCGTGGTGGTCTCTCCCCACGGAGCGCTCGACGCCTATCGCTGCCGCCACGAACGGCGGTGGTCAAAACTGGCGATGACCGTGCTCTACCAGCGACGCATGGTCTCTCGGGCCGATGCAATCCTTGCCTCTACGGACCATGAGGCAGCGCGCCTTGCCCGCCTTGGATGGAACGATCAGACAGACACCATCGGTTGCGCCCTTCTCGATTCGCGCCTCTCGGTCGAAACCATGGGAAGGTGTTCGGTGGATCTCTATCGCAAGGTGATCGACACGCGCTATGCCCACTACCTCACCCCCGAGGACAATGAAGTGATCGGATATCTTCTCCATGCAGCCATAGACCGAGAGCCCTCAGCACAGATTTCTTCTGAACGCCTGGGCCACCTCCATGCCCTCGATGCCGACCACTGGCGCCGTCTCTGCCTTTGGGCGGAGGATGAGGACGTGATGGCACTTGTGGCGGAGGCCGTACGCCGCCTTGAGCTCAACGCACCTCTTGCCGACAACGATCCCACGGCTATCAGCCGCTATCCCGTTCGCCATCCGAAACGACGGGATGCGCTGCCTGCCGACGACCTGCTGCTGGCAGGCGAGACGGCCAAGGAAAAATGGCGGACCGTACTCCAGGACGAGAGCGACGCGCTAAAGCGGGTTGTCACCCTTCTGCTCAACGCCCGCACGCTCTCACGCCGCAATGAATTTTCGCTGCGCCACCTTTGCGACCTCTACGCCGCTATTAAGTTTCTTGACTACGACGAGGAGGAACTCAAAGCCATCCTCCCCCGCTTCTCGGCGATCGGATTCTCACGACGCGCCGTGGCGGTGCTGGGGAGAAGGCTGCTTCTCACTGAGGGTTTCATGCCGTTGCGATCCGCCAAGCGGGCGAAAGACTTGTAGCTCTCTGATGACTTGGCAGAATGAATGAACAATCAAATCAATCAAATCAATATAATAATAACAATATAAACCATCAGCCTAAACCAATCAGAAATGGAATCTAAAAAAACAGTTTACGACCTCGAAGCGGACCGCAGGTACCTCGAAGTACTTGCCCGCCAGTTTCCGACGATTGCCGACGCAAGTACGGAGATCATCAACTTGCAGGCGATCATGAACTTGCCGAAGGGCACGGAGCACTTCCTCGCCGACATCCACGGAGAGAACGAAGCCTTCCAGCATGTTCTAAAGAACGCCTCAGGCAACGTCCTACGCAAGGTCAACGACCTCTTCGCCGACACGCTGAGCGAGGTGGAGATCCGCAACCTCTGCACGCTGATTTACTATCCCGAGCAGAAACTGCGCCTCGTGAAGCGCGAGAAGGCGAACCTCGACAACTGGTATCGCGTCACAATCCACCGCCTGGTGGTGATCTGCCGCGACGTATCGAGCAAGTACACTCGCTCCAAGGTACGCAAGACGCTACCCACGGACTTCTCCTACATCATCCAGGAGCTGCTCCATGAGCATGCCGACGCGAAGAACAAAATCGACTATGTGGGATCTATTATCTCTACGATCATCGAGATTGGCCGCGCCGACCAGTTTATCATCGCCATCAGCAACGTCATCCAGCGCCTCGTCATCGACCAGCTCCACATCCTTGGTGACGTTTATGACCGAGGTCCCGGTGCCCACACCGTCCTCGACATCCTGGCCAGTTACCACGACTGGGACATCACCTGGGGAAACCACGACGTGCTGTGGATGGGCGCGTGCGCAGGCAACGATGTTTGTATATGCAACGTCGTTCGCATCGCCCTGCGCTACGACAACATGCTGACCTTGGAGGACGGCTACGGCATCAACCTCGTCAACCTTGCCACCTTTGCCATGGACGTCTATGGCGACGATCCGTGTCAGGAGTTCCTGCCCAAAGTCTCCAAGGATGTGGCCATCGACGACAAGAGCCGCCTCCTCATTGCCCGCATGCACAAAGCCATCAGCGTCATCCAGTTTAAGCTCGAAGCCGCCCTTGTTGATAAGCACCCGCTGTGGAAGATGGGCAGCCGCAAGCTCCTGGAGGCGATCGACTTCAAGGCCGGCACCTGCCGTGTAGATGGAAAGGCCTACAAGATGCTCTCCTGCCACTTCCCCACCATCGACCCGGCTCATCCCAACAAGCTCACGCCCGAGGAAGAGATGCTCATATCGAAGCTCCACCACTCCTTCGTCGTCAGTGAGAAGTTGCGCAGTCACATCAACCTCATCCTGCGCCGCGGCTGCATGTTCAAGAAGGTCAATGGAAACCTCCTCTACCACGCCTCCATTCCCCTCAATGCCGATGGATCGTTCAAGGCTGTGGAAATCCTGCCGGGCAAGAGCTACAAGGGTCGCGAGCTTCTCTATCATCTCGGTATGATGATCCGGTCAGCCTTCCAGCAGGACTGCGATCCGAAACTGCGCCAGGAGGCCATCGACTACTTCTGCTACTTGTGGTGCGGACCCGACAGTCCGCTCTTCGACAAGGCGAAGATGGCTACTTTCGAGCGTTACTTCCTGGCCGAGAAGGAGACCCACAAGGAGAACAAGGGCTTCTACTATGCCCTGCGTGACGACGAGGCCACGGCCGACCGCATCCTCGACGAGTTTGAGGTGGAGGGCAAGAATCGCCACATCATCAACGGCCACGTCCCCGTCCATGTCAGCAAGGGCGAGAGCCCCATCAAGGCGGGTGGCAAATTGATGGTCATCGATGGCGGTTTCGCCCAGGCTTATCACAAAGAGACCGGTATTGCCGGCTACACCCTCGTTTATCACAGCCGCGGATTCCAGCTCGTCCAGCATGAGCCGTTCACCTCTACCGACGATGCCATCAAGCGTGGCACGGACATTCGCAGTACTACGCAGATCGTTGAGATGAACTATCGGAGCCTGCGTGTGGCCGATACTGACAAGGGTAAGGAGCTGCGCCGCCAAATCGAGGACCTCCAGGAGCTCCTCCATGCCTACCGCCATGGATTCTTGACCGAGGGCAACAAGCGCAATCCGCCGAAGCTCTAAGTCTTCGCCACTACCTATACTCAGGGGGTGAGGCTGCGGGATTTTCCCGTGCCCCACCCCCTGTTTGCGTGTATGCTCGGCATGAGCTTATTCGAATGGGTGCAAGTCCCTAACAAGCCCTAATAGCGGGAATTGTATAGCCAATAGCAAGGGTGTCC
>DLZV01000033.1:0-19442 GCA_003447235.1 Prevotella sp.
GTTCGAATCCGTCAACGCCCACAGGGGTGGTTCCCGTGGCTTCATTCGTGGGGCTGCGGGAATTTTCTTTTTTCCCCCTGACAGTTTCCCTTAAAGGGCCTCTCTGCAGACGATTTTTTAGGATAACATAGACTGCACAAGCACAAATGAAGAAAGGACTATTTGCCCTTGCCCTGGGCACGTTCACCCTGGGCATCGCCGAATTTATCATCGAGGGCATCATTACCGACATTGCCCACAACATGCATGTTTCCATCCCAGAAGCAGGCCACCTCATCTCTGTTTATGCGCTCGGCGTTTGTGCCGGAGCCTTCTCGCTGATCCTCATGCACAAGTATCGGCCCAAGCATATACTGATGTTCCTGGCCTCGCTCATCACCTTCGGCGCCATGGCCGCCTCTGTGGCGCCCACCTACTGGATCCTGCTCTGCGCCCGGTTTGTCGCAGGACTGCCCCATGGCGCCTACTTCGGCACGGCCACTATCGTGGCGGTGAAGATAGCACGGGAGGGCAAGGGGACCAATGCCGTGGCGATGATGTGCGCAGGCATGCCGGTAGCCAATTTGCTGGGCGTTCCCCTTGGTACGTTTCTCAGCCATACATTCAGTTGGCGCGTGCCTTTCGCCAGCTGCATCGCCCTCGGACTTCTCACCCTGTATATGATCCACCGATGGGTGCCCGACGTCGAGGCTTTGCCCAACCATGGCATGAAGGCGCAGTTTCGCTTCCTGCGCAACCTGGCGCCCTGGCTCATCATTGCGGCCACCTTCCTGGGCAATGGCGGCATCCTCTGCTGGTTCAGCTACATCTCGCCGCTGCTGCAGACGGAGGGCGGATTCAGCCCTGCCAGCATCTCGCTCCTGATGATTCTTGCTGGTGGCGGTATGGTCGTGGGCAATCAGGTGAGCGCCCTGCTTGCCGACCGCCTCATGCCGGGCCGTTTCACCTGCTACCTCCAGTTCTTGGCCGCCGCAGCCCTCCTGCTCACCTTCTTCCTCGCCCCCATTGGTTGGGTCTCGGTGGTGCTGATGTTCGTCTGCTGCGTCTGTCTTTTCGGCATCGGGTCGCCTGAGCAGTTTCTGATCGTGAAGCATGCCGAGGGTGGCGAAATGCTGGGTGGCTGCTGCATCCAGGCCGCCTTCAACCTGGGCAATGCCGTAGGCGCTTTCCTGGGCGGCATCCCCGTGGCGATGGGGTTGGGATACAACTTTCCTGCCCTTATTGGCGTGCCGATGGCGTTGGCTGGCGCCCTCTGTCTGCTGGTCTTCCATCGGAAGTATGAGCAGCGGTAGAGGCTAAGGCGAGACGATCTGCGTCTCCTTGCTGGCAGTCGCCGTGCCAAGGCTTGCCCTGATGCTGCGTCGGAAGGTCTGGCAGAGGTCATGGCTTTCTCCGCCACGCTTCCTCCAAGTCTCCGCCACGCTTCCTCCATGTATCCACCACGTATCGTCCTCCATTCCAGCATATATCGACCTCATATTGTTTCCGTATTGTTTCCGTATTGTTTCCGCTTCCGGAAGCGAGAACGATAGGAGAACGATACGGGATTGATACGGGATCAATACGTGATCAATACGTGATTGATACGAGACCGATACGAGAACGGTCTTTTCCGACTCCCAACCGAAGATGTTGATAAGAAATTTAACTTTTTCATTATCGTTTCTTTTGATTATATTTTACATTTCAACCACTCGACGCGCCCTGCAATTCATGTGATTGATGGCTGGCTTGCAAATTGCCATGGCGCAGCCACTATACAAAAATAGCCTTCCGTTCAGCCAAGTGCAAGCCGATTAGCATGAATTAACGCCCCGTTAACTATTTCTCCGTATTCATTTAACAAAATCAGAATCAGGCAAAAATCCCTCGCTGCGCCCATCTTCTTCGCCCTTTCCCGCATTTCTGTCAATGAGAAGACCGCTTCGTCCGTCTTCTGCGTGTTGTCATAATACGTGGCTTTGGATGGGTCTTTGTGGTAAACAAAGCCGACAAAGTGTTTTTTGTGATATCATGCAATTGAGGTCGTGATGGTTCTCCAAGCCTCATTTTCATAACGAGCTATATAGCCGTTGTCTATCCTGTATTATTAAAATGGCATTTTATATTTTGCCACAAAAGTTTAAAATGCCATTTTAATAAGCGAGTAGTTTTCTTCATCTTGCTTTATTGTTTTGTCGTCTGTGTTGGGCTCGTGGTGAAGCTTGGTACAGATGCTTGCAAAATTAAAGATTTTTTGGGGAGAAAGGAGGCGTTGACGAAAAGAGGCGAGATTTTAAGGACTTTTAGCCACCCGTATGGCAGCGGAACGGAATTTATTTCGTAATTTTGCAGCGTTTAATATATATAATGATGAAGCTGGATACATTGACCGCCATTTCTCCTATTGACGGACGCTACAGAGGCAAGACCGAGCCCCTGGCCGACTATTACTCAGAGTTTGCGCTGATACGTTATCGCGTCCGCGTGGAAATCGAATACTTTATCACGCTCGTGGAGCTCCCCCTGCCGCAGCTCAAGGGCTTCGACACGGCTCTCTTCGACCGTCTTCGCAGCATCTACCGCGACTTCACGGAGGAGGATGCCGCCCGCGTGAAGGACATCGAGAAGGTGACCAACCATGACGTCAAGGCCGTGGAGTATTTCATCAAGGAGCAGTTTGACGCCATCGGCGGACTGGATGCCTACAAGGAGTTTATCCATTTCGGACTCACCTCGCAGGACATCAACAACACGAGCGTGCCCCTGTCCATCAAGGAGTCGCTCCTGGAGGTCTATTATCCCCAGGTCGAGGAGCTCATCGACCAGCTCCAGGCTTATGCCGAGGAGTGGAAGGACGTGCCGATGCTCGCCAAGACCCATGGCCAGCCCGCCTCGCCGACGCGCCTGGGCAAGGAAATCGAGGTCTATGTCTATCGCCTGCGCGAGCAGCTCGACGCCCTCAAGGCCTGCAAGTTCACGGCAAAGTTTGGTGGCGCCACGGGCAATTTCAACGCCCACCACGTCGCCTACCCCGAGTACGACTGGCGCGCCTTCGCCAACCGCTTCGTCTCCGAGAAACTCGGACTGGAGCGCGAGCAATGGACCACGCAGATCAGCAACTACGACCACCTGGGCAGCATCTTCGACGCCATCCGCCGCATCAACACCATCATGATCGACCTCGACCGCGACGTCTGGATGTATATCTCGATGGAGTATTTCCACCAGAAGATCAAGAAGGGTGAAGTCGGCTCGAGCGCCATGCCCCACAAGGTCAACCCCATCGACTTCGAGAACAGCGAGGGCAACCTCGGCGTGGCCAACGCCGTGCTGCAGTTCCTCGCCGCCAAGCTGCCCGTGAGCCGTCTGCAGCGCGACCTGACCGACAGCACCGTGTTGCGCAACGTAGGCGTGCCCGTGGCCCACAGCATCATCGCCATCCAGAGCACCCTCAAGGGACTTCGCAAACTTATATTAAATAAGGAGAAAATCGCACAGGACCTCGACAATATGTGGCCCGTCGTGGCTGAGGCCATCCAGACCATCTTGCGCCGCGAGGCTTACCCGCATCCCTACGAGGCCCTGAAGCAGCTCACCCGCGGCAACGAGAAGGTGACGGAGCAGACCATCCACGACTTCATCGGCACGCTCAACGTCAGCGACGAGGTGCGCAAGGAGCTGCTCGCCATCACGCCGCACAACTACACAGGTATCTAATCAAGACAATTTTATATATTACTTGGCCGTGAGGCCATATCTATCATTCAAAACAATACTGTTATGGCAGAAGAATTAGAGAACAAGCAGGAACCCGTTTACGGACAGGATGAGCGTGGCCGCGAGGCCAACTCTTCTGAGAGTCAGGGTAATAGTGAGCAGAAGGATTATCGCTCATCGCGGCCTCAGCGTCCGCGCATCCACTCGCAGCGCGCTTACAGCAGCGACCGCAGCAACCAAGGTGGCGAGGGCGGCTTCCGTCCAGAAGGCTTCGGAGCAGGACTCCAGGGCGCGCAGGGCGGACAGTATCAGGGCGGCTATCGCCCGAGAAACAATTATCAGGGTGGCTACCAGCAGCGTCAGCAGGGTAGCTATCAGCCCCGTCAGCGTCAGCAGGGCGGCTATCAGCAGCGCCAGCAGGGTGGCTACCAGCAGCGTCAGCAGGGCGGCTACCAGCAGCGCCAGCAGGGCGGTTATCAGCCGCGCCAGCAGCAGGAGGGTTATCAGCCGCGTCAGCAGCAGGAGGGCTATCAGCCGCGTCAGCAGCAGGGCGGCTATCAGCAGCGTCAGCAGGGTGGCTATCAGCAGCGCCAGCAGGGCGGCTACCAGCAGCGCCAGCAGGGTGGCTATCAGCAGCGCCAGCAGGGCGGCTACCAGCAGCGCCAGCAGGGCGGCTACCAGCAGCGCCAGCAGGGTGGCTATCAGCAGCGCGGCTATCAGCAGCGGGGCTTCCAGCAGGGCGGCTACCAGCAGCGTGGCGGCTACGGACAGCCCCGCAGGCAGCATACGCCGGGCTACAATCCCAACGCGAAGTATTCGCTCAAGAAGCGTATCGAATATAAGGAGGAGAACATCGATCCCAACGAGCCGATTCGCCTGAACAAGTATCTGGCCAACGCCGGAGTTTGCTCTCGCCGTGAGGCCGACGAATATATCCAGGCTGGTGCCGTGCTGGTCAATGGCACGGTAGTCACAGAGCTTGGCACGAAGGTCTTGCGCTCCGACGAGGTGAAGTTCCGCGACCAGCCCGTCACGATGGAGAAGAAGGTCTATGTGCTGCTCAACAAACCGAAGGACTATGTCACCACGAGCGACGATCCGCAGCAGCGCAAGACCGTCATGGACCTCGTGAAGAACGCTTGCGAGGAGCGTATCTACCCCGTAGGACGTCTCGACCGCAACACCACGGGTGTGCTGCTTCTGACCAACGATGGCGACTTGGCCAGCAAGTTGACCCATCCGAAGTTCCTCAAGAAGAAGGTCTATCACGTCTATCTCGACAAGCCTGTCACGGCCACGGACCTGCAGAAGATCGCCGAGGGCATCGAGCTGGAGGACGGCGAGGTGCATGCTGACGCCATCGAGTATGCCAGCCCGACGGACGAGAAGCAGGTCGGCATCGAGATCCACAGCGGCAAGAACCGCATCGTGCGCCGCATCTTCGAGAGCCTTGGCTATCGTGTGGTGAAGCTCGACCGCGTGCAGTTTGCCGGTTTGACGAAGAAGAATCTGCGCCGCGGCGACTGGCGTTTCCTCACCCAGAAGGAGGTGGAGATGCTGCGTATGGGCGCATTCGAATAAGTACTCATCTCACAACACCCTCATCCCGTCTTCTCCTTATATATATAGGGCCTCGGGGAGCCGTGCGGATTGTAGTTCCGCATGAACACTACCAGCGCTCTGTGGAGAATTGGGGGATGGGGATGCTTGTAGAGAGCAACAATCTTCAAACAACACAAGAGATGAAAAGAACAAAAGTGGTCGATGCACTCAAGTGTACCGACTTCGGAAAAGACATAAATGTGAAGGGCTGGGTGCGCTCGCATCGCAGCAGCAAGGCCGTAGATTTCATTGCCCTCAACGATGGCTCGACGATCAACAACATCCAGGTGGTGGTAGATCCGGCCACGGTGGATGCCGAGACGCTCAAGAGCATCACCACGGGAGCCTGCCTCAGCGTGGTCGGCACGCTCGTGGAGAGTCAGGGCAAGGGGCAGACCAGCGAGATCCAATGTAAGGAGATCGAGGTCTATGGTCTTTGCCCGGCCGACTACCCCATGCAGAAGAAGGGTCAGAGCTTCGAGTACATGCGCAAGTATGCCCATCTGCGCCTGCGCACCAACACCTTTGGCGCCGTCTTCCGCATCCGCCACAACATGGCCATCGCCATCCATAAGTACTTCCACGATCATGGATTCTACTATTTCCACACGCCGATCGTGACGGCCAGCGACTGCGAGGGCGCGGGCAACATGTTCCAGGTGACGACGCTCGACCTCGACCGTGTCGCCAAGGCGGGAGAGGTGGACTACTCCAAGGACTTCTTTGGAACGAAGACCAACCTCACCGTGAGCGGCCAGCTCGAGGGTGAGCTTGGAGCCACGGCCCTCGGCGCTATCTATACTTTCGGACCGACCTTCCGTGCCGAGAACAGCAACACGCCGCGCCACCTGGCCGAGTTCTGGATGGTGGAGCCAGAGGTGGCCTTCCTCGACCAGGAGGGACTGATGGACCTCGAGGAGGACTTCATCAAGTATTGCGTCAACTGGGCCCTGGACAACTGCCGCGACGACCTGGAGTTCCTCAACAAGATGATCGACAAGCAGCTTATCGCCACGCTCGAGTCGGTAGTCAAGGAGGACTTCGTCCGACTGACCTACACCGAGGGTATCAACATCCTGGAGGAGGCGGTCAAGAACGGTCGCAAGTTTGAGTTCCCCATCACGGGTTGGGGTATGGACCTGTCGAGCGAGCACGAGCGCTACCTCGTGGAGGAGCACTTCAAGCGCCCCGTCATCATGACCGACTATCCGAAGGAGATCAAGGCCTTCTATATGAAGAAGAATGCCGACGACAAGACCATGCAGGGCACGGACGTCCTCTTCCCGCGCATCGGCGAGATCATTGGTGGATCCGTGCGTGAGGAGAACTACGACAAGCTCGTGGCCGAGATTGAGGCCCGCGGCATGAAGGCCAGTTCCTACGACTGGTACCTCGACACGCGTCGCTATGGCTCCTGCCCCCATGGTGGTTTCGGACTGGGCTTCGAGCGCCTTATCCTCTTCGTCACGGGTATGCAGAACATCCGCGACGTCATACCCTTCGCACGCACGCCGAAGAACGCCGAGTTCTAAAGACCGCGGAGCTCTCAAGTTTCCCGAGGGGTCTCAAGAACGCTGATCTCTCAGGTTTCCCGAGGGTCTCAAGACCGCCGGAGGTTGGTCCGCGTGGCGCGCTCCTCGCAACATGACGAAGAGCCGCGTCGTCTGCGGCAACAGATACTAAAGACCAAGGCCATCTCTCCTCCCGTAAGGGCAGGCGAGGTGGCCTTGACTTCTTTTCCACCCCATGGGAAAAGGGAAATGCTGGTGGGGTAAGAATTTTTGTGGGCTTTTTCTGCCTTTTTGTTTGGCACTCCCCATTTTTTTTCTTAACTTTGCATACCAGAACATATTAATACTAACGAAAAAATAACAAGACAATGGACAACAACCAGAAGCCGCAGCAGCAAGGCTTGCAGATCGACCTTAGCCCCGAGGTATCCAAGGGCATATATTCTAACTTCGCAATCATCTCTCACTCGAAGAACGAGTTTGTAGCTGATTTCGCCATGTTGCTTCCGGGCATGCCGAAGGCACAGGTCGGTTCGCGCGTGATCCTCGCTCCGGAGCACGCCAAGCGTCTGCTCGCAGCCCTCAACGACAACATCACTCGCTACGAGAAGGAGTTTGGCAAAATTGAATTGCCGCAGCAGGGTGGTGCTCGCACCGTCGCCCCGTTCGGTACGCCGAAGGGCGAGGCTTAAGCCAGGCTAAGTGTTTTAAATTTTCATAATGTGAAGTTTTTGGCATCCGGTCCTCTTCATCGAGGGCAGGGTGCCTTTTTTGTGATAGTATTTCCAATCCTTGCGGGGCGGATATACTGTACTTGTTGTTTGCTTCATAAGTAGGCTGTATTGAAAGAACGCTAACCACCCCAGTCGGATGAGCACAAAAAAGCGCACCCATCGGAATGTCGTGCCATAGTTTGACCATTCCAATGCGTGCGCGGTCGTTTGGGTAATCGACTAAACTATTGCTTGTTGCCGCCTCCTGTCGAGATGCCGCCCACTATATCGTCGTTCTCGATGGTGCGGTCCACGGACTTCACACCTCCGCGGAGCGAACCAAAGCGCCACGAGATGCTGATGCCCACATGTCGTTGTGAGCCCAGCCATGTCTGGGTGCCACGGAAGTCGCCCTGGACGGTGTGGGAGGGATAGGAGCGCAGGTCTGGGCCAAAGAGGTTGCCTGCCGACAGGCGTACCGACAGCCGGTCTTCCTTGAGGAAGGAACGGCTGAGCGAGGCATACCAGTAGTGGGAAGGTTCGGAGTAGGAATAGACGCTCTCCACCTCTTTGCCGATATTGAAACCTCCGTTGAGGCCGAAGGTGAGTTTCCAGGGCAGTTTCTGGGTGAAGTTGATGGTGTTCCAGCTGCTCCATCTGCTGTGCTCAAGCCCCGTCTGGCTGTCCTTCTTGGTGAGATAGAAAATGTTGGGACCTCCACCCAGGTTGGCGCCTCGCCAAAGGGCGGTCTGCACGTAGGCCCAGAGCATCCAGCTACGGCTGTGGAGAAGGTCGCCATAGGTCGTGACGGAGAGGCCGTTTTGGTCAAACCACAACTGTCCGATCTGGTTGTTGCAGAACGTATGGCTGACGCCACCCATCCAGGTAGCCTTGGTCGTGATGTAGTTGTACTCCAGTTGCAGGTTGTAGTTGCGCGAGCTGTTCAGCCCCGGGTTGCCATAGCTCAGGGAGTTGGGGTTTCTTTCCTCGGCGGGGTTGAGGTAGTCGATGCCCGGGCGGTTGATGTTGGATGAGAATGAGAACTTCAGCGACTGTGCGTCCGTTAGGGCGTAGCGCACGGAGGCCGAGGGGACCCAGTCGTTGAGCCGCTTGTGGAAGTCAGACTGCGATCCGTCGGGGTATTCTGCCTTCAAGAAACTATATTCATAGCGCAAGCCTACTCGTGCCTGGATCTTGCTGCCCGAGTAGAGCCACTCCGTGTAGGCTGCTCCTATCTGGGTGTTGTGCTGGAAGAGGGAGTGCTGGTTCATCTCCTCCGCCCCCGTATAGGTCAGCCATACGTCCGACTCACTCGTGCGGAAGATGTATTTCGCACCCGCATTCCACTTGAACCACTTCCCTAGCGGGCGTACGTAGTCGAGCTGGAAGGTATGCTCGTCAAACTGCGTGCGGCTGTTGTTTTCGTAGCCTGTGTAGCTGACGGGCAGGTTGAAGATGTTCAGGTATTGCGCGGTCTTGTCCTGGTGGGAGCGGGTGGTCTGCAACTGATAGGATGCGGTGAACACCTCTCCCTCCTTGCGGGTCTTGTGTTGGTAGTCCAGTCGTCCTCCGAAGTTGTAGGCGTAGTAGGTCGGGAGCTGGGCGTTGACGTTGTAGAAGTAGGCCAACTGTCCGTCGCCATTGGTCATACGCTCGTATCCGTTCACGCTTCCGATGCCTGCATTGTAGTAGTAGCCACCAAAGTTGAGAGTCAGAAGGTTGAGCGAATCGACCTCGTAGCTTGCGCTGATGTTGCCGTAATGGACGTTGGTCATCACGGTATTGCGTAAGCGCGACTCCATCGTCTGGTCCGTTTTCAGGTACTGGCGGGTCGCGTCGTTGCCCTGGTCTTTCTTGTCGTGCTGGTATCCATAGTTGATGGACGTGGCCAACTTGCCCTTCTGTATCGTCAGCATAGTACCCATGCCTGGCCCTTGGCGCAAGGGGTTGTAGTTGGCCGACACCGTGCCCGTCACGCCTGCCAGGTGGGAGTTGTTCTGCATGACGAGGTTGAGGATATATTGTGTGCCCTCGGCATCTTCTTTGGCGCCTGGGTCGGTGATGACCTCCACCTTCTTGATCTGTGAGGCAGGGATCGACTTGAGCACGTCCTTGAGGTTTTGTGAGGAGAGGGTAGGGTCGGGGTGGCCGTTGCGATAGACCTTGAACGAGGGCGATCCCTTGATGCTGATGTTTTCTTGACCGTCTATGGTCACGAGGGGCACGGAACGGAGCATGTCGAGGGTGTTCTTGGTGCGTGCCGTCTCGTCGTTGGCCACGTCGTAGGTCAGCTTGTCGATGTCGTTCTTGACGAGTTTGCGCTGGGCCGTCACCGTGACGTCTCCCAGGTCGTAGGACATCGTGTCGATGGCCAGCGAGTCGGGCTCAGCTGCCGTGGCTGGAAGGGCGGCCATGGCGAGGCTGGCGGCCATCCCTCTCCATGACAAATAGTGGAGGATTGTCCTCTGTATTTTGCCTTTGGTGTTGTCTCTTCCCATGATGAATCGTTCTTTGTTGTCTTTAATATCTCTTGTTGCGTCTCCTCCCCTCCCGATCGGAGAGGGGAGGAGGCGGGTATTATTCCCTTTTGCTTTCTTCCCACTTTTGGGCTACTTCATCGATACTGATGTTGAGCAGCCGCATCTGGCGGAACAGTTCGGGCAGGGTGGTCTCCATAAACTCCTCCTGCCGTCTTTGGGCGATGTGGTGGCGTGCATCCTCGGAGACAAAATAGCCCATGCCGCGTTTGTTGAAGATGATTCCCTCGCGGGCGAGCAGTTCGTAGCCTTTGATGGCGGTATTGGTATTGACCTGTAGCAGAGCCGCATACTCTCGGACGCTGGGTATCCGTCCGCCAGGCGGATAGTTCTCCGCCATGATCTCGTCGGCCAGACGGTCGGCTATTTGCTCGAAAATGGCCTTGTTATTCGTGAAACTCATAACTGTAGTCCTTTCCTTGCTTGAGATTAGCGACCAATGGTCAGTTTTTCTTCCTTGACATTGCTGCCCGTGCCGACGTTCTTCGTCAGCGAGCGGATCGTGCCCGAGAGGTCCACGTTGCTCGCCCCGCTGGCCGAGAGGAGGGTTGTGCCGCAGTTGTTGAACTTCAAGTCGGCCTCGCTAGCGCCGCTAAGGTCTGCCTTGATGGTCTCCACGCCCGTGAGGGAAGCCTCCAGTTCGCTCGCTCCGCTCAGCCTTGCGTTGAGCTCGCGACTTTCTACGTTCTTCAGCTGAATGTCGCTGGCGCCTGATGATTGCAAATTGACTTCGCCGCAAGCGATGTGATCAATATCGATATCGGATGCGCCATCAGCCTCTATATGGGTCTTGGCACAACGGAGCGTGCCCAGTTCCAGGTCGCTTGCTCCACTGGCCTTGAGCGTGAAGTCGTCGGCTGTCTGGATGTGCTTGGCCTTCAGGTCGCAGGCGCCGCTCACCTCTACGCGTCGAAGTGACTTCGACTGGATGGTGATCGTGATCAGGTCGATCGGGTTCTTGCCAATCCTCGGACCCTTGTTGGGCAAAGGCTTGCAACTGAAGTAGAGTCGCTTGCCCTTTTGTACTACCTTTACGTAGCCGATCAGTTTCTCCGGGCCTTCTACCGTCACCTTGGGGGTAGTGCCTTCGGCATAGACGACCTGGAGGCCGCCTGAGAGGTCTATTTCGTCGAAGTCGGCTACGGCGACGTTCTGCTTGCGGCTGGGGCCAAACTCCTCTTGGGTGGAGTGGACCCTACAACTACTGGTCACCAGGATGGTGACAAGGGCGATGAGTTTGATGCAAATGGTTTTAATATTCTTGTCCCTTTCTTTTATGGGGGATAGCATGTTTTGCACCTGCCGCTCTTTCCTATATACGCAGCAAAATGCAGTTTTGTGACATAAGCCCCCTAGTCTTTAATGTTATTTACCAATTGAAGAAGCGATTGTTAATGACCTGCAAGCGCTTGAAGATGCGAAATGACAACCAGTAGTTGAGCACGGTCAGCAGCAGGAAGAGGATGGACGTGCCGTGCATGAGGGCGTCTCCAGCCCACGGCACGAACTCGATACTGTAATCGCTGTCTTTCAGCGTGTCGAGGAATAGGAAGCCACCGATGGCGATGGATAACGTCGTCAAGGTGGCAAGCGCGCCCAGGGTGATGGTGGCCGATAGCCAGCGCAGCTTTTTGAAGAATAGGCCGCTTAGAAGATAGAACGAGTGGAGCCAGAGGATGTTCGGAAGTCCGGCCCATGCTATCTGTGCGTTCTCGCCAAAAAACTTGCTTAGCAGGTCGAGGGCGTCGGAGAAGGCGAGCGGGGTGAGCAGCAATGCTTGCTTGTGGTCGGTCAAGAGCGAGATGAGCCATTGCACCACGTCGGCCACAAAGAAGGAGACGAGGGGAACGACAAAGGCTGTGAGCAAAACGCCGATATAGCTGGTGAGGAATTTCTCGGCATTGGAGGCCGGCAGCATGAGGAGCGACGTGCGCTCTTGCTTGCTTAGCAGGTTGGGGAACACTTGGACGCCGCAGAAGGCGAAGCAGCCTATCCACAACAGGGTGAGGTCGTCGCTCTGCGTTTGGAGGTCTCTATGGGAGACATACTTGACGAAGAGGAACATGAGGATGAATGCGGATGTGGCTACGCCCGTAATCTTTAGCAGGGTGGCACGGAGGGTGGCAAGCTGCCATTGGGCGTATTGCTTCATGCGCTGTATATTGAACTGGGTCATACTGTTTCTTTTGTTGGGTTCTACAATTTACATTTGAATCTTGCCTAAGGTGACGGCCGAGAAGAACATCTCCAAGTTGAGTTGTGTCTCCGGCTCGTTGGCTGCATGGGGGACGATCACGTTGTTGCCTTGGAGAGATGGTTCGGCATAGAGCACGTCGTTGCTCATCTCGTTGGCCTGTCTGGTCTCAAAGCTGTAGCGCTGCGTGATCTCGCTCACGCTTGCGTCGCAAAGCAGGCGCGACTGGTCGAGGATGACGACGTGGTCTATCAGCTGCTCTACGTCGTGGACCTGGTGGGTGGAGAAGATGAGTGTCGTGTCGTCCGACAAGTTCTTCGCCACTACTTGACGAAACGTGGCTTTCGAGGGAATGTCCAGGCCGTTGGTAGGCTCGTCCATCAACAGCCATTCTGTGCCTGCGGCAAGGGCGACGCTCATAAACACTTTCTTCTTCTGACCCATCGAGAGCTGGCGCAGGTCGCGGACGTCGGGCAGCTCGAAGGCCGAGAGGCAGTCGTTGAGCACCTGCTCGTTGAAGCGGGGGTAGAAGGGACGGATGAGCGAGACGTATTTCTGAAGCGACATCTCGGGCAGCGAAAACTCCTCCGGCACGAGGAAGATGCGGCTGAGCATCAACGGATCGCGCTGGGCCGATTCCATGCCGTCGATATAGAAATGGCCCTTCTTCGGGCGGAGTAGTCCCGAGGCGAGGTAGAGTAGGGTACTCTTGCCCGTTCCGTTGCGCCCCAAGAGGCCATAGGTGTGGCCCGATTCGAGCTTAAGCTGGAACCCGTCGAACACCTTGCTTGAGGCGCCCGGGTAGGAAAAGCTGAGGTCTTGTACTTCAATCATATCCTTGTCTGTTTTTGGTTTTAATTCGTTATTGTTCTCTTGTTATAGTGTACTACTTAAATAGTACACTGCAAAAGTATGTGTTTTCTCTTTCCGGTGCAAGTTTTGGCATAAAAAAATGCGCGTAAACACCAAATTAGTAAGAAAAGTTGTCAAATATACCGTTAGCTGGCCTTGTCCTTGCTCTTTATCCATGCTTTTTTCTCGGTTTCAGTTTGCTATCCTTCTTCTATTCTTCTGCCATGTGCTTATAAATAGGCGATTTGCTTGCGCGCGTACATTATATAGTATATAAAGTGACGGAACCTCGGAGGTGATCCTTCATCATGCTAATAACCCCTTTTGTATTGTGGTTTTATGAGGCGCCGTCGTCGTCTTATTCGTTGTAGTTTGCTGGATTTTCACTCCTACTACAGAGGATCGCTCAGAGTTTATGCTGGTTAAAAAATACAAATGGATATTATTTGTTGCTAATATTTTCCGGTCCTCAAAATTTTCCTCTCTATATAGTTAGGTCATTTCGGGAAATCTTCGTACCTTTGCACCTCGAAATTGCATAGTGGTAAAATGTCCTTTTGGGACGATACGCTGCGATTCGCAAAACGTTGATAATAAACAAAATAAATATAAATAAAAAAGTAAAACAATGCCTACTATTTCGCAATTAGTAAGAAAAGGCAGACAGGTAATCGTGGACAAGAGCAAGTCTCCCGCGCTGGACAACTGTCCTCAGCGTCGTGGTGTTTGTGTTCGTGTCTATACGACGACCCCTAAGAAGCCTAACTCGGCAATGCGTAAGGTTGCCCGTGTGCGTTTGACCAATCAGAAGGAGGTCAACTCCTACATCCCCGGAGAGGGTCACAACCTTCAGGAGCACAGTATCGTGCTGGTTCGTGGCGGTCGTGTGAAGGATCTCCCTGGTGTTCGCTATCACATCGTCCGTGGTACGCTTGATACGGCTGGTGTAGCCAACCGTACGCAGCGCCGCTCTAAGTACGGTGCAAAGCGTCCTAAGGCTAAGAAGTAAAATTCTCCCGTTCTGCGAGGGCCGAGTAGTTTCAGATAGAGACAAGGACTTGACCCTCGCGGAATAAATAGCCACCCCAACCCCTAACCGAAGATAACAGGCGGAGATGTCTGGTATCAAGGTGTAAGAGCTAAAAATCGAAAGAAACATCGTTTTGCTGGAGAATGGAAATCAATAAGGTTGAGTAAACGCCCAAGTGTGGGTATTGAAGAACGCAAAGACGACAGCCTCCGCAGAATAGAATTTCAAATAATAAAATGAGAAAAGCAAAACCAAAGAAGCATGTGATCCTCCCGGATCCGAAGTTCAATGACCAGAAGGTCACCAAGTTTGTCAACCACCTGATGTACGACGGTAAGAAGAATACCTCTTATGAGATCTTCTATACTGCCCTCGAGCTCGTAGGCGCCAAGGTGAAGAGCGAGGAGAAGACCCCGCTTGAGGTTTGGAAGCAGGCCCTCGACAACATCACTCCGCAGGTGGAGGTGAAGAGCCGCCGTATCGGTGGTGCTACGTTCCAGGTTCCTACTGAGATTCGTCCCGACCGCAAGGAGAGTGTCTCCATGAAGAATATGATCGCCTTCGCACGCAAGCGCGGTGGCAAGAGCATGGCTGAGAAGTTGGCCGCTGAGATCATGGACGCCTTCAACAACCAGGGTGGTGCGTTCAAGCGTAAGGAGGATATGCACCGCATGGCTGAGGCCAACCGTGCTTTCGCACACTTCAGATTCTAATCTTTTCACACATTAAGGACAAGGTAATAAGACAATGGCAAATCGCGATTTACATTTGACCCGTAACATCGGTATCATGGCTCACATCGATGCCGGTAAGACGACCACATCAGAGCGCATCCTGTTCTACACAGGTAAGACGCACAAGATTGGCGAGGTACACGATGGTGCGGCCACAATGGACTGGATGGCGCAGGAGCAGGAGCGTGGTATCACTATTACTTCCGCTGCCACCACATGCTCTTGGGAGTATAACAAGAATAAGTATAAGATCAACCTGATCGATACTCCGGGTCACGTCGACTTCACGGCCGAGGTAGAGCGCTCGCTGCGTGTGCTCGACGGAGCTGTTGCTACCTATTCCGCTGCTGACGGCGTTCAGCCGCAGTCAGAGACTGTGTGGCGTCAGGCTGACAAGTACAACGTGCCGCGTATCGGTTATGTCAACAAGATGGACCGTTCTGGTGCCGACTTCTTTGAGACCGTACAGCAGATGAAGGATATCCTGGGTGCCAATCCGGTTGCTATCCAGATTCCTATCGGTGCTGAGGAGAACTTCAAGGGTGTCGTGGACCTCATCAAGATGAAGGCCATCCTGTGGCACGACGAGACGATGGGTGCCGAGTATGATATCGAGGATATTCCTGCTGACCTCGTTGACGAGGCTGAGGAGTGGCGTGAGAAGTTGCTCGATGCTGCCTCAAGCTTTGACGATGAGCTGATGGAGCTCTACCTTGATGGTAAGGATATTCCCGAGGAGATGATCATCGCTGCTATCCGCAAGGGGTGTATCTCTATGGAGTGCACGCCGATGCTGCTCGGCTCTTCTTACAAGAACAAGGGTGTCCAGCCGCTTCTCGACTATGTTTGCGCCTTCCTTCCCTCTCCGCTCGACACGGAGGCTATCGTGGGCACGAACCCCGATACTGAGGAGGAAGAGGATCGCAAGCCGAGCGAGAGCGAGCCGACTGCAGCTTTGGCCTTCAAGATCGCTACCGATCCGTTCATGGGTCGTCTGGTCTTCTTCCGCGTTTATTCCGGTAAGGTCGAGGCTGGTTCTTATGTCTATAACCCGCGCTCTGGCAAAAAGGAGCGTATCAGCCGCCTCTTCCAAATGAACTCCAACAAGGAGATCCCCATGCAGTCTATCGACGCTGGTGACATCGGCGCTGGTGTTGGCTTCAAGGATATCCGCACGGGTGATACCCTCTGCTCTGAGGAGCATCCGATTGTGCTGGAGTCTATGAGCTTCCCTGACACGGTGCTTTCCATCGCTGTGGAGCCGAAGAGTCAGGCAGACATCGCCAAGCTTGACAACGGTCTTGCCAAGCTGGCCGAGGAGGATCCGACGTTCACCGTCCGCACGGACGAGCAGAGCGGCCAGACGATCATCTCTGGTATGGGTGAGCTTCACCTCGATATCATCATCGACCGCTTGAAGCGCGAGTTCAAGGTGGAGTGCAACCAGGGTAAGCCGCAGGTTAACTACAAGGAGGCGATCTCACGTGCCGCTCAGAGCCGCGAGACCTTCAAGAAGCAGTCTGGTGGTCGTGGTAAGTTCGCTTGTATCGACGTCACCATCGAGCCGAAGGATGAGGACTTCAAGGAGGGCGACTTGCAGTTTGTCAATGTCGTCAAGGGTGGTAACGTGCCTAAGGAGTTTATCCCCTCAGTCGAGAAGGGCTTCCGCGACTGCCTCTCCAATGGTGTGCTCGGTGGCTTCCCGATGACGGGTCTGAAGG
Source organism: Prevotella sp. (assembly GCA_003447235.1). Classification (GTDB taxonomy): domain Bacteria; phylum Bacteroidota; class Bacteroidia; order Bacteroidales; family Bacteroidaceae; genus Prevotella. Next base: position 16,594 of record DLZV01000033.1, read on the forward strand.
TCACGCTCACCGATGGTAGCTTCCACCCGGTCGACTCCGATCAGCTCTCCTTCGAGTTGGTCGCTCACCAGGCCTTCAAGAAGCTCTGCCCGATGGCTGGTCCGGTCCTCATGGAGCCGATCATGCGCGTAGAGGTTGTTACGCCGGAGGAGAACATGGGTGACGTTATCGGCGACTTGAACAAGCGTCGTGGTCTGGTTCAGGGTATGGACGAGGCTCGTAGCGGTGCTCGTATCGTCAAGGCTATGGTTCCGTTGTCGGAGATGTTCGGCTATGTGACCGCCCTGCGTACTATCACCTCTGGTCGTGCTACTTCTTCTATGGAGTACGATCACCACTCACCGGTTTCCTCTGCTCTTGCCAAGGAGATCTTGACGGAGCTCAACGGCCATCCCGAGTTGGTGAAGTAAAATGAATCTTAACTGTCCCGGGAGGGAGCTTTCTCTCCCGGGATGGTATAAGATATAAAGGATGGTGGACGCCAGCATAGCGAATGACTCTTATGAGGGCGTATCCCCGTCTTTTTCAAGAACAAAATTATTTTATTCAATTAATTATTTTAAAACGACATGAGTCAAAAAATTCGCATCAAGCTGAAGTCTTACGACCATCAGCTCGTTGACAAGTCGGCCGAGAAGATTGTCAAGGCTGTCAAGGCTACGGGTGCTATCGTCAGCGGCCCGATTCCATTGCCTACGCACAAGCGTATCTACACGGTCAACCGTTCGACCTTCGTAAACAAGAAGTCGCGCGAGCAGTTCCAGCTCTCCGATTACAAGCGTCTCATCGACATCTACAGCTCTACCGCCAAGACGGTGGACGCGCTGATGAAGTTGGAGCTTCCGTCGGGTGTTGAGGTCGAGATTAAGGTTTAATGCCTACGTTTTATCTATTCAAGTCATTTAGAAACACATTATTGAAATGCCAGGATTATTAGGAAAGAAAATCGGAATGACATCCGTTTTCAGTGCCGACGGCAAGAACGTGCCGTGCACTGTTATCGAAGCTGGTCCTTGTGTTGTAACGCAGATTAAGACCGTTGAGAAGGATGGTTACAAGGCTGTTCAGTTGGGTTTCGGCGAGGCTAAGGAGAAGAATACCTCCAAGCCGATGCAGGGACACTACAAGAAGGCCGGCACAACGCCCAAGAAGCACTTGGCCGAGTTCAAGTTTGATGAGGACTACAACCTCGGTGATACCATTACGGTGGAGCTGTTCAACGACGCTCAGTTTGTAGATGTCGTCGGTACCTCCAAGGGTAAGGGTTTCCAGGGTGTTATGAAGCGTCACGGATTCGGTGGCGTCGGTCAGTCTACCCACGGTCAGGATGACCGTGCTCGCAAGCCGGGATCTATCGGTGCCTGCTCCTACCCCGCTAAGGTGTTCAAGGGTATGCGCATGGGCGGCCAGATGGGAGGCGACCGGGTTACTACCCAGAACCTCAAAGTGTTAAAGGTAATTCCAGAGCACAATCTGCTCCTCGTAAAGGGCAGCGTGGCTGGATGCATTGGTTCAACCGTAATCATCAACAAGTAATGGATATTAACGTATTGGATATCAAAGGTCAGGAGACCGGCCGTAAGGTGACTCTCAGCGAGAGCGTCTTCGGTATCGAACCAAACGATCACGTTATCTACCTTGATGTGAAGCAGTACATGGCTGACCAACGCCAGGGTACGCACAAGAGCAAGGAGAGAAGCGAGGTTTCTGGTTCAACCCGCAAGCTCGGACGTCAGAAGGGTGGCGGTGGTGCTCGCCGTGGCGACATCAACTCACCGGTCCTCGTAGGTGGTGGTCGTGTCTTTGGACCGAAGCCCCGCGATTATCGTTTCAAGCTCAACAAAAAAGTAAAGAATCTTGCTCGTAGATCAGCACTCTCCTACAAGGCTCAGGAGCAGGCTATCCTCGTGGTAGAAGATTTCAACTTTGAGGCTCCGAAGACGAAAGATTTCGTAAATATTGCTAAAAATCTTAAAGTAGACGGCAAGAAGCTCCTTCTTCTTTTGCCGGAAGCAAATAAAAATGTATTTTTGTCTGCTCGCAACCTCCAAAAGGCTCATGTGATGGTAGCAAAAGACGTCAATACGTACAAGATTTTGGATGCTGACGTGCTCATCGTCACGGAGAATTCGCTGAAGGCAGTTGAGGGTATCTTGAACAAGTAAAACAAAAAAGGAGACATAAAACATGGGATATATCATTAAGCCAATCGTCACTGAGAAGATGTCGAAGCTGACGGACAAGTCTTCTTTGGACAAGACCCGCACGAAGAAGGGCGAGAAGTACACTATTCCGGCACAGCCGAAGTATGGCTTCATCGTCAAGCCCGAGGCCGACAAGGCAGACATCAAGAAAGAGGTCGAGGCTCTGTACGGCGTCAAAGTGTTGGCTGTCAACACAATGTGCTATGCAGGCAAGCGCATGTCGCGCTACACGAAGCAGGGTCTTGTGAAAGGCCAGCGCAATGCCTTCAAGAAGGCAATCGTCACCCTCAAGAACGGTGATGCTATTGATTTTTACAGCAACATTAAATAAAAAATGGCAGTACGTAAGTTAAACCCGGTCACTCCGGGTCAAAGACACAAGGTTATTGGCACGTTCGAGGATATTACTGCATCCGTGCCAGAGAAGTCTCTCGTTTACGGCAAACGTTCTACCGGTGGTCGAAACAACACCGGTAAGATGACTGTCCGCTACATCGGCGGTGGTCACAAGAAGAAGTTCCGTCTGGTCGACTTCAAGCGAGAGAAGGATGGTGTTCCAGCTGTAGTGAAGTCAATCGAGTACGATCCTAACCGTTCGGCTCGCATTGCTTTGCTCTTCTACGCTGATGGTGAAAAACGTTACAT
>DLZV01000033.1:19641-19991 GCA_003447235.1 Prevotella sp.
AAACGTTACATTATTGCTCCTAATGGACTGCAGGTAGGTGCTACGCTGCTTTCTGGCGCAGAGGCTGCGCCGGAGGTGGGCAACGCTCTTCCTCTCTCACGCATTCCTGTCGGTACGGTGATCCACAACATCGAGCTCCGTCCGGGTGAGGGTGCGCGTTTGGTTCGTTCGGCTGGTAACTTCGCTCAGCTTACTTCTCGCGATGGCGCATACTGCGTTATCAAGCTTCCTTCTGGTGAGACTCGCCAGATCCTCTCCGCTTGCAAGGCCACTGTGGGTAGTGTAGGCAACTCTGATCACGCTCTGGAGCAGTCTGGTAAGGCTGGACGCTCACGCTGGTTGGGTCGTCG
>DLZV01000033.1:20221-63564 GCA_003447235.1 Prevotella sp.
GGTCGTCGTCCTCACAACCGTGGTGTCGTCATGAACCCGGTCGATCACCCGATGGGTGGTGGCGAGGGTCGCCAGTCTGGTGGACACCCGCGTTCACGCAAGGGCTTGTATGCTAAGGGTCTTAAGACTCGCGCACCGAAGAAGCTCTCGAACAAGTACATCATTGAGAGAGCTAACAAGAAGTAAACTTATTAAGCGTTAAATTATGAGTCGTTCAATCAAAAAAGGTCCGTACATCAACGTATCGCTTGAGAAGAAAATTCTTGCCATGAACGAAAGCGGCAAGAAGAGCGTCGTGAAGACATGGGCCAGAGCTTCGATGATTTCCCCGGATTTCGTGGGACACACCGTTGCAGTTCATAACGGAAACAAATTTATCCCTGTTTACATCACCGAGAACATGGTAGGCCATAAGCTTGGTGAGTTCAGCCCCACGCGCCGCTTCGGTGGCCACTCAGGCAACAACAAGAAGTAAGCAGGCAATTTCATCCATTTATAGAATAGAATAATGGGAGCAAGAAAACATATAAAGGCTGAGGCACTGAAAGAGGCCAAGAAAAGCCAGTATTTTGCTACGCTCAAGGGTTGCCCCTCTTCCCCGCGCAAGATGCGCTATGTTGTTGACATGGTCCGCGGAATGGAGGTAAATCGCGCGTTGGGCGTGCTTCGCTTCTCTAAGAAGGCTGCTGCAGCAAATGTTGAGAAATTGCTGCGTTCAGCAATCGCCAACTGGGAGGCTAAAAATGACCGCAAGGCAGAGGACGGTGAACTGTTCATCTCCAAAATTTTCGTTGACGAGGGTGTGACGATGAAGCGCATGCGCCCCGCACCGCAGGGACGCGGCTACAGAATCCGCAAGCGTTCCAACCATGTGACGATTTTCGTCGATTCGAAGAATGCTGACACTAACGATGACAAATAATAAGGAGTAGAATGGGACAGAAAGTTAATCCAATTAGCAACCGCTTGGGTATTATCCGCGGTTGGGACTCGAATTGGTTCGGTGGCAAGGACTTTGGCGATAACCTGGTCGAGGATCAGAAGATTCGTCAGTACCTCAACAAGCGCTTGGAAAAGGCAAGCGTCTCTCGAATTGTCATCGAGCGTACATTGAAGCTCGTCACCATCACTATCTGCACGGCTCGTCCGGGTATTGTCATCGGTAAGGGTGGTGCTGATGTTGACAAACTCCGCGAGGAGCTGAAAAATCTCTTCAAGAAGGAGATTCAGATCAACATCTATGAGGTGAAGAAGCCGGATCTCGATGCTACGATTGTTGGCAACAACATCGCACGTCAGCTGGAGGGTAAGATCGCTTACCGCCGCGCTGCCAAGATGGCTATTCAGAACGCTATCCGTTCTGGTGCTGAGGGTATCAAGATTCAGATCTCTGGCCGTTTGAACGGTGCTGAGATGCGCCGCAAGGAAATGTTCAAGGAAGGTCGTACTCCGCTGCATACGTTCCGCGCTGACATCGACTACTGCCAGTGTGAGGCTCTCACAAAGGTAGGTCTGCTTGGTGTGAAGGTTTGGATTTGCCGTGGTGAAATCTACAACAAGGTGGATTTGGCTCCCAACTTTGCACAGGAGAAGGAGTCGCGCCGTCCGAACAACGATCGTCGCGATCGTCGTGGTGGCCGCAGAAGAAACAATAACCGTTAAAAGCAGAAGCTATCATGTTACAGCCAAAAAGAGTAAAATATAGAAGACCACAAGATGGCCGCGGCAATAAGGGTAATGCCCACAGAGGAACGCAGCTTGCGTTTGGATCTTTCGGCATCAAGACCCTTGAGGCAAAGTGGCTTGACAGCCGTCAGATCGAGGCTGCCCGTGTGGCCGTGAACCGTTATATGAATCGTCAGGGTCAGGTCTGGATTCGTATCTTCCCTGATAAGCCCATCACCCGTAAGCCTGCTGATGTGCGTATGGGTAAGGGTAAGGGTGATCCCGCAGGATGGGTTGCACCTGTTACCCCAGGACGTGTCCTCTTTGAAGTAGAGGGTGTCAGTTTCGATATTGCTAAGGAGGCTCTTCGCCTCGCCGCACAGAAGCTGCCGGTTAAAACGAAGTTTATTGTCAGACGTGATTTCGATAAAAACGCTTAAGGTATGAAGATGACTGAAATTAAGGCTCTCGCAGACAAGGATCTGCGCGAGAAATTGGAGAACGCCGTGGCTGCTTACGACCAGATGAAGCTCAACCACCAGATTACTCCGCTTGAGAATCCATCTCAGATCAAGGCGGCCCGTCGTGACATCGCTCGTTTGCAGACTGAGCTTCGCGCTAGAGAACTGAATAAATAACAATGGTCCAGATGGAAACAAGAAATTTTAGAAAGGTAAGACAGGGTGTTGTTGTCAGCAACAAGATGGATAAAACCATTGTTATTGCCTCCAAGTTCAAGGAGAAGCACCCTATTTATGGTAAGTTCGTCCAGAAGACGAAGAAGTACCATGCCCACGATGAGAAGAACGAGGCTAATGTGGGCGACACTGTAATGATTATGGAGACCCGTCCTTTGTCAAAGACGAAGCGATGGAGACTGGTTCAAATCGTAGAAAAAGCTAAGTAAATATGATACAGGCAGAATCAAGACTTACTGTTTGCGACAACAGTGGTGCTCGTGAGGCTAAGTGCATTCGCGTACTTGGTGGTACGGGTCGTCGCTACGCTAGCGTAGGCGACGTAATCGTTGTGGCTGTACAGAACGTCATCCCATCGAGTGAGTTGAAGAAGGGTGCAGTATCCAAGGCTTTGATTGTTCGCACAAAGAAGGAGATCCGTCGTGCTGACGGTTCCTATATCCGTTTTGATGACAACGCTTGTGTGTTGTTGAACAACGCTGGTGAGCTTCGTGGAAGCCGTATCTTCGGCCCCGTTGCACGTGAGCTCCGTGCTGTGAATATGAAGGTCGTTTCTCTTGCACCTGAGGTGCTCTAATATTTAAAAGCAAATAGAAATGGCAAAAACCCATATTAGAAAGGACGACAAGGTTATCGTTCTCGCAGGCTCTGACAAGGGCAAGACGGGCAAAGTCCTCAAGGTACTCCGCGATGAGGATCGCGTAGTGGTAGAGGGCGTGCATGTCGTGTCGAAGAGCACGAAGCCGAATGCGCAGAATCCGCAAGGTGGCATTATCAAGCAGGAGGCTCCTATTCACATCTCCAATGTTAGTCTGATCGATCCGAAGAGCGGAAAGGCTACTCGTATCCGTGTGGAGCACGAGGGCAAGAACGTGAAGCGTATCTCTAAAAAGTCAGGGGAGGAAATCAAGTAATGGATACAGCACAGTTAAAGAAGCAGTATAAGGAGCAGATTGCTCCTGCTTTGCAAAAGCAGTTCAACTATTCTTCGGCAATGCAGATTCCTGTCTTGAAGAAGATTGTCATCAACCAGGGTCTCGGCGACGCAACGCAGGATAAGAAGATTATCGACGTTGCTATCAATGAGCTCACCACAATCACCGGTCAGAAGGCGGTCGCTACTTTCTCTAAGAAGGATATCGCCAACTTCAAGCTTCGTAAGAAGATGCCGATCGGTGTGATGGTTACATTGCGTCGCGAGCGCATGTACGAGTTCCTTGAGAAGCTTGTCCGCATTTCCCTGCCGCGTATCCGTGACTTCAAGGGTATCGAGAGCAAGTTTGATGGCCGTGGCAACTATACGTTGGGTATCTCTGAGCAGATCATCTTCCCGGAGATCAACATCGACCAGGTGGACCGCATTCAGGGTATGAACATCACGTTTGTTACCTCTGCTCCGACCGACGAGGAGGGCTATGCACTGCTCAAGGCTTTCGGTCTTCCATTTAAGAACGCTAAAAACGATTAAGAGATATGGCAAAAGAATCTATGAAAGCCCGTGAGGTAAAGCGTGCCAAATTGGTGGCTCGTTATGCCGAGAAGCGTGCTGCATTGAAGAAGATCATCGCTACCTCGAACGATCCCGCGGAGGCTTATGAGGCTGCTCGCAAGTTGCAGTCCATTCCCAAGAATGCGAACCCGATTCGTCTTCACAACCGCTGCAAGATCACGGGTCGTCCGAAGGGATACATGCGCCAGTTTGGCCTCTCCCGTATTCAGTTCCGTGAGATGGCCTCTCAGGGTCTTATCCCGGGCGTGAAGAAGGCCAGCTGGTAAAATCGCAAAATTAGAATGTATTGTCAGGGACGGATTCTTCCGTCACCTGGCGATCATTTCCAAGATAAGCGTATTTTTTAATATTGTCGGGGGAGTCCCGATTAATTAAACTTTTTATATTTTATGACAGATCCAATAGCAGATTATCTGACGAGACTCAGAAACGCCATCATGGCTCATCACCGTGTGGTTGAGGTTCCTGCGTCTAACATGAAGAAGTCCATCACGAAGATTCTCTTCGAGAAGGGCTACATCCTCAACTACAAGTTTGTAGAGGATGGTCCTCAGGGCACGATCAAGGTGGCCTTGAAGTATGATCCCGTAACCAAGCAGAGTGCTATCAAGAAGTTGACTCGCGTCTCTACTCCTGGTCTTCGCCAGTACACGGGCTACAAAGACATGCCGAGAGTTATTAACGGACTTGGAATTGCTATCATTTCCACTTCCAAAGGTGTAATGACCAACAAAGAGGCTGTCGCCGAGAAGATCGGTGGTGAGGTTCTTTGCTACATCTACTAATCAGGAGGATTTAACATGTCAAGAATAGGTAAACTGCCAATTCAAATTCCTGCTGGCGTTACTGTAACGCTGAAGGACAATGTCGTTAGCGTGAAGGGCCCGAAGGGCGAGCTCTCACAGTGGGTAGATCCTTCCATCCAGGTCATCATCGAGGATGGTGAGGTAAAGTTCAGTATTGACGAGGCAAACGAGACTGACATCAAGCAGAAGCAGTCTTTCCACGGCCTTTACCGCTCTTTGGTCAACAACATGGTTGTTGGTGTGAGCGAGGGCTACAAGAAGACGCTTGAGCTCGTCGGTGTGGGTTATCGTGTGAGTAACAAGGGCAACCTCATTGAGTTCGCTCTCGGATATACGCACCCCATCTTCCTCCAGCTCCCTGCAGAGGTGAAGGTTGAGACGAAGAGTGAGCGCAACCAGAACCCCATCATCACTCTCGAGACTTGCGATAAGCAGCTTCTTGGTCTCATTTGTGCAAAAATCCGTTCTTTCCGTATGCCGGAGCCTTATAAGGGCAAGGGTATCCTGTTCCAGGGTGAGGTTATTCGCAGAAAGTCTGGTAAGACGGCTGCAGCTAAGTAACTTTAATAATTGCTAAGATTATGACGACAAAGAAAGAACAAAGAAGACTTAAGATTAAGTTCCGCATTCGCAAGAGTGTGAAGGGTACCGCAGAGCGTCCTCGTTTGAGCGTTTTCCGCAGTAATAAGCAAATTTATGCACAGGTCATCAACGATATCACTGGCACTACGCTTGCCTCTGCTTCTTCGTTGGGACTTGAGAAGATGAATAAGACTGAGCAGGCCAAGAAGGTCGGCGAGCTGGTTGCCAACAAGGCAAAAGAGGCTGGTGTCGAGAAAATCGTCTTCGATCGTAACGGTTATCTTTATCATGGTCGTGTGCAGGCTCTGGCCGACGCGGCTCGTGAGGGAGGTCTTAAATTCTAATCGATTATGGCAATGAATAGAGTAAGAGTTAATAGTGACGTAGAGCTTAAAGACCGTCTGGTTGCCATCAACCGTGTGACCAAGGTTACGAAGGGTGGACGTACTTTCACGTTTGCAGCCATCGTAGTCGTAGGTGACGGTAAGGGTGTGATCGGTTGGGGTCTTGGAAAGGCCGGTGAGGTAACCGCTGCCATTCAGAAGGGTACCGATGCCGCCAAGAAGAACCTCGTGAAGGTTCCCGTGCTGAAAGGTACTGTTCCCCATGAGGTTGAGACCCGCTTCGGTGGTGCTCAGGTGCTGATCAAGCCCGCTGCTGCTGGTACTGGTTTGAAGGCTGGTGGTGCTATGCGTGCCGTTTTGGAGAGTGCAGGTATCACCGACGTGATCGCTAAGTCAAAGGGTTCTTCCAACCCTCACAACTTGGTGAAGGCTACCATTTCCGCACTCACGCAGATGCGTGATGCTTATATGGTTGCTGGTGAGCGCGGTATAGCCATGGATAAGGTTTTTAATGGTTAATCACAGGAGGTTCAATACAATGGCAACAATTAAAGTTAAGCAGATTAAGAGCCGCATCAACGCTCCGATTGATCAGAAGCGCACTCTGTTGGCGCTCGGTCTCCGTAAGATCTCTCAGGTTGTTGAGGTTGAGGATACTCCGAGTGTCCGTGGCATGATTCGCAAGGTTCATCACCTCGTAACGGTCGTTGATTAATTCATCTTTAAAAGGATTCATAGATTATGAAATTAAATAATTTGAAACCAGCCAAGGGATCTATCCACAGCCGTCGTCGTATTGGCCGTGGTCCAGGCTCTGGTCTTGGTGGTACTTCTACCCGTGGTCACAAGGGTGCTAAGTCTCGTTCTGGTTACAAGCATAAGGTAGGTTTCGAGGGTGGTCAGATGCCGCTCCAGCGCCGCGTGCCGAAGTTCGGATTCAAGAACATTAACCACAAGGAGTATTTGGCTATCAACCTCTCTGTGCTCCAGGAGCTTGCAGAGGCCAAGAACCTTACCGTGATTAGCCCTGTCGAGCTTCGCGAGGCTGGCTATTCCAAGGCAAAGGGCCTTGTTAAGATTCTTGGTAACGGAGAATTGAAGGCCAAGCTTGAGGTGAAGGCTCACGCATTCTCTAAGACTGCCAAGGAGGCTATCGAGGCAGTGGGTGGTATCACAACTATTATCTAGGATTAATGAAAAAGTTTATAGAGACACTGAAGAACTGTTGGAGGGTGGAGGATTTGCGCCAGCGACTCCTCATTACCCTTCTGTTTACGGCTATTTACCGTTTTGGGTCATTTATTGTCTTGCCGGGTATCGATCCCAATGAGCTCGGCAGACTTCAGTCGCAAACCGCAGGCGGCTTGATGTCGCTTTTGGACATGTTCTCCGGTGGTGCATTCTCCAATGCGTCTATCTTCGCATTGGGAATCATGCCGTACATCTCGGCCTCTATCGTCATGCAGCTTCTTGCCGTCGCGGTGCCTTACTTCCAAAAGTTGCAACGCGAGGGCGAGAGCGGCAGGAAAAAAATCAACTGGTACACTCGTATCCTTACGGTGGCCATCCTGTTCTTCCAGGCTCCGTCTTATCTGATCAACCTGAAGATGCAGGCATCGGCTGCTTTGGCTTCTGGTGTCAGTTGGACTTATTTCATGATTCCTGCCACATTCATCCTTGCCGCAGGTTCAATGTTCATCCTGTGGTTGGGTGAGCGCATCACCGATAAGGGCGTGGGTAATGGTATTTCGCTCATCATCATGATTGGTATCATCGCGCGTCTGCCTCAGGCCTTCATCCAGGAGGTCTCCAGCCGTTTCACCGCTATTACTAGTGGTGGTCTCGTGATGTTCATCGTGGAGCTCATTATCCTCTATGCAGTTGTATGCGCATCCATCCTTCTCACGCAGGGCACCCGTAAGGTACCTGTGCAATACGCTAAGCGCGTTGTCGGTAATCGTCAGTACGGCGGAGCACGTCAGTACATTCCGTTGAAACTTTTCGCTGCCAATGTGATGCCTATCATCTTTGCTCAGGCATTGATGTTCATCCCGCTGGCTATCGTTCAGTATTCTACCGACAATGTCAGTCCGGTTCTCCAGCAGTTGTTGAACAACAAGAGTTTGTTGTATAATTGTGTGTACGTAGTTCTCGTGATCGCGTTCACTTACTTTTATACAGCTATCACGCTCAACCCTGTTCAGATGGCAGAGGACATGAAGCGCAACAACGGTTTCATTCCTGGTGTCAAGCCAGGTAAGGATACTGCTGATTACATCGAGACTGTGATGTCACGCTTGACATTGCCGGGCTCTTTGTTCATTGCTTTCATTGCCATTATGCCGGCTTTGGCTGGATTGCTGAATGTGCAAGACTCTTTCGGTCAGTTCTTCGGTGGTACGTCTCTTTTGATTCTCGTTGGCGTGGTGATTGACACCCTGCAGCAGATCGAGTCTCACCTGATGATGCGCCATTACGATGGTCTCCTTAATTCTGGCCACACCCGTGGCAACGCTGGTGTAGCTGCCTACTGATTCTGAATCAGTGCAGGATGAGGATATTTCTGAAGACCGAAGATGAGATAATTCTTTTACGAGCGGCCAGCCAGTTAGCGACATGTGCGCTAATAGAGGTTGGCCGCCACGTAGTACCTAGGTTGGCCTTGAGCCACCTGCGGAACAAAGTGGTCAACGCAGTCATGCGGACTGTACCCACAGAGTCGAATTCAGGTAAGGAAGCACTGTCCTCCGACACCGAGTTCACTTTCTTCGTTAACGGAGCCTACATTGAGCCCTCTTTAGAAGGAGAGTGCATGCTCTGTGAAGGTGATTGGCTTACTGTCAACTGTTGGGTTTGTCTAAATGGTTATTATTCTTTTGGAGCTCATACTTTTATAGTGGGAAGTTCCCAAGATGATGAACCATTGACATCAACCTTAAGAGACATGCTTCGCCAAGTAGCGCGACGTGCATCGGCAGGCCATTCGATCAAGGAGATGAGCAGAACAGTATATAGTCTCCATTCTCACGATCCCTATGTCTTACAAAAGACTTTTGGTCATGGTGTGGGACGAAATAGGGTGGAAAATCCGATTTTGCGGATGAATCCTGGGGTAAACGATACTGTACTTAAGGAGGGTATGTGTCTTGTGATAGCGTTAGCGTTCAAGCATGGCCGATCGCATTTTATCAAGCCTCGACTGATGCATGAATCCACTTTTCACAATCCGTTCGTTCCCTTCGGAACCACCGTTGTTGTACGACCGGGTAGGCCAGAAATATTAACATCGTTTAAAACAATAGTAAAGTAAAGAAGGACAAACAGTAAGAGATTATGGCAAAGCAAGCCGCTATAGAACAGGACGGAACTATCATTGAGTCACTCTCCAATGCTATGTTTCGCGTAGAGTTGGAAAATGGGGTTGATATCACAGCCCACATTTCGGGCAAGATGAGAATGCACTACATCAAGATCCTCCCTGGCGACAAGGTGAAGGTCGAGATGAGTCCCTATGATTTAACCAAAGGTCGAATCGTTTTTCGATATAAATAAATAGCTTTATGAAGACAAGAGCATCATTAAAGAAGCGTACCCCCGATTGCAAGATCGTGCGTCGCAAGGGACGTCTTTTCGTTATCAACAAGAAGAACCCTAAGTTCAAAACGCGTCAAGGCTAAAGTTAAAATTGCATAAAAAGGATGCTGGGTCAGAAAAATTCAGTAACTTTGCGTGCTTTTTAGCGTAGTTAAGACATTTAACAAATTTAAGTTTATCAATGGCAATTAGAATTGTTGGAGTAGATTTGCCCCAGAACAAGCGTGGCGAAATCGCATTGACCTATATCTATGGTATAGGCCGAAGTAGTTCAGCAAAGATTTTGGATAAGGCCGGCGTGAGCCGCGACCTTAAGGTCTGCGATTGGTCAGATGACCAGGCCGCCAAGATCCGTGAGATTATCGGTGCTGAATTCAAAGTAGAAGGTGACCTCCGCTCAGAGATTCAGATGAACATCAAGCGTCTCATGGACATTGGTTGCTACCGTGGTGTTAGACATCGTAATGGTCTTCCCGTTCGCGGACAGAGCACTAAGAACAATGCTCGTACCCGTAAGGGTAAGAAGAAGACTGTTGCTAACAAGAAGAAGGCTACTAAGTAATTTGTAGGAGGAAATTAATTATGGCAAAAAAATCAGCAACATCTAAGAAGAGAAACGTGCGTGTTACCGCGATGGGTCAGCTCCACGTTCACAGTTCGTTCAACAACATTATTGTATCTTTGGCCAACGATGAGGGTCAGGTTATTTCCTGGTCTTCAGCTGGTAAGATGGGATTCCGCGGTTCCAAGAAGAACACTCCGTACGCTGCCCAGATGGCAGCAGAGGATTGCTCTAAGGTGGCTTTCGACCTCGGTCTTCGCAAGGTGAAGGCATTCGTTAAGGGTCCGGGTAATGGCCGTGAGAGTGCTATCCGTGCCGTCAATGCCTCTGGCATTCAGGTTACGGAGATCGTCGATGTTACTCCGCTTCCGCACAACGGTTGCCGTCCTCCCAAGCGTCGTCGTGTCTAATATTCTCATCATTTTTTAAGCATATATTTATTATGGCAAGATACATAGGTCCTAAATCAAGAATTGCACGCCGTTTTGGCGAGGCCATTTTCGGCGAAGATAAGGTTCTTTCCCGTCGCAACTTCCCCCCGGGGCAGCACGGCAATAACCGTCGTCGTAAGGTGTCTGAGTATGGTGCTCAGCTTGCTGAGAAGCAGAAGGCAAAGTACACCTATGGCGTTTTGGAGCGTCAGTTCCACAACATGTTCAACGCTGCAGCCAAGGCTGACGGTATCACTGGTGAGGTGCTTCTTCAGAACCTGGAGAGCCGTCTCGACAATGTCGTCTTCCGTCTTGGAATTGCTCCTACTCGCGCTGCTGCTCGTCAGCTTGTCAACCACAAGCACATTGTCGTCAATGGCAATGTTGTAGGTATCGCCTCTTATCAGGTGAAGCCGGGTGATGTAGTTGGTGTTCGCGAGAAGGCCAAAAGCCTTGAGGTGATTGAGGCTGCTTTGGCAGGCTTCAACCACAGCAAGTATCCTTGGTTGGAGTGGGATGAGAACAGTAAGAGCGGTAAGTTCCTTCATAAGCCTGATCGTGCTGATATTCCCGAGAACATTAAGGAGCAGTTAATCGTTGAGTTGTACTCAAAACAATAATTATAATCATTGAATTAATGGCGATATTAGCATTTCAAAAGCCCGACAAAGTAGTGATGCTGGAGGCCAACGACCATTTCGGCAAGTTCGAATTCCGTCCGTTGGAGCCTGGCTTCGGAGTTACTATTGGTAACGCCCTGCGCCGCATCCTTCTCTCGTCGTTGGAGGGCTACGCTATCAACACGATTCGCATTGCGGGTGTTGATCATGAGTTTTCCTCCGTACCCGGCGTTAAGGAAGATGTTACCAACATCATCTTGAATCTCAAGCAAGTGAGATTCAAGCAAGTAGTGGAAGAATTTGAGAATGAGAAAGTTAGTATCACCGTCGAGAATTCCACTGAGTTCAAAGCAGGTGACATTGGCAAGTATCTTACTGGATTTGAAGTGTTAAATCCCGATTTGGTGATTTGTCATCTCGACTCTAAGGCTTCAATGCAGATTGACTTGTCGATTAACAAAGGCCGTGGCTATGTCCAGGCTGAGGAGAATCGTCAGTACTGCCTTGATGTAAACGTACTCCCAATCGACTCGATTTACACCCCAATCCGTAATGTCAAGTACGCTGTTGAGCCGTTCCGCGTTGAGCAAAAGACCGACTACGATAAACTCGTCCTTGAGGTTACAACCGATGGTTCCATCAGTCCCAAGGATGCGCTGAAAGAGGCCGCCAAGATCCTTATTTATCATTTCATGCTCTTCTCTGATGAGAAGATCACGCTGGAGAGTCCTGATACTGAACAGAATCAGGAGTTTGATGAGGAGGTGCTCCACATGCGCCAGTTGCTCAATACCCGTCTCGTTGACATGAACCTCAGTGTTCGTGCCCTCAACTGCCTTAAGGCCGCTGATGTCGAGACGCTTGGCGACTTGGTACAGTACAACAAGACTGACCTCTTGAAGTTCCGCAACTTTGGTAAGAAATCGCTCTCAGAGCTTGATGATTTGCTCGAGGGTCTGAATCTGACCTTTGGAACCGATATTACAAAGTATAAACTGGACAAGGAGTAATCCCATACGTGAAATAAAAGGGTAGCTAACCCGTCCAAACAACAGAAACAGAAATGAGACATAATAAAAAATTCAACCATCTGGGCCGTACTGCTGATCACCGCAAGGCCATGCTCGCCAACATGGCTATCTCTCTGATCCGGCACAAAAGAATCACTACGACCCTCGCAAAGGCCAAGGCACTGAAGAAGTACGTTGAGCCGCTTATCACCCGTGCAAAGGACGACTCCACCAATAGCCGTCGTGTTGTCTTCCGCTATCTTCAGGACAAGGAGTCCATCAAGGAGCTCTTTGGCCCGATCGCAGTGAAGGTTGCCGACCGTCCCGGTGGTTATACCCGCATCATCAAGTTGGGTCATCGTCTGGGTGACGGTGCTGACATGGCTTTCATCGAGCTCGTCGATTTCGATGAGAATATGGCTAAGACTCCGAAGGCAGAGGCTAAGAAGACGCGTCGTAGCCGTCGTTCTACGAAGAAGGCTGCCGATGAGACTGTCGTAGCTGAGGAGGCTCCGAAGGCTGAAGAGGCAAAGGCTGAATAATTTTTAGCTCACAATACGTTTGAAAGATCCCCAGATGTAAGTCTGGGGATTTTCATATCTCAACTTTTGTGGTCCTTTCTCCACTCCATAGCATTGTTTTTTGTTGGTTCGCATAGTCCTACCGCGCTTTTGCCCTCAATCGCTTGTTCGGTACAGCATGAGATTTTTACAAAATTTTGCTACTTACCCCTTCTATAGTTCTTCCCCCAATTCGAGATAGTATAGCTCTTTTCATCGTCCTAATACCTTATATTACCACACAATAATGCCGCAAAAGCTGTGTCCTTGATCTCTTTTACTCAGCAAAAAGGCATTTTCTCACTTTTTTCTAAGCTATGACAAACTTTGGCATCGATAACCTATACCTTTGCCAACAAAAATTTTGAATTATGAAAATGAGCTCTTTATTAAGAAAACTGTTGCTCCACGCAATGAAATTTCTGGGCCTCTGCTTGCTGAACTATATCCTTATGTCGTGCTATATCGAGATTGGCCACGAGAAGGGTTGGCCCAAGTCTGCCTACATGTACTCGCACTTCCACAAATTCGTCGTCCCTATCAGCTCGGTTCTGACGCATGATGATGTGGCGCCACAACAGTCGTATCTCCGCTGCGGGACACTCTTTCTTCTCTTTCAGCGAGTTCATTTGGGTTTATAGATGGCTTGGACCATAAAGGGACAACACTTGACGAGCGGCTTTTGAAGGATATCGCAAGCAAAACTATAAGCATTTCAAAGTCTTGCAAGAAGCAGATTGAGAATATGAAGAAAGCATTCCGCGAGAACAACTTCAAGGATGCAACATACGGTAAGATTATCGCTAATGTATGATGATGTCACCATATAATCTGGCAGAAGTCATTACAGGTAGCCCATTTGTCAAGCCCGTCGATAGGCCCTTGTTTCTGGAGAAGTCAGAGCGTGTATCTCAGTCCGAGGCGCACCTCAAAGGTCTGTGCGTGGACGTTGGTGTGGTACTTGTACCTCGTGTCGCGCATATAATAGGAAGCTCCAGCTTCTATGCTCAGATTTTTCTTCAAATAGATATTAAACCGCGGGCTCACCACCAGCAGCGAAGCACTACCCTTGTCGCCCTGCGCATTGAGATACAGCGGGTCTGAGTGTTCTAGTTTTTCCTGTGTATACCCCTTCCATGTGTAAATCTTGTAGAAGTCGGCAGCGAGCGAGAAGTTGCCGACCTTCGGAAACTCCATCAGTGTCTGCGCCTTGAGGCTGAAACCGCTTCCCATGTTGTAGTCGCGGTCGATGACGGTGTAGTAGTCGCTCAGCGAGCCTCCCAGCAGGATGGCGTCGAGGAAGAGGCGCTGCTCCATGCTCCCCATATTGCCCACGCGCGGGAAACGGAAGATAAAGCCTGGGCCGATGCTCGCAGCCTCCGAAATGCGATAGGGCACCTGCTGGCTTCCTTCCTTCACGGGCTCCGAGTCGTAGTAGTTGAAATGCTGAAAAAGTCCGAACAGCGAGGTCACTCCTTCGCCCTCGTAGATGTTAGTACTCCAAAGCCTTCCTAGCAGATGGACACTAGTGATGAGCGGTTGGTTTGAGCTAACACCGACAGTGATGTTGGCTGTGAAATAGTCGTAGGGGCGAGTTTGTTCGCTGTCGAAGGGGTCTCCATAAGCCAGTCCAAAGTCCACATAGGGATTGTGCTCGCCGCGGAAGATGCCGCCCTCGTCGGCCAGGTAGCGGTCGCCTGTTGCCACGCTGAAAGCTACAGGAAGAGCCAGGTAGTCGTGGTATTTGTAGTAGTATCTTCTCACTTTCCATGCTTTGCCGCTTACGATACGATTGAAGCCCTGTATCGGATTGATCAGTGTCCCTGCCAATTCCCTCAGGAAACGGCTGAATCCATGAGCACGGTCGTCGAGCACCAGTGCACTCACACGGTTCGTTATCTCGCCGATAGCAACACCTCCTAGCGTCGTTGCCATCACGTCGTTGATGGCGGGTGGCTCTGTCTCGCCGCAAAACTCCCACATCAGACTGCCACAGAGCGCATAAGGAATGGACTCCCAGAAGCTCATCCCATTGCTTCGTGCAGAGTTGAAGTAGAGCCCACCATGATAAGGGTGAGCAAACAGGTTGGTGGAAAACTGGTCATTGTCCCACACAAAACCCGTCTCGAAGTTGTGTTTGATGGAGTGCATGCTGATTCTTGGAAACTCCTCTCCTAGTACCCAGCAGTCAAACCGGTTCACGAGTACATTGATGCTTGTCACTTCCAGGGCTGCCAGCCACGGCCGTTTCCGCTGGTTCTCGGGGTTGTGGAATGCGTAAATGCGTGCTGTATCGCCTATCTCCTCCTGCGCCTCGGGGAAGAGCTTCGCCATGGGTCTCGCATGTCGTCCGTAGTGCACGGCGATGCCTGCTTCGACAATAGGCCGCGTGCGATACTCTCGATTCTTGTTGTAGTAACGCGTCGTACCGTAGCCGACGGAGGCAAATGCCGACAGCGTGCGGTTTATCTGATAATCAGCGTTGATACGCGCCTGCAGCGAATAGAGCCTTTCGGGCCTACTATCCGTCTCGTGTTGGAATGTCTCTATATGGAAGAAGCCCACGTCTCCGCTGATAGTCCAGCGTGGTGATAGCGTGAAGTATTGTCCCAGACGGTAGTATATCGCTCCAGAGAAGTCCTTGTCCAGACCCATGTAGTGCGTGCCGAAGCCCAGGATACTGTATGTACTTCGGTTGCGGAATCGCAGGGCCAAGTTTGTCTTGTTGCTGTTGCCACCAAAAGCCATTACGTCAATGCGTGTCAGTGGGTTGATGTTCACCAATCCTATTTTGTGCGCCGTAGTATCGCGGCTATAGTTAAGCAGACCTATTTGCACGCCACGTGGATGACTGATGCAGGCATTGAACAGTCCTATTTGTGATCCGTTCAGCGTGTCCGCATAGTTGTATGCACCAATCTGCAGCCCGCGCATGTATGACGAACTGATGTTGGCGAGGGCGGTAAGTTGAATACCCTTCTCCACACCCCGCGAAATGTTTGTCACGCCGCCTATCTGAATGCCGCGAAATGAGGAAAGACTCACGTTGGAGAATCCCGCAAGCTGTACGCCTTTGATGCCTGTGCCGATGTTGGACAGTCCGGCGCATTGCAGACCCCTCATCTCCTGATGTGCCAGAGAGGTCATAGCGTTGAGTTGTACACCGTGCAAAAGGTCGGTGCTTCCCAGAAATCCCAGATTGAGATAGGCCATAACTTTGTCCCCCGTCTTCTTGTTCAGGGTCATGGCGAGGTCGTGATGACGACGTGGCAGCGAGTCGGCTTTCTCCACTGAGTCCGTGCCCACCGAGATCGGCATAGCCTTCGTAGTGGTACATACCGTCAGCATGATCACGATGTTTAATATCAGTTTCTTGTCGAGTTTGTTCATCATGTCCAGTTCTTTGGAAGTGCTTTAATGATGCGAAGGTAGGTAAAAAATGCGAGGATAGCGTAAAAATCTGCGGAAATCTATTGAAGCAGATATGAATTTCCTTCATTTTCTTCTCTCTTTTTGTTAGCAGATTCTTTTTCGCGGATAACACCCAACAGTAATGATTGACAAAATCGCCCAGTCAACCAACGAGAAGGTAGATGAGTTGCTAGAGGTGGAAGAAAAAGTGGGCGTGGGGCAATCGAATGTTTTTCCTTGGCGGACTCTGAAACTTTTGGCCTTGCCATTCGTCTAAATAATAAATGTTCAAAAGAAAAAGAGTATGATTTTAACAACCACTCCGACCCTTGAGGGTCATCCCATCCGCGAGTATCGTGGCGTGGTGACGGGCGAAGCCATTATTGGTGCCAATGCAGTAAAAGATTTTATGGCGGGAATGCGCGACTTCTTTGGAGGTCGGAGCAAGTCTTATGAGAGTGTGCTGCGCGAAGCGAAAGACACAGCAATGCGCGAAATGGCCGAGCGGGCGCAGCAGATGGGCTGCAACGCCGTGGTGGGCATAGATATCGACTATGAGACCGTGGGGCAGAGTGGGTCAATGCTGATGGTCACCTGTAGTGGCACCGGTGTAGTGTTGTAGCTAGAGTACCGACTCCCCCTACCCAGTCAGGAGAAGAGAAGTCGGTACGCCGTCCGAGTTATTGGACAATCTTTTGACCGTCGGAGACCACGATGCCATGGTAGTCGGCGCTGACTCGCTGGCCGCTGAGATTGTAGCGAGGTTGGGCGTCGTGTTGCTGTGCGCCACGTGCGGTGGTGATTGAGGCAGGCGGGCAGTTGAGACACACGTTATCGATGCCCAAGGCGATGGCTTCTCCGCTACTGTAGCCATCCGCCACACGGATGCTCCAGGCCAGAAAGAGGTCGTCGCCTGGCTGGATAGTTGTTTGCAGCTGACCGATCACCTGGCGTGTCTCCCCCGGTACGGAAGCATAGCCCTCCGTAGCCTCGTCGGCCTCGAAATGGGATTTGAAGACATCGCCCTCCGCCTTGGTCCAGTCTATGCCGTCTCGGGAGGTGAAGAGCAGGACGTTGAAGCCCGCCTTGTTCTTTCCCTTGCGATACTTTTCAATGTCATAGCTGAGCAGGGGCTGGACGATGGGTGTGGTACCCGTGTTTCTGACGTGCAGATAGACATTGATTACCCGTGGCTCATTGGAACGCCCCGACGTGATGCCACCCAGGGCACGGTCGGACCGTTGTCCGAAGTTCCATGTTCCGCAGGCTGCGTTGGCATCGAGTGTGACGAGGTCGTCGGTTTGGACAAACTGTGTCTCGTCATTGGCCAGCACGAAGTAACCTAAAGTCCTGGCGTAGCCATCCTGCCCGTCAGTGCGCCATCCCTCTGGCAGTGTTGGGCTGTTGCCCATGGTGTCAAAGTTCTGTGAGTAGGATGCTTCGGCGCCGTCTAGTTCCACTACGGGTAGACCCTCTATTCGGGTGATGGCTTTGGCTACTGTCACCGTAGCGGAGGACTTGATCGCACCGTTGGTGGCCGTTACAATGTAGTCGGCCATCTCTTTGCCCGCTGTGAAAAGTCCTTCGTGATTGACCGTCGCGCCATTGCTGACCCACTCCGTCATGCCGTCATCCGGCAGGGGTCTTCCTGTGGCATCGTAGAGGCGGGCTTGCAACTGCACCGTTCCCTTATGGTGGTCCACGGTCTGCGTATAGTCTGTCAGCGCCTCTTTGGCATATTCACGAATGCGCAGTGCCTCTTGCGGGGAAATCTTGCGCGGGGCCCACGAGATAGTGGTCGGATCTTCACCGTAGATGGTGGCATATTCGATGCAGGCTGCGAGATAGGCAGCGTCGATGGTTGGGTGGCGGTCGTCGGTGTACCACTTCTTCAGGGCGGCCACGCCTTCTCGCTCATAGCACATACGGTAGGCAGAGCTGACGGGGGCGAGCACCACGCCAAACTCTTGTGCCACCTTTCGGTAGTTGTCGATGACGAGGTTGACGGTCTCGGAGTAGGTGTCGAGACAGGAGGTCAGCACCCAGTTGACAGGCAGGATGATAACTGCATGAGGATTGGGGCAGTTGTTACGGATGAAGTCCACCCATTTGCCCACACTTTCGCGGAAGTCTTCGTACTCTACTCGTGGACGATCCGTCTGCTCCTGTAGGATGATGTGGGTCCAGGGTTTCAGTTTGATCATCGATTTGGCCGAGGGCTGTCCCTCTGAGTTGCACCCGGCCTCGTCGGTCTCCATCCAGTGGAACGACAGTGGTTGGCCAAGGATGGTATGTAGCGTCCATTCGGCGTCCTTGCCCATCTTGGCTGCGATGTTGTTCCATATAGTGTCCTGGCGCTGGAAGTTGATCAGGGAATTGTTAAGCGACAACACCTCTACGCGTTCTGGCAGTTCGGGCACGATGGTCACGCGCTCTGGCATAACCTTCATTGAGATGGCACCGTTGCCTTCCTGTGAACTTTCTGCAGATCTAATGGGTGATCCGAAGCCTGCTCCTCCCTCACTCTGTGCCGACTGTGCGGCGATGCTGCCACTCAGCATCAGCAGCGGAGTGGCGAGCGACAATAGTCTTTGTACGTACGTTCTCATATAGTTGCAAAAGTAAGCAATTAATGAAGAGTGGGCAAGAGAATAGTGCCTAAAAATCTAAAAACAGACCATTCGTTTTTCGTTTTTCCTTAATTCGTCTATGAAAAGGTGAGATTTGCTGAATAGATTTGTTTGGCAAGCGGTCTTTTCTTACCTTTGCACCGAACAAGATGAAGAATAACCCTATGACGAAAGAATGTTTCCTTCGTGCTCTCCAACGCCATCGTGAGCGAGTCATCTACGCTTTCGGATGGGCAGTTGTGCTGCTCAGTCCCTTTCTGATGATGTATTTCCGCTCGCGCAATAGCAGCGAACCGTTACCCTGGGGTTTTTATGGTGCGGTTTGGGCGACGATGGGCTTGTTTCTCGTTTTCTTCCTCTTTCACAACCGCTTTGTTGCGCCGCTTTTCTTCCGGCCGCGCAAGGGCCGCTACTTTATCTTCGCATTCCTATTGGTACTTCTGCTTGGCGTGTTTCAGTATCTCACTTTTCCCCTCTTCGGACCGCCTCCTCCCGAGAAGCGGTCCCGTCATGAGGTGATTGTCCGAGACAAGGAGGGTAAAACGGTGCGGGGCGTGGAGGTGCGTGTGCTTCGTTTTGCCAAGCCTGGCATCGTGGAGCGGGTCGATTTGGCCAGCCTTTTCATCCTTACGCTGATGTTTGGTGTCAACCTGGGCGTGAAGATTTATTTCCGTAGCGAGGATACCAGTCGTGAACTGATGCTACTGCAGCAGGAGAAACTATCCAATCAGCTGAAGTATCTCAAGGCCCAGATCAACCCCCACTTCTTTATGAACACGCTCAACAACATCCATGCGCTGGTAGATATAGACCCAGGACGTGCGCAGTCATCTATTATCCTGCTTTCACGCATGATGCGCTATGTGGTTTATGAGAGCGAGAGTACTTCTATCCCGCTACAGAAGGAGGTGGAGTTTCTCTCCAACTACATCACGCTGATGCGCCTTCGCTTTACTTCCCGCGTCCACTTGACTGTTGATATGCAGCCCAAGATGCAGGGGGAAGTGCCGCCGCTGCTTTTCATCATGTTTGTGGAGAACGCCTTCAAACACGGCGTAAGCTATCAGCGCGACACGCATATCCACATCCTTATGGAGCAGGTCGGCGAACGGATCCATTTCTTTTGCGAGAATCCGAAGATCGATAGTCTCGAGGACGTACAGGGAGGCGTAGGAATGCGAAATGTTCGCAAGCGCCTCGACTTGATCTATGGTGATTGCTATACGCTCCGCATTGACGACGATCCCAACCGTTACACGGTCGATTTGACCGTGCCCATGGAGGTGAGCGAGAGTAGATCGTAGGAGCGACAGGGGCGTATGAGTTGTTGATATTCAGTCCTGTACAGAAAGAAAGCCATCCTTTTGTACTTCTACAGATGGGATGAGGCTACAAGTAAGGTCGCTTGTTGTATTGTTTAGCTTATTCTAGCTGTTTGCATTGTTCTGACCCAAACTTTCGGATGGTGTTTGGCCAACAGGGTTTGATACTTCTCGGTCGTCTTCTCGGAAAGTTCAACCGTTTGTTCAAGAGCATGAAGAAAGGGAAGCCCTTGCGGACTTCCCTTCCTATGGTGTGTATTGAATTTTTTATTTTATGAATTAGACGATACCCTGAGCGAGCATAGCCTTTGCGACCTTCATAAAGCCGGCGATGTTAGCACCCTTCACATAGTCGATGTAACCATCAGCCTCCGTGCCGTACTTGACGCACTGCTCGTGGATGGAAGACATGATGTAGTGGAGCTTCTCATCAACCTCCTCAGCACTCCAGTGGAGACGGATGCTGTTCTGGGTCATCTCGAGACCAGAAGTAGCAACACCACCAGCGTTGACAGCCTTGCCCGGAGCGAAGAGCTGCTTAGCCTCAACGAATGCCTCAACAGCCTCTGCGGTGCAACCCATGTTGCTGACCTCGACAACGCAGATCGGCTTGCGAGCCAGGATCTTCTTAGCGTCCTCGCCGTTGAGCTCGTTCTGGATAGCGCAAGTCATGTAGATCTCAGCCTCAGCCTCCCAAGGCTTCTTGCCAGCGTAGAAGGTAGAACCCGGGAACTTGTCAGCGTAAGGAGCGCAAACGTCGTTGCCGCTATTGCGGAGGTCGAGCATGTACTCGATCTTCTCATCATCCAGACCATTCGGGTCGTAGATGTAGCCGTCAGGACCAGAGATGGTCACGACCTTGGCACCGAGCTGAGTAGCCTTCTTGGCAGCACCCCAAGCCACGTTACCGAAGCCAGAGATAGCAACCGTCTTGCCCTTGATGTCGATGTTACGGGTCTTCAGCATGTGCTGTACGAAGTAGAGAGCGCCGAAACCAGTAGCCTCCGGACGGAGGATAGAGCCACCAAACTCAAAGCCCTTACCAGTCAAGGTAGCACCGTGGAACTGGCTGGTGAGCTTCTTGTACTGACCGAAGAGGTAGCCAATCTCGCGGCCACCAACACCTACGTCGCCAGCGGGAACGTCACAGTCCGGGCCGATGTACTTGTAGAGCTCGCTCATGAAGGCCTGGCAGAAACGCATGATCTCAGCGTCGCTCTTGCCGCGCGGAGAGAAGTCGGAACCACCCTTACCGCCACCCATCGGGAGCGTGGTGAGAGCGTTCTTGAAGGTCTGCTCGAAACCGAGGAACTTCAGCGTGTCGAGCTTCACGGCAGCGTGGAAACGGAGACCGCCTTTGTACGGGCCAATGGCGCTGTTGAACTGTACACGGTAGCCGATGTTCACCTGAACCTCGCCCTTGTCGTCCACCCAGGGTACGCGGAACATGACAACACGCTCCGGCTCTACCATGCGCTCGATGATCTTAGCGTTCTCGAACTCGGGATGCTGGTTGTAAACATCAACGATGGAGAGCAGCACCTCATGTACGGCCTGCAAGAACTCCTTCTCACCTGGATGCTTCTGCTCCAGGTCTCTCATGATTTTCTCAACTTCCATAGTAATTTTGAATGTTTAAGTTGTTATGGTCTTGTTGTTTATTTCGAGGGCAAAAGTAGGGATTTTAATCCATACTACCAAATGATTTTGCGGAAATTTTTCATAAACTTTGCTGCCTACCCAAACCGCGGGGGCTTGTTTTACGACTTTTTTGTTTCCAAAACGCCCGCAACGAGAGATATTTGTGACCAAAAGTTAGGTGTTTACCCATATTTTTCGTACTTTTGCCCAAAACAAAATAAATCCTAATGAGAGAACAACTACCCGACAAATGGAGCAAATTCATCATGAAAGACGTCTCGTTCGTCAATCTCATGATGCGCCGCATCTACAACGTCCTCATCGTCGCCAACCCCTATGACGCCTTCATGTTGGAGGATGACGGACGCGTGGAGGAGAAAATTTATAATGAATACACGCGTCTTGGTCTGCGCTATCCGCCCACGTTTACTCAGGTCTCTACGATCGAGGAGGCAGAGAAGATACTTAGTACGGTCAGCATAGACCTTGTCATTTGTATGCCAGGCAATGCAGACAATGATGCTTTCGACGTGGCGCGTGCCATCAAGGCCCGTTTCGCAACGATCCCCTGCGTGGTGCTCACCCCGTTCAGCCACGGCATCACGCGCCGTATGGAGCACGAGGATCTGAGCATCTTCGACTATGTGTTCTGCTGGCTGGGCAACACCAACCTCATCCTCTCCATCATCAAGCTCATCGAGGACCGGCTCAATATCGACAACGACATCCGCGAGGGCAGCGTGCAGATGATCCTGCTGGTGGAGGATAGCATTCGTTTCTACTCCTCCATTCTACCCAACCTCTACAATTATATTCTGATGCAGAGTCAGAACTTCGCCACAGAGGCACTCAACCCCCATGCTGCCACGCTGAGAATGCGCGGAAGACCCAAGGTGATGCTGGCGCGCAACTACGAGGAGGCGTGGACCATCTATAATAGGTATAAGGACAATTGCCTCGGCGTGATTTCCGACGTGCGCTTCCCTTTGGCGCCGCCACATCTGCAAGGCGGATTCTATACCGACGACAAAGATCCTGAGGCTGGACTGAAACTGCTCCGCGCTATCAGAAAGGAGGATGAGTATCTGCCGCTCACTGTGGAGAGCGCGGAGAGCCATAACCGCGAGAAGGCGGAGGCTGAGGGCTTCTGGTTTGTTGATAAGAACTCCAAGAAGATCAGCGTCGATTTGCGCCATATCCTCGAAGAGCACATGGGTTTTGGCGACTTCATCTTCCGCGACCCGAAGACGAAGGCGGAAGTGATGCGCATCCACGATCTGAAGGAGTTGCAGGACAACATCTTCAAAATACCGCGCGATTCCATGCTCTACCACATCAGTCGCAACCACATGAGCCGTTGGCTCTCCGCACGTGCCATCTTCCCCGTCGCGGAGTTTCTCCGAAATATTACTTGGCACGAGCTGCAGGACGTGGACCTCCACCGCGAGATCATCTTCAACGCCATTGTGCAGTACCGGCGGATGAAGAATCAAGGTGTCGTGGCACTCTTCGACCGCAAGCGCTTCGATCGGTATGCCCACTTTGCCCGCATCGGCGACGGGTCACTGGGTGGCAAAGGACGCGGACTGGCCTTTCTCGACAACATCATCAAGCGCCATCCCGAGCTCAACCAGTATGCCAACGCCACGGTGCAGATACCCAAGACGGTGGTGCTCTGCACGGACGTCTTCGATGAGTTTATGGAGAAGAACGACCTCTATCCCTTCGCCCTCTCCGATGCCACGGACGAGGAGATCCTGCAGGCTTTCCTCCGAGCGCAGCTCCCCGACGACTTCATCGACGACTTCCTAGCCTTCTTTGCCGCTACCAATGCCCCAATAGCCGTGCGATCTAGTTCACTGCTGGAGGATTCCCACTACCAGCCCTTTGCCGGGGTCTATGCCACCTATATGATTCCTTTCCTGGAGGACAAGAAGGAAATGCTCCGAATGCTTGCCTGTGCCATCAAGGCCGTTTATGCTTCGGTCTTCTACCGTGACTCCAAGGCCTATATGCTGGCTACTAGCAACGTCATCGACCAGGAGAAAATGGCGGTGGTCTTACAGCAGGTGGTGGGCAAGCAGTATGATGGGCGCTTTTATCCCAATATCTCAGGTGTCATCCGCTCGATCAACTACTATCCCGTTGGCAACGAGAAAGCCGAGGAGGGTGTGGTCTCCCTTGCCCTGGGACTGGGAAAGCACATTGTGGAGGGTGGGCAGTCGATACGCCTCTCGCCCTATCATCCAAAAAACGTGATGCAGATGAGCGAACTCCATACTGCCCTGAGGCAGACGCAGACCGACTTCTATGCCATCGACACGCGCCACATAGGCGAAGACTTCAAGGTGGACGATGGCTTCAACATACTCAAACTGGGGGTGAGGGAGGCCGAGAAGGACCATGCGCTTCATTTCATCGCCTCCACCTACGACCCACAGGACAATGTGATCCGCGACGGACTATGGGAGGGTGGTCGCAAGATCATCTCCTTTGCTGGCGTGCTCCAGCAGGGAGTCTTCCCCCTGCCCAAGCTGATGCAGCTCTCCATGCAACTTGGTGCCGACGCGATGAAGCGCCCTGTAGAGATAGAGTTTGCCTGCAACCTCAATGCCGATCGCACGGGCGAGATGTACCTGCTGCAGATACGTCCCATCGTGGAGGAGAACCAGGCGGTCGTCGAAAACCTGTCGCAGATCGCCGATGATCAGTGTCTGCTCCGGACGGATATGGCGCTGGGTCATGGCGAGTCGCACGAGGTGAGGGATGTGGTCTATGTGAAGACTTCCGAGGGTTACAATCCGCTCGAAAACAAGGAGGTGGCGCAGGAAGTAGAGACTTTCAACCGCCAGTTTGCCGACGATGGCGATCGCTATGTCCTCATCGGCCCAGGCCGCTGGGGCTCCAGCGATCCGGGATTGGGTATTCCTGTGAAATGGTCCTCTATCTCCGCAGCCAGCGTCATAGTGGAGCTGGGTATCAAGGGATATCAGATCGACGCCTCGCAGGGCACGCACTTCTTTCAGAACCTCACATCGTTTGGTGTCGGCTACTTCACTATCAACGCTTGGCGTGGTGAGGGTATCTGTCGTACCGACTGGCTCGATGCGCTCCCTGCCGTCGAGGAGACGAAGCATGTGCGCCATGTCCGCTTCCCCCATGCGTTCCGTATCTTGATAGACGGACAGAAGCAGCGCGGCCTTGTGGCCTTGGACGAGGCCGACCTGCCGAAGCCCGAGTAAGGAAGTATTGGTGTTAGAAATGTCGCAGGTCTCTTGGCTGAAACATGAAAGACGCCAGGGCTAGAAACATAAAAGGGCAACCGGATGGAAAGCACTGACTTTCCACCCTGTTGCCCTTTCATGTGGAGTGAGATAAAAAGTTTATAAGCCGTAGCCTCCTGTCCGAGGTTACACAAAGGTGATTTTGCCGAAGGAGGACGGGCGATGGAAGTCGGGATGGTCGCAATCGACGGGATTCCACGACAAGAAGTGCGGTTTGGCCAGTTTGTCGCCACACTTGTAGAAGTTGGCCCGCATCGTCATGCCGCGCGGATGGCGCAGATGGTGAGAAGTCATCACGTCGAGTGGGATGATGAGGGCTACTTCCCAGGTCTGTCGTCCATTCTTTTCCTTGAACGTCTTGCGGCCAAAGGAGGTCCAGCGCTTCACGTTGTGGTAGTGGATAGCCGCCACCTGCTTGCGCCCCTCGCGTGTCATGCCGCAGGCGATATACATCTTCCCTGCCGCGTTGCATTCGAAGTTGTAGTAGGGGCCGTCTTCGAAAGGCTGGAGGAAAAACTCGCAGCAACTGTCCTCCCACACCCTTCCACCGTCGTCATCGGCCACGGCGGCGACACTTTCCTCCGTCACGACATAGTGGAGCAGGATACAGTCGTCGACGTAGGAGATCCTAAACTTGACGGTCGGTTTGTAGGGGTATTGACCAGACCAGTTGGCGTGGGCGAGCGGGATGAAGGGAATGTGGAATTGGTCGAGTGTCTCCGGCACCAAGCATGCGCGTGAAGGTTTCGTGGAGATCATTTTGATAAGTATCTGTTGCATGAGGGGAAGATTTTTTGTAAGCGAATAGGAAAAGAGTGTAAGGCGATCCTGCGCGGTCAGTCCATCTTGAGCCATTTCCCACGCGCGATGCGCCACAGGAAGAGCAGGCCGCGCACGGTCAGTTCGATGGCCATGGCCACCCAGACACCGCGAAGACCGAAGTGGGGAGCCATGGCAGCGGCGAGCGTCAGTCGTACGAACCACATTGAGCCGAGGTTGATGATCGAGGGCCTTAGCGTGTCGCCCGCACCCACGCAGACGCTATAAGAGACGATGGCGGCTGCAAAGAACGGTTCGGCGAAGGCTTCGATACGCAGCACCTCGGTGCCCAGCGTGCGAATCTCGTCTACAGGCGAGAGCAGGCCAATCATCTCTGGGGCAAAGACATACATCACCACGCCCATCAGCGCCATGACGATCATGCCAGTGGTGACGGTCATCTTGGCAAAAGACCGGCAGAGGTCGGCACGCCGTGCCCCCACGCTTTGTCCGATAAGGGTCGTGGCAGCGTCTCCAATGCCGTAGCCCGGCATGTAGCAAAGGCTCTCGGCCGTAATAGCAAAGGAGTTGGCGGCAATGGCGATGTTGCCAAGAGGTGCCACAATCGTGGTGGAGACCACCTGTGCCCCGTTCATCAGGAGATACTGGAAAGCCATTGGCGCACCCAGTCCGCAGGCGTGGCGGATATAGTCCCAGCACCATGTGAATCGCTCCACGTCCTGTCGCCAGGCGAGGATCTTGCTGCGAAACACGGCGAAATAGAACAATGGGATGGCAGCGGCGACAAAGGCCATAAGTGTGCCCAGAGCCGCGCCTTCCACACCGAGTCCCAGTCCCCAGACGGTCATTTCGTGGCCGAAGACGGAAAGGGTGCGTGTGGGGAAAATGAAGAAGAAGTTGAAAATCACGTCGAAGCAGCACATCAGCACGGCGATGGCACTGGGACGTCGCACGTCGCCACTCACCTTGAGCATGGAGGCGGAGAGGTGCTCTATCAGATGGACCGGGACGGCGAAGGAGAAGATTAGAAAATACATCGACGCATCGTGCTGGATATCGGCTCCTCCGCCCAGCCAGCGGGGTAGGGGAAACGCTATCAAGGCGGCTATGGCCATGAGCAGGAGGCCGATTAAGAGGCCGAAGGCATAGCCATGGCGCATGACGGCCCGCGCCCGTGTGAAGTCGTTAGCCCCGATAAAGTGGGCGGCTTGTACGCTGAAGCCCATCGAGACGGAACCGACGAGCGATCCGAAAAGCCAGGTGGCCGGCTCTACGAGACCGATGGAGGCAGAGGCTTCCGCTCCCAGACTGCCCACCATCGAAGCGTCGATGTAGAACATCAGCACCGTGGTGACCTGTGCCAGGATAGAGGGTATACTCAACTGGACGATGAGATTTAGTTTCTCACCGCCCGTGAGCTTTTCGCCCGCCCGGAGCTTTGCCAGGAGTGCGTCCGATACCTTTTTGGAAAACCGCTGACTCACCGTCTTTTGTCCTCAGCTTATCGGCACACCCCGACCATTCGTAGGTCGAAAATCAAGTTGGAGTAGGCGGGGATGGAAGATCCCGTCTGCTTGGTCTTGCCGTAGCCCAGCGTGAAGGGGATATAGACCATCCAGTGGTCGCCTGCCCGCATTTTCATGACGGCTGTGGCGAAACCATCCGTCAGATTGCTGATCTTGAGGATGGTAGGATTGGATGTGACGGGACTGAAAGTGCCTGAGTAGGAGGCGTCGAAGCGGTAGCCTGCCGTGTAGGTCGGAGAGGGAATCAGGTGGCCCTCATAGTGGACTTTCACGGAGTCGGTGAAGGCGGCGCGGTCTGTGCCCGTGCCGTTCTCCAGCACATGGACGATGATGTGCTGCATCTCTCCATACTGCACCGTGCCGTGCGTCGGCTCCAGTCCGTCGATGGCCCAATAGGGAATCACCTTCCATGTCGTGTCGCCCTGGGCGATGCGGCTCTTGGTGGCCGTGTAGAGATCCTTCCAGTAGTTCTCGTTCTTCACTTGCCAGTCGGCGTACTCGTCCACGGTGTCCTCATTGTCGTCGGAACAGGAAACGAAGCCCAACACGCCTGCCAGCAGGGCCAGCAAGGGGAGCAGGTCTTTGAATGTCTTCATCTTATGTTATTATGCAAAATTCGCCCAGCCACGCCCCTCCCAAACCAATAGGGCAGGAGGCGGGACGTGGATGGGCGGCAATGGGTAATGGATTACTGCAATTTCTTCAGCAGGCTGGTGATGCTGACGCGGTCCTCGATGATCTCGCGGAGCTTCTCCACGGGGACGCGCTCCTGCTTCATCGAGTCGCGATAGCGCAGCGTGACCGTGCCCTCGGTGAGGGTATCGCCATCGACGGTGACGCAGAACGGCGTACCGATGGCGTCCTGGCGGCGGTAGCGCTTGCCGATGGAGTCCTTCACCTCGATGTGGGTGTTGAAGTGGAACTTCAGGCTATCGACGATCTCCTGTGCCTTCTCGGGCAGTCCGTCTTTGTTGACGAGCGGCAGGACGGCACACTTCACGGGAGCCAAAGGCTCGGGCAGGCGCAAGACGATGCGCTCAGATCCGTTGTCGAGCTTCTCCTCGGTGTAGGAGTGGCAGAGGATGGTGAGGAACATGCGGTCCACGCCGATCGATGTCTCTATGTCATACGGGGTATAGCTCTCGTTGGTATCGGGGTCGAAATACTTGATGGAGCGTCCAGAGAACTTCTCGTGCTGCGAGAGGTCGTAGTCGGTGCGCGAGTGGATACCCTCCACCTCCTTGAAGCCAAACGGCATGTGGAATTCGATGTCGGTGGCGGCGTTGGCGTAGTGGGCGAGCTTCTCGTGGTCGTGGTAGCGGTAGTTTTCGTTGCCCATGCCGAGTGCCTGGTGCCAGGCCAGACGATGCTTCTTCCAGTAGTTGAACCACTCCATCTCCGTGCCGGGCTTGCAGAAGAACTGCATCTCCATTTGCTCAAACTCGCGCATGCGGAAGATGAACTGGCGGGCCACGATCTCGTTGCGGAAGGCCTTGCCGATCTGGGCAATGCCGAAGGGCAGCTTCATGCGTCCCGTCTTTTGCACGTTGAGGTAGTTGACGAAGATGCCCTGTGCGGTCTCCGGACGCAGATAGACCGTGTTGTTGGCATCGGCAGCGGCACCAAACTGAGTGGCGAACATGAGGTTGAACTGGCGTACGTCGGTCCAGTTCTTCGTGCCGCTGATCGGGCAGACGATGCCCTCGTCGAGGATAATCTGCTTCAGCTCCTCCAGGTTGGGACCCTGCATGGCCTCCGTGTAGCGCTCGTGGAGGTCGTCGCGCTTCTTCTGGTAGTCGAGGACGCGGGGATTGGTGGCACGGAATTTCTCCTCGTCGAAGCTCTC
The DNA here is from genome assembly GCA_003447235.1 of Prevotella sp. GTDB lineage: Bacteria > Bacteroidota > Bacteroidia > Bacteroidales > Bacteroidaceae > Prevotella. The sequence goes on from DLZV01000033.1 coordinate 49,044, forward strand.
GCCAAATCGCTTGGCAGCCTTCTTTACCTCCTTGTCGATCTTCTCCTCATACTTGCCGATCTGGTCCTCGATGAGGTTGTCGGCGCGGTAGCGCTTCTTCGAGTCGCGGTTGTCGATCAAGGGGTCGTTGAATGCGTCGACATGGCCGCTGGCCTTCCACACCGTGGGGTGCATGAAGATGGCGGCGTCGATACCGACGATGTTGGAATGGAGGAGCACCATGGACTTCCACCAGTACTCCTTGATATTATTTTTCAGCTCCACGCCGTTCTGACCGTAGTCGTAAACGGCGGCGAGACCATCATAGATTTCAGAACTCGGAAAGACAAAGCCATACTCTTTGCAATGGCTTACTATCTTCTTGAATACATCTTCCTGTGCCATAACGCTTTTTGATTTGAATGTTATTTAACTGCAAAGGTACGGTTTTTCCCCCAATCGGGGAGCATTGCGGCGTGAAAACTTGCTAAAGGCCGCTTGCTTTCGTGTCTTTGGCAGTCGGGTGGCCGATTACTTGCCGACAAACTTGCTTTCGATATACTTTTGGAACGTCTCGCGGTAGAGATCGCCGATGGGCACTTCCGCGTCGTTGTCGAGGGTAATGCGGCTCTTGCTGATCTCACGGATGCGCCGGAGGTTGACCATCCACGAGCGGTGGACGCGCATGAAGGAGGCGTGCGGCAGCCGTTCCTCGAGTTTCTTCATGCTCATGAGCACCACCACGGGGCGGTCTCGGCTGACGAGATGGATCTTCAGATACTCGCTCATGCCCTCCACGCAACGGATGTCGGAGACTGCCACGCGCATCACCTTGTACTCCGTCTTGAGGAAGATGTCGTCGTTCTCGTCTATCTCCGACGCGCTGGCGGCAGCTGCTTCCTCCTGGTGGAGCAGGTCATACTGTCTGTGGACACGCTCGGCAGCCTGCTGAAACTCTTCGAAACTGAAGGGCTTGAGAAGATAGTCGCCCGCATCGACCTTGTAGCCCTCGACGGCATACTGGCTGTAGGCGGTGGTGAAGACGACCAGCGGGCGCGGGTTGAGGGCACGCACGAAGTCCAGACCGTTGAGGTCGGGCATGCTGATGTCGCAGAAGATGGCGTCAACGGACTCCTTCTGCATCAGCGTGTGGGCGTCGATGGCGCTCTGGCATTCGCCGACCAGTTCCAGGTAGGGTATCTTTTTGATATAGGCGGCCAGCTGCTGCAGGGCGAGCGGCTCGTCGTCGATGGCTAATGTTCGTATCATGACCTTTCTCTACATATATAAATAGTGGGAAATCGACATTCTGTCCAGGCGGAGACTTGTGGTCTCACCGTGGAGGGTGTGGCAAGGTCCCTTGCCTGCTCCTGCTAAAGAATGAGAAAAGCATGGAACTTGTGCCATGACGATGGCCGTGGCACAAGCTCCATGAGCGAGGCGTGATTACAGATGGAGGTCGTGACCCATGCGGTCGCGCTTGGTCTTGAGGTATCTGTAGTCGTATTCCGTGGCCGGCACCTCGATAGGCACGTTCTCGACGATCTCCAGCCCATAGGCCTCCAGTCCCACGCGCTTCTTCGGGTTGTTGGTCATGAGGCGCATCTTGTGCACGCCAAGGTGGCGGAGCATCTGCGCGCCGCAGCCATAGTCGCGCTCGTCGGGCTTGAATCCGAGGTGAGTGTTGGCATCGACGGTGTCGTAGCCCTCCTCCTGCTGAAGCTTGTAGGCGGCAATCTTGTTCATCAGTCCGATGCCGCGGCCCTCCTGCTGCATGTAGATGAGCACACCTTTGCCCTCCTTGTCGATCATCTCCATGGCCTTGTGGAGCTGGTCGCCGCAGTCGCAGCGCTTCGATCCGAGGATGTCGCCCGTGGCGCAGGAGGAGTGGACACGTACGAGGATCGGCTCTTCTTCGTTCCATTCACCCTTGATGAGCGCCATGTGCTCCAGTCCGTTGCTCTGCTGGCGGAACGGGATGAGGTGGAAATTGCCATAGCGGGTGGGCAGCTCTACCTCCTCGCCGACCTCGATGAGGCACTCTCGCTTCAGGCGGTAGGCGATGAGGTCGCGGATGGAGATGATCTTCATGCCCCACTCCTTGGCTTTCTCCTGGAGCTGCGGCATGCGTGCCATCGTGCCGTCCTCGTTCATGATCTCCATCAGGGCAGCCACGGGACGAAGGCCCGCCAGCTTGCAGAGGTCGATGGAGGCCTCCGTGTGGCCGCTACGGCGCAGCACACCGTTGTCCTGAGCGTAGAGCGGGTTGATGTGGCCGGGGCGACCGAAGGTCTGCGGTGTGGACTCGGGGTCGGCCAGGGCCAGGATAGTGGCCGCACGGTCTGCTGCCGACACACCCGTGGAGCACCCCTCGAGTTTGTCGACGGTGACCGTAAACGGCGTGCCGAGCATCGACGTGTTGTCCTGTACCTGGTGTGGCAAGTCCAGTTCCTCGCAACGGCTCAGCGTCACGGGCGCACAGAGCACGCCGCGCGCGTTCTTGAGCATGAAGTTCACCTTCTCGGGTGTGATCTTCTCGGCGGCAATGATGAGGTCTCCCTCGTTCTCGCGGTCCTCGTCATCGACGACAATCACGAATTTACCCTCCTTGAAGTCTTCCAGCGCAGCCTCGATGCTGCTGAGTTTGAAATCTTCCATTTCTATCTTTTCTTTATTTATGATTCTTATAAGTGTTCACATTCGTATTCACGTCCTCACGCGTTCATCTTCCCCACCTCCTGCACGATCATCTCGTTGGCAGATCGTATGGCCTGCAGGTCGTGGTGCAGTCTGAGGCGGAAACTCCACATCCTGCAGTAGAGGAAGAGGCCCACGGGCACGACGACTGCTGCCGCGATGTTCATCCACTTGTGCTCGAAGGGCCGCGTATGGGCCTTGACGGCGAGGATGGGGTAGCGGTTGAGGGCCGTGAGGATGATGCGGTTGCGCGTGTTGCCCAGGTCTTCGATGACCTGCTCCATCTCCTCGCTGATGCGCTCTATCTCGTGATCGGGCTGGTAGTGGAAAAACGTCTTGATCACGTTGGGCGGCGACTTGAGTCGGTGCTTGCGCTCGTATTCGGCTATCTCGCCGTTCATGCGCGTGAGGCGCTCGGCGTCGGCCGTGTAGTCGGGCGTCTCGATGATGACCTCCTTGCCGCTGACGTGGCGCTGCTCCCTGAGGCCCAGCAGCCGCATGAAGAGGCTGCGGTAGGCGTCGAAGTTGAAGACCGTGGAGTCTTTGTTGGCCTTGTAGGTGATAAACAGGGCCGTCGGTATCAGCACGGCGGGCGAGAGCCCCTTGCCAAACCATATCGCCCACGATCCCTGGCGCGCCATGCGGTAGCCCGTGTTGTCGAGGATGTAGAAGATGATATAGACCACGACGGCCACGATGATGGGGATGCCCAGTCCGCCCTTGCGGATGATGGCTCCCAGGGGCGCGCCGATGAAGAAGAAGATGATGCATACCAGGGCGAGCGAGAACTTGTTGATATACTCTATCTCGTGCTGGCGTATGTCTTTGTCCAGGTCGCTCGTGATCATGCTCTTGAACTGCAGGTCGGTCAGTTCGGCCTGCACGGTGCTCAGCGCCCTGTCCACGCACATGCGGCGTGCGTCTTGGCTCTGGCGTGCGAAGAGCGTGTCGAAGTCCATTGTCTTGGCTGCCGCCTCTTGCCGCGCCATCTTGAGCAGGTGGGGTGTGAGGGGGCGTCCCTCGTAGTAGAAGTTGTCGGCGTCGCGGAGGTACATCTTGCCGATGCTGTCGCCCGAGAGGTTGAGCGAGTCGATGTCGGTCTGTATTTGCTGCAGGCTCTTCGTGCGCGCGTTGCCTGCCAACCCTGCTGCGTCGGTCAGGCTGAAGTCGCCGTCGAAGTCCATGATGAGGCGTTTGTGGACGAACGTCTCGCGACGGTAGGGCACGGCTGCGCTTCCCGAGAGCTCCTCGGACCGCATGTTCTCAAACCACTCTCCGCTATAGAGGTTCATCACGAGGTGCTTCTTCTCGGCAGTAGATTGGAGCATGCCGGAGTCGGCCAGGATGATGGCCTGGTCCTCGTACGACTCGGTCATGCGGTAGATCATGATGTTGTAGAGTTTGCCCGTCTGCAGGTCTTTCTTTCCCACGTAGATGTTGGTCTGGGGGATGCCGTCGTAGAAGATGCCCTCCGGTATCTCCAGCTCCGGACTTTTCTGCTTCATCGACAGCATGAGCTGGGCGAGTTTCAGCTGGGCGTTGGGGGCGACGTTGTTCTGGAAATAGAACGAGACGAAGGCGATGCAGACGCTCACGACGATCAGTCCGCGCATCGACTGGAGCAGGGAGATGCCTGCCGCCTTGATGGCTGTCAGCTCGCTGCTCTCGCCCAGGTTGCCGTAGGTGATGAGCGAACTGAGCAGGATGGCCAGGGGGAGGGCCTGCGGCACCATGATCAGGGCCATGTACCAGAAAAACTCCGCCAGCACATCGACGGAGAGACCCTTGCCGATAAGCGTATCGACATAGCGCCACAGAAACTGCATCATCAGCACGAAGAGGCTGATGAAGAACGTGCCGGCAAACAGTTGGCCGAACTGGCGGGCGATGAATAGGTCTAATTTCTTGATCCGAAACATATCGTTGGTGGTCGCCCGTGAGCGTGGGCCGCCCCCGCAAAGGGGGTGGCGGCATGGCGCAAGGCGGTTACGAAATGCAAAATTACGAAAAATATTCGACGTGTGCTTCTTTTTTCGTTTTTTTAATCCCAAATCGCTCGTTGAGGCCTTCTTGCGTTTTTGGTTGTCACATTTTTGGTCCTTAATCGCTTTTCTTCATGGCCTATATGGTCAGGCCTTTTCCTTGCGAAAACGAAGAAGTAGGAGGCTGGCGCCGTGGTGGTGCTTGCCTCCTACTCCGATAGGTTGTGTGTCCTCGTCTTTAATGAGAACTTTATCGCTTCAGGACCTTCTTGCCATTGACGATGTTGATGCCCTGCTGTAGCGAGTGCAGTCTCTGGCCCTGAAGGTTGAAGATGCCCTCCCGAGGAGTGGTGGCGGACTGGTCGGCTACGCCCTGGATCGACGTGGCGGGCAGCACCTTGGCCTTGGCGGCCTGCACGATTTCTCCCGTCGCGCCGTCTATGAGCAGGACGGCGGCCCAGAGGTTGTCGTCCTCGTCGTGGTAGGGAGCGTCGATGGAGTAGGCGTGCTCATAGGCTTGCTCCGCCTCGATGGTCTGCGGGAGCACGTCCTCCATGCCCTCCGGCGAGGGGTAGATGCCGAGTGCCACGTCGTCCACCTTGATCTCCGCCTTCTTGGGCAGGTCCTCGAAACCGCCCATCTCGCCATTCTCGCCGCCCGCATAGTAGTTGTTCTGCGTGATGGGCAACTGGTCCTCACAGACGACGTAGGCCATACGATAGTTACTCTCCTGCTTGGTGGTAAGGAACGTCGTGGTGGTATGGAAACTAATGGTGCCGTCGGCCAACTGTGCCGTGAACTGGATGTCGCACTCTGCCTTCTCGTCCATCGCCTTCAGGCGGCGCTCCAGGTTGGCGGCCTCGGGGATGAAGGCCTTGCCGCTGCGGTTGGCGAGGCAGTTGGGATAGCCGTCGAAATATTTCGCCAGCCAGGTCTTGTAGTTGTTGACCGTGTACATGTCGCCGTTGTGCACGGCAATGCCGATGAATTGGTCGGGATAGGTCGCGTTCATGTAGCGCAGGCCCACGATGCCCTTCACGCACCATCCGCACCAGGCGCCCGTTCCCTCTTCCACTACCATGCGGCGGGTGTAGAACGACTCGGCGCGGGTGATGTTGACGCAGGAGGCGCTGCAGGCCGTCTTCAGAGGTTGGGCCTCGTCGATGAGTTCCAGTTCCAGACGGATCGCTCCCATCTTGGCGTCCTCGCCCAGCACCTTGTCGAGGTCAGCGGCAGAGATGTGGATGGCCACGGTCTGCTGGTCCAGCCCCTTCAGACCGTTGGTCAGCACCGTCTTGCCCACCAGCTTCCCGTTCCATGTGCAGACGACGGCGGGGCGCGCCATCATGGTCTGCGACTGGTTGGCGATGGTGGCATAGAGGACGGCGTCCTCGTCGAGGTGCAGCAGCGAGGTCTCGGCTTGGGCGGCAAGGATCTTGGCTCCCTCTGCTTCGCCTGCCTGGATGAGGCTGGCAGCCGTCTGGTTATCGCGATATCCTGCGTCCGATCCGCCCGTATGGGCAAGGGCGGTCTGTCCTCCTATGCCCAGGAGGAACGTGAGGAACAATGTGGCGTAAATGCTTTTTCTGTTCATGATCTTGATAAATTGATGAATATTGTGATCGATTTGTTTGGTAATGGTGTCTTGATGCTGCTTGGCGGACGCAACAAGGGGTTCCCCTCCTATGGCCGCGTGCAGCTTGATTTATTCGCATGCAAAGGTATTGTTTTTTCTCCAACCCATGAAATTATGCCGAGATAATTTTGCGCGTGCGCCATCGCGTCGCTTTAGAATACTTGATGACGAGCGGGAAGTATTCACGATTCGTTCACGATTCGTTCGGGATGGTCTCGGGATGCGTTCGGGATGGCGAAACCCTCGAAAGGGGTGCTTTTGTGCTTCTCTGAGGGCGGCAAAAACAACAAAAATGGCTTCTTGGATAAAAAATCATGCGGAAAATTTGGACGGTTCGTTTTTTCTTCGTAACTTTGCACTCGCTTTTGAAAATCATCCACTAGGGTGAGCAAGATAGAAGCAATGTTGGCGGGATAGCTCAGCTGGTTAGAGCGTCGGATTCATAATCCGGAGGTCGAGGGATCGTGACCCCCTCCCGCTACATTTTGAGGAGAGTTGTGCTTTGCACGACTCTTTTTTCTTTATCTCCCCCTACAGTCTTCAGAGTCGATCCCAAGTATTGCAAGAGACAAAAAATCAATCTTTGCAAGTGGAACGTTTCGATACTCACTTGGTGAACTTGTACTGTGTGTTTTTGTTAAAATGGCAAAAATATTTCTCTTTTATTTGTTGTGTTTGTTTGCGGTTTGAATCCGCCATGAGGCGCATGTCGTGACGGCAGGCGTCGTCGGAAGTATCTGCTTGCTTTTGGGCAGAATTGTAGGGGAGAATATGGAAAAGGCAGTAATGGGCATTTTTTGGCTGATGCGGCCTTTGTTAAATGGATACGGAGAAAAAGTTAATGGGTCGTTAATTCATGCTAATCGTCTTGCTTTTGGCAGGGTGTGGGATTATCTTTGTATAGTTGCTGCGCCTTGACTATTGATGTGTCAGTCATCTTTGCATGAAAGATGAGGTGTAGCGAGTGAACAAAATGTAAAATATAATACAAAGAAATATTGATGAAAAAGTTAAATATCTTGTTAAAAACCTCAGTTGGGAGTCGTCTCGTATCATTCTCGTATCGATCCCGTATTGATTCCGTATTGATCCCGTATTGTTCTCCTATCGTTCTCCTATCGTTCTCGCTTCCGGAAGCGGAAACAATACGGAAACGATACGTAAACGATATTTGTTCGAACGAAGGTTGATACGTGGTTGATACATGGTTGATGCGTAGGGGATACGTGGAGACAGGGTTTCTGGGGCCCTGACTATCACTGCCAAGGTAGCGGGTGTGGTGTCTCAGCTCACAGCGGCAAGAAAGTGTTTACCAACCTAACGATCGAAAGTAGTGGGTATTCTTCGCTTATTGAGCAGTGAGAATTTCTTCCAAATAGGGCTGCAGGACGCTGGCCCAGATGCGGTAGCCCGCCTCGTTGATGTGGAGCCCGTCTGTAGTGAGATCTGCCCGCATGGTGAGTCCGTCCTCGGTAGTGAAGAGCGGGTGGAGGTTGATGAAGGTCAGCTGCTGCCGCTCGCAGTAGTCCTGCAGCCGGTGGTTGATATCGACGATCTTCGCTTCCTGTCCCTCCAGTATCTTCCACAACTTCACCTCCAGGTTCACGGGCAGCAGACTCTGCACCAGGAGACGCGTCTGAGGGGTCTGCGTGCGGATGGCGTCGATCACGCTGCGGCATTTCTCAAAGATCTCCTCGTCAGTCTCCTCGCCCGTCACGTCGTTGGTGCCGACCATCAGAAAGATAGCCTTCGGGTGGTGGGGTGTGATCTGATAGAGTCGGCGGAGCATTCCCTGGGTGTTGTCGCCCATGATGCCGTAGTTGACGATGCCGGGCCTTCCCAGTTTTTCGCTCCAGTCGCCTCCAAACTCGGTCAGGCTGTTGCCCAGCATGACGATGGTGGAGGTGTCGATATCGTTGCGGTTCTCAAATTGTGTTACCATGTTCGTATAGTGTTCTGACGGTCTCCACGCGTCCGATTGCGCTGACAATGAGAGGTGGGAGGCCAAGAGGATGGCGATGGAGAGGAATAGTTGTTTTGTTAGAATCATGTTGACTACATTATGACGGCCCGTCCTTGTGCGATCATCCGAGTGGGGTGGGGGCGAGGGTGCCTGTTGGCTCGCTGCCTTGTGGCTATCTGGCGAATCTTTGCCCTGTGTGGCTACCTGATGGTTCTCTGTCCCGTTGCATATCGGGCGTGGCCGCTAAAACGAGGGGCAAAGTTACGTTTTTTTTCTGTATTATCTCCCCCTTCCGCGAGGTTTTTGTCCCTTTGTTGGCAAATTGTGCTTTAATTTACCTCTTGCATAATTCTTTAAAGTCAAAAAATATAGCTAACTTTGCACCCGCAAATGCGCTTGTGGCGGAATTGGTAGACGCGCCAGACTTAGGATCTGGTGTTTCCCGACGTGCAGGTTCGAGTCCTGTCAGGCGCACCATACAGAATCCTAACTACTTGATAATAAGCGGTTAGGATTTTTGCTTTTATATTTTTGCCGAGTTTTGCCGAGTTATTAAGAGATTACCTGTATTAGCCTCGGCAAAAGTGTCATAATATCAATTTCAACATATTATTTTCACACATAAAAGAGAAAACTACCCTACAGTTGTGCTTTCTCATTAAAATCAGTTATCTTTGTAGGCGAAATGGCAATAGCCAAATATAAATGGTACAAAGCGAAATACGTCTAAGATGATAAAGGAAACAATATCTCCTGTTCGAAATAAAGGAGCACAAATGAGCCAAGAAGAAAAACCTTGGTTTAACCATTCGCAGATGATAGCCAATATCATGTCAGCAAGAATGAAGGACCTTGGAATGACTCAAAAGATGTTGGCAGAGAAAATGAATTGTACCCAACAGTACATTTCAAAAATATTAAAAGGGCGTGAGAACCTTTCGCTTGAAGCCATAAACAAAATAGAGAATGCTTTGGATATTCATTTTCTACAAATGAATGAATAGCCATGTTCCATTTCATGGCACGTTTTCTCGCCATGGCAGAGCTTAAGTAAACTTAGCTCTGCTCATCTGGCTTAACGAAAACCTTCTTATAAGTGTAACGATAAAAAAGATAAGATATGTCTGTACAAAGTGAAGCTGCCCTCGAAAACGGACTTATTGCAACTCTTCAAAAGATGAACTACGAGTATGTTCATATTGAAGAGGAGAAGAACCTGTCTGCCAATTTCAAAAGGCAGTTGGAGAAACACAACAAGAAGAAATTGGAGGAACTTGGACGCACAGAGTTTACGGAGTCTGAGTTTGAAAAGATACTTATCTATCTTGAAGGTGGCACTCGCTTTGAAAAGGCAAAGAAACTGCGTGACCTATTTCCGCTTGAACTGGAAAACGGCGAACGTCTGTGGGTGGAGTTCTTGAACCGCACTCACTGGTGTCAGAACGAGTTTCAAGTTTCCAATCAAATCACGGTTGAGGGCAGAAAGAAATGCCGTTACGATGTGACTATACTTATCAATGGTCTGCCTTTGGTTCAAATAGAACTGAAGCGCAGAGGTGTGGAACTGAAACAGGCATACAACCAGATACAACGCTATCACAAGACTTCTTTCCATGGACTGTTTGACTACATCCAGTTGTTTGTCATATCCAATGGTGTAAACACTCGCTATTTCGCCAACAACCCGAATAGTGGATATAAGTTCACTTTCAACTGGACGGATGCCGCCAACGTGCCGTTCAACGACTTGGAGAAGTTTGCCACAGTGTTCTTCGACAAGTGTACGTTGGGTAAGATTATCGGCAAGTACATAGTATTGCATGAGGGAGACAAATGTCTGATGGTACTTCGCCCTTATCAGTTCTATGCGGTGGAGAAGATACTCGATCGTGTGGAAAACTCCAACGACAACGGCTATATCTGGCATACAACTGGTGCGGGGAAGACCTTGACATCATTCAAGGCAGCCCAACTCGTATCCGAGTCGGACGATGTGGATAAGGTTATGTTCGTGGTAGACCGCCACGACCTTGACACGCAGACCCAAGCCGAATACGAGGCTTTTGAGCCTGGTGCCGTTGACAGTACCGACAACACAGACGAATTGGTGAAGCGTCTGCACAGCAATTCAAAGATTATCATAACAACCATACAGAAACTTAATGCCGCTGTCAGCAAGCAGTGGTATAGCAGTCGTATTGAGGAAATACGCCATTCTCGCATCGTGATGATATTCGATGAATGTCATCGAAGCCATTTCGGAGATTGCCACAAGAACATCGTAAAGTTCTTTGACAACACGCAGATATTCGGTTTCACTGGTACTCCTATATTTGTTGAGAATGCGGTGGACGGACATACCACAAAGGAAATCTTTGGCAACTGTCTTCACAAATACTTGATAAAGGATGCCATTGCCGATGAAAACGTGCTGGGTTTCCTTGTGGAGTATTATCACGGCAATGAAGATGTGGAATATGCCGACCAAGACCGCATGACGGAGATTGCCAAATTCATCCTTAATAATTTCAATAAGTCAACATTCGACGGTGAGTTTGACGCATTGTTTGCCGTGCAGTCAGTGCCTGTACTGATCCGTTATTACAAGATATTCAAGAGTCTGAATCCGAAGATCAGGATTGGAGCGGTCTTCACATACGCAGCCAATAATAGTCAGGATGATGACTTGACAGGTATGAATACAGGCAACTTTGTGAGTGACAGTATTGGCGAGGCAGACGAATTGCAAGCCATCATGGATGACTACAATGATATGTATGGTACGAGTTTTACTACTGAAAATTTCCGTGCCTACTATGATGATATCAACCTTCGAATGAAGAAAAAGAAGGGCGACATGAAGCCTCTTGATCTCTGTTTGGTTGTCGGAATGTTCCTTACTGGTTTTGACAGTAAGAAGCTCAACACTCTCTATGTTGACAAGAATATGGAGTATCATGGATTGTTGCAAGCGTTCAGTCGTACCAACCGTGTGTTGAACGAGAAGAAGCGTTTTGGCAAGGTCGTTTGTTTCCGTGACTTGAAAGGCAAGGTGGACGAGTCTATCAAACTTTTCAGCAATGGAAATCCTATAGAAGATATTGTGCGCCCACCATTTGATGATGTAAAGAAGAAATATCAGGAAATGACGAAAGATTTCCTGGAGCATTATCCAGAAGCTCATTTTGTGGATTATTTGCAAAGTGAGAACGATAAGAAGCAGTTTATCCTTGCTTTCCGTGACATCATCAAAAAACACGCAGAGATTCAAATCTATGATGAGTTTGAGGAGGATGCTCCCGACCTCGGAATGACAGAACAGCAGTTTATGGACTTCCGCAGCAAGTATCTTGACATATACGATACCTTTGCTGCCAAGGGTACTGAAAAACCAAGCGGTTATCAAGTTCCTGAGGAAGGTCCGGTTATGTTTGGTGAGCCAGATCCGATTCAGGATGGAGCAACTGGGCTTGACGATGTGGATTTTTGTCTGGAATTGTTGCATAGTGATATTATCAATGTGGCTTATATCCTGGAACTCATTGCCGACCTCAATCCGTATAGTGAGGACTATTCGGAGAAGCGTAAGCACATCATCGACACCATGATCAAGGACGCCGAACTTCGCAGTAAGGCAAAACTCATTGACGGTTTTATTCAGAAAAATGTGGATGATGACCGTGATAACTTCATGGCTCGCAAACAAAAGGCTGATGGTACAAGCGACCTTGAAGAACGGTTGAACAACTACATTATCACGGAACGTAACAATGCTGTCAATACGCTTGCCAAGGATGAGGATTTGGATGCTTCCGTCCTCAATCATTACCTCTCAGAATATGACTATTTACAAAAAGAACAACCAGAAATCATACAAGAGGCATTGAAAGAGAAACACTTGGGACTGATAAAAAAACGCAAGGCATTAACAAGAATACTTGATAAATTGCGTTCTATAATAAGGACATTCAGTTGGGAATAAGATAATGAGTTCGATAAAAATAATAAATTCTATAAAGCTAAATTCCAAAGGTGTCCTTGCAAAGGATGCCAATGGAAAGTATGTAAAGTTGCATAAACGCCAAGGAGATATGGATGGAGCTTGCTCTGTCTATTCTTTGGCGATGGCATTGCTGTGCCTTGGCGTAGTAACTGAGGATGACTTATATATTTACAACAAACCAGACAGACGGACTCAAAAGGGAAAATTCCTAAGCCATTTCCTTGAAGAACAAGGCTTAATAAGGAATGGATATTACTTTTCCACACTTGCGAAAGAGATCAATGAACAAGACTTTGGTGTTGTGGCAACACGAAAGTATCGGAAAGATGCCAATGACATTATTGATATAATAGCCGATACACTTGATGAAGAAATGCCTGTTATTATATCAACCGATTTCCCAGATGGTGGGCATGCAATGCTTGCAGTTGGTTATGAAACGAACAATGAGGAAGATGCAATTACAAAAATTCTGTGCTTAGACCCAAGTGAAGAAGCACCTAATTTTTCATCGTGGAACTGCATCATTGATGTTGCACATAAATACAGCAAGTCTAAATATCCATTTGACAACATAACTAAATCCCAATCATATAAAGTTGCATTGGGAGACGTTTTAATAATCGAAAAAAGAAAATAAATGATATGAGCGAAGAATTACAACAGAAACTCCGTGACCAACTTTGGGAAGTTGCTAACAAACTGCGTGGCAATATGTCGGCAAGTGACTTCATGTATTTCACCCTTGGCTTTATCTTCTACAAGTATTTGTCGGAGAAGATAGAGAAGCATGCCAATGACGCATTGGTGGATGATGAAGTCACATTCAAGGAACTTTGGACAATGGAAAAAGACGAAGATATAGAAGAACTTCAGGAGGTCGTCAAGACCGAATGTCTGGAGAATATCGGCTACTTCATTGAACCAAACTTCCTGTTTTCGTCTGTCATTGAGCGCATTAAAAAGAAAGAAAATATATTGCCTATGCTCGAACGCTCATTGAAGCGTATTGAGGATAGTACCCTCGGACAGGACAGCGAAGAAGACTTTGGAGGTCTATTCTCTGACATTGACCTTGCTTCACCCAAGTTGGGCAAGACTGCCGATGACAAGAATACTTTGGTCAGCAATGTTCTTCTTGCACTTGATGATATTGACTTTGGTGTGGAAGCATCGCAAGAGATTGATATTCTCGGTGATGCCTACGAGTATATGATTAGCCAGTTTGCCGCTGGTGCTGGCAAGAAAGCTGGTGAGTTCTATACTCCTCAGGAAGTGAGCCGTATCTTGGCAGAGATTGTGACCATTGGTCACGCTCGTCTGCGCAATGTCTATGACCCAACTTGTGGTAGTGGTTCGCTGCTGCTTCGTGCTGCAAGCATAGGCAATGCCAACGAGATCTTCGGACAGGAGAAAAATCCTACGACCTACAACTTGGCTCGTATGAATATGCTTCTTCATGGCATAAAGTTTAGCAACTTCCGCATAGAGAATGGCGATACTTTGGAGGCGGATGCTTTTGGCGATACACAGTTTGACGCTGTGGTGGCCAATCCTCCTTTCTCAGCCGAATGGAGTGCTGCGGACAAGTTCAACAACGACGATCGTTTCAGTAAGGCAGGACGCTTGGCACCACGCAAGACGGCCGACTATGCCTTTATTCTCCACATGATTTACCACCTCAATGAGGGTGGCACAATGGCTTGTGTCGCTCCTCATGGCGTTTTGTTCCGTGGCAATGCCGAGGGCGTCATTCGCCGTTTCCTCATTGAGAAGAAGAACTATGTGGATGCCATCATCGGTCTGCCTGCCAACATCTTCTATGGCACAAGCATCCCGACCTGTATCTTGGTGTTCAAGAAATGCCGTAAGGAGGATGACAACATTCTGTTTATTGATGCCAGCAAGGAGTTTGAAAAGGTCAAGACCCAGAACAAGCTTCGTCCGCAGCATATCAAGAAGATTGTTGACACCTATCGTGAGCGCAAGGAGATAGAAAAATACAGTCATCTTGCCACACTGCAAGAAGTGGCTGAGAACGACTACAATCTCAACATTCCTCGTTACGTTGATACTTTTGAGGAAGAAGAACCTATCGACATCCATGCCGTGATGAAGGAAATCAAGGAGTTGGAAGCCAAACGAGCCGACCTTGACAAGGAGATTGAAAGGTATTTGAAGGAATTGGGATTGGTGGAATGATTTTTTTGTACCAGGTTGGGACAATTTTAGAAGAACGTTTTATATCAATAGTTCGTTAA
>DLZV01000026.1 GCA_003447235.1 Prevotella sp.
AATTTTAACGAACTATTGTAAAATAGGAGGAATTAAAATGAAACGACTATTATTTTTTGCCTTGACCGCATTGGTCTTGGTCTCTTGCGCCACGACGACGTTCTTCGACGCCGAGGGACGCCAACTCAGTAAGTCGGAGCAGGACCGCATCACGGCCTCGGTCGTGAGCCAGCGGCTTGCCCAGCGCAAGTATCGCATTTTTGCCGACTATATGTACCCGCAGCGGGCTCCTGGCGTGCGCCTCAACGACGACTGGGGCGTGGAGGTGGGACGCGACTCCATCGGATTCTTCCTGCCCTATTTTGGCCAGGTCTATATGGCCGATCCGGCGAAAGGCCCGGGCATGATCTTTATCGCGCCCTTGGACAGCTACGAGGAAACCCAGGTCAAGGAGGGCCACGTCCGCATCAAGGCGACGTGTCGCTACCGTCTCGACTCCTACCAGGTCTATCTCGACGTGTTCAGCAATGGGCGAGCCGAAATCTCCGTCATCCCGGCCAACCGCGACGCCATCCGCTATACGGGAGGCATGGATATGCAGGGAGTGTTCTTTACCTCGCCCGTGGCGGCAGCGCAATGGAAGGCGCGCCGATGAGGCTACTTCTCAACCAGAAAAAGGTTGGGAAAACTATAGGAAAATAATCGGGTAGCCAACAAGGAAACAACAGAATCATCTATAAAGGAAACAACAGGAGCGTTTATAAAGGAAGCAAAAGAATCTTCTATAAGGGAATACAACAGGGTGATCTGTTGGAAAATAGGAAAAAACAAATAGTGGACAGTTGTCGTGCAGCTGTCCACTATTTGTAGGGGAAAGGGAAACCTCGCAGTCTTAGGCGTAGGTCTCGAGAAACTTCACCGTGCCTCTGACCACTACTTCTTTGGCCGTAGCCGGGATGAGAACGCTCTCGCCCTCTATGAGCGAGGTCTCCTTGCCGCCATCCACCTGCAGCGTGCCAATGCCCTCCATGGCGATGAGGATCACGAAACTGTCGAGCTCGGAATAGTCGATGAGCATGGGCTCGTCGATGTCATAGACCGAGGTGGTGAAATGCTGGCAGCGGACCAGTTCCACGCCCTCGTTCTTGGCCGGCTGGTAGTGGGTGCGGTAGTCGGGCAGCACGTCGTAGTCGATACATTCGGCAGCCTCGGCGGTGTGGAGCTGGCGATAGTTGCCGTCTTTGTCCTTGCGCTTGAAGTCGTAAATGCGGTAAGTGACGTCGCTGGTCTCCTGGATCTCGGCCAGGAAGCAGCCCGCGCCGATGCTGTGGATGCGGCCCGCGGGGAGGAAGAAGACGTCGCCGTCCTTGACAGGATATTCAGCCAGAGCGTCGGTGATGGTGTCGTCCTCCACCATCTGCTTATACTCTGCGGGCGTGATCTGTTGCTTCAGACCGCTGCGCAGGGAGGCCGTGGGGTCGCTTTTCATCACATACCACATCTCGGTCTTGCCGCGCGGCAGCCCCTTCTGCTGAGCCTGCTCGTCGTTGGGGTGCACCTGGATGGAGAGTTGCTGGCGCGCGTCGATAAACTTGATGAGCAGGGGGAACAAATTGCCGTAGCGCGCGTAGTTCTCCTTGCCGACCAGCAGCTCCTTCTGCTCCGCCAGCACGTCGTTGAGTTTCCAGCCCTTGTATTCGCCGTTGGCGACAACAGTCTCGTTGTCTTTCACGCCCGACACCTCCCAGCTCTCGCCCACCTGGTCGAGGGACTTCTCCAGGTGCTTGAACGGGATAATCTTGTCACCACCCCAAATCGTCTGCTTCAGTAGTGGTTCAAACTTCAAAAACTCCATGTTCGTTATCTTGTTTTGATGATGTTCGTTTACAAAAAAAGCGGCACAAGCGACGTGGTGCGCCTGTGCCGTCTAAGCCAGAAAGACGTGCTTTGACAGGCCGTCCTTATTTCTTGAACTTGAAGGAGGCGTTGCCCACCTTGAGCACATAGATGCCCTTCGGCAGTGCGCTCACATCCACGGGCTGGCCGCTCCACTGTGCCACCGCGAGACACTGCGTGCCGTTGAGGGCAAACACCTCTATGCGGCCCTGCTCAGCGCCTTCTATATATATAAGGTTCTCGCGCGCATAGACACGCACGTTGTTCGCCACGGCCTCGGCCTTGCCAATGCCGTCCGTACTGTTGTCGATGAAACTGACGGTCGCCTTGTAGCTGTAGCGCTCGTTGGTGCCGTCCTTCTTATCTACAGAGAGCGCCTCCTCGGTGAAGGAGATGCGGTTTACCTCGCTCAGATCGACCTTGCCGAGCTCAGTCGCATTCTCGCTGATGACAATACTTTCGCCGTTGGCCGACTGTGCGCTGGCGTAGCAGCACGGCAGCATCAGCAGCGAGATAACTGTAAGTCTTTTCAATAATCTCATACTCTTTATTTTGTCTTTGGTTCTATTCCGTTGAACAATAATGCAAAGATAGTGGGTTTTTCCAACTCCTGCAAGTTTTTGAGGGCTTTTCTCAGTTTTATCCAAGATTTGACCCGAAGCGTTCGGCTCTGTCACCAAAAGTCTTGATTTCCTGTTGATGCGTCAAGATAGTCGCCGTGGGGCTCGTGGCGCCTGTCCGCCTGCTGGTCGTCAACAAAATGAGGGTGAGACCAAAATTCGTGGCATTTTATTTTGCAATGTCTGCAAATTGCAGTAATTTTGCGGGCAGTTATGTAACTAAATGACATGAAACGAGAGATAAAAAAAATCATCACGGACTGGGGCCGTCGCCCCTCCGACCGGCTCGAGCAACCTTCCGATTTCGAGCGCTTGTCGAAGCGGCTGGAGGCACGGAGCATCCATCTGGCTCCCCATTCCCTCCGCAGGCTCTGGAAATGGGTGTCGGCAGCCAAACCCGAGAAGCCTTCGCAGCGCACCCTCGACCGCCTCGCCCTCTTCGCAGGTTTCCAGGACTGGAAGGACCTGCAGAAGGCCCTCCACGGCACCAATGATGCCGCGCTCAACTACAAGGACTGAATCTGGTCCCTCGGAATGGCAACCAGCCTTCGACTTCAAAAGCCATTCTGAGGGCCAGTCCCCGAAAACACAATAAGAAAAGGCCCGCCCTGCAATGAGGACGAGCCTTTTCTTATTTCTTTTGGCCTATGGCCGTTTGCACTGGCAAGTTGCTTACTTGGCGGCGACGGTACGCTTCTCCTTGATACGGGCAGCCTTACCGGTGAGGTTGCGCAGGTAGTAGAGCTTGGCGCGACGCACCTTACCACGCTTGTTCACCTCGATAGAGTCGATGTTCGGAGACTCGATCGGGAAGATACGCTCCACACCGATCGTACCAGACATCTTGCGGACGGTGAAACGTCTCTTCTCGCCATGGCCGATGATCTTGATCACGACACCACGGTAGAGCTGAATACGCTCCTTGTTACCCTCGGTGATCTTGTAAGCGACGGTTACAGTGTCACCGGCACGGAACTCTGGAAACTGCTTGCCGGTTGCAAATGCTTCTTCTGCAACTTTGATTAAATCCATTTCTTTGTACAGTTTAATGTTATTGGTTGCTCCAACGTAACGTGGCTCATGACTCTTCCATGGTCAGCGGTTCCGCCGAAAAGCGGGTGCAAAGGTACGCAAAAAATGACGAACAAAAGTGGATGGCGGGGGAAATTATGCGCCTTTAACACAAATTATTCCTCACAACAGACCCTCGGGATGAATTATTTTGGCTAACTTTGCAGAAAAGCTGACAACGCAGCCTCCCCGATCGCCAGTAGGTTGGTGGCCTGCAGCGGCTTATTCGCAAACAGACACGAACGATAGATACAGATATAGATACAAATAGAAATATGAAGAAAATCGCTAGTCTTCTGATGGGGACGGTCTGTGTGTCAGGATCTTTCCTCGCCCTCGCGGCCTGTTCCAGTCCTTACGAAGTAGCCTCGATGGATCGTTCGCGCCTCGTGGTCGATGCGCGCTACGACGCCCGTCCCGACGCCGAGGCCATGGCTTTCATCGCTCCCTACCAGCGGGAGGTCGATTCGTTGATGTTCCCCGTGGTAGGGGAGACAACCCACCAGATGGCCACGGGCCGACCGGAGAGCGACCTGAGCAACCTGCTGGCCGACATCATGGTCTGGGCGGGAACAGACTTTGGCGAGCAACTGCAGTTGGGCGTGTACAACATGGGTGGCATCCGGGCCAACCTGCCGGCAGGCAAGGTGACCAAGGGCGACATCCTCAATGTCGCCCCGTTTGAGAACAAGATCTGCTTCCTCACCCTCACGGGCGAAGACTTGCTGCTGCTCTTCCGCGAGATAGCCCACCGTGGAGGCGAAGGCGTGAGCCACGGTGTGGAACTGACCATCACCAAGGACGGACAACTGATCGCGGCCCGGCTCCACGGTCAGGAGATAGATCCTCAGGGCCGCTACCGTATAGCCACGCTCGACTATGTGGCGCAGGGCAACGACCAGCTCTCGGCTTTCAAGCGCAAGACCGACGTCCACGAGCCGGGCGGAAAGGAGAACGACAGTCGTTTCGTCATCGAGCGCTATTTCCAGGAGAAGGCCAGTAAGGGCGAGCAGGTAGATGCGCGCCGCGAGGGCCGAATCGTCATCCAATAATTGATCATATCCGTCAAGACTCATGAACAAAACTTACTCCATATTCATTGTCGCCCTGCTGCTTTGCTCCTCCGTGGGCGCATGGGCGCAGAAACAGAAGATGCTGACCATCCTTCATACCAACGACACACATAGCACGATTTTCCCGCTCTCGGAGATGCTCAGCGACACCATGACGGCGGGCCGCGGAGGCTTCATGCGGCGCGTAGCTATGATCAAGGAGGAGCGTGCCAAGGATCCCGATTTGTTGCTCTTCGATTCGGGCGACTTCTCGCAGGGGTCGGCCTACTATACTCTCTACAAGGGCGACGTGGAGAGCGGACTGATGAACCTCATGCACTATGACGCCGGAACCATCGGCAACCATGAGTTCGACTTCGGACTCGACAATATGGCACGGGTCTTCCGCCGCCTCAACTTTCCCATCCTCTGTGCCAACTACGACTTCACGGGTACGGAGCTCGACGGCCTCGTCAAACCCTACGTCATCCTCAAGCGCAAGGGACTGAAGATCGGCGTCTTCGGACTCTGTCCCGAGCTCGACGGGCTGGTCGATCACAAAAACTTTGAGCCCATTCGCTATCACGACCCGATAGCCGCGGCCCGCGAGATGGTGCAGACGCTGCGGGCCAAGCATTGCGACCTGATCATCTGTCTCTCCCATCTCGGATGGAAGATAGAGGAGGTGAGCGATGATGACGTGATAGCGGCCGTGGAAGGCATAGACCTGGTGCTGGGTGGACACAGCCATAGCTATTTCCGCCAGATGCAGTATGTCAAGGACCCAGCAGGGCGTGAGGTGCCGGTCGATCAGAACGGCAAGCATGCGGTCTATGTGGGCAAGATCCGGGTGGAGATGGTGCCGGCCAAAACGAAAAAATAAGTTCAAGGAATTGATTTTATGGAAGAGAACAAGACAGAGCAGGGTTACTGCTACAAGTATCCGCGCCCAGCGGTGACGACCGACGTCGTCCTCTTCGCGATGGTGGATTCCCAGATGAAGGTGCTTCTGATACAGCGGGGCAGAGATCCCTACAAGGGTCAGTGGGCGTTTCCGGGTGGATTTCTCAATATGGATGAGACCGCCGAGGTGGGTGCGTTGCGAGAGCTCAAGGAGGAGACGGGACTGGAATTGGACCACGTCAGACAGTTTCACACCTTCACCCGCCTCGACCGCGATCCGCGAGGGCGCACGATCAGTATCGCCTACTATGAGTTGATCGACTGCCAGAAGGTGGTGGGAGGCGACGATGCGGCCTGCGCCCGGTGGTTTTCCCTCAACGATCTTCCGCCTTTGGCTTTCGACCACGCCGATATGTTGGAGAAGGCCCGCCGTGCCTTGGCTTGTCAGCAGAAGTTGGAGAAGCTGGGCCTCGACTGACGCCGTCCTCACAGGCAGGGGGATAAGCAAAAGCCGCACTTATTGACTTCCAATCAATAGGTGCGGCTTTGTGTAGCGAGTTGGCAGTGGAGC
This sequence comes from Prevotella sp., assembly GCA_003447235.1. GTDB lineage: Bacteria > Bacteroidota > Bacteroidia > Bacteroidales > Bacteroidaceae > Prevotella. Next base: position 6,054 of record DLZV01000026.1, read on the forward strand.
GCCGATGATGGCTTGTCGAGCCTCGGCGGCAGCCTGTGGCCAGGGTGGCTAAGCCACCAGCTGGTAGAGCATGAACAGCCAGTGGGCCATCAGCGCGGCGCAGAGACCGCCGATGGTGTGGGAGAGAATGGCCTTGGAGGTCAGCTCACGATAGCCAATGGCGTCGAGCATGGCTGTATGGGTACTGAGGTAGCCCGACCAGCACATACCGATGGCGGTGCAGACAGCAATGGCGTTGCCGTCGATCCAGCCCTGGGCTGCGAAGTTGGGAATCAAGCTCAGCGCAGCGCCTACAGCACCAAGGGCGGTGATGGGGAAGGCGATCTGGTGAGGATCGTTCAGGCCGAACAGCGGCTCAAGGATGAAGTTGATCTTGTTGGCCAGGGCCGGCAGCAGCTCGATACCCTCGTAGGCTGCGCCCGTGAAGGTGCCGTCCTTGCTTGCGCCAAACGTGAGGATCATGACCAGCGTGGAGATGATCAGCACACCCGGGATGATGGACATTCCTACCTCCACACCCGATTTGCCACCATCGAGCAACGAGTTGAGCGTGCGCAGGAAGGTCGATTTCTCCTCCTCGTGGATCACCTTCTCAGGCATTTCCTTGAACTTCTGGGAGTCGAGAGCGTTCTCCTCGCGGTAGGCAGGATAGGCTTTCAGCACGAAATACTGCATGCAGCGGGTGGAGACGACGCAGCCCGTGCAGGCGCCGAAGAAACCGATGAGCGGCTCCATCATGTAGCCCTGTCCCATCATGAAGACGATCACGATGAGGCCCATACCGAAGGCCGTACCGAAGTTGGTCAGGGAGATGTACTGGAACTTTTTGAAGTAGCCACTGAAGTGGGTGTCCTTGGCCAGCGTGATGATAGCGGGGTTGTCGCTGAGGAAGGTCAGGACGGCGCCCAGCGAGGCCACACCCGGAAGGTTGAAAACAGGCTTCATGAGCGGGCGCAGGATCTTCTCGATGAGGTCCACTACGCCAAACTCCACAAACACCTTGCCCAGCGCGCCCGTGAGCACACAGATGGCCATGAGGTAGAAGCAAGTGTTGAGCAGAAGGTCGTGTGCGGTGTGCATCACGGTGTTGAGCATGGGGGCAGCACCCATTCGGTATCCGATGTAACCGAAGAGCGCACCAACGATGAGTAGGCAGGTTAAGCCTTTCGGAATCCATCCGAAGAGACCCGATTTCTTGCCCGACGCGCGGTCTTCCCGCTGTTGAGATTCATTTGTCATGATTGTCTTGGCTGTCAGCCGTCAATTGTTTTTGAGTTATTTTTGGCTGCAAAAGTACCAAATGTTTCCCATTATACCAAGCAGATGGCACAAAAAATGGAATTGTAATGGCATATATTTTGAGATACCGTCTTTTATTGCTATCTTTGCAAAGGAGATGCGCCCGCCTGCACTATGGTCGGGTTAGGGTTCGCAGCAAGGGCTGGCAGCGTCTCGTGGCAGAAGTGATTTCGGCACATAGAATCTCGCTCGCCGGCACGAATGGTTACACGGAATAAACAGATTGTTAGTATATGAAGGACTTTTTCAAAAACGTATTGGCTACGGCGGTCGGTGTGCTGCTTGTAGGTTTCATCACGGGCTTTTTCATGGTGGTCAGCCTGGTGGGCATGGCGCTCTCCCAGAGCGAGACGGCTCCAGTGGCGGACAACTCCGTACTGGTGCTCAGACTCACGGGGTCGCTCTCGGAGCGGGCCAACGACGACGTGCTCGCCTCGCTGTTCGGCGACCGAATCCCGAAGCTGGGACTTGCCACGATGACGGAGGCCATCCGCCAAGCCAAGGAGAGTGATAAAGTCAAGGGTATCTATATCGAGGCGGGTGCGTTTGCCCCCGATTCCTACGCCTCGTTCGCTGCCATCCGTCGCGAACTGGAGGAGTTCCGCAAGGCCGGAAAGTGGATCGTCGCCTATGGCGACTCCTATACGCAGGGGGCTTATTATCTGGCCTCGGTGGCCGACAAGGTCTATCTCAATCCGCAGGGACAAGTCGATTGGCACGGCCTGGGATCTGAACCGGTATTCGTCAAGGACCTGCTGGCCAAACTCAATGTCCGCATGCAGGTAGCAAAGGTCGGCACGTACAAGAGCGCCACGGAGATGTTTACGGGCGAGAAGATGAGCGATGCGGACCGCCAGCAGACCACGGCCTACCTCACGGGCATCTGGCAGAACGTTGTCTCCGCCGTGGGCAAGAGCCGCAGCCTCACGGCTCAGCAACTCAATGCCTACGCCGACAGCCTCGTCTCGCTGGCTGCTCCCCAGGACTATGTGCGGATGCGGATGGTGGATGGGTTGCTCTATACGGACCAGGTACGCCAGGCAGTGAAGAAAAAAATGGGTCTCTCGCCCGATGACGAGATTCCGCAGGTGAGCATGTCCGACTTGCTGGCTGCTGGACCTGAGGACAAGAAGGGCGACGAGATCGCCATCTACTATGCTGTGGGCGACATCGTCGATGGTGTGGTCGCCATGCCTTCGCGCGAGAGTGTGATCGACGCACAGAAGGTATGTGCCGACTTGCAGGATCTCGCCAAGGACAAGGACGTGAAGGCTGTGGTGTTGCGCGTCAACAGCCCGGGTGGATCGGCCTATGCTTCCGAGCAGATCTGGCACCAGGTAATGGAACTGAAGAAGGTGAAGCCCGTCGTCGTCTCGATGGGTAGTTATGCAGCCTCGGGTGGTTACTACATCAGTTGTCCGGCCAACTGGATTGTGGCTGAGCCCAATACGCTGACCGGATCCATTGGTATCTTTGGTATGTTCCCCGATGTGAGCGGACTGCTCAGGGAAAAACTGGGACTGAAGTTTGATGAGGTGAAAACCAACAAATATGCGCTCTTTGGTACGCGCTCGCGTCCGTTCACCGCCGATGAACTCAGCCACCTGGAGTCGTATATCGACCGTGGTTATAAGCTCTTCCGTCAGCGTGTGGCCGATGGCCGCCGTCTCAAGGTTGATCAGGTGGAGCAGGTGGCCCAGGGTCATGTGTGGTTGGGGCAGGACGCCCTGAGGATCGGTCTTGTCGACCAGCTCGGTGGCGTCGAGGTGGCTCTGCGCAAGGCGGCCCAACTGGCGAAGCTCACGCAGTGGCATTCCTCTGCCTATCCGGTGCTCCCCGACTACCTTTCGCAGTTGCTCGATCTCCCAGGAGCAGCCCGTGGCAACTATCTCGACGAGCAGATGCGACAGTCGCTGGGTGCTTACTATGAGCCGTTTGCCCTCATCAGAGACCTCCAGGCGCAGAATCCGGTCCAGGCGCGTCTGCCGTTCGAACCGAATATTCATTAATCCTCCTAATCTCCGAAAAGTGTTGTGGAAGGCGATTTCATCAAAATATACGACTGGTTGCGCCCCCTGAGCTGGCTCTACGGGCTGGGCGTGGGCTTTCGCAACCAACTCTTCGAATTGGGCATTCTCCGAAGCCGGAGTTTCAGTGTGCCCGTCATCTCGGTGGGCAATATCACCGTGGGCGGATCGGGCAAAACGCCGCATGTGGAGTATCTCATCCGCCTGTTGCAGGACAAGGCAAAGGTGGCGGTGCTCAGCAGGGGCTATAAGCGCAAGAGCCGGGGCTATCTGCTGGCAGAGGACGACACGCCGATGAGGCTGATCGGAGACGAGCCGTACCAGATGAAGCGCAAGTTTCCGAAGATCCATGTCGCGGTGGACAAGAAGCGCTGCGAGGGTATCGATCGCCTCACTTCCGACGAGGCTACTTGCGACACCGATGTCGTGCTCCTCGACGACGCCTACCAGCACCGCTATGTCAAACCGGGCATCAATATCTTGCTCGTCGATTACCATCGCCTTATCCTCTACGATGAGTTGTTGCCCGCGGGAAGGCTCCGCGAGCCGAAGAGTGGGAAGGACCGTGCCGACATCGTGATTATCACCAAGTGTCCGCCCGATCTCAAGCCGGTCGATTACCGGGTGCTGACGAAGGCCATGAATCTCTTCCCCTACCAGGAGTTGTATTTCTCGTGTCTGGCCTACGACGAGCTCCACAGGCTCTTCGGAGAAGAAAAAAGAACGCTCGACAGCATCCTCAACCACCATGTGCTGCTGCTCACGGGCATTGCCTCGCCACGACAGATGGAGCTGGATCTCACGCCTTATGTCACGGGGAGCCCGCTCGACATCGCCACAAGGCCAATGGAGCCTGTCAAACCCTCCAGCCTCATCACGCCGCTGTCCTTCCCCGACCACCATGCGTTCAAGGCCAAGGACATTCGGAGAATCAACGAGGTGTTCGAAAGTCTGCCGGAGCCCAAACTCGTCATCACGACGGAGAAGGACGCTGCGCGACTGGAGCGTGTCGAGGGGCTGAGCGAGGCGTTGCGAAAGTGTCTTTATGTCCTTCCGCTGAGAATCCAGTTTATGCTGGATCAGGAAGAAAAATTCAATGATAAGATTATCAGTTATGTACGAAAAAATTCAAGAAACAGTCTCCTGGCTCAAAGCAAGGATGCACACAAGTCCAAAAACCGCCATCATTCTGGGCACGGGCCTCGGACAATTAGCTTCAGAAATAACCGACAGTTATGAGTTTTCCTATAAGGATATTCCCCATTTCCCCGTCTCTACGGTAGAGGGTCATGCAGGAAAACTGATCTTTGGCAAACTCGGAGGCAAGGACATCATGGCCATGGAGGGCCGTTTCCATTTCTATGAGGGCTACGCCATGAAGGAGGTGACGTTCCCGGTGCGCGTCATGCGTGCGCTGGAGATCGAGACGCTCTTCGTCAGCAATGCCTCGGGAGGTATGAATCCCGACTTCCATGTGGGCGACCTGATGGTCATCACGGACCATATCAACTTCTTCCCCGAGCATCCCTTGCGCGGCAAGAACGACCCCATCGGTCCTCGCTTCCCGGATATGCACGAGGCTTATGACCACGAACTGGTGGCGCTGGCCGACGAGATTGGCCGCGAGAAGGGTATCAAACTCCAGCATGGTGTCTATGTGGGCGTCCAGGGCCCGACTTTCGAAACGCCGGCGGAGTATCGTATGTATCGCCTTCTCGGTGGCGACGCAGTGGGAATGAGCACCGTTCCCGAGGTGATTGTGGCGCGCCATAGTGGCATCAGAGTCTTCGGCGTGAGTGTCATCACCGACTTGGGTGGTTTCGACGTGCCCGTGGAGGTGAGCCACGAGGAGGTGCAGGAGGCTGCCAATGCGGCTCAGCCCCACATGACGGAACTCATGCGCGAGATGATTCGTCGGTCATAGACGGATGGTCGGCTGAACGTGGGCCTACTCATATAATATATAAGGAGAAATATATATAGGTATATATAAAGCAGAAATGGAAATCAACGAGATAGGGGAGTTTGGTCTGATCGATCGACTGACCAAGGGGCTTCCCACACACAATGCCTCTACCTTGATGGGGCCAGGCGACGATTGTGCGGTGATCGACAGTGGCGATAAGCTGACGCTCATCACCTCGCAACTCTTCATGGAGGGCGTCCAGTTTGACCTGACTTACATTGACATGGAGCACCTGGCCTACAAGGCGGTTATGGCGACGATCAGCAATGTCTTTGCCATGAACGGTACGCCGCGCCAACTGACTGTCAGCATCGGCCTGGGAAAACGGTTTAAGGTCGAGGACCTGGATGCTTTCTATCAGGGCTTGCAAAAGGCGTGCGACAAGTGGGGAGTTGATATTGTAGGTGGCGACACCACGTCTTCCTTCACAGGACTGGCCATTGCGCTGACTTGTGTCGGTGAGGTGGCCAAGGAGGAGGTGGTCTATCGTCGTGGAGCGAAGGAGACCGACCTCATCTGTGTCTCTGGAGACCTGGGGGCTGCCTACATGGGACTGCAGATCCTGGAGCGCGAGAAGTCTGTCTATTATCAGCAGGTGGACGAATACAACAAGGAGATGCGTCAGGCAAAGGCCGAAGGCGATCAGGCGAAGATTCAGGCTTTGCAAAACAATCGTGCGGCCATAGAGGGTTTTCAGCCCGACTTTGCGGGTAAGGAATACCTCATCGACAGACAGTTGAAGCCCGAGGCGCGTGGAGACGTCTTGCAACTGCTCCGTCAAGCTGGCGTCCGTCCCACGTCTATGACGGATGTCTCAGATGGACTGGCTGCGGAGCTTCGCCACCTCTGTGAGCAAAGCCATTGTGGCTGTCGTGTCTATGAGAAGAACATCCCCATCGACTACCAGACGGCGGCGGCTTGCGAGGAGTTTAATATGAATCTTACTACTGCCGCCTTGAGCGGAGGTGAGGATTATGAACTTCTGTTTACCGTCCCTATCGGAGATCATGAGAAGATAGAGTCTATGGAAGGCATTCGCCAGATCGGCTATATCACCAAGGAGCAGTTTGGTCGCTACCTGATCATGCGCGATGCCCAGGAGTTTGAACTTCGTTCCCAGGGCTGGGGAGAGGAGAAAAAGTAGGATCCGCATCCGCTCCTTTGGATACTAAGAAAGGTTTAGAAGATTTGCCCCTATTGGACTTATCCTGATAGGGGCTTGTCCTAATTCTCTTTTGTCTCTGATCATAGTAATACGCAAACGACCCATACAACGCTCGCAACGAGGAAGTCTTTTGGTTGACTTCTAATAGGTGCGAAGGTTGTATGGGTCGTTTCTATTCTGTCCCTACAGGGCTACTGTGTTTTCAGTTGTCTCGTGAAGCTTCGTTCTGATCCGCCAGTTTCATGGAGAATCCATTTACTCCGACAACCTCATAAAGGCTTGAGGCAGGTATTCGATGAGGTCGCTGGCTATGAGGCTCTCTTTTCCCAGTGCCTTGGCAGCCAAGTCGCCTGCCAGTCCATGGAGGTACATTCCCATCATGGCTGCGTCTGCGGGTTGGTAGCCTCGTGCGAGTAGGCCGAGGAGGATGCCGGTGAGCACGTCGCCGCTTCCTGCCGTCGCCATACCGCTATTGCCCGTCGTGTTGAAGATCACATGCCCGTCTGGCAGACAGAGCGCCGAATAGTGTCCCTTTAATATAATGTACGCGTGAAGAGATTTGGCCATTTCGGAGCACCGTTGCAGTCGTTCGTAGTCGCTGCCTGGTGTTGCTCCGAGCAGACGGTCGAATTCGCGCGGATGGGGAGTCAAGATCATTCCCTTCGGCAACTGCTGCATCCAGGTGCGGTGGCCAGAGAGAATGTTCAGCGCGTCGGCATCAGCCACGATGGGACACTGTGTGCGTCTGATCTGCGTGATCATGGCGATGGCAGTCGTCTCCTGCTGACCCAGTCCTGGTCCGATTGCCAAGGCGTCGTAGTCGGTAGCGTCGATTGCTTCCGAGAATACGGCATTGTCCTCGTCGATGCGGAGCACTGCCTCAGGCACGCTGATCTGCATGATGGCGCTATTGAACCTCGGGGTAGCTACGCTGAGTTTGCCCACACCAGCCCGCATGCAAGCCCGTGAGGCGAGGATAGAGGCACCAGCCATACCGTAGCTACCAGCTACGAGGAGGGCGTGTCCCATCATCCCTTTGTTGACGAACTCGCCTCTGTGGCGGATGTGCGCACGGATCAGCGCCTCTTCTGCCAGCGCGTAGCGCGCGTCGGTCTGTTCCACATACTGCTGGCTCAGTCGGATGTCCAACACCCGTACGCGTCCGATAAACTGCTGGTTGTCGGCAAAGAAGAAGGAGAGTTTCTTCTGGTGGAGCGTCAGCGTCAGGTCGGCACGGATGATGTTGCTACGGACGTTGAACGTGTTGTCCTCTGCCATTAGTCCCGATGGCAGGTCGATGCTGACAACGGTGGCGGGGCATTGGTTGATATATTTCACCAGCGAGGCAAAACCGCCTGTGAGTGGCTTGTTGAGGCCTGAGCCAAACAGACCGTCGATGACGACTGTGCCTTTGGGTAGCTCGGGCGGGTCAAACTGTGTCGTCACTTCGGTGAGCTTCTTCGGGTGAATGTCGTCGCGAAGTCGCTGGAGGTTGGCCGCACAGTCGGGGGAGAGGTGCTTGGAGGTGTTGAAGAGGTAGATCTTCACATGATAGCCACGCTCCAGCAGCAGCCGCCCTACGGCCAGGGCGTCGCCTCCGTTGTTGCCCGGTCCGGCAAAGATGACTACTGGCGTGCGGTCGGTCCACTCTTCGGTGATGGCCATAGTGAGGACCTTCGCCGAACGCTCCATCAGGTCAATCGAGTTGATTTGATCCTTTTCTATCGTGTATTTGTCCAACTCATGGAGTTGGGTGCTTGTGAAAATCTTCATGACGATGCAAAATTACAAAAAAATGTCGTATTATAGGACCGTTGTTTGCTTTATTTTTCGTAATTTTGCGCAAAATAATCAACGCAATGTCATGAGCAGAGTAACAATCAAGGACAAAACCTTTGAGGTGTCCATCACCGAGGAGGAGATTCAGCAGCGCGTTCGTGCCGTAGCCGATCGCATCAACCACGATTTACAGGGTAAAAACCCCATCTTTTTGGCCGTTCTCAATGGCTCGTTTGTCTTTGCCGCGGACTTGGTGCGCTGCATCACTATTCCGAGCGAGGTCTCTTTCGTTCGCCTCCAGTCTTATGAGGCGACGGAATCTACGGGCGTCGTCAAGGAAGTTATAGGCTTGTCCGCTGATATCAAGGGACGCAACATCGTCATCGTGGAGGATATCGTCGATACGGGCCGCACCATGAAGCACATGGTGGAGGAATTGAAGAAGTATCAGCCCAACAGTATCCGTATCTGCACATTGCTGCTCAAGCCGGGCAAGCTCACCGTGCCTCTTGACGTGGAGTATGCAGCACTGCGTATCCCCAACGACTTCATCGTTGGTTATGGTCTCGACTACGATCAGCAGGGACGCGGCTTGCGTGACATCTACACATTGGTCGAAAAGTAAACCTTTGGCGGTCAGACCGGATTGAGCCATAGGCGTGGTCTGTTCCTCCCTCCTGCAGGTGTTTTGTGGGAGGAAGTGAGACTTGTGTGCTTTGGCCAATACGTTACGACTGCGCACATTTATTTATATATGAAGAATATCGTAATTTTTGGTGCACCTGGTGCTGGTAAGGGCACGCAGAGTGACAAACTGATTGAGAAGTACGGTCTGGGCCACATCTCCACGGGTGATGTGTTGCGTAGCGAGATCAAGAACGGAACGGAACTTGGCAAGACGGCCAAGGGCTATATCGACCAGGGTCAGTTGATTCCCGACGAGCTGATGATCGATATCCTCGCCAGCGTTTATGACAGTTTTGGTGCCGACCACAAGGGTGTCATCTTTGATGGCTTCCCCCGCACCATCCCGCAGGCTGAGGCTTTGAAGAAAATGCTTGCCGAGCGCGGCCATGAGGTGGCAGCTATGATCGAGCTGTTCGTACCAGAGGATGAGCTGATGAAGCGTCTCTTGCTTCGCGGCCAGCAGTCCGGACGCAGCGACGACAATGAGGAGACCATCAAGAAGCGTCTCAATGTCTATCATTCTCAGACCGCTCCCCTCATCGATTGGTATGAAAAGGAGGGCATCCACCGTCATGTGGAGGGTCTCGGCACTATCGACGAGATCTTTGGTCGCGTCTGCGAGGTGGTCGACAAACTGTAAACTCTCTTGTTAATATAAAGGAGTATGGGACCTTTGCCGAACGTGCGTGGGCCTCATACTCCTCCGTTTTCCACAACCCCTCTCCTCATTCCCTATTTTGAAAAGATAAGAAATGGAATCAAACTTCGTAGATTATGTGAAAATACGCTGTCGCTCGGGCAAGGGCGGCAAAGGATCCATGCACCTCAAGCATATCAAGTACAATCCCAATGGCGGCCCAGATGGTGGCGACGGTGGCAAGGGAGGCAGTATCTATCTCCGTGGCAACCACAACTATTGGACGTTGCTCCACTTGCGCTATCAGCGCCATATCTATGCGGAGCATGGAGGCAATGGAGGAAGGGATAAATGCCACGGCACCGATGGTAAGGACATTTACATCGATGTGCCCTGTGGTACGGTGGTCTATGATGCCGAGACAGGAAAGTATGTCTGTGATGTGACGCATGATGGCCAGACTGTGATGCTCCTGAAGGGAGGACGCGGTGGACTGGGCAACTTCCAGTTTCGCACCGCCACTAACCAGGCTCCGCGCTACGCACAGCCGGGTGAGCCTGCACAGGAGATGACGGTGATCATGGAGCTCAAGCTCCTTGCCGACGTGGGCTTGGTCGGCTTCCCCAATGCAGGCAAATCCACGCTTCTCTCGGCTTTGTCGAGTGCAAAGCCGAAGATTGCCAACTATCCCTTCACCACGATGGAACCGTCGCTGGGTATTGTCAGCTATCGTGACCACCAGAGCTTTGTGATGGCCGACATCCCGGGTATCATCGAGGGTGCCAGTGAGGGTAGGGGACTGGGTCTTCGCTTCCTGCGCCATATCGAGCGTAACTCCTTGTTGCTCTTCATGGTTCCTGGCGACACTGACGATATCAAGCGTGAGTATGAGATCCTGTTGAACGAACTGGCCAACTTCAACCCCGAGATGCTGCAAAAGCACCGCGTACTGGCAGTCACTAAGTGTGACCTGCTGGACGAGGAGTTGATGGAAATGCTGCGCGAGACGCTGCCGACCGATCTGCCTGTGGTGTTCATCTCTGCCGTGACGGGTTTCGGTATCAGCGAACTGAAGGATGTGTTGTGGCGTGAACTCAATGCCGAGAGCAACAAACTTCAGGAGATTACTGCTGAGGATACGCTCGTTCACCGCGACATCATCGCCTCGGAATACAAAGATGAGGAGTTTGATGCGGAGGAGGCTGCTGAGGCGGACGAGGACGACATCGAGCTCTTGGACGACTACGAGTATGTCGATTAGGCCGTTTTACGAGGACACGGACATTGCCTTGGCCCGTTACGCCCTTGGCAAAGGTGTCCTTGCTTTCAGCACCATGCGTCCTGGCGGCGTGAGCCAGGGTTCCTATGCCTCGATGAATATCAATGCCTACTGTGGTGATACGGCGGAACATATCGCCGAGAACCGCCGTAGGCTGGCGAGAGCCTTGAGAGTGGAGATGGATCAAATACTGGTCCCCCATCAGGTGCATGGTACGGAGACACGGGTTGTCGATGCGCAGTTGCTGCGTAGTTCTTCCTCCGAGCGTGCTGCCCTCCTTGAGGGTGTGGACGCTTTGACGACCAATCAGCCCGGGGTCTGTATCGGTGTCTCCACTGCCGATTGTGTCCCTGTGCTCCTCTATGATCCCATCCATCAGGCCACTGCCGCAGTTCATGCTGGCTGGCGGGGCACCCAGCAGCGCATCATTGGCCATGTGCTGCACACGATGGCCACCCAATATCATACACAACCATCCGACTTGCGTGCCGTTATCGGGCCCGCCATTTCCCTTCATGCCTTCGAGGTGGGTGACGAGGTGTGGCAAGCCTTTGCTGAGGCTGGTTTTGATATGCGACTGATAGCGCGCAAAGAAGATAAGTGGCACATCAACTTGCCCTTATGCAACCGCTTGCAACTGCAGGACTTGGGTGTGCCGATGGAGCAAATAACCGACTCCAATAGCTGCACTTACACGCAATGCGAGCAGTATTTCTCAGCCCGACGTCTGGGTATCCAGTCGGGGCGCGTCTATTCGGGAATTCTGCTGCGCCCTTGATTCTCGCCAGTAGGGGCAGTCAAGGGCGACTTTCTGTCAGAGTTCTCCATAGAAGACGTGTCTTGTGCTCGGGATTTTGCGCGTATCAAGATTTTTCGTACCTTTGCAGCATAATTGCAAAATGGTTGTAAAGGCAGAAACAATGACAGAACAAGACAAGAAGAAGCAACGCGAAATAGAGGAGGACGCGCGCATCGAGTATCATCATACGATGCCAATCCAGTTTCGCTTCACGGATGCTGACCGCTTTGGTCACGTCAACAACAGTGTTTATCTGCAGTATTATGACACCGCCAAGGTGGATTATTTCGAGAAGGTAGGAGCTGATATCTTCCACCGCGACCACGCCATGGTCATCGCCCACATCGAGTTCAACTTCCTTGGACAGGTCTATACGACGGATGACGTGGAGGTGCAGACGGCTATCACGCATATTGGTCGCCGCAGTATGAAACTCTCGCAACGACTCATCGACCGCAAGACGGGCGAGGTGAAGTGTGAGGGCTTCAGCATCATGGTGGCCTACGATTTGGAGAAAGGCGTATCTACGGAGGTGTGGCCGGAGTGGATTGAAGCACTCAATCGCTATGAGGGACGCGAGTTGAGATCTGAGGAGGAGAAATCATGAAACGGATGATGATGACTGCCCTTGCTTGGGCAACGGTTTCCTTGGCGGCTTTGGCACAGACCACGGTCTTCGGCGGCAACTACCGCATTCCCTCTATCCTGCGATTGGCCGATGGCAAAGTGGTGGCCTTTAGTGACTATCGCCCAGAAGGAGGCGATGTGGGCCAGCGTGCCACCTTGCAAAACGATATTGTAGCCAAAGTCTTTGACAAACGATGGGGAGAGGAGATGACCTTGCTGAAGGCAGGTAAGCACGACAACGGACGCTTGTTCAGTTTCGGCGATGCAGCGACGGCCTATGATGCACAGACGGGACGGATTCTCCTGATGTGTGCCTATGGGGATGTGTGCTATTGGAATTCCACGCTCCGCGACCCCATTGGAGTTTATCGTGCCTATTTCCATTTGGATGGCAACACGATCGTCAAGGATAGTGCGCAGGAGGTGACGCGTGAGATCTATCCCCTGTTTCATGGCGCTGTGATGAAAACTTTCTTCACGAGTGGACGCATCTGTCAGAGCAGCCGCCCGCTGAGGCCGATGTGTCCTCAAAGGCTCTATGCTTCCTTGGCCAGCAATCTGGGAGCGATGGTGGTCTTCTCCGACGATTTCGGTCAGACCTGGGATATTCTTGGTGGCATGCAGGTGCAACCCGCACCCCAGGGCGACGAGGCGAAATTGGTGGAGTTGCCCAATGGCGATGTGTTGCTCAACTGTAGGGCGCGCGACGCAGACGGGCGCTACCTCAACATCTTCCACTACACCAATCCGTCAAGAGCTGAAGGTGCATGGGAACAGCCCGTCTTGTCAGCCGATACGACCACGCTGGGTCTCTACGGAGCACGCTGCAATGGCGAGACGTTAGTTCTTCCTGTGCGTAGTGTGAGAACCGGAAAGCGCACCCACCTCATCCTGCAGTCGCTTCCGTTTGGTACGGATCGTAGCAGGGTAGGCATCTATTACAAAGCGTGTGGCGAAGGCGTGCAGCAGGTCAGCGAACTGGCTACGGGATGGAGGCGCTTTGATGTGAGCAAGACTCATTCGGCCTATTCCACAATGGCTTTCAACGGACGCGACGGTATAGCGTTGCTCTACGAGGAAGACCTGACAGGCCCCAATCCCGACAATTACAACTACAATATCAAGTATGTTGACCTCCCGATAGCACAAATCACCTACGGCGAGTATCTCTACGACAACACACGAAAATAAACAATAAAAAAGCGACCGAAGACTCTTTCTCTTCGGTTGCTTTTTATAAAAAAAATATCATTCTATTCCCAGTCTTTCGACCTTTGGAACAGAATGATACTCATCTCAAATGATGCGAAAGTCAGCTTCCGTGCGCTTTCACGAAATGGAAAGCGCGCGGAATGCACTTTGATTACTTACGCAAGCCAAGAGCCTTGATGATAGCGCGGTAACGCTCGATGTCGCGCTCGTAGAGATAGTCGAGCAAAGCGCGACGCTTACCGACCAGCTGGGTCAGAGAGCGCGTGGTGACGAAGTCCTTGTGGTGCTTCTTCACATGCTCCGTGAGGTGCTTGATGCGGTAGGTGAAGAGGGCAATCTGGCTCTCAGCGGAACCCGTGTCCTCTGCTTTCTGGTCGTGACCGAACTGGGTAAAGATCTCTTGCTTCTTAGTTTTGTCTAAGTACATTTTGTTTTGATGATTAAATGAATGCACCATTACATCCTTCCCCCGCCTCGTAAGTCATCAATCTGTACGCAGCGGTGTCGAATGCATCGGACTTTCCGAAAGTGCGGGTGCAAAGTTACTGCTTTTTTTCCATACAAGCACCTTTCTGGACGGAAAAATGCTCTAAGTCAGTTATATTTCGGATAATCTTCGTACCTTTGCACAGGATTTTCCATAACGACGATAGTTTTAAGGTAAAATGCAAGATATTCGTAACATTGCAGTCATTGCACATGTCGATCACGGCAAGACAACGCTGGTCGATAAGATGATGCTCGCGGGCAAACTCTTCCGCGATGGACAGGATAACAGCGGTGAAGTGCTCGACGCCAACGATCTGGAGCGAGAACGCGGTATAACCATTCTGAGTAAGAACGTCAGTATCAACTGGAAAGGTGTGAAAATCAATATCCTCGACACGCCGGGTCACTCTGATTTCGGTGGAGAGGTGGAGCGCGTGCTCAATATGGCCGATGGTTGTTTGCTCCTTGTCGATGCCTTTGAGGGCCCGATGCCGCAGACCCGTTTCGTGCTTCAAAAGGCCCTACAGATAGGTCTGAAGCCCATCGTGGTGGTCAACAAGGTGGACAAGCCCAACTGCCGCCCGGAGGAAGTCTATGAGATGGTCTTCGACCTGATGTGCGACCTCAATGCGACAGAGGATCAGTTGGACTTCCCCGTCGTCTATGGTTCGGCCAAGAATGGCTGGCTGGGTCCAGATTTCAAAACTCCGACGGACAATATCGACTATTTGCTCGACAAGATTTTGGAAGTTATTCCGGCTCCACGCGTCCTTGAGGGTACGCCGCAGATGCTCATCACGTCGCTGGATTACTCCAGCTACACAGGACGTATTGCTGTGGGACGTGTCCACAGGGGTACGATTCGCAATGGCATGAACATCACCATCTGCCATCGCGATGGCACGCAGGAGAAGACAAAAATCAAGGAGTTGCACACCTTCGAGGGTATGGGTCACAAGAAGACCGATGCCGTCAGCTCGGGTGATATCTGTGCCGTCATTGGCTTGGAGCGTTTTGAGATTGGCGATACGATTTCTGATTTCGAACACCCAGAGCCGCTTCCTCCCATTGCCGTCGATGAGCCGACCATGTCGATGCTCTTCACTATCAACGACTCGCCCTTCTTTGGTCGCGAGGGCAAGTTCTGCACTTCCCGCCATATCAACGATCGCTTGCAAAAGGAGCTTGAGAAGAATCTTGCCCTGCGTGTCAAGCCTCTTGAGGGTTCTACCGACAAGTGGATTGTTAGTGGTCGTGGCGTTCTCCATCTCAGCGTGCTTGTTGAGACCATGCGTCGTGAGGGATACGAGTTGCAGGTAGGCCAGCCGCAAGTGATTTATAAGGAGATCGATGGCCAGAAGTGCGAGCCTATTGAGGAATTGACCATCAATGTGCCCAACGACTTCTCGTCAAAGATGATTGATATGGTGACGCGTAGAAAGGGCGACCTCTTGGGAATGGATACTGAGGGCGACCGTGTCAATATCACCTTCGAAATACCATCGCGTGGCATTATTGGCCTGCGTACCAACGTGCTCACGGCCAGCCAGGGAGAGGCCATCATGGCCCATCGCTTCAAGGATTACCAGCCGTACAAGGGAGAGATAGTCAGAAGAACCAACGGCTCGATGCTTGCCTTGGAGACTGGAACAGCCTACGCCTATGCTATCGACAAACTGCAAGATCGTGGTAGTTTCTTCATTGACCCGGGTGATGAAGTCTATGGCGGCGAGGTGGTTGGCGAGCATATCCACGAGAACGACCTTGTCATCAATGTGACAAAGGCCAAGCAGCTTACCAATGTGCGCGCAAGCGGTAGCGACGACAAGGCCCGCGTCATTCCGAAGGTGGAGATGAGCCTCGAGGAGTGTCTCGAGTATATCAAGGCGGATGAGTATGTCGAAGTGACTCCGAAGAGCATCCGTATGCGCAAGATCATCCTTGACCACTTGGAGCGCAAGCGTGCCAACAAGGAATAAGCAGAGCCGTAGATAAATGCAAAACAATGATGGGGAAACGGTGCTACAAGTGCGGTTTCCCCATTGTCATATTACGAATAGTGCAAGGTATCTCAGAGTTTTACTTATTAAATAAATAGTATATATGCTTGAGTATTTCATTTTTTTTCGTAACTTAGTAGCGCAAAATGCAAAGCGAGTGGAACATGGCAAAAATAGTCAACAAATATCCCGTAGGAATACAGACATTTGAAGAAATCCGCGAGAAAAATTATCTCTATATAGATAAGACCCAATACATCGTGGAATTTAGAGAGAAAGGTATGAAGTTTATCTTTCTGAGTCGTCCAAGACGATTCGGCAAGTCGCTCTTTGCCTCTACCCTTCACGCCTATTTCGAAGGAAGAAAAGAACTTTTCGATGGATTGGCCATTGCTGACTACGAGAAGGAATGGGTGAAGCATCCCGTGCTTCATTTCGACCTCAGCGGTGCCAAGCACATTGATGCAGACGCGTTGAATAGTTATCTTAATCTACAGCTTTTGCCCTATGAAGAACTTTATGGTAAGGGTGAAGGGGAAAACTATCCTAACGAAAGACTGGATGGAATCGTAAAGCGAGCTTATAAGCAGACAGGCGAAAAAGCAGTTGTCATCATTGATGAATACGACGCCCCTTTGCTGGATGTGGTGCATGAGAAGGAAAACCTGCAACCGCTTCGCCGCATCATGCAAAACTTCTACAGTCCGCTAAAGAAGCTCGACCCATACCTGGAGTTCACTTTCATCACGGGCTTCACTAAGTTTTCGCAACTCAGCATCTTCAGCGAGCTCAACAACCTCGACAATATCAGTATGTTCGACCAGTATTCGGCCATCTGCGGCATCAGTATGACGGAGCTTACTACGCAGATGAAACTAGATGTTGAGGCATTGGGCGAAGCCCTTGGCATGACGTATGAGGAGTGCCTGAAAGAGCTGACGCGATTCTATGACGGCTATCATTTCAGCAAGAAATCAGAGGATGTCTTCAATCCGTTCAGCCTGGTGAAGGCGCTGAATGCATGCGACATTGCTCCTTATTGGTTTGGTTCGGGCACGCCATCTTTCCTCTTGAAATTGTTGGATAAATATCATGTCAATCTTGCCTCTTTGGAGGGCCAGGAGGCGGTACTGAATTCCTTCGACCAATCGACAGAGGAAATGACAGACGCCTTGCCTTTGCTTTATCAGAGCGGTTATCTGACCATCAAGAAGTATGACCCGATGTTTCGCGAATACACTTTGGGCATCCCTAACAAGGAGGTCCGTGATGGTTTGCTCAATTCACTGATACCGCACTATGTGAACCCTCGCCGTTCCGATAACGACGCCTTCCTCTTGGGATTTTGCAAGGCGGTTTACCGCAATGATATCGAAGCAGCATTGGAACACATGCGCACCTATATGGCCACGATCCCATACGATCTGGAGAACCATAGCGAGAAGCACTATCAGACCATCTTCTATCTGATGTTCAGTTTCCTCAACATCTATATCCGCACGGAGGTGAAGAGTGCCATCGGTAGAGCTGATGCCGTGATGCACATGCAGGACACGATATACGTCTTCGAACTGAAGGTTGACAAGAGTGCCGAGAAAGCTTTGGCACAAATAGACGAAAAGGGCTACATGCTGCCTTATCATGCTGAAGGTAAGCGGCTGGTAAAAGTGGGTATCAGTTTTGACAGTACCCAACGAACAATCAGCGATTGGAAAATCAAGGAAGAATAAGAAATGTATTAAGAAAAATGGCGCGGGGGAGTATCCTAAACAATTCCCCCTGCGCCCAAAAAGTGTTATAATTCTATTTACCTTCTACTGTTCTTTAATGAAATAGATCGAGTATCAGGTGTTTACCTCCAATAGGTGTGCCAATGCCTCGTCGAGGGCCGCGATGTCAGCCTCTGTTGTGGCCCAGCAGGTCACGAAGCGGCATAGCAGGTGATCATTGGGGAGCGGTTCCCATATCTCGAAGGCTATCTCTTCAGCCAACCGTTGTTTCTGTTCTTTGGAGAGGATGACAAACTGCTGGTTGGTTGGCGAGTCGATGCCGAGGGACAAGCCATGCTTGGCGAAGACCTTTCGCAATGCTTGGGCCATGTCGATCGCATGTCGAGAGACGCGAAAGTAGAGGCCGTCCGTGAAGAGCGTGTCAAACTGCAAGCCCAAGACACGACCCTTGGCGAGCAATGCACCGTGTCGCTTGATGATGGTGAAGATATATTTGGGTGCGCGCGTGTTGGTATAGACCAAGGCTTCGCCCAGCAATGCTCCCACCTTCGTGCCTCCTATGTAGAAGGCGTCGCAATGGTGTGCAAGAAACGGCAGGTCGATGTCGTTGCTTTCCGCCATCAGCCCGTAGCCGAGCCGTGCCCCATCGACATAGAGTCGCAGTCCGTACTGTTGGCATACAGTATAGATGTCG
Source organism: Prevotella sp. (assembly GCA_003447235.1). Lineage (GTDB taxonomy): Bacteria > Bacteroidota > Bacteroidia > Bacteroidales > Bacteroidaceae > Prevotella. The sequence continues at coordinate 24,444 of DLZV01000026.1, forward strand.
GCCAATTCCTTGCGCGAATAGAGTGCGCCAAGTTCCGTTGGAAGTGTGATATAGACCATGCCAGGCTGTACCATGTGTGGGTAGGTCTCGTCGGCAAGAAACTTGCGCATGTAGTCGTCGATCTGCGAGGCAGCCATCTTGCCTCCAGCTATACCAGGAAGTACCAATACCTTGTGTCCGAAAGCCTCTACTGCCCCCGATTCATGGACGTTGATGTGGCCCGTATCGACCGAAAGCACACCCTCGCAGCCCTGCAGCAGCGAGTCGATGGCTGTAGCATTGGTCTGTGTGCCGCCCACAAGGAAATGGACTTCTGCCTCCGTCATGTCGCACGCCTTGCGGATCCGGTCCTTTGCCCTTTCGGTATAAGGGTCGAAACCATAGCCGCTCGACTTCTCATCGTTGGTCTCCGACAGGCGGCGGAGAATCTCCGGCAGGCAGCCGTTATTGTAGTCACTCTCAAAAGAAGCTCTTATCATCCGTTTTCTCCTTATATATATTAATGAAGATCCTTTTTATGTGCCCCTATTCTTAAGCCTGCGTGTCATCCCCTGAGCTGGTCAACGCATGGTCGTCGAGGTCTTTGATACTCTTTTTGGGTGTTACGCCGAGCGACTTGAGTCCTTCGATGCGGCGCATTACGTTGCCCTTGCCATCATAGAGTTGCAGTCTTGCTTTCTCAAACGCCCCCGACAGGCGCGCTATCAGGTCGCCGAGCGAGGAGAAGGTGTCTCCAAATCCCGCCACCTTGTCGTACAGGTCGGCTGCAGCCTTGACGATCTTCTCCACATTCTTGTTTTGTCGGTCGTACTGCCAGAGGTTGTACGCCAGTTGCAAGGCCATCAGAAGATTGCTGGGAGAGATGATGATGATGTGTTTTTGATAGGCGTATCGACCCAGGTCCGGCTGCTGTCGCATGGCGGCGATGTAGCCCGACTCGTTGGGAATGAACATCAGGACAAAACCGATAGCGTCATCCACCAACTTGCTGTAGTCCTTCTCTGCCAGTTCATCGACGTGGCGTCGTACGCTTTGCACATGCTCGCGCAGCAATCGGTCGCGCTGTGCGTCGTCCTCGGTAGCCACGGCATTGGCATAGGCCGTCAAAGAGACCTTGGAGTCGATCACCACGCTCCGACCTTCTGGGAAGCGAACGATGATGTCGGGGCGGAAACTTCTGCCCTCGCTGTCTTTGGTCTGCTCTTGTACAAAGTACTCCTCGTCCTTGCGCAGTCCGCTATTCTCCAAAAGGGTAGCCAAGACCATCTCTCCCCAGTCGCCCTGCTGCTTGCTGTCGCCTTTGAGCGCACGGGTGAGGTTGGCAGCGTCTGAACCGATGCGAGCTGTCTGCTCCTTCATTGAAGCTACTGCCTGCTGCTGTTGCTGCTGGAAGAGGCGCATCGTCGATTCGAATGTGTTCTGCAGATCCTTCTTGTTCAACTCACTTTGCGCCCTGTTTTCCTCCACCGTCCGCTTGAAGTCGGCAAACTGTTCCTTGATCGGTTTGAGTAGCTCATCCATCTGCTGGCGGTTGTCCTCCTGTAGGGATCGTTGTTTGGCAGCCAACTGTTCGGCCGCATTCTTCCGCATCTCCTCGCGGAGCGTATCAAGACGCTGCGCCCATTGGCGGTTGTTCTCCTCCCGTAGTTCTGTGGCATGTCTGCGCTCCTCCGCTATCTGTGATTCGAGCGACGTGATCTGCTTGGCGTGTGCGCTACGCACTGTTTCCATCTCCCGGTCATGCAGATTGCGCTCGTTCGCAAGCAGCGCCTCGTCACGATCCGTGAGTTGTCGCATTTGCCGCGAAGCGTCCTCCCGGATCTGTGTTACTTGCTTTGCTGCTGCAGACCGCTCTCCCTCCATCTGTCGGCGGAGTCCCGCTGTCTCACCTTCCAAGGCTTGCAGCCGGCCTACGAGTTTCGATTTCTGTAGAAGAATACCGATGGTCAACCCAACCGCCAGGCCGATGACCACGCCTATGAACCATTCAATCATCATTCTTTGTTTGTGCTTAGTTATAAGAAAGTCGTTGGGGACTGTCGTATGAACTTGATAGGTCGCCCCTCCTTTCCGCAATGCAAAAGTATGAAAAAAGCACGAGAATCCTCCTTCTATTCGCCTAAATCTTTGTTTTCGCTTCCTCCGATTTGGCCAACTCAATTCTTTTTAGTAGTTTTGCAGAAAGGAAGTTGAGTGATGTCGAGAAGCCATGCTCTTGAATCCAACTTATCAACCATTTCATACCCATCGCATATAATAACGATTAAGATGATAAAAAACATTGTTTTCGACTTCGGCGGCGTCCTCGTGCAGCATGATTTTATCGCCTATTTCTCGGATTATTTTCATAGCGAGGAGAAGGCTCGTCAGTTTTTTGCCCAAGCGCTGCCGCATAGTTTTAGCGACGAGGTAGATCGCGCCCTTCATCCTTTCCATTACTATATAGAGCGTCAGCAACGTCAATGGCCCGAGTATGCCGATGCGATAGATCGTTTCGACAAGCATTTCGCTGATATGTTTACGGGAGAGACGGAGGGGATGTATGAATGGATGTGCCAGCTCAAAGCTGAGGGCTACCGTTTGTTGGGTCTGAGCAACTGGTCTGCGAAAGTACATGAGGTTATCGCCCGCTTCCCTCGGGTATTCTCTCCCCTGGAGGATAGCCTTATCTCTTACACCTGTCACTATTTGAAGCCCGAAAGAGAAATCTACGAGTTGTTTCTTTCGAAGTTTAGTGTGCGTCCCGAGGAGTGTGTCTTCATAGATGACCGCCCCGACAATATTGAGGGCGCGCGAAAGGTGGGAATGCGTGGAGTCGTTTTCCATGATATGGATCAACTCAAACTTGCCATCCAACAGCTTATTGAGGAGCAGGGTGGAAGGTTGTAAAAAACATCAAGATGATTAATGTTGTATAGTGGATAATCTAAAAAGATATCTATATGCTAGAAGTCAGCAATAGTCTTCACTGACAGAATAGCAAATACAATGTTATTGAAATCAGCAGGCTTGCAATATGAACAAGATATAGAAACCGCTCTGTCGGACTTAATTGATATGGCTGTTCCTTATTAATAGTTTTATATCATTATGAATAAGCATAAACAACAATATCTTGATTTCGAAGCCTACGAGCGTGTGGCAGAGCCACATAAGCGCGAGAGGGCTTCGGTATGGCGTACGGCTATCGGTCTGCAGGATGTGGATGGTCTGCAGGTTTCCGACTATCTGAAGGAGACGGCCGTCAGGCATATTGAAGGTGACATTACCATTGATGATGTGCGTGAACAGTTGAAGTCGTACTATGTCAACAAAACAACACATGACGAAGACGATGCAGAAAAGGAAGAGGCCGATCGAGTAGCTGCCAATATTGCCAAGTTGCTGAACGAGCAGTCTTTCTCGTTCACCGCGTTGGAGTTTTTGAATATTCATAGGCACTTGTTCGAGGGTGTATTCAAACATGCAGGTAAACTGCGGTCCTATGACATCAGCAAAAAGGAATGGGTGTTACGTGGCGATAGCGTTGTGTATGGACGTGCTGCCGACATTATGATGGCGTTACGATATGACATTCAACAAGAAAAGGACTTTAATTACAATGGATTGAACACGGATGAAATTATTGACCACATTGTAGATTTTGTAACGTTGCTATGGCAAAACCATCCGTTCCGTGAGGGCAACACACGAACCACTGCGGTGTTTGTCATTAAATATTTGCGTTCAATTGGATTCAAGGTCGATAACGATTTATTTGCCGACAACTCGTGGTATTTCCGTAATGCCCTTGTTCGTGCGAACTATCGTAATCCGTCAAAGGGTATAGAACCCAATAAGTCTTTCCTTATTAAGTTTTTCCGTAATTTGTTGATGGGTGAAGATCATGAGCTGAAGAACCGCTATATGCTTGTAGGTTATAACGATGTAGATGCGACCAGTGCAAGTACCCATACAAGTACCCATACAAGTACCTATGAAAACACCCATACAAGTTCTGATAGTTCGGTATCAATCTTATCAGAAAACATAAAACGGTTGCTTGTTACAATTGGCACAGGTGAAAAGAGCGTAAAGGAAATGATGGAAGCTGTTGGCTTGAAGAACCGCCCCAATTTCCTCGAATATTCTCTTTCGCCAGCCATTACAGAAGGATTGGTAAAAATGAAATACCCAAATTCGCCACGTCATCCTCGCCAGAAATATCTACTAACGGTGAAAGGACTGATGGTGTATGATGATTGCCTTAAATCTAAACGAAAAATCTAAACAATTCATTCGCTTTTCAAAGGCGGTTTCTCATCAAGACCTGCTTCAAACGCCACATAGACCCGTTGTAGCGGGAAAAGAGTCTAAAATAGGCCAAAAGTATAGAAAAAGGGGTGAAAAAATGAACTTAACTTCGGAGGCCGATGAATATGACTTCGTGGGCCGATGAAGTTAACTTCGTTGGCCTTTGAAGTTAACTTCATTGGCGGAGCAAGTTAATACCCCTCTTAAGGGTATGATAACAACAAAGGTTTTTCTCACGAAAGAGAAAAACCTTTGTTGTTGATAGCAGGGCTTACCCCTGTTTTTCGGGTCTGATTTCTTGTAAAGGAATCATGACAAAATCGCGTTCCTCCATGTGGGGGTGCGGAATGACCAAATCGGGTTCGTTTACCTGTATGTCATCATAGAGGAGAATGTCGATGTCTATCGGGCGGTCAGCATATTGACCATTGGACGACTTCCGTGTCCTGCCCAGTTCACGCTCTATCTGTTTCGTAGCTTCCAGCACCTCGCGTGGGGTCATCCTGGTGTTGATGCTGACGCAGGCATTGAGAAACTGATGCTCGCTCTCGAAGCCCCATGGTGCCGTCTCTATAAAGGAAGATATGCGTTCCACCGAGCCGACACGCTCCCCCAGTAGGGCGATGGCAGACTGGAGCAGTTGCCTACGGTTGCCAAGATTGGAACCCAAGGAGAGATACAGACGATGTAGCAAGGCTGATTAGTCGTTGAGGATGAGCAGACTGTCTCCGTAGCATCCAAATTTGTAACCGTTGGCGACAGCCAGTTCGTATGCCTTCATCACCATGTCGTAGCCTCCAAATGCACACTGAGTCATCAGCAGCGTGGAATAGGGATGGTAGAAGTTGGCTACCATCGAGTCGGACAAGCCGAAGTTGTAGGGAGGGAAGATAAACTTGTTGGTCCATCCCTCAAACTCCTTCAGTAGGCCGTCTGTGCCCACAGCCGTCTCTGTGGCTTTGACCACACTTGCTCCAATGCTACACACGTGATGGCCCTTGCGCTTCGTGTCGTTGACGATCTCGCAGGCTTCAGACGTGATGAACATCTGCTCCGAGTCCATCTTGTGCTTCGTCAGGTCCTCCACCTCAATCTTGTGGAAATTGCCCAAACCGCAATGAAGGGTGACATAGGCAGGATTGATGCCTCGTATCTCCATCATCTTGAGCATCTCGCGCGAGAAGTGGATGCCCGTGCTGGGAGCCGTGACAGCACCCTCGTGTTTGGCGAACGGAGTCTGGAAGTACTCCATGTCCTCTTCGGTGGCATGGGCAAAGTCCTGTCCTTCCTCCTTCGGACGGTTGTCGATGATATATCGGGGCAGTGGTGCCTCGCCCAGGGCGAAGAGCTCTTTCTTGAACTCATCGTGCGGGCAGTCGTAGAGGAAACGCAGGGTGCGCCCTCTTGAGGTGGTGTTGTCGATCACTTCAGCCACCATGGTGCCCGACTCCTCGAAGAAGAGTTTGTTGCCAATGCGAATCTTGCGTGCCGGTTCGACGAGTACGTCCCACAGGCGCATCTCGGGATTGAGTTCGCGGAGCAGGAACACCTCGATCTTGGCATCCGTCTTCTCCTTCGTGCCGTAGAGACGGGCGGGGAACACTTTGGTATCGTTGAAGACGAAGGTGTCTCCCTCTCCAAAATAGTTCACAAGATCCTTGAAGAGGATGTAGTCGCCCTCTATCGGGTTGCCCTCCTCGTCCTTATGATACAGGTCTATCGTCTCCGATTGCTTGTGGAGCACCATCAGCCGCGCCTCGTCGGGCCTTACCACGTCAAACTCGGCAGTTGTTCCGTTGGGTCGAGTGATGGTATGGGTGGAGGAATGGGGATAGAGTGCCACCAAGTCCTGTGGCAAATCGAATTTAAACTGCGATAGTTTCATATCTTACTTGTTTTCTTTTTCTATTGTTTGCTGTGCCAGCCACTCTTCAAAATGGTCGTAGGAAAGACAGTTCTCCACCCGCACGTCGCCCACTTGTGTGCGACGGAGGGAGGTGAGGTAAGCTCCCGAGGAGAGTGCGCGGCCCAAATCCCGGGCCAAGGCACGGATATAGGTGCCCTTGCCGCAGACTACGCGCAGGACGAGCTGCATCTTTTCGGCATCAAACGACACCACTTCTATCTCGTCGATGCGGACGTGCTTGGGTTTGAGCTCTATGTGCTCGCCATTACGGCGCACGTCGTAGGCGCGGACGCCGTTGACCTTTACTGCACTGTAGGTAGGCGGTATCTGTTCTATCTCGCCAATAAACTGCTGCAGCGTCTCAAGAATCAGCTCTCGCGTGATATGCTCCGTGGGGAAGGTGGCGCTGACCGGGTGCTCCATGTCGTAGCTCACGGTCGTCGCCCCCAGCTGTATCGTGGCGACATACTCCTTCGTGTGTTGCTGCAGCGTCTCGATCTGCTTCGTCTTTTTTCCCGTCGCAAGCACCAAGACGCCAGTGGCGAGCGGATCGAGTGTGCCAGCGTGTCCCATCTTCACCTTGCCACCCAAGGCGTGGGAGCAGAGGTAGCGGATGTGGGCGAGGGCCTTGAAACTCGTCACGCCATAGGGCTTGTCAATGGGGATGAGTATCCCTTCTTTGAAATTGATTGTCATCCCGGCTTAGTCAACCATTTGGAGTGAGTGGCCCGTGAGGAGCAGTCCCAGGATGAGCAGTCCGACGATGATGCGGTACCAGCCAAAGAGTTTGAAGCCATATTTAGCAATGAAACTGACAAACCATTTCATGGCAAGGATGGCTACCACAAACGAGACCAAACTGCCGATGAGCAGCGTGGAGATATTGCCCGACATGTCGTCGAATTCGCCAGCCAGGATCATCTTCAACACCTCCAGGCACGTGGCAGCCAACATGGTGGGCACGGCCAGGAAGAAGGAAAACTCTGCCGCGCGCTTACGCGTCAGTCCGTTGGCCATACCACCGACGATGGTCGCCATACTGCGGCTGACACCAGGTATCATGGCCAGACACTGGCAGAGGCCGATGCGGAACGCACGCTTCTCGGTGACGGGGTTGGTCTCCTTGCCATGGCAGAACCACTTGTCGCAGAACAACATGAAGACACCACCAACAACCAGCATGATAGCAACGATCGTGACGCTGCCGAGCAGATGCTCTATCACGCCATTGAGGAGGCCACCCAGCACGACGGCAGGAACGAAGGCAACGAAGATCTTCCAGTAGAAGTCCCACTTGTGGAGAAACTTCTGGAGCGACGTGCTGCCCTCTGGTGCTGGCGTATGGTTGAGTTGGAAGAAGCGCTTCCTGTAGAGCAAGACCACCGAGAGGATGGCGCCAAACTGGATGATGACCGTGAAGGCCTTGACAAACGGCGTGCTCGGCACTCCCAGCAGGTTTTGTGCGATGATCATGTGGCCTGTGGAAGAAACGGGAAGAAACTCGGTCAATCCCTCTACGATGGCGATGATGATGGTTTCTATCAGGTCCATTATGCCTCCGTGACGTTGGTTTCAGACGATTGTGTTGCCATCTCGGCTCCTGCCTCTCCGCCCTTCGGACGAACGAGGATGGAGGCGATGATGGTAATATAACCCACCAGCGTGACGACAGGCGCCACCTTGATACGCGTCGGGCTGAACACCTCGGGATTGAACATCTCCTTGGTCGATGTGCCGCCGCTCATCAGGATGAAGCCAATGACGACGATCGCCACACCTACTACAAGCAGAATGTAGTTGATGCGGCCGAAAGCTAATTTACTTTTATCCATATTCTATGTTTGTATTATTTCCTTCTCGTGATAGTGAGGCCGACCCATTTCGGGCGGCGATTAAATCTTGTAGAGGTCTCCCGCCTTCATGCGCAGGAATTTGTTGACCGAGAGCCAGGAGCAGATTGTGCTGAGGATGATGCCTACGGCCAGGACTACCAGCGCTGTAAAGGCCATGACCTCGCCATTGATGATCGTCAGCATCTCCGGCTCATAGTTGTAGAGAGCGAGCATGCCGGCTCCCAGCACGATCAATGCCATGACGGCAGAGAGCAAGCCTAGTCCCACGGCCATGCGCAGGAAAGGCAGTCGGATGAAGCCCCACGAGGCACCCACGAGTTTCATGGTGTGTATCGCGAAGCGACGCGCATAGATGCTGAGGCGGATGGTGTTGTTGATCAAGGAGAACGAGACGACCGTCAGGAGTGCTGCGATGATCAGCAGTACGAAACTGATCTTGCGCAACATTTGGTTCACACTATTGACCAGGTCCTGTCGGTAGGTCACGTCAGAGACGCCATTAAACTGCTTTAGGTCGGCGGCAATCTTCTTGATAGAGTCATTGTTGGCATAGTTGGCCTTCAGGCGCAACTCGATCTCTGCCGTAAAGGGGTTTTCGCCAGCAAACTCGGCTGGATTCGCACCCAGTTCCTTCGTGCCTTCTTTGAGGGCTTGCTCCTTGCTCGTGTATTCCACGTTGGTGATGTAGTTAAAGCGTTGCACCTTTTTGCACAATGCTGCACACTCAGAGGGTGTGAGGTCGGGTTGCAATACCATGGTGACGGTGAGGTTCTCCTTCACATAGTTGGAGAGGTTGCGTCCTGTGAATACGGTTAATACGACTATACCTATCAGAACCAGCACCATGGCCGTGCTGATACATAGCGTGATAACCTGCAAACTGCGGTGATTGCGGGCTTGATTGCGTTTCTTTTTCATTGCTGAAACTAACTTCTACTTTCTTATTCTAAAAATCGCAATAAGGCCAATAAGCCAATGTTGCTGCAAAGGTAACGTAAAATTGCAAAATAGGCAAATATATTAAGTTTTATTTGGTTCTTCGTCCTTTTCAACCCCCTTTTTCTGTTTCTTGCTTATGCGATTGCTGACAACAAACTAAGTGAAAAGATTGGGTGTGTGAAAAGAATGTTGTACTTTTGCAAGAAATAAACATACGAACACGATTATGTCAACAATTCTATTTCCATCGCCCATCTATGGGCCCGTGCACAGTCGGCGGCTCGGAATATCCTTGGGCATCAATCTTATACCTGCCGACGGCAAACTCTGTAGTTTCGACTGTATCTACTGCGAGTGTGGCTACAACGCCGACCATCGCACGCATACTCCCTTCCCGACCACCGAGGCGGTCTCCCGCGCACTGGAGGAGAAACTCAAGGAGATGCATGACGAGGGAGTCCATCCCGACGTGATGACTTTTGCCGGCAATGGCGAACCGACCAGTAATCCTCACTTTCCCGAGATCATCGACGAAACCATCCGTCTGCGCGACGCCTACTGTCCTGAGGCCAAGATCTCAGTCTTGAGCAACTCGACTTTCATCCATCGCCCTGCGGTCCATGCCGCTTTGGCCAAGGTAGATAACAACATCCTCAAGCTCGATACGGTCAACCCCGATTACATAAAGCGCCTTGATCGTCCAGCGTTGCCTTCCTATGATGTGAAGAAGATCATAGAAGGTATGAAGTCCTTTGACGGGCAATGTATTGTCCAGACCATGTTCCTTCGTGGAAAGAACGATGAGGGCGAGGATGTGACCAATGTAGGAGAAGAGTATGTTGCCCCGTGGTTGGAGGCCGTGAAATATATCGCGCCTCGCGAAGTGATGATTTACACCATCGACCGCGAGACACCTGGACAGTTTTTGGAAAAGGCCACCCATGAGGAGCTCGACGCCATCCGCGATCGCGTGAAGGCGTTGGGTATCGAGTGTACCGCCTCCTATTGATGAGGCTCTGTATCGAGTCGGCTCATTTTTTTTCGCCATCCTATTGCAGGCCTAACGTCCTCTTTCGTCTGGGCCAGAATGATAAAGCAAAGAGGGGAGTGACCTCACGGCCATCCCCTCTTTCTTGTAAATTACGATAGGTATGAAACTATAATTTACTAATGATTCCTTCTTTTGTACTGCGAAGGAAATCGACGATAATGCGAATTTCCTCCGAGTCAGGCACCTGCTCGACGATCTGGTGGCAAACATCGAACACCGAGTTTTGACCATGGAAAAGCAGGCGGTAGGCGTTGGCGATATGCTTGATCACCTTCTCATCTATTCCTGCAGCCCGTGCCATCGTGGTGTTGACACCACCATAGCCTACCGGCGTTCCACCAGCTACGATATAGGGCGGGACGTCCTTTGAGAAGGTCGTTCCAGCCTGGATCATCGCGCCACGACCCACGCGCGTCCTGGCATTCTCGATGACCGATGAGGAGAAGATCACTCCGTCCTCGATCTCGCAATCGCCAGCGATCTTTGTGCCATAGCCGATGACGCAAGAATTGCTCACGCGTGTGTCGTGAGAGATATGCACACCCTCCATGAGCACGTTGTTGGAGCCCAAGACCGTCTTGCCACCCTCGTGCGTGCCACGGTTGATGACCACATTCTCGCGGATGATGTTCATGTCGCCCATGACGACCTGCGAGTTGGCACCCTTGAAATTGAAATCCTGCGGCAAGGCAGCGATGACGGAGCCTTGGTGGATCTTGTTGCCGTTGCCCATGCGTGTGCCGTTGAGGATTGACACGAAGGGGAAGATGATACAGTTGTCACCAATCACCACGTCGTCCTCGATATAGACAAACGGGAATATTTTGCAACCTTCGCCGATACGTGCCTTGGGAGACACCTCGGCCTTCGGACTGATTATTGTGCTACTCATAATCTTACTGTCTTATTAGTTAATTGCTACCACCGCCAAGGGCATAGTAGAGGTTGACGATCGACTGCAATTTCGTGAACTGATCCTGCACCTGTGAGACCTGGGCGTTGAGCAGGTTCTGCTGTGCCGTGATGACCTCCAGGTAGGTACTTGAACTCTGCTTGTAGAGCAGTTCGATATCCTCGACGTTCTTCTTGAGCACGTCGATGCGCTTCTGCTCCAGTTCCTCGCTCTCCTTGGCTGCGTTGTAGGCCACGAGGGCGTTGCTCACCTCCGATCCTGCCGTGAGGATGGAGTTCTGCCAGGTGTTGTAAGCCTGCTTATACTGGTCCTCAGCCACACGAAGACCCGCCTTCAGCTGACCCTTCATGAAGAGCGGCTGGGTGAGGGAACCTACGGCCTGCACCAAGAACTTGGCCGGATTGATCGTACCCTGTCCGTTCGTCCAGCCTGCGTTGGCCGTGATGTTGATGGACGGATAGAAGCGGCTGCGTGCGTTCTGTACACCATAGAAGCAGCTGGCGAGCGCCATCTCGTTAGCGTGTACGTCGGGGCGGTTGCTCAGCAGTTGTACACCCACGCCACCAGCGTAGTTCTCTGGCAGCGACTGGCCGTCGAGTTTGCCACGAGCGATGGTCTGAGCAGGTTCTCCCAGCAGGAGGCTGAGGGAGTTTTCACTCTCGCGGATCTGTCGCTTGATGTTCACGCTCTGGTTCTTCACGCTATAGTAGGCAGCCTCCGCACTCTGCACGCTCGTAGAGCGGGCACGTCCAAACTCCATCTGCAGTTTCATCATGTCCCAGGTGTCCTTCGTGAGGTTCTCCATGTCCGTGACGATTTCCATCTGCTTGTCGAGCATGAGGAGCGTGTAGTAGAGGTTGGCGACATTGCTGATGAGGCGTGTCTGTACCGCCAGCTGGTAGTCCTTGGTCTGAAGGAGCGACATAGCGGCAGCCTTCTTCGAGGATCGGAGTGTACCGAAGAGGTCCACGTTCCAGCTGGCCGCGAGGGGCAGCGTGTAGCTCTTGTTGGCCTCTGCGCCCTCACCCATGTGGGTGATGGTGCCCGTCGGGGCGAGTACCAGCGAGGGAAGGTAGGCGAGCTTGGCGGCCTTGAGTTGCGACTCGGCAATGTCCACGTTGAGCATGGCGTTGAGAAGGTTCGGGTTGTTGGCCAATGCTTTCTCGATCAGCGATTGCAACTGCGGGTCGGTAAAGACGCTTCTCCACGGCAGGTTGCCGAAGTCGTTGCTTCCCTCCAGCGTCGCCTGGTCGTTTACGGGGTCGCGCACGATGCCGTCCGTCTTCACCTCGGGACGCTCGTAGTCGCCATAGAGGCTCTTACATCCCGTCAGCGAGAGGGTGGCGAGACCCGCCAGGAGCAGCAGGCGACCACCCGTCATGCGCGTCATATTTTTGATTGTCATATTGTCTATTATTATATGTATCCTTATTATATTGTGTGGGAGCCTCCCGCTCCCTCGTCTCCAGTGGTGTGGGGGAGCGGAATGGCTACTCAGCTATTTTACATCGGGGCGTTGTCCACCTTGTAGTCGCCGGCAGGTCCCTGGGCGTACTGCTCCAGTTCGCGGACCACCTCCTCGTTCTCCTCATCGTGGAACTCGAGCGGCTTGATGCGCTCCTGCAGCCACTGGAAGATGGCAAAGAGCGACGGGACGACGAAGACCTGGCAAATCGTACCAATCAACATACCGCCGACGGCGGCAGCACCCAGCGTCTGGTTTCCGTTGCGTCCCACACCTGATGCGAACATCAGCGGTAACAGACCGATGATCATGGCCAGCGAGGTCATCAGGATCGGGCGCAGACGAGCCACGGCACCGAGGATGGCTGCATAGCGGATGGCCATACCTGTCTGGCGGCGCTCCAGGGCGAACTGCACAATCAAGATGGCGTTCTTGGCCAACAGACCGATCAACATGATCAGCGAGATCTGCATGTAGATGTCGTTGCTATGGCCGAAGAGCTGGGTGAAGATGAAGGCACCCGCAAGACCAAACGGCACGGAGAGCAATACGGCCAGCGGCAGCAGGTAGCTCTCATACTGTGCGGAGAGGATCAGATAGACGAAGATGAAGCAGAGGATGAAGATCATACCCGTCGAACTGCTCGACTCCTGCTCCGATCGGGTCAGACCCGAATACTCGTAGGTGTAGCCGTCGGGCAGCGTCTGCTTGGCCACTTCTTCCACAGCCTTGATGGCCTGACCAGAGGAATAGCCGTCGGCAGCCGTGGCGTTGATGGTGATGGCGGTGAAGAGGTTGAAGCGGTCGATGCTGGAAGGACCGTAGGTTCTCTTCAGCGTGACAAATTCGTTGATGGGCGACATGCCGTTGTTGGTGCGTATATAGACATCGTTGAGCTTGTCGATTGTCATGCGGCTCTCGGGGCTACCCTGTATATAGACACGGTAGAGCTTACCGAAGGCGTTGAAGTTGCTGGCGTACTGACCACCGAAGTAGCCCGACATCGTGGAGAGGATGGCCTGGGGCGACGTACCGGCCTGCTTGGCTTTGGCTACGTCGATGTTGACCATATACTGCGGATAGTTCGGGTTGTAGGAGGTCATGGCTCGCTGGATCTCCTCGCGCTCACCCAGCGCCTTGAGGAACTTCTGCGTCACGTCGTAGAACTTGTTGAGGTCGCCACCCGTGCGGTCCTCCATAGAGAAGGTCAGACCGTTGGTAGCCGAGAATCCGGACACCATAGGCGGCGCGAAGGCCAGGATCTGTGCACCTTTGATGGTGGCTGTCTGCTTATAGATCATACCCAGCACGGAGTTGGACGAACTCGGATCGATGAACAATCCTGCGATACCCGCACCCGTGAACACGGACTTGACGCGGTCTATCATACCCCACTTACGCTCGTCAAACGGTTTCAGCTTGATGATGAAGGTGGCCTGGTCGGAACCGGCACCAGCGATGAAGTTGTAACCTGCAATCATCTCACGACGCTCGATCCACGGGTTGGTGGCCAGCATGGCGTCGATCTTCTCGCCAACCTCCAGCGTCTTGTCCTGGCCCGTTGACGGGGGGAGAGAGATGGTACAGAAGAGCGTACCCGTATCCTCGTCAGGGATCAAACCCGTCTTGGTCGTACCCATGAAGAAGACCAGCGCCACGATGCCCGCCACGACAGAGATACCCGTCACGACGCGGTTGTTGATGATGCGCTCCACACCCTTCTTATACTTGTTTGTAATCTTGTCGAACGAGTGGTTGAAGCCTGCGTGGAAGCGATCGACGAAAGACATCTTATTGCCACCGTTGGCCTCCGCCTCCTCGTCCTTCGGCTTCAGGAAGATGGCGCAAAGGGCCGGAGAGAGCGTCAGGGCGTTGACGGCAGAGATCAAGATGGAGATAGCCATCGTGATACCAAACTCGCGGTAGAACGTACCACTCATACCACCGATGAACGACACAGGGACGAACACGGCCGACATCACAAGCGTGATGGAGATGATAGCACTCGAGATTTCGTTCATGGCGTCGATACTGGCCGTGAGCGCACTCTTGTAGCCCATGTCGAGCTTGGCGTGAACGGCCTCGACAACCACGATGGCGTCATCGACCACAATGGCGATAGCCAGCAGCAGGGCCGACAGTGTCAGCAAGTTGATGGAGAATCCGAAGATCCACAGGAAGAAGAACGTACCTATCAAGGCGACCGGCACGGCGATCATCGGGATCAGCGTGGAGCGGAAGTCCTGGAGGAAGATATAGACGACGAAGAACACCAGCAGCAGGGTGATGAAGAGCGTGAAGATCACCTCCTCGATAGAGGCGTAGAGGAACTCCGTCACGTCTTGCTCGATGGTATATTTCAGTCCCGGTGGGAAGTTCTTTGCCTGGCGCTCCAGCTCGGCCTTCACGTCCTTGGCAATCTGGGTTGCGTTGGATCCTGCAATCTGCTGCACCATACCCATCACGGCAGGATGGCCGTTGTTCTTCAGTTGCACGCCGTAGGACTGCTGACCCAGTTCTATTCTGGCCACATCCTTGAGGTGGAGCGTCTGACCATTGGTATTGCTCGTGAGGACGATGTTGCCATACTCCTCCGACGTCTTCATACGGCCCTTGTAGCGGAGCGTGTACTGGTAGGCCACGTCGCTCTGCTCGCCGATCGTACCCGGAGAAGCCTCCAGGTTCTGCTCGGCCAGGGCTGCCGTGATGTTGGACGGCATGAGGCCGTAGTTCTTCATCTTCACCGGGTCGAGCCAGATACGGATTGTGTAG
Organism: Prevotella sp.; assembly: GCA_003447235.1. Lineage (GTDB taxonomy): Bacteria > Bacteroidota > Bacteroidia > Bacteroidales > Bacteroidaceae > Prevotella. The sequence continues at coordinate 39,636 of DLZV01000026.1, forward strand.
TCGGCCGTGGACGGGCTCTGCACGTCACCCACACCGTTGACACGCTTCAGTGCCGGCGAGACATTGATGTTGTTGTAGTTGTTGAGGAACTTCGTGTCGTAGCGTCCGTCGTCCGTGGTCAGCGAGTACATGATGACGTTGGAGCTCTGTCGCTTCGATACCGTCACACCCGCTTTGGTCACCTCTGCCGGGAGCAGAGCCTGAGCCTGCTGCACACGGTTGTTGACGTTGACGGCAGCCATGTCGGCGTTGGATCCCTGCTTGAAGAAGACCGTGATCTGTGCCAGGCCGCTATTGCTTGCCGACGAGGTGATGTAGGTCATGTTCTCCACACCGTTGATGCTCTCCTCCAGCGGTGTCACCACGGAGTTGAGCACCGTCTGTGCGTCAGCGCCCGGATAGTTGGCCATCACGCTAATGGTAGGTGGCGCAATGTTCGGGTACTGCTCGATAGGCAGCGACACCAGTCCGATCGTACCCAGGAGTACGAAGAAGATGGAGATCACCGTCGAGAGTACCGGTCGCTTGATAAAATTAGTAAATGTCATTGTTTTCTTCTTTTATGTGTTGACCATGATGGGAGGCGGACATCGTCCTCCTCCCGATGGCACTCTCTTGGTTTACTTCTTGTCGCCCTTGCCCGTCATGGCGTCGAGGAAGCCCTCTGACGATCCCTGCTTGGCACCCAGCTCGGCGGCATTCTTCATAGCAGCCTCATACTCCTGGAGCGTGAGGGCCTTGATCTCTTGTCCGTCGGTGAGGCCCGTCAGACCCTTGACCACGATGCGGTCGCCCATCTTCAGTCCGCTGGTGATGATATAGTTGTTGCCGTCGTTCTGCGGATCTACCGTCACCTCTGTGTAGTGCACCTTGCCGTTGCCGTCCACCTTATAGACGAAGTACTTATCCTGCACCTGCGTCGTGGCTTCCATCGGCACGAGGATGGCGTGGTTATTGTTCTTGGCGATGATCACCTGGCCTGCGCCACCACTCTTGAGCAGACGCTCTGGGTTGGGGAAGCGGGCGATGATGGAGAGCGAACCCGTAGTCGGGTCGATGATGCCCGAGGTCTTGACCACCTTGCCCTCGTGGTTGTAGATCGAACCGTCGGTGAGCTGGAGGCTCAGGGCCGGGAAGCTGTTGATGGCTCCTGCCAGACCATTGTTGCTGCGCGTGAGGTTGAGGATGTCGCTCTCCGACATGGAGAAATAGACCTCGATGGTCGAGATGTCGCTGACCGTCGTCACGGGCTGTGCCGAGGACGGGCTGACGAGTGCGCCCACTTTGTAGGGCAGGTTGCCCACCACGCCATTGGCCGGGCTCTTTACATAGCAGAAGGAAAGGTTCTCCTTGGCCGTGGCGAGCTGTGCCTTGGCGGCTGCTACGGCAGCCTCTGCCTGCTTCAGGCCTGCATTGGCCGAGCTGACGCTGCTCTGAGCTTGGCGCACGCCAGCCTTAGCGGTCTGATAGCTGTTGCGGGCGGTCTGCAACTCATATTCTCCGATCACCTTATTATTATAGAGGTTTTGGCTGTTGTTGTAGGTCAACTGCGCCGTGGCAGCCTGTGCCTGTGCCGAGTTGAGCGAGGCGTTGGCCGTCTGGATGCCTGCCTGAGCCGAACGTACGCTGGCCTCGGCCTGGTTGATCTGTGCCTGAGCAGCACGGACGGCTGCCTGGTAGGTGGCGTTGTCGAGCTCGAAGAGCACCTGGCCCGCGCTTACCGCCTGGCCCTCATGAACATAGAGCTTGGTGATGAAACCCGAGATTTTCGGACGTACTTCCACGTCCTGTACGCCTTTGATAGTGGCAGGGTAGGTGGTCTTCAACTGGGCGTTGGCCGGACCAATTGTCACTACCGGATACTCGTTGCTCGTGGGCAGTCCTTTCTGGCCGCCTCCGCAACTCGTAAGTACTGCCATAGCGATGGCAGCAAACAGCAAAAACTTGTTTTTCTTCATACCTATAAATGATTCTTTATTTTTGTTTTCTGAAAACGATTTGTTTGTTCTCCCGCTGCGGCTAATCCTCTGATTGATAGCGGAATATCGGAAAACTAATGCGACGCAATCAGTTTTCAACTATGCAAAAGTACCCATTTCCATTCAGAAAGGCGTACTTCGCAAGGTTTTTTTAACTATAATTATTCCGAGTTAGTAATGGTAAAGGCTGCTCTTGGCCTTTACCGTTACTCCTCGTACGTGATTTTTTCTGCCTATCGGACTTGTGGGCTCATGCTTGTCCTCGTCCAGTCTCCTGGTCTATAGACCTATCTCAAGACCCAGTTTCCAGATCCACGGGCTCAGCCCCACAACCCAGTTTCCTGGTCCACAGGTCATCCCACACCCAGCTCCTTGGCCTTCTCTCTGAGCAGCGCCAAGAGCGGCTCTCGCTCGTTGGGCACGATATTTTCCAGCACGGCCTCCTTGAGCGCCTTCTTCAGTTCGCCCACCTCGCGGGACGGTTTCAGATGGAAGAGCTCCATGATTTCGTTGCCGTCGATGACCGGCTGCAGCAGACGCTTGTAGTCGCGCTCCTTGAGGTCGGCTATCTTCTCCCTGACGATGCGGAAGTTCTCCAAAAACTGCTTCTTCCTCACCTGATTCTTGCTCGTGATGTCAGCCTCGCAGAGCATCATGAGGTCGTCGATGTCGTCGCCCGCGTCGTTGATGAGCCTTCTCACGGCCGAGTCCGTCACCACGTCGTCGGCAATGGCGATCGGTCGCATGTGGAGCTCCACGAGCTTCTGCACATACTTCATCTTGCTGTCCAGCGGCAGTTTCATCCTCCTGAACATCTCCGGCACCATCCTGGCCCCGATGTCGTTGTGGTTGTGGAAAGTCCAGCCCAGCTGATTGTCCCAGCGCTTGCTCTTGGGCTTGCCGATGTCGTGGAAGAGGGCTGCCCAGCGCAGCCAGATATTGGCCTTGAAAGGAGGCTGCTCGGGATTCTCCTGCTTCTCCTGCTCGTAGCGTCGCTCTTCGGCCCGTGCCACGTTCTCCAGCACCTCCAGCGTGTGGTGGAAGTTGTTCTTGTGTGCCCTGCCGTTGCGCGTCTCCACGAGGTCGAGGGCCGTCAGTTCGGGAATGATGAGGCCCAGCAGTCCGCAGCGCTGCAGCTCGAAGAATCCCTTGCTCGGATATTGCGAAGCCATGATCTTGCACAACTCCTCGGCTATGCGCTCCCCGCTGATGATGCGGATGCGCTCGGCGTTGCGTGAGAGCGCCTCGAAGGTCTCCTCCTCGATGAAAAAGTTGAGTTGGGTGGCAAACCTCACACAACGCAGCATTCGTAGTGGATCGTCCGAGAAGGTGACGTCCGGGTCCAGGGGCGTGCGGATGATGCCCTCCCATAGATCGCCTATGCCGTCGAAGGGATCTACCAGTTCGCCGAAGCGCGCCTTGTTCAGACAGATGGCCATGGCGTTGATGGTGAAGTCGCGACGGTCCTGGTCGTCCTCCAGCGTTCCATCCTCCACGATAGGCTTCCGCGAGTCGTGGCTGTAGCTCTCCTTTCGTGCGCCGACAAACTCCACCTCCATACCGTGGAATTTCACCTGTGCCGTCCCGAAGTTGCGAAACACGCTCACGTGCGCCCGCCTTCCCAGGATCTTCCTCAGCTTCTCGGCTACGGCTATGCCGCTTCCTACCACCACCACGTCGATGTCGTTGGACGGGCGTTCCAAAAAGATGTCGCGTACATAGCCTCCCACGACGTAGCAATCTACGCCCAGACTGTCGGCGGCTTCTGAGATATGGTGAAAAATGTCTTTGTCGAGCAGTTGTGCCAGCTCCTCGTCGGTATATTCGCGCATTGACTTCCTTGTTGTTTTTTCAAGATGCAAAGGTACAAAAATTTTTTCTATTCTCCGCATTTTGGCGTGATAAGGTTGCGTAAGACGAGAAAACTGGTTTTCTCCAGCATGCAGAGGACGATTGTGGGATTAAATTTGAGGTAATCGTTGGCTTGTTATCCAAAAGTTTGTATCTTTGCAAAGATTAAAAGACAATCAGCTCATACGCAAAGACAAAGTATGATAGACCGGGCTACGATAGACAGGATCATGGATGCGACCGACATCGTCGATGTCATCTCCGAGTTTGTGACGCTCCGCAAGCGCGGCACGAGCTATACGGGATTGTGTCCTTTCCACGACGACAAGACGCCTTCGTTCTCCGTCAGTCCGTCGAAGGGAGTCTATAAATGCTTCGCCTGTGGCGAGGCGGGCAATGCCGTCAACTTCATCATGAAGCACGAGCAGAAGACCTATCCCGAGGCCCTGCGCTGGTTGGCCAACCGCTACCATATCGAGATCCACGACCGCGAACTGACCGACGAGGAGCGTCGCCAGGCCACGGAGCGCGACTCCCTCTTCCTGGCCAACGAGTGGGCGGCCAAATACTTCGAGGATACCCTCCTCAACGACCCTGATGGTCAGGCCATCGGTCTCCAATACTTCCGCCAGCGCGGTTTCCGCGACGACACCATCCGCAAGTTTCGCCTGGGCTTCTGCCTCGCCAGTGGCCACGCCATGACCGATGCTGCCCAGCGCGAGGGATTCCAGAAAGACGTCCTCCTCAAGTCGGGCCTCTGCTATGAGCGCTCCGACGGCTCGTTGACCGATCGCTTTGCCGGCCGCGTTATCTTCCCCTGGATCACCATGAGCGGCAAGGTAGTGGGCTTCACGGGCCGCGTCCTCGACACCCGCACCCATGGCGTGCGCATGAAGTATGTCAACTCGCCCGATTCCGAGATCTACCACAAGACCAACGAGCTCTATGGCATCGACCTGGCGAAGCGCGCCATGAGCAAGCAGGGCGAGGCCCTGCTCGTGGAGGGCCAGGCCGACGTGATCAGTCTGAGCCAGCGCGGCGTGGAGAATGTCGTGGCGGGTTCGGGAACGGCCCTCACCATTCCCCAGATCAAGCTCATCCATCGCTTCACCCCCAACGTCACCCTCGTCTATGATGGCGACGAGGCTGGCCAAAAGGCCGCCCTGCGCGGTACGGACCTGCTGCTCTCCGAGGGCATGAATGTCAAGGTGCTCTTCCTCCCTGACGGCCAAGACCCCGACGACTTCGCCCGCAGCCGGTCCTCCGAGGAGCTCCAGGCCTATATCGAGCAAAACCGTACCGACTTCATCGTCTTCCAGACCCAGGCCCTCCTGCAGGGCGTCACCGACCCCGTGCGCCGCGCCGAGGCCGTCAATCAGATTGTCAGGAGTATTGCTGTCATCCGCGACCCTATTGTCCGCGCCAGTTACCTCCGCGAGTGTGCCCACAGGACCGACGTGCGCGAGGATACGCTCATCGCCCAGATGAACCGCTTCATCTACCAGGGCAAGGAGGCGCGCCAGCGCGAGGAGGAGCGTGCGCAGGCCAGCCAGGCCAGTCAGCCGCAGCCCTTCGCCCCCGCCAGTCCCATGCAGCAGGCCTCGAAGGTGGAGAAGATGCTCATCGAGACCGTCATCCGCCATGGTGGCGAGGTGATCCTCCCTGATGTGGAGGATGAGACTTCCGGTAAGCATTTCGACCTCAACGTGGCGCAGTATATCGCCTATGACCTGGCCCAGGACCAGCTCGCCTTCTCCGATCCCCTCTACAACCGCATCCTCGCCGAAGCCGTGGAGCAGTCGGAGAAGGGACCTTTTGATGCGGGCAAGTATTTCCGCCACCATCCCGACATCGAGATCCAGACCCTCGCGGCCAGCATGAGCACCGATGCCTACCAGCTCTCTGAGAGCCTTCAGATGAAGGAGAGCGTGGAGCGGCTTCGAGATACCGTGGTCCACCTCGTCATGGACTTCCGCCTCGACTACATCGAGCACCAGCTCAAGGTGCTTCAGGACCGGCTGAAGAAGGCCCTGGCGATCGGTATCAGCACCGAGGAGATGAAGCAGATGATGGAGGAGATCAAGAACTGGCAGACCGTGCGCAACGCCGTGGCACGCAAGTTGGGCAGCGATATCGTATAGCTTCGCCCCTCGACGCTATGCTGGAAGCCGCCCGATAGCCTTGGCACCACACGCTCTCTATTGCCACACGCTATATAATAATAAGGAAAGGAACAATCAAAATGATCATAGACAAATTGAAAGACCTATTGCAACCTGCTAATGCAGCAGAAAGCGAAAAAGCGAACGAAGCGCCCCGCCTCGACCAGAAAGCACTCTGCCAATTGCTCGAAACCACCCTTGCCAGCATCGGCTGCACGCCCACCTGGGAGGACGAGCGAGATCAAAGCCGTGTGGCCAGCTATGAGTACCAAGGAGGCAATTTCCTTGTGCGCATCGCCAAGGACGATACCTTCCTGCGCCTTTGCTACCCCATCTTCTTGAGTGTGGACAAAGAGCTTGTCGAACTGGTGCGCGAGATCTGCAACCAGGTCAACCTTGCGTCTATCGGTCTTCGTGCCGTTTATACCTTCGACGAAGACCACCTCCACGTCAATGTCCATTTCTTCGACAACCTTTACCTCGAACCCTCGCGGGCCAAGGAAATGTTGACGCAAAGCATGAAAGAGATGTTCTCCTGGCGCGACGCCTTTGTCCGCTGGATGGATACCGTCAAGGAGAAAAGGAAGAAATACGGCGCGAACAGCCCTGAGGAAATTGAGGAGCAGTACAAGCGCTTGATCCTGATGATCCGCGAGCACGAGTTGAATAAGAGCGAGGACACGATGTCTGTGCGCGAAAGCGCCGTTCATCACATCACGCTCTCCGAGTTGGTCCAAGATGCCGTGGGTGTCAAAGACTTTGTGCCCTCGCTTCTGAGCGTCGCGGGCGACGGTCTCTCCCTCGTCATGGACGCCAGCCAGGACGCCCAGCTTCGCTTGAAGATGGCCGACTACGTCCTTTCCGACGCCCTCGTCTCCGACGGCCAGTTTGCCCGCCGTTGTGCCACCCTCCAGCTCGTCTTCTTCCAGCCTGAGGATCCCGACGAGCGTCGCTACCTCACGGTCTCCCTGGTGGCCCGCGAAACCTCGCCAGAGGCCCTCTTCTTCCAGACCACGGTCGTCCTCACGCCCCGCCTCGCCACCCTCGAGAATCCTGCCGACTGTGTCAACGACCATCCCACGGCCTGCTCCCTGCTCATGGCCTACGATCTCAAGAACGAGAAGCAGCTTCGCGACGAGTTCCAGTATATGTGGACCGACGCCAAGGACAAGTTGGTCCACGGACAGATCGGCAAGATGACTGAGGAGCAGCGCGCCGTGGCCCGTGTGACGACCCGCTCGCTGGCCGGGGCGCTCTATCGCGGCACGCAGCTCTTCCAGAGCAAGCGCTTCTTCGAAGCGATGCTCCTGCTCCGCAATGCCTTCGTCCTTTGGAGAGGATCCGTCGATCAATTCTCCTCCAAGGAGCGTGGCCAGTTCTATGAGGTTTGCTTCATGCTCGGCTACTGCTATGACGAGATGAGGCAGTACGACATCGGCCACTACTACCTCTCGCTGCTCGACGGCACGGACAACATAGCCCACGTGTGCGAGATGGTCAACAACCTCGCCAACAACAACGATCCGCGCGTGATCAGCTATATCGAGTCGCTGCTGACTGAAATCCAGCGCCGCGTCGAGGAGGAGACGGGCAAGCATGTGGGCGTCTATGAGGCTGCCCAGGATAGCGAATACTGCGAGTTTGCTGGTTTCCTTCTGGCCACGCGCGTCTCGATCTACGCCATGCGCGCCTGCTACAAAGAGGCCGCCCTGGAGTTGCATGAGATCAGCAAATATCCCGATCTGTCTGATCACGTCAGGGAGGTCATGCGCCGTATAGACCGGAATCGGTCCAACCCGGACGAAGCGCCCTTCGCGCCTCCCGCTGACTGTTAGCCTCCTGCCCACCACCCCTCCACACCACGCGCTATGGACTACCTGCATTGGATATTTCTCGCCCTCTATATGACGCTTGCCGTCGCCGCCATGGTCACCATCCTGCTCGACAACCGTCAGCCGGCCAAGACCATGGCCTGGGTGCTCGTGCTGATGTTCCTGCCCGTGGTGGGCATCATCCTTTACTTCTTCTTCGGACAGAACGTGCGCAAGGAGCGTACCATCTCCCAGCATAGCCTCGACCAGCTTTCGCGTCGGTCGATGCTGGAGTCTCACGCCCAGGCCAGCCTGAAGATTCCTCCGCTCTACCAGCGCCTCGTCCATCTCTTTGACAGTCAGGATTTTGCCCCTGCTTTCCATCGCAACGAGACCGAGATCTACCTTAACGGCTACGAGTTTTTCCCCCAGTTGCTCCGCGACATCGCCTCGGCCCGCGACCATATTCACCTCGACTTCTTCCTCTTCGAGGACGACCCCTTGGGCCGCCTCGTGAGCGATGCCCTGATCGCCAAGGCTGCCGAGGGCGTGGAGGTGCGCGTCATCCACGACGACGTGGGCTGCTGGAGCGTCCCCTCCCGCTTCTATGAGCGGATGCGTGAGGGTGGGGTGGAGGTCCACGCCTTCATGCCCGTCCGTTTTCCGGCCTTCACCAGCAAGGTCAACTACCGCAACCATCGCAAGATAGCCGTCTTCGACGGGCGGGTGGGCTATGTCGGCGGCATGAATATCGCGCTCCGCTACGTGAAGGGCCTCGGCGCACAGGCCTGGCGCGACACGATGGTGCGCATCCATGGCAATGTCGTCTATGGGCTGCAGCGCGCCTTCCTGGTCGATTGGTTCTTCGTCGATCGCACGCTCATCACGGACCGCCGCTACTACCCGGAGTTTCCCTTGCCCCAGACGGAGTGTCTCGCCCAGGTCGTCACGAGCAATCCCATCGACCCCTGGCCGAAGATCGAGCAAGGCTTCGTCCGCGTCATCCATAGCGCGCGGCAGTATGTCTATATCGAGACCCCCTACTTCCTGCCTACCGAGCCCGTCCTCTTTGCCCTCCGCACGGCCGCCCTCTCGGGGGTGGATGTGCGCCTGATGATTCCGCGCAAGGCCGACTCCAAGTTTGTGGCCTGGGCCAGCCGCTCCTTCGTCAAGGAGATAGCCGATGCAGGCGTCCGCGTCTTGTTCTACGACCGTGGCTTCAACCATAGCAAGCTCCTCGTGAGCGATGACCTCCTGGCGACCATCGGTTCCACCAATGTCGATTTCCGTAGTTTTGAGCACGATTTCGAATCCAATGTGTTTTTCTATGACCAGGCCATGGCCCTCCGTGTCAAGCAGGTTTTCCTCGACGATGAGGCCGACAGCATTCCCCTCGACCAGTTACGCGAGGGCGCTTCCCGCGGCCTGCTCCTCCGCCTCTGGGAGTCGTTGGTCCGCCTGATGAGCCCGCTCATGTAGCTTGCGCTGGTTCGCTTAGAAAAAAAAGTTCATCCGGAAAATCAAGTGATCGGGTTTGTGCTGTTGCCAATACGTCCTGCTGAGTCAGGGAAAACAACCAATACAAATTTTACAACAAGTTACAACGCTTTCGATAAGCCATGTGCAAAACCGAGCTCGCTCGAGCTTTGCCATGGCGAGAAAGGGTACCATGAAATGGAACTTTGCACGCTTTTGCGTGTCACAATCCTGCTGAGTTAGGGAAAACAACCAATACTACTTTTACAACAAGTTACAACCTACACGCTTTTGCGTGTAGCAATCCTGCTGCAAGGTAAACAACAAAATACAACAAGGGTGCCATGAAATGGAACAGCTTCGCATTGTGTGTACATCCTTGCTGTCCTGGCGAAGCGTTGTTCATAGTTGTTTCCCTTGCAGCAATCCTTTGTCAGCATGGGCCTCGAAGAGGCGATGTCCCCGCGAAGCGTTGTTACTTGTTGTAAAAGTTGTTCAAGTTGTTTTCCCAATTTAGCTGGCCGTGTTGGAAAAACACAACGCTTCCTGCTGCTCCAAATATCGGATGAAACTTTTATTCTTCCTCTTATTCTTTCTCCATTTCTTCCTTCTTCTCCTTCTCCGCCTCCCGCTCCATGGCCTTGGAGGAGGCGAGGCTAAACTCGCAGCCGCAGTAGAGCTGGTTGTAGAACTGATACTCCTTGAGTAGTTGGTTGCGCCGTTCCTGCAGTCCGTCCTTGCGCCAGTTTTGAGCCCAGAAGGTCGTGCCAGGGACGGCCTCGGCTGCTGCCAGACCGGCCGCGTTCACCTGCTCCAGGTCCTTCCATCGCGAGGAGGCGAGCGTCGTGGCAAAGAAGCCGATTCCGGTCTGCTGCGCCATGTGGGCCGTGGCCAGCATACGGTAGGCGAAGCACGCCTCGCAACGTCGTCCGCGCTCGGGCTCGCGTTCCAGCCCCTTCATGGCCTCCCGCCAACTGGCGTGGTCGTAGTCGCCGTCTATCCATCGTAGGCCCAGCGTCTCGGCGTGGCGCTTGCTCTCCTCCTTGCGTATCTCGTATTCGCGCGCCGGAAAGATGTTGGGATTGAAGTAGAAGATCGTGGGGCGCAGGTCGTGCGCCATCAACCATTCGACGATGGCCGACGAGCAGGGCGCGCAACAGGCGTGGAGCAACACTTCTCCCGCCATGCCCTCGGGTAGGATAATATGGCTGCGTTTCTTTTTCAAAGCGAGTTGTTTTGGTTGTTTTCCCCTTATAAGCAGGTATCATGGTGAAGAAAAGGGCGCGCAGCTTCTTTCTTCTGCCGATAAATCACTAATTTTGCACCCTATGGAGAAAGGAAAGATGGCCCCAGGCCGCCCCCATATCGCCATTGTCGATCCCAACGTGTTGGCCACGATAGGATTGCGCCAGCTCTTGCAGACCGTGGTGCCGATGATGGCCGTGGATGTTTACCCCACCTTCGACGCCTTCCTTGCCGGGGGCGGTGAGGGCTGCTATCACTATTTTGTGGCCCAGTCCGTGGCCGTGGCCCACCACCTTTGGTTTATGGACCGCCGCCGCAAGACCCTCGTGCTGACCCTCTCCTCCGACCCCCACTCCCAGTTGGCTGGCTTTCGCCACCTCTGTGTGGGCGTGGCTGAGGAGGCGCTCGTCTGCGAGGTGCTGCGCCTTGTGCAGCAAGGCCACTCGGGCGGTCGCAACCTGCCGACGGCCGAGACCGACGCGCCGCGTCCCACCCTCACCCCGCGCGAGGTGGAGGTGCTCTCGCTCGTGGTCCGCGGACTGATGAGCAAGGAGATTGCCGACCGCCTCCATATCAGCCTGCCGACCGTCAACACCCATCGCAAGAATATCTGCGAGAAACTGGGCGTGAAGAGCGTCCCCGCCCTCACCGTCTATGCCGTCATGCACGGCTATGTGGAGCTGCGCCAAATAGAAGGCAAGGGCTGACCTCTCCTCTTGCTACCATACGCGCCGGGCTGGCGTCAATAGACGCGGGGACCGAAGATGGCCGTGCCCACGCGCACCTGGTTGCTCCGGCACGTGACGGCTATCTGGTAGTCGTGGCTCATGCCCCAGGAGCGGACGCAGAAGCGAGGGTCGTCGGCAAAATAGCGCGCCTTCACCTCATCGAAGAAGTCGGCTGCCGTGAGCATCTCGCGGCGTATCTGGTCCTCGTCCTCCACGTTGGACGCCATCATCATCAGGCCGCTGATGTGTACGTTCTTCATCTCGCGCCATTCTCCCGCCTCCAGCAGCTCGCGACAGGCCTCCAGGGTCAGTCCATACTTCGTCTCCTCCTCGGCGATATGGAGTTCGAGCAAGACGTCGATGACGCGGTCGTGCTTGGCCGCCTGCTTGTTGATCTCGCGGAGCAACTTGGGCGTATCGACCGCCTCCACCATCGAGATATAGGGCGCGATATATTTCACCTTGTTTGTCTGCAGGTGGCCGATGAAGTGCCATTGGATGTCCTTTGGCAGCGTCTCCACCTTCTGGCGCAACTCCTGCTCATGGCTCTCGCCGAAGATGCGTTGTCCCGCCTCGTAGGCCGGCAGGATATACTCGTTGGGATGATACTTGCTGATGGCCACCAGCTCCACCCCCTCGGGCAGATGGCCGAGCACCTCTTTTAAGTTTTTTGCTACATCTACCATCGTATGCTTTCTCCTATATGATTATGATGAAACAGTCTTCTGTCTTATTGGAAAACAGGAATACTGTCTTATTGGAAACTGGAATAACTGGAATACTGGAACAATTGGAATGCTGGACCAATTGGAATACTGGAATATTGGAATATTGGAACAAGCCTACTGCTCCTCGTACTCCGGCTTCGCCTCCTCGTTTTGTCCTTCGGCCTTGGCGCGGTTGTCGTGCTCGAAGACGTCCATCACCTTGGTGTCGGCAATGGCGGTAATCTCGTAGTCGATCATGGTCGATCCCATCACCTCATCGACATGCTTCACGGCCCCGCTCACCGAGGCAGCCTGCACGAGATAATAGACGCTCGTGCGCTTCTCCTTCTGCGTCTTGTCGTCGAGCGTGATAAATGCCAGTTTGCATTTGAACCACTTGTCGTCGCCATCGGCGTCGCTGAAGAAGATCTCGCCATAGGTGGCCGGCGTGATGGCCTTCACCTCAAACTCTCCGTTGATGTATGCGCCCATCTCCTTGGTGATGGCCTCCTCGGCCTCGCCGAAGGTGTAGGCATCTACCACGTAGGTCTCCGTGGTTTTCTTGTTCTGTCCGTCCTCCATCATCTTGTCGTAGCGGACGCGGGTCTCAAACCAGTTGGCTGTTCTGCTTCTCATTATATATATATATGTTTTCTTTTTTTATCTGATCTCTTGTCTTGCGTGGGCCCGTCCCGCTTGCCGAGATAGGCCCCGAAAAGTGGTGGCTACCCCTCGGGGAGACCGCTTTCGACCTGCAAAAGTAGCAAGAAAATCCCACAAATGACCCGTGGGGGCAAAGTTTTTCGCCTTTGCCTTTGCCGTTTGGCCGAATTGGTGTAACTTTGTGGCAAAATACAAGTTTCATACACAAGAGTCAATCCCCGTGCAATCGGGGCAACCGTATTAAATAACTAAAAGAATTATGCCGGAAATCTCAGCACGTGGCCTTATTGTGCCCGAATCGCCTATCCGCAAGCTCGCACCCCTGGCCAATGCAGCCAAGGCGCGCGGCACGAAAGTTTATCACCTGAACATCGGCCAGCCCGACGTGCATACGCCGCAATGTGGTCTCGACGCTCTGAAGAAGGTCGATGCCAAAGTGTTGGCCTATTCGCCCAGCCAGGGCATTGAGAGCTATCGCAACAAGCTCGTGGGCTACTACGCCAAGCACAACATCAATCTGGTGCCCGACGACATCATCGTCACCACGGGTGGCTCCGAGGCCTTGCTCTTTGGCTTCATGGCCACCCTCAACCCTGGCGACGAGATCATCATCACCGAGCCCGCCTATGCCAACTACATGTCCTTTGCCCTGATGGTGGGCGCCAAGGTGCGCTCCATCCATACGAGCATCGACAATGGCTTTGCCCTGCCCGCCGTCGAGGAGTTTGAGAAACTCATCAACGCCAACACGCGTGCCATCCTGATCTGCAACCCCAACAACCCCACGGGCTATGTCTATACCCGCCAGGAGATGGAGCAGATCCGCGACATCGTGAAGAAGCACGACCTCTACCTCTTCGCCGACGAGGTCTATCGCGAGTATATCTATACCGACGAGCCCTACACCTCGGCCATGCACCTGGAGGGTATCGAGAACAACGTCATCCTCGTCGATTCCGTCTCCAAGCGCTACTCTGAGTGTGGCATCCGTATCGGCGCCATCATCACCAAGAATACCGAGGTGCGCAAGGCCGTGCTGAAGTTCTGCCAGGCCCGTCTCTCTCCCCCCTTGATGGGTCAGATCATCGCCGAGGCCTCTCTGGAGGCTCCCGAGAGCTATATCGAGGGCGTGCAGAAGGAGTATGTGGAGCGTCGCAACTGCCTCGTCAACGGTCTGAACCAGATCCCGGGCGTCTTCTCTCCGATGCCGAAGGGTGCGTTCTACACGGTCGCCAAGTTGCCCGTGGACAATGCTGAGAAGTTCTGCCGCTGGCTCCTGGAGGAGTTCTCCTACGAGGGCGAGACCGTCATGATGGCCCCCGCGAGCGGCTTCTACAGCACCAAGGGTGCCGGCCTCGACGAGGTGCGCCTGGCCTATGTGCTCTGCTGCGACGAGCTGCGCAAGGCCCTCGTCTGCCTGGAGAAGGGCCTGGAGGCTTATCCCGGCCGCGTGAAGTAAGTCTATCGCATTCCCCTTATAGGGAGCGGGGAGTCGCCCAAGGAGCGGCTCCCGGCTCCTTTCCCTTTATATGATGCCGGACGATTGTGGTCCGGTCTGCTACGCATTCATCTCAATAGAAACACTATGAATTTCCCCCTGTTTATCGCACGCCGTATCTACGGCAAGGGAGCTGGAAGTCAGAAGGTGGCCAAGCCTGCCATCCGCATCGCCACGGCAGGTGTGGCCATCGGTCTGGCCGTGATGATCGTCACGGTGAGCGTGATCCTCGGTTTCAAACATACGATCCGCGACAAGGTCGTGGGCTTCGGAAGCCATATTACCGTGGCCAACATCGCCAGCCTGATGTCCTCCGACCAGTATCCGATACAGATGGACGACTCCATGACGACCGTCCTCCGCGCCATACCGGGCGTCCGCCACGTGGAGCGCTACGCGATGACACAGGGCATCCTCAAGACCGACGACGACTTCCTGGGCGTGGCCCTCAAGGGCGTCGGTCCTGAATACGACACGACCTTTATCCACCAAAATATGGTGGAGGGGTCGATTCCCCATTTCTCCGACTCCTCCTCCACGCAGCGGCTGCTCATCTCGAAGACCATTGCCGACCAGTTGCGCGTGAAGTGTGGGGAGCGCATCTTCGCCTATTTTATCAACCACCAAGGGGTGCGCACGCGCCGCTTCACCATCACGGGCATCTACGAGACCAACCTCAAGCAGTATGACCAGCAGATGTGCTTCACCGACCTCTATACCGCCAACCGCCTCAACGGTTGGCAGGAGGACCAGTTTAGCGGGGCGGAGATGCTGGTGAGCGACTTCGGCCAGATCGACGAGGTGGAGCACCAGGTCGTGAAGCGCGTCAACCGCACCACCGACCACTATGGCGAGACCTATTCCTCCGCCACGGTCACGGAGATGAACCCGCAGATCTTCTCCTGGCTGGAGCTGATGGACCTCAACGTCTGGCTCATCCTCGGATTGATGATCGCCGTGGCGATCGTCACGATGGTCTCGGGCCTGCTCATCATCATTCTGGAGCGCACGCAGATGATTGGCGTACTCAAGGCCCTGGGAGCCAAAAACCAGCAGGTGCGCCACGTCTTCCTGTGGTTTGCCACGTTCGTCCTGGCCAAGGGCTTGCTCTGGGGCAACGCCTTGGGTCTGGGCCTCATCGCCCTCCAGCACCTCACGGGCTTCGTGCGCCTCGATCCCCAGACCTACTACGTCAGCACGGTCCCCGTGGAGATCTCCTGGCTCATCGTCCTGGCCCTCAACGTGGCCACGCTCCTGGTCTGCGTTGCCGCCCTCGTCGTCCCCTCCTTCCTCGTCTCCCGTATCCATCCCGCCAAGAGCATGCACTACGAGTAGGGCCTCTTGTCCTTACCGTTTGCGGGTCTCCCGCATACATTCCCCTCCCACGACAAAGGGCTGGATCCCGATTAGGAATCCAGCCCTTTGCCTTTAGTATGCTGATTAGCTGCTATGGCAGCCGGGGGGAGTATTAATCTTTGCCCCAATTGCTGCTATTCGATTCTCCCCACAAGCCCGTGTATTCGGCTTCGGTCTTGGTCTTCTCCTCGCCGACCACATCAAACTTGCTGATGCACTCATCGTTGAGCTTGCCTTTGAAGACGCTGCACGTCTGTAAGGTTGCGTCGCAGAGGGTGTCGAGGATGATCACGTCTATCTTGGGAGCGATATAAATCTTCTTCATTTTGTGTCGCTGTTATTGTCGTTTTTTATTTGATAATGACTTTCTTTCCGTTTACTACATACATTCCCTTGGGCACGCCCTCCAGGCTATTGTCGCGGCGCACCATCTGGCCGTTCATGTTGAATACGCCCTCTATGCCGCGCTTGTAGGACGTGCTATTGCTGCTGCCGTGGATGTCGTCGATGCTCGTGGCGCTATCCTCCACGCCGTCGATCATGAGCGAGAGCGTGTTTCCAGATGTCTTGTTGCCCGTCAGCTCAAACCAGCAGCGGAACGCCTTCAGACCGTATTGATAGCGCTCTTTCTCGCCATCCTCCTTGTTGCCGCTCGGCACCTGGATGAGCTTTCCCTTGTACATGAAGAAGTCGCCATTGAGGTCGTCGCGGCCTGAGATGATCTTGCCGTTGTCGTAAGTCTTGGCCATCGTGCCCTTGCAGACCATCGTGCCCGGGATGCCGCTGCCCGAGAAGGTCGTTGTTGACTCCCAGGTCTTGGTATCCACATACTGCATCAGTTTCTTTCTGTCGAGCGATACCATCGTGATGTCGTAGTGGTCTTTCTCGATGGTCTTGGTCAGACAGTTGTCCTTGTCGGAGGAGGGCTTGTAGTCGCTGCCCAGCCACTCGCTATTGTCCTCGCCCTCTTTTGTGTAGAAGTGTTCTACGGTATAGGCTGGTGAGCGCGTCTCGGTGTAGGGAGGATAAACGATATACGGCTCGAAGGCCGTAACCATCACCTCGTCGTCGTTTTGGGGCTCCACGGTCACAAACTGCACGCTATTCTCCGTCAGCGCCGCAAGTTTTGCCACCTTTACGGCGTCTCCGAACGTACGCTTCATCTGTCCCCACGTCAGATCGACGGGCAGAATGAGCGAGTTCCACATATTGTCGTTCAGCTTACGGTTCAGATGCAGCACGCTGTTCTTGTATTCGTCAGCTGCCTCGGTCAGATAGCGCAGGTCGGTAGATTCCTCGTCGAGAATCAGCTCCGGGTTGCGTCGCGGTCCGGCATAAAGCAGCTTGAATTCGTCCACGGCGGTCAGCTCGTCCTTGGCTACAGCCGGCTTTCCGTCGGGTGTAGGGTCTACGTAGAAGCCTATGCGGAGCGTAACAGGATTCTTGTCTGATATTTCGTTCCCATCCAGGGCTTTGTCGAGACATATCTGCACCTGGTTCTCATACTTTCCCTCGAAGAAGGCATGTCCGATACCGGCTCCTTCGTATGTATTGCCAAGCGTCTCGGCATCAGCCTGACTTATACCGTCGAGGGTTGCTGCTGAGTATATCTTTTCATTCGGTTTGCCGTCGGCACCGAGCACTGTAATGAACAGGTTTGCAAGCGGTTTTTTATTCGTATCGATGTTCTCCGAACTGTTCGCTGTGCTGAATCCGTTGCATCGCAGCAGGTACCATCCTCCCTTGTGTACCTTCACGTCCTGGTAGATATTGAAGCCGCGCAGGCCTTTGGTGTAGCAATAGAAATACTGGCCGTATTTTTGGTGATGGGGTTCAGTTCTACCTGTCCAAGCATCATCTTTTGTGTTGCCAATTATGTTATACGTCTTGTACATTTTTTTGTCTCCAAAGTACACGTGGCTCTTTACATCATCAGGTAAATTTTCACCTCCGATTAGCCATTTTGCAGCATCCGTATCATTTACTCTGAAATCAGGACAAGTAAGAAGGAAAGAGGCATCGACAGGCGATTTCATATATGCAGGGGCTGTGTTGAAGAACAGGTAATACTCATTCTTTGTAATCACCTTCCACTCCTGATTCTTGTATTCTGGGGTGCCCTCTGTGGCTAAGCTTGTCTCATAATTGCAGAGCTTATTCTCGTCGTTGGGATAAGCAGTGAGATACCCCCATGGGTTAAATGGAGATTTGGCTGTGTGGATTTTGACGAGATACACCTTGTTCGTTTCTGAATAGTCCTTGGCTTTTTCAAATTTGATAGCGCAATTTTCACTTCTATCCATAAAGACCCCATTTACCCCATCTTTATCCTTGAAGATTCCCATATATGAGCCAGTACTAGAACCTGTCACTTTGCTTTGCAGGAAATACGTTTGTGAACTATTATCAATACTCTGTTAATAATT
>DLZV01000038.1 GCA_003447235.1 Prevotella sp.
ATTATTAACAGAGTATTGATTTTATATTCCTCCTATTTTATAAAGCAATCGTTCCACCCACGCGGCCCACTAATCGTTGCCAATGGCTTCCACCTTCGGTGCAGTCACCTTGTCGATCTTGGGAGCAGCCACGGAGGGCTGCGGAGGAGCCGAAGGCGTAGGCACGGTCTGTGAGGGTTGCGAGCCCATCTCCTCCACGGCTTCCACATCCTGGTCCGTCGCTGGCATGGGAGCCAGGGCCTTGCGCTCCTTCTCCCGCTCGGCGCGTTCCTTGGCCTCGCGCTCACGGTCGGCCCGCTGTGCCGAGTCGGCCTTCGCACTCTTCATCACGTCGCGCCAAAGATAGTTGCCAAGCACGTCGAGCGTGTCATAGACCGACTTATTCCGCCCCGTGGCTGCCTCGTCCATCATCTCTGGCGAGACCGGACCACGGTCGTCGTCGTTGAGGAGATAGACAAAGACGCCGCCCAGCAGCAGGATGGCCAGCAAGAAGAGGACGATGCGCAGAGCCCGGGAGGTCAGACAGCCCCTCAGACCACTTTTATTGGGTTGTGTCATTGCTTCTTTTTTCTTTTCCTGCAAAAGTAAATGAATTTTGATGAAGCACAAAATATTTCCACTTGTTTTTCATTTTCTCGGCACAAAGAACGGCCTTTTAAGATGAAAAGTAGTAATTTTGCAGCCCGATTATGTACACACCAGTTTACAACAAGCGCCGTGTACTGAAGTTTAAGCAGTTCAACAACCACGGCTATTCCCTCTTTAGCGTCTTGGGCAAAGAGGTGATCATCGGCGTGCTGAGCGTAGCCACGCTCCGCTGTGCCGATGCAGCCGCGCAGACCACGTCCGTCGCCGTCGAACCCGACACGACGTGGCAGCGCACTGTGGAGATGAACGAAGTAAACGTCACAGGCACGAGGGCGCCGCTGACCGTACGTCAGCAAGCGAGAATGGTAACTGTACTGAGTCGCAGCGACATAGCGGCTGCGCCGGTACAAAGTGTCAACGACCTGTTGAAATACGCCACGGGAGTGGACGTGAGGCAGAAAGGCCCGCTGGGAGCGCTCACCGACGTGAGCATCCGAGGCGGCAACAGCGAGCAGGTGGCAATCCTGCTCAACGGCATCAACATCTGCGACCCACAGACGGGTCACAACGCGATGGACCTGCCAGTCAGCCTGGGGGAGATAGAGCGCATCGAGGTGCTCGAAGGACCCGCGGCCCGCGTCTATGGCACATCGTCGCTACTCGGAGCGATCAACATCGTCACGCGGATCGACGCGAAGAGCGGGGCGACAGCCCATCTCGAGGGCGGCAGCTACGGCTACCTGGCGGCAGGGGCCCACGGCAACATCAGTTTCCAACGCTGGCGCAACCAGCTATCAGCCACCTACCTGCGCAGCGACGGCTACCAGCGCAGCAAGGCGGGATCGCTCAACAGCGACTACCGCACGGCAAAGGCTTTCTATCAAGGACAATATGACGACCCCAACGTGGCCCTGCGGTGGCAAGCAGGACTAAGCAGCAAGGACTACGGGTCGAACACTTACTATAGCGCACGCTTCGACGACCAGTTTGAGCACACCCTCAAGACCTTCTTGTCGCTGAAGGGTGAGAACCGAAGCGGTCTCCTCCATTTCCGTCCGGCCATCTACTGGAACCACCAGGAGGATCGCTTCGAACTGATACGCGGGTCGGAGGCGAAAGTGCCCTACAACTACCACCGCACGGAGGTCTTCGGACTCAACCTCAACGCCTACTTCGACTGGACGCTGGGGCGCACGGCCTTCGGAGCGGAGATGCGCAACGAGGACATCCTCAGCACCAACCTGGGCGACCCGCTCGACAGGAAGCACGCCATCCACGGGACGGAGCGCTTCTACACCAACGGCCTCAACCGCACCAATCTCCAGCTTTTCCTGGAACACAACATCGCCCTCGGACCGCTCTTCGTCTCGGCAGGACTGACGGCGGCGAAGAACACGCAGGCCGACATGGACTGGCGAGTCTATCCCGGCATCGACGTGAGCCTGAGGCTGGACAGCCACTGGCAGGCGTTCGCCAACTTCAACACCTCGCTCAGAATGCCGTCGTTCACGGAGCTCTACTACTCCGTCGGGGGACATAAGGCGGACCGCCACCTGAAGCCAGAGGAACTGAGCGCCGTCGAGGGCGGACTGCGCTACACCAGCCGCGCCATCGAGGCGAAGGCGAGCGTCTTCTACAATCGTCACCGCAACTTGATCGACTGGATCAGCGACGGCGAGACCGACGAGACGGGCGGCACGCTGTGGAAGAGCGTCAACTTCGGCCACATCAAGGCCCTCGGCGTGCAGGCCTCGCTACAGGCGGACATGAGGCAACTGCTGCCGGGTCAGCACTTCTTCGATCGCTTCTCGCTGGGCTACACCTGGCTCAACCAGCGCGAAAACCTGCCCGAAGGCATCGTCAGCCAGTATGCGCTGGAGTATCTGAAGAACAAGCTCTCGGCACAGGCCGACTTCCGCCTCCTGCCGCAACTGGCTCTCCGCATGGGCTATCGCTTGCAGCACCGCATGGGAAGCTACCTCGACGCCGACAACGTGCGCCACAGCTACGCCTCCTATGGTGTGCTCGACGCGCGCCTGCAATGGTCCGAAACGAGATGGAACGCTTACGTCGAGGGCAACAACCTGCTGGACAAGGAGTATCGCGACTATGGCAATGTGGCACAGCCGGGCGTCTGGGTGGTGGCTGGAGTCGCCGTCAAGATCTTTTAGCGCGGTGAAGCACCATCGTGATGTAAAATATACAATTATTAGGTAAAAAGCAAAAGGATGACCAGGCGGGAACCGGGGAGCTTCTTCCCTTCCCGCCTTTTTCTTTGCTTCTCTTCACATTATATTTCTTTGTATCTCTTTGAAAAACACACCTCTACATCTTTTCCCTTCTTACGCCGAGAGTCCAATCTCCGTTGTCACGTTGTCACATTGTCACGTTGTCACGTTTTCATTTTCCATTGCGTTCTTACATTATAACTTTTAACGTTTAACGTTTTTGTTTTCGCATGGTAGAAAAAATAGGAGGGAAAAAGGCAGGAACATAGGGTTTGCAAAATGTTAAACGTTAAACGTTAAACGTTAAGATGTAACAAGGCTGACACCTCCCCCCCCCTCATCATCTGGCAAATACCGAAAATCAAAAACGTGACAATGTAACAATGTAACAACGTCCTAAAGCAAAATAGAAAACGTTAAATGTTAAGATGTAAGTTCGGCGAATCGCTCACCCCACCTGCGCGTCCAGCTGATTTCCCATCAGCCTGAGCCAAGAGACCCCGAAAAGGAGTCATATCTTACCACCGGCCGTGTACATAAGTTACCTCCAAGCGCGGACATAAGCAACCCTCGGCAAGGCCTCGAATGGTGCTATAGGCTAAATGCAAGAGGAGGGCAAAAGGGAAAGAAAAGAGAGAAGGAAAAAGAACAAAGGGACAAGGAAAGGCAAACAAGTAGAAAACGTGGCAAAAGAAAAATAGCAAGGAGAAATAAGACTGAAACTAATGATACTAAACTTTTTTCACACATTACCCCCCCCGAATGCAATTTTTCCATAGATTTATTTGCACAATTGCTCGAGAAAACGTAAATTTGCAGCATAGAGTTTGTGCAACACGCTTTGATTCCTGAGACAATCAGATTCGATGCAACCTAAGATTGGAAATAACTACGGATTATTAACATTAAAAGAATAGAATTATGAAGAAGATTTTGATATGTGCGATAGCCTTGTTTTGCCTGACGACAAGTACCACGGCACAGACCGCTAAAGAGGTGCAAAAGCAGAGGAAGGAAATCTATAAGATGTCCAAGGAGGAACTGAACCAGAAGGCTACCAAGGACGCCCGCAAGGCGGCCAAGGAATATAAGAAGGAGGGCTGGAAAGCGGCTCCCGGCGCACTGCCCCTGGAGAAGCAGCTGGACCGTCTCTATCTGATGAGGATGGAGGTAGACGCGGATATGTATCCAAAATATCTGACGGGCGAAGCCATGAGCATCGCCGAAAGCTATGATGCGGCCAAGATACAGGCCATGGAACTGGCAAGGCTGAACCTCGCAGGACAGTTGCAGTCGGAAGTGACGGCCCTGGTGGAAAACTCCGTGGGCAACCAGCAGATGTCGCACGAGGAGGCTGCCTCGATCACGCAGACCATCATGGAGTCGAAGGCTCTCTTCTCGCAGAACTTAGGCCGCGTGGTGCCCGTGCTGGAGTGCTACCGCGAGAAGGACAACAAGAACAAGGAGGTGCGCGTGGTGATCAGCTACAACACCGAGATGGCCACCGAGATGGCCAAGCGGCTGATACGCCAGGAACTGGAGAAGAAGGGCGAGCAACTCAGAAGCAAGTTTGACCAGATTCAAAAATGATCTACAGGATACTATCCATACTGATCTGTGGGGTGTTCTCCATCGGATGCCTGGCTCAAAGGGTGAAGACGGTGGGTGGAGAATACACCTACGTGGCGCCCAAGAACATGTCGCCGGAAGAGGCTGAGCGCGTCGCCTTTGAGCGTCTGAAGACAAAGCTCATCGCAGAGGAGTTTGGCACGGTCGTCTCGCAGACCAACCTGACCAAGGTGGAAAACCAAAACGGCCAGTCGAACATCGACTTCTCCTCCTACGGTGGCAGCGAGGTGAAGGGCGAATGGATAGAGACGGTCAAGGGCCCACACTTCGAAAACGGATTTGTCGATGGACTGGTGGTGGTGAAGGTGTCGGCCAGAGGCAAGATCCGCGAGATCGTCTCCTCCAAGGTGGAGTTTGACTCGCGCATCCTGCGCAACGGCACGGAAGACCGCTACGAGGCCGACCGATTTCGCGAGGGCGACGATCTCTACATCTCCTTCGCTGCCCCCGTGGACGGCTATGTGGCGGCCTATCTGATCGACAACGAGAACACGGCCTACTGCCTACTGCCCTACAAGGGGCAGAAGGAGGGCAACGTGCGCGTGGAGGCCGGCAAGCGCTACGTCTTCGGATCGGTGGGCTGCGCAGCGCCGGAGGAGAAACCGATCGTGGACGAATACTTCATGACCTGCTCGCAGCAGCAGGAGGTCAACCAGCTCTATGTGGTCTTCTCGCCCAACGCCTTCTACAAGAAGGTGGACTGCGAGATCGACAAGGGGCTGCCACGGATGCTATCAGCAGAGGCATTCCAGGAATGGCTCTCGGCCTGCAGGATGAAGGATCCACAGATGAACGTCAGCAGAAAGATCCTCACCGTGACGAAGAAATAGGCTCGTCGCGCGAAAGTCCCTCTGATCCAAGAGACCAAGGCTATCGGGTAAGAAAGGGCCGCACGGTAGTAAAAAATGCCCAGTCAAAACATAAGGACCAGACGATGAAAAGATACTATATCCTATTATTGGGCTTGTGCATGATGAGCAGCATCCAGGCACAGGACAACGACCCGCGCAAGGCTTTCGACCGATTCGCGCAGCGGTCGAAGCAGAAGTTTGACGACTTCCGCAGCAGAGCCAACGAGCAGTATGCCGAGGCCATGAAGCGGGCGTGGGAACGATTCAACGCCCAGCCCGCCGTGCCACGGCCCAAGGACGAGACCGTCCCGCCCGTCGTCCTGCCCGAGGAGGACCGCGACAAACCGATAGAGACGCGGCCCGTGCCCATCAAGGATGTGGTGACGCCGCCCGCGCCTGCTCCTCAACCCGAACCCATCTCCCCTGTCGAGGAGCGTCCGCAGCCGAAGGATCAGACCGTAGGCTTCGTCTATTGCGGGACGAAACTCGAAGTGCGCATGAACGCCAGCTCGCGGCCCAGACTCTCCTCCTGCGACAACGACGCGCTGGCAGCAGCATGGAGCCGACTGGCCAAGGACGACGCGCTCAACAACACGCTGCGCGACTGCCTCGACCTGCGCCAGGAACTGCAACTCTGCGACTGGGCCTACCTCAACATGATCCACGCCCTGGCTCAAAAGGCCTTCGGGGAGAGCAACGAGGCCACGCTGCTGACGGCCTACCTCTACTGTCAGAGTGGCTACCAGATGCGACTGGCGCGCAACAGCGAACGCGTCGTGCTGCTCTTCGCCAGCAACCACGCCATCTACAACAGCGGCTACTACCGACTGGAGAACACCAACTTCTATCCCTTCGGGGGCGAAGAGCCGCTGCTGGAGATCTGCGACGCGAAGTTTCCGAAGGAGCAGCCCATGTCGCTCCTCATCCCACGCGCACAGCAGTTGGCACAGCAACCTTCCACGCCGAGGACGCTGACGTCGAAACGCTACGCCGACATCAGCGTGACGACGAGCGTGAACAAGAACATGATAGACTTCTACGACAGCTACCCGACCTCGGAGGTCAACGACAACTTCATGACGCGCTGGGCAATGTATGGCAACACGCCACTCGACGACCGGGTGAAGGCAGAGCTCTACCCCGCCCTGCGGGCCAAGATAGCGGGAGGCGGAGAGCTGGAGGCGGCCAACAAACTGCTCAACTGGGTGCAGACGGCCTTCGAGTATGAATATGACGAGGTGGTGTGGGGCCACGACCGGGCGTTCTTCGCCGAGGAGACGCTCTACTATCCCTACTGCGACTGCGAGGACCGCGCCATCCTCTACACCAGGCTCGTGCGCGACCTGCTGGGCCTGAAGACCATACTGGTCTATTACCCGGGCCACCTGGCCTGCGCCGTCGGCTTCGAAGGCCAAGTGGCGGGCGACTACATCCTCCTCGACGGGAAACGATTCGTCGTCACCGACCCGACCTATATCGGGGCCAGTGTGGGAATGACCATGCCGGGAATGGACAACAGTCAGGCAAGCGTCATCCTCCTGAAATAGTCCTCCAGTGAAAATAAAAAGCTGAAAAAGGCGATAGGCCAAGCCAAAAAGCCGCAGCAACGGATCAATGAAAGAAAAAGAAACAAACCAAACAACGACAGGGAAACCGAAGCGCAGGGCCAGGTGGCGCCATCACGTGGTGGTGACGCTGCTCGCCGTGATTATCATGACCCTGTTTGCCATCATCACCATCAAGGTGGACTACCTGGCTCCCGTCAAGCGGGCACTCGCCGGATTCTCCTTCACGGACGTCTATTACCAGATAGAGACGGAGGGCAGCGATCCCGACACCTGCCGCTACATCACCATCGTAGATCTGACGAGAGTGACGGAACGGGGACAAATCGCCAAGGTGCTGAGAGACATCGAGGCCGCCCACCCGAAGGTGATCGGCATGGACTGCGTCTTCGAGGGAGAGGGCGAGGACATGGAGGGCAACAACGCCATCGTGGAGGTGGCGGAGCAATACAAGAACATCGTCTTTGCGAAGAAACTGCAGGACTGGAAGGGCGACAGCGTCGGCTACACCAAGGCCACGAGGTCTTTCTTCGCCGACTTTGTCGATATCACGGAGGGCACGGTCAACATGCCGCGCCTGCTCTACGACAATATGAAGCGGAAATACCCCCTGGCAGAGCGCTACAAAGGGAAACAATTCCCCTCCTTCATCGCCCAAATCTCCAACCGCTATGCGGACCGCGACCTCGTGAAAGGGCGCACCGACGACATCAACATCAACTTCTCGCCCACGGCCTTCCGGGTGCTGCAGCCCAAGGAAGTGAAGGCTCATCCAGAGCTCATCGAGGGCCAGATCGTCCTCTTCGGGTCGGTCTATGAGGAGGTAGATATGCACTGGACGCCCGTGGGCAAGATAGCGGGTGTGGAACTGCTGGCCTACAGCATCCAGAGTCTCGTGGAGCAGAAGGAGATCCACAAGGTCTCGGGAGCCGCGTTCTGGATCATCTCCCTGCTCATCGTCCTACTCATCGAAGTGATGCAATCGCGCTACCTCGACAAGACAAAACACTCGCCCAACGAGTTTGTGCGCTACGTGGCGAGTTCGCCCTATGTGATGAACATCCTCACCTACCTCTTCACGACGGTGTTTATCGGAGCGAGCTTCGTCGTCTTCAGCAAGTATCACGTCAGTTTCAACCTGGCCTGGGCCTTGTCCACGATCGCTTTCCTGGGTCTGTCGCGCAATATGTACAATTCCCTGAGAGACTACTTCCAGTCGATCAAGGACAAGCATAAACAGTCAAAAAACATCAGTCTATGACAAGAATCAAATATCTTCTCCTCACCGCGATCTGCCTGGTCTGTGCGCAGGCCTACGGCCAGTCGCTGCTCGTATATCATGTGGTGGGACAGGTGAGCTACCGCGTCAACGGCGTCTCCAAACCGCTGGTCATGAACACGAAGGTGACGGCGCAGACAAGCATCACCGTGCCCTACGGAGGCAAGGTGGAACTGCTCAACGAGCAGAGCAAACAGCGCGTCACGATCAAGCAGCCAGGACAGGGCACGATCAAGCAGCTCTCCGCGGCCCGCGGCAACAGCGTCTCACAACTGTCCGGGAAATATATCGCCTACGTCAAGAAGCAGCTCGGCAACAAGAACCTGGTCTCGCAGAAACGCTACACGGACTTCGTGACCGTGACGCGCGAACTCGACTCCGTGGAGGTGGCAGCACCCAAGCAGGAGCTCTCCTTCGCCGACCGCTTCAACCAGTTTAAGAAGCAGTCGGAGCAGAAGTACCTGAGTTTCAGACAGGAGTGCAACAAGCAATATACCGACTTCGTGCGCCAGGCGTGGGAGCGATTTGGCGCAGAGCCTCCCGTGAAGCGTCCCGAAGAACCGAAGGTGGAGCCAGTGGTCTATCAAGACACGTTGGCCACATCGAAGTTTTTGTTCTTCGGCCGCAAGAAGAAGAAAGCCAACGTGAAGGGCGACGAGGCGACGGCCCGCGCCCCTCAGCGTCCTGAGCCCGTAGAGCCGATCGAGCGCGTGGCGCTCAGCGAGGAGGAGACGGAGTATGGAACCATGCCGTTTGTGTTCTTCGGCAACGAACTCTCGGTACACCTGGACGAGACGAAGCGATTCAATATCGGCGAGATCAATCCCAACCGCATAGCGGACATCCTGCTTTACCTCAGCGGATTGACCTACGACAACCTGGTCTGCGACTGTCTGGCCCTGCGCGACAACCACCAGCTCTGCGACTGGGCCTACCTGCTGATGCTCAAGGGCATTACGGACCAGTTTTGTGGTGCTGACACCAACGAGTCGGCGCTGCTCCTGGGCTACCTCTACTATCAGTCGGGCTACAAGATCCGCTTTGCCTCGGACGACAACGACCATCTCTACCTGCTCGTCGCCTCCAACGACGTGATCTACGACAAACCGTCCTACGTCATCAATGGCGAGAAATTCTACCCTGTCCACGACGTGGACGTGGCGCTGAACATCTGTACAGCGAAGTTTCCCAAGGAGAGCAATCTCTCTCTGCGCATCGACAAGGCGATAGAGTTTGACAAGATGGCTACGGAGGTACGCACGATCACGTCGGAACGATTCCCAGACCTCCACATCGACGTCGCGGTCAACAAAAACCTCATCGACTTCTACAACGAGTATCCCTCGTCCTACAACAACAACGACATCTACACCTTCTGGGCCATCTATGCCAACACGCCGATGAACGAGGACGTGAAGACGCAGATCTATCCCGCCCTGAGGGAGTATATCAAGGGCAAGAGCGAGGCGGAGGCCGTCGGCAGCCTGCTCAACCTGGTGCAGACGGGACTGGAATATAAGTTCGACAAGGAAGTGTGGGGCGTGGAGGACCGTGCGTTCTTTGCCGAGGAGACCCTCTTCTATCCCTACTGCGACTGCGAGGACCGCGCCATCCTCCTGACGCGCCTCGTCCGCGACCTGCTCGGCTTGGAGTGTGTTCTCATCTACTATCCGGGCCACATGGCCTGCGCCGTCCATTTCTCCGAGCCAGTCGATGGCGACTATTACACCTACGGCGAGAAGGACTTCACGGTCTGCGACCCGACTTATATCGGAGCGCCCATCGGCCGACAGATGCCCGACTTTGCCGACAAGGAGGCCACGCTGATCCCGATCAAAACAAAATAGCCCATCAACACAGAATCAGTCTGTCAAAACAAAAGAAGTCCATCCATATAGATCGGACGAAACCAAGAGAGAGAGCATCATAGTATTTTACCTATTAAAATAATTACACTTATGAAACATTTTTATTACTATATGGGACTCGCCTGCCTACTGGGTTGTCCGCTCCAACTTTCGGCGCAAGAGGCAGAAAAGGCGGAAGCGTCACGCACCCATGAGGTGAATGTGAAACTGGACAAGACGCCAGATGGATTTGCCAACCACTATAGTGCGTTCTACTACTACAGTGGGAAGGAAATCTTCACCATGCGCAACTACCTCATGAAGACGGCCGACAAGGTGACCTCGCTCTACATCAACCCAGCCGGAGGTTCCTATGCTTTCATCGACAGCAGAAAGGAGAAGAACACGGTGATGGTGTACCGCCTGCTCGAAAAGGATTGGCAGATCGGCAAGGTGGGGACGACGAAACAATATAAGCCTACGGCCATCTGCTATTCGCCAGACGCAAGGTTTCTGTACGTGATGGCCAGCGACTCCAGGGTGCACGTTTTTTCCACACGCAAGACGCAGGAAGTCAACAGCTTTGCCATCAACGGCGTGGGAACACGACTCGACGCCAGTGCCAACGGCTACTTCCTCGTAGCCAGTTCGAAGGAGAAGATACAGATCATCAACCTCGACAACCAGACTGTACGCACCTCTATCCCGCTCCACGCGGAACTGCGCGACCTGGCCTTCTCGTCCAACTGCAAACTGATGGCGGTACTGACGGCAGACGGATCGTGCGACATCTACGACACCAAGACCTTTGAGGTGACGAAGCACTACGACGCTATGGGACTGGCGCGCAAATGCTTCTTCCACCCGGAGAACAAATACCTCACCGTCGTCACGGGCGACCAGCGCATCGCCTTCATCAACCTGTTCAACGACCAGGACCGACAATACCTGGACGCGAAGGAGGCTGGCGTCAACTATCTCAACTACTCCAAGACGGTGAAGAACGACATCTACCTGGCCTACAACACAAGCAAGAGCCTGGTCTTCACGCCAGTAGGATTTCTCACACCGAATCGCCAAGAGCGACTGAAGGACGAGCTCAACAGGAGGATGGACGACTGGATGGAGCGAATGGAGGGCGAGAGCCTCGATGACTACAACGCTCGCATGAACGAAGAGTCACGACTCAGACAGATGCGTCTCTTCGAAGCGGATATCGCCACGGGAATGGCAGGCAATATCTTGAGCACATCGGAGATAAAGATGGGCAACTACAACGCAGAGATGAGCATGTTGACCCTCGACTTTGACAACATGGCAAGCATCTACCTGACCGTACCGCTCAACGAACTGGAGACGTTCATGGACGTAAACGACCTGGAGTTTGTCAACACCAAGTATGGCCTCAACGAGAAGGACGAGTTTGAGATCGTCTATACCGAGGTGATCAACAAGCGGACGGGCAAGACCTATATCTTCGACAATACGGAACGCAAGTCGCTGGCCTTCCTGGAGGCAGACGACAACTTCGTGCCCTTCGAGCAACTGCAGGGAGCGAAGATGGAGCAACTCCTGCTGGAGGAGATCAAGAACAACATCATGCAGGAGGCACAGGACCAGAACTTCATCTCCTACCACACGAAGATCGACGTCCGCACGAAGGTGATCAACACCACGGACGCCTCGGGAAAGAGCATCTACAACTATGATGTCGAGGTGTCCTATACCGTCGATGAGGAATATTCGGCCACGGACGACTTCGCTCCGGGTCGCTTCAAGTGTGAGGAGTCCAACGCGGCCCTGGCGATGCTGGCCATCGTAAAGAAGGCACTCACGGGCGACTTCTCGAAATACATGGTCGAGGGCAAGCAGGTGAAGGTGCAGATCACGGGTATGGCCGATGCACTGCCCTTCCGCCGCACGGTGGCCTACGACGGCTGCTATGGTGACTTCGACCAGGAACCTGTATATAAGAACGACGAACTGAGCAACATTACCGTCACCGAAGCCACGGGTATCAGCGAGAACGAGCAGCTGGCCTATCTGCGCGCCATGGGCGTGAAGGACTACCTGGACCGCAACATCCCAGCCTTTGGAAAGATGCGAACGACGTTTGACACCTATATCGAGGTTTCGCAGAACAAGGGTGGAGCCTATCGTCGCATCGGCGTGAAACTCACCTTTGTGGACGCGCTCTAACCATCGAATTCTCATTAGATTGTGTATGAAAAAGGTTTTTATAGCCATTTCCCTATTACTCTTATCGTCGGGCAGCCGGCTGGCTGCCCAGACGATAATGGATTCCAATACGGCGTATAAGGAGTTTGTGCGGCTGGCCAACGAGGACACAGACAAGGTTCTGACCTACGACGCATTGTATCGTTGCTATGCTGCAACCTACGTCGTCATGACTACTTCGGAGAAGACGAGTTCCGAATATAGCCAGGCGACCTATAATATGACGCATATCCTCCCGTTCCTGCCCAATGCCGCGGCCTTCTACAGTCGCGGTATGAGCGCAGGCAACGCCGTGAAGTTTGCGCGCGCTTTTGTCGATGTGGCCAACTTGCCTGCCTTTGCCGACGGAGGCTACCGATCGCAGACGGCCTATGCGCAGTTGTCCTACTACGCTGCAGCCAGCCTGGTCAACCAGCGACAGTATGGAGAGGCCATTCCCTACCTGCAGTCCTACATCCGGTCGGGCGAGGACAAATACCGCAAGACGGTGTTCATCAACCTCGTCAAGGCGTGTGCCGCCTCCAACCAGTACGACTTGGCCATCGTCACGCTGGAGCAAGCCACGGAGAATTATCCTACCGACTACGACTTCGTCTCGGCGGCGGTGAACCTCTGTATCGACCACAACGACAACGAACGGCTGCAGCACTTTGTCTCCAAGGGACTCGCGCTCCAACCAGAGGACGCGACGCTGCTCAACATACAGGGCAAACTCTATGAGGAGAAACGCGAGTTCAGACAGGCGCTCAGCGTGTACCAAAAGTTGCAGGATACGCATCCCAAGGCTCTGGACGTGCTGAAGCACCTGGCTATCAACAGCTATAATCTCGGTGTGGAAAACTACAACAAGACGCTGGAACTCAGGGAGGACCCCAACGTTCTCTTCTATGAAGCAGAGGCGAAGGAGTATTTCACCCAGGCCATCGACCACCTGCGCAACATCCTCATCAGCGATCCGCTCTCGCTGAAATACACGCAGGCGCTGGCTGTCGCCTATATCTGTACGGGCGACAAGGAGAACTTCGGGCTGGTCAACTACAAACTGGCTTCGATGGGCGGAGGAAAGATCGAGGAGAATGTCATCCCGCGCTTCATCGACTTCGTTCAGGAAGCTGGACCCACCGTGGCGGCCATTCCAAGTGCCGATGCGGGCGGCCAACCGGAGTCCTTGGCGGAGGGTCAGCTACAGGGCATCCCTGCCTACTCGGCCTTTGCCGTGCCATTCATAGAGAGCCGTATCGGCAAATGGCAGGAGAAGGACCCCTATGAGACCCTGGACGAATACCGCAACCGCGTGACGGAGCAGAGCCGCGAGGAGAAACTCAAGGAGATGCAGCACCTCGCCCAGCAGGAGTTTATCAGTCTCTACGAGACGAGGGTGAACCTTCGCCATTTGGAATTGCGTCCCTACGACGCAGAGAATGAAGTGTTTCTCGTCACCTCGCCCGAGGTAGGCGAGATGATCATCCCGGTGCCAAGAAGCAATGACGAGGCCAAGATCTTCGCATCCAATTGGAACGGAATGCAGTTTAAGGACCCGAAGTATTTCATTGACAACGACCATCTGGCGATAGCCAGCCTGACGATCATCACACCTTCGGGCAAGCGCTACCAGTATGACAACGCCGCCGCACTCAACTACACGGTGACGAACGTCGATGTGCATTTCGACCCGATCAACGCGGATATGCTCGCTGCCAACAGTTCCATCAACCAGCAGACAATCAAGGAGCAGAACGTGAAACTGGGTTCTTCGGATGTTGATGAAAACATTCCCGAGACGCCGACCGACAACACGCGGACCTTTGCCGTCATCATCGCCAACCAGCACTATACGAACATCTCGGGTGGCGACGTGTTGCTGGCACTCAACGACGGATCGACAATGGCGAAATACTGCCATCAGACCTTGGGAATGCCGAAGGAGAACGTGCGCTACTATGCTGACGCCTCCTATGGCACGATGCTGCGAGCCATACAGGACATCAAGCAGATAGCGGCCTCCTTCCATGGCGACATCAATATCGTCTTCTATTATGCGGGCCACGGCATTCCTAACGAGCAGACGAAAGACGCCTACCTCCTGCCGACCGACGCGGACGGACTACAGACGGAGGGCTGCTACTCGCTCAACCGGCTCTACGCCGAACTGGGTTCTACTGGCGCCAAGCAGATCGTGGTGTTCCTCGACGCTTGCTTCTCGGGATCCAAGCGTGGCGAAGGAATGCTGGCCATGGCACGCGGCATAGGTGTGAAACCGAAGCGAGAAGACCCCAATGGCAATATGGTGGTGTTCACCGCAGCCTCGGGAGAAGAGACAGCCTATCCTTATTCTGTCAAGGGGCACGGCCTCTTCACCTACTATCTGCTGAAGAAACTTCAGGAAACGCAGGGCGACGTCACCTTGGGCGAACTGGGATCGTATGTTTCTGAAAACGTGCGGCAGCAGTCGGCGGTGATCAACCGCAAGCCCCAGAATCCCACTCTTACACCGTCCTCTGCGCTCGCCGAGAGCTGGAAGGACTTGAAGCTGAGATAGCTAAACCTGCGTAGCTCTTCCGACTAAGCAAACAAGACTCCTTGGAGCTCAACAAGCAAAACTACTTGGAGTTAAACCCTGATCGGTCATTAGAAAATGACAAGAAGCGTTTTCTAATGACCGACTTGGGGTAAATATAACAACATATTTCTGAAATACAAGCTCATAGATGATAATATCCTTGAACTGTCCAAGCGCCTAAAGTTCCAGGCTCAGCAGGAGTCATTGACAGAAGCATGGAAACCATACATAAAGGATCCTGATACGGTCTATACCGATGCAACGTGCTACGAAAGTGCCATGCGTTACCCAACAAACGCAAAGTTGCTATGAGAAGGCTTAGAGAAGATACATACAATGTGTAAGGCAAGTAGGGAACTCGGCATTCACCGCATGAGGACCAAGTACCATCGACTCGAATTACGATAAAACTCCGAAAAAGCCGAAGAGGACAACCTCAGAGGGCATACCCTCGTCTATAGATATTGAATTCTTAGAATCAAACGACAATACTGATAGCGTTGAATCTGTTCGTGTTGAAAAATCGCAAATTCCTTAACATGACCCGAATAACGTGTTAAAAAATCCCCCAAACTGCGTTGCAATGCCTTGGGCTTGTTGTCAAAGAGGCAATACGCTCCCAAGGCAGAAATAAGGTTCATGATAAAGTTGCTTACGGACCTATGGCGTGAGTGTACAATTTTGTTCTCCAACATGTCGTTGAGAGATTCGATAATCCACTCACCCGTGCGCTGCGGTTTCACAGATGCCGAAATTCACTACGGTCTACCAATTAATCATTTTATTTGACATAAAAGGTAAAAATGGGTAAAACTCCCTACTAGAACCACAGGAGGCATTAGCGGCAAAATCATGCCAAAAATAGTATATTGACTTCGTTGGGCAACGAAGTTATATTCATCGGCCTACGAAGTTATATTCATCGGTCTACGAAGTTAACTTCATCGCCCGATGAATATAACTTCATAAAAAGGGGTGAAAACCCCATTTACCCATGCTAATACCGCTACCTTGTCATTAATGACAAAAATATTTACATCAGCAGCTTTGAAAAAGGATTGCAGAGTGAGACCTTTTTGTTGGCACGGCTAAATAGATGGGGGAAATAGAAGGGAAGCGGAAGAAATTGTAAGGGGAATTCATGAGCTTAGCGGCCTGTGCTGGACGTTGAACTTAACCTGAAACTCGTGGATCCCATTATGGAATGAGTAGGCGATGGTCCAGTGGTGATAGTTGCAGATGCTCTTTACGATAGCCAGTCCAAGGCCGTTGCCTTTTTGGCTCTTCGTGCGGTAGAAGCGGGAGAAAACGTGATTCTGATCAAGGGCTGAGTCGGTGGACGTATTGGCGACGGTCAGGCGGTCGTCGTTGACGATGATCTTTACGAATGAGACCCGCTGCCCTGTCTTGTAGGTAATGGGGCTGTTGTGGCGGATAGCATTGACTGCAAGATTTGTGATCATGCTCTCAAGCAGCGGCTCGTTGCAATGGAGAGTGAGCGACGTATCGCTAAGTTCTATAACAACATCCATGCCAGGAGCGAGGGTTTCCATTTGAGGAATCACCGCCCGTATCTTGTCGCACAGGTCGATATTTGTCATTGCCGCATATTGATTGTTCTCTATCTTCGAGAGGAGCAGGAGGTTGCGGCTAAGACGTGACATACGGCACAACTCCTGATAGATTTGCTGTATCTCACGGTTTTGGCGTTCCGTAAGTTCGCTATCTTGAAGTAAATTGTCGAGCTTGCTCTGTACGACGGCTATGGGAGTCTGCAACTCATGCGACGCGTTCTCAGTGAACTCCTTCTGAACCTTGTAGCTTCTGACGCTTGCCGTCATTAATTCTGTCAACGTATCGTTGAGTTCGTCAAACTCCTTCGTACCCGAATGGGATAGCTGCGGCACCTGCCCGCTCTCCACCTTGAAAGTCTTTATTTCACGCAAAGTGTAGTTGAACGGACGCAACAGGCGTTGCGGCACATAGCGCATGATGACCAGCACGGCAATGAGAATGATGGCGATGATGGCGAAAAACTGTATGAGCAGACCTTCTATTGTGTCCCTCTCTAAGTCGATATCGGGATTGGTAATCTCATACTGTCTTACCAATTCGGCAAGGTCTTCAACGTAATAATTTGTTGTGATAAGGTAAAGCAAAGGTATTGCCAGCACCATCAGTATGGCCATGCAGATGACGAAGCGTGTCATCAGCCGTCGCGTCAATGTTGTCTCTTTCATTCTTTCCATTGGTAGCCTGTTCCATAAATAGTTTTGATGCAGTCTTTTACACCCGCCTTGGCGAGTTTTGCCTTCAGATTCTTGATGTGGCTATAGATGAAGTCGAAAGAATCCATCATGTCAGCCATCTCGCCGCTGAGGTGTTCGGCAATGGCCGCCTTCGACAATACCTTGTTGCGATTGCTGATAAAGAAAAACAGAAGATTGTACTCAGTGCGTGTCAGGTCAATAACCTGACTATGCTGTGTGTGCGGCGAGGACGCCACATCTCCTACTGCTTGAACGGTCTTCTGCAACAAGTCTATCCTCAGACCGCCTGACTGTATAACGTTGTTTGCCGTGAATTCCCTTCGGCGGATAAGCGCATAGATGCGCATCGACAATTCCGGCAGTGCGAATGGTTTGGACAGATAGTCATCGGCTCCAATCTCCAATCCGCTGACACGGTCGTCGATGGAATCTTTGGCAGAAATGATTATCACGCCAGTGCTGCTGCGTCGCCGCCTTATCTCACGCAGTATGTCAAGACCATCGCCACCAGGCAGCATTAGGTCAAGCAGAATGCAATCGTAGTCGTAAACTACTGCCTTCATCTTTGCGTCGGCAAACGTGAAAGCCTGCTCGCAGAGGTAGTCTTGACTTTCCAAGTATTTGCATATACTGTCGCTCAGTCGCCGCTCGTCTTCTATTATCAACACCTTCATGTTATCCATAACGGCAGAAAAGAAGTTATATTGTTGGGGTCAGAATCTTATTGAAGCCGCTGCGGCAAGTGCTAACATGGTGAAGGTGAATGTGCTCAGCATGAATGTTGGCTGTCGATCGGTTTGGTAGCTATTTATGACCTTTCCAAAGCGTTTGAGCACGAATGCTGCGATGGACCAACCAAGTAGAGCCCCACAGACTATGTCGCCGAGGAAATGAACACCAAGGTAGATACGAGAGTAGCACATCATCACAGTGAACGCAATCAGGACGAAACGAGTCAAGCGGTTGCGAAACACGTAGATGAGCATCGTGGTCATGCCTACAGTGTTGGCGGCGTGGCTTGACACAAACCCATTCATGCCACCACGATAGTCGTTTACGTAGTGCAGCAGGTTGCACACCGATGGGTCATGAGAGGGGCGCAGCCGACCTACCAACGGCTTTATAACACCCGAGGAAAGCTGGTCGCACAATGTGAGCACAACGATAAACGATACGACGAAGACCAGCTTTTCCCTCATCTTGCCAGGATGCATGGCGAAAACGGCGGCCAAGGCCGTCAGCTCAAGCGGGATCCACGTCAGCTTTTGGGAATAAAGATACCAGAAGCTATCGGCTGTTGACGAACCATCGTAATTCAATATGAGCATGGCCTGCTTGTCAATATGGTTCAGTATGGCGAGAGCGGCATTGACAAGAGCCGCAAGCAAAGGCAAGAACCTCCAAAGCAGCACGACGACGAGTGACGCAAAGATCAGCACCATCGCATCGCCTATAGTGATGCGCAGCTTCGCAGTAAAAGGCCTTAATTGCACAAAGAAAAGTGTTCTGTCCATATATTCCGCATTAATTGTCTGTTCAGCCGCAAAAATATAGGGCAAGTTTGTAGCCATTTTGAAGATTTGGCGAGACTACAAAATATCTACAGATTTGAAGCAAAGTTTAACTGTGAAGTAGGGGAAATCGATGACCAAATGCTGATAGGCATCAAAGTGCTTCGCGCAGCACTCCCCATAATGTTTTATCGGACAGCAATAAAAGTGGAATAAAAAAAAGAGACAGCCTCTTGCGAGAACTGTCCCAATGAAAGGAGGAGTGGTACCTCTTGGAGTTGAACCAAGGACACATGGATTTTCAGTCCATTGCTCTACCACCTGAGCTAAGGTACCTTTCAGCAAGTCGTTGTTTTTCGATTGTGGGTGCAAAGTTAGAGATTTATTTTTATCCCACCAAATATTCCCAAGAGAAAGTTTAAAAATTAACCCCTATTAACGGTTTAAACATTTTTCTCCTACTTTAAATGACCGATTTGCTCCCTTGATTCATCATATCTCGAATTAATAGTCGGACGGAGGAGTCCTGCGTGAAGATCGGGGAAAAAGGAAAAGACCCTATGGTAAGAATTGTAAGATCAGGAAAGAAGGGAATAATCCTCATCTTTCCCTATTCAATGACAAACTTTTGCTTGACGCTCTTGGCCTTGATACGGAAGGAGACTTCGAGCGACCGGGGCTCATCCTTCAAGCAATTTTCTGTGGAGAAGGTGACGAGGTAGTCTTGCCCATCGCGGCTGAACTGCAAGTTTTCGGCACAGTCTGATCGGAGGGTCGGCGTACCCGAGGGAGTGATCTTGCGACCATCATACTCCATCCACACGCGGTAAGACCCCTTGTCTATCTGCTTGCCGTGGAGAGAGATCTTCGAGGGAGCCTTCCTATAGAGTGCGGCAATCCCCTCTGCCCACGCCTTGCGGCGCTTGTCGAAGAAATAAGTCACACACTCCTTGATCTCCACGCTACCCCGGTCTATGTCCTCGATAGAGGAGATCGAAGAGAGGCGCGCATTGAGCGCCTCCGTCTTTTCTACCATCTCGCGGTCTATTTTCAAGAACTCATTCAGGTACTCATTGCGCACGCTCTCGGGAAAAGGATAGAGCATACAATACTCATAGGAGACCTCGTGCGTCTTCTTGTCCTGGCGTTTCTCCCAGTAGGTTGCCAAGGTGTTGGCCGCCGAGATATTGGTAAGGAAAGGCATGACTGCCGACTGCGTGGAAGAATTGTTGATAAACTCCTCCGTAAACTCCGAACCAGCCGTGGCGTTGACATTCCTGACATAGACACTCGACTCAGAATAGACATTGGTGGCAATAGAACTGATGATCTCCATGCGCAAAGCCTGCATGCAAGCCTGGCGCGCCTCTTCGAGCGTAGCCTTCTCGGCGCCAAGTGCTATCACCTCGTCACCACTCCGTCCCACCCAGTCGGGACGCCGCTTCTCACTACGGTCCAGCACCTTGTAGTCCTGGGCAAAGGCCGAGGACACAAGCACCGCCAGACACAGTATCATCCACAGTTTTCTCATCACTACATCGACTCTATGGGAGTATTCAACTCCATTTCCATTTCCATTTCCTTCTCCCGCTGCTGATCCTCATACCACTTCGCAATACGCTTGCTTGCGGTGCGAACAAAGCGGACGATCTGAGGGTCGTTGACACGGATGCTGCCGATGAGTTGGTCCATCGCCTTCTCCTTGTCGCCCACCACATCGGTCTGCAGCGAGAGGGATTGACTGTAATAGACGCTGCCGTCCACAGTATTCACCGCCGTGAAGGTGACTTCGGCAGAGAGCACCGTCACGTCCCGGACCAATCCCGCTGAACGTTTGGTATCCTTGACGTCGAGGTCGGCCTTGATGCCAAACAGCGTAGTGCCAGCCCCTGCGCCAACCTTGTTTTTGGCAATGATACGTTCCACCTTATTCTGCAACGCCAGTTTCTGCTGATCCGTCAGATGAGATCCTTCGGGCATGATCGCCACAAAGGTCACCGGCTTCTGACGCGTCTCTGCGCGATCCGTAGCCTCATCTTCCTGTCCCGACTGCGCCAGTACTAAGGCCGGCGACAGTAGCGCAAGAAGCAAGATCACATATTTCAAACATCTTCTCATAGGATCGGGGATTTGGATGATTACTTGAGGAATATTACCGAGGATTACTATCGAGGAAAACTACTGGATCGTGACAATCACTTTCTGGCCCATGACATCAATCTTCGCCAGATGATCATCGCCAAGAAGTTCGGCCATCTGTTTGCGCAAGGCCGCATGGAAACCAGAGGTTTTGTACGACTGCCCCTTCTCATCGAAGTAAGGCACACGCAGCGTCGCTCCCAGATACTTCTCACTGCTCATGCTGATCCGCTCGTTGCCATTGACGGCCACCTGTCGCAACCAAGCCTCGAAAGCATCTTTGAAGATCGCGCCATTGTCCAGTTCGTCCTCAAAGCTGAAGTCATCGACATTCTGATCAATGACCAGATTTAGTTCCACCTCCAAACCATTGATGGCAATGGCATTGAAAACATTCTGCAACTGCTGGAAGAACGAATTGCGCTGCTGCTGATTGGCCTTGGCATTGATCGTCTGCTCCAGCACCAACAACGAGTCGCCACGGTTCTGTCCGATCAGTTTTGTGCTGGCCAATGTCGTGCTCGTGAAAGCCTCCACAGCCGTCATCTCCACCGTCACGGTGACAATTCCCGTGCTTCCCACAGACTGGTTGCACCTCACCAGGACTTTCACATCTGTGCCTGCATTCTGCAACATTTTCTCCACAGCCTCCGACTGCGATCCCTGCAAGAGAATATCGTTGTTTTGGAGGTTTTGGATCATCGCCTTGTAGTTCTTCGTCAGATAGCCCCGCTTGCAAAACATCATCTCCACACTCGACGCAGCCACACGGTTCATGGAGTTGCCCTCCAGCACTTCCATCTGATTCTCGTCCTGCCTCACAAACGGAACGATGGTGATAGAAGGGAGATTCGTGCGCGCCACGGTGCCTACATTGGCCCCCACCACGCCTGCAGCCTTCATCAACGGCTGCAGGTAGAACGTCGCCTCTACCTCAGCCCGCACCCTGCCATTCTCCTTGGTATATTTGCCCAAGTCCTGACAGTTGGCCACCACCGTAGCGTAGCGGTCCTCCTCAAACATGCGGCGATCGTAGTCCTCATCGACAATGGCCCACAGCGGCTGACCGTTGTTCACACCCTCCACACCCACATGGAGCAGGGTGTAGAGCGCCGACTTCTGCGCCATCACGAGCGCCTCCTTTTTGTTGTCTCCCAAACCTGAACAGCGCAGCGTCACCGTGTTCTTGGCTGAGGAGACCGAGACGACCTGCACGTCGGTGGAGTACTTACCAGCCTGCTGGGCAAACGCGGAGACCGACACCAGCAGGGTCCAAAGCAGAAAGAATGCGGTTTTCTTCATAGTGGAGTCTCTTTTGATGGTGGACGGCGACCACCGGGAGACAGGAGACAGCACCAGGGCTGCCACACTCCCGATGGTCGCGACCCACCTTTGCAAATGATAAAAATCCGATCTATTTAAATACCAGGACTATTAGATACCGATCTTGTCCAGCAGTCCCACCTTCTTGCGGGTCTTGACGTAGAGCGTGCCACCACCGTTGAACTCGGCAAAGATTTCCTCGCCACCCTTGGAGACCTTGCAGAGCGTCAGATCATGCGCCTGCACCTCGTCCACGCTGAGTTCGCCAATCTTCACCTGGATGGTACGCGTACCCACCGTCTTCTGCTTGAAAACCTCAAACTTCGTATCCTTGGCAATACCGTTGTCCGTGCCTGCATTGACATAGACCATGACGGCCTTGCCCTTGTTCGCCTTGTCGATATCCACAATCTGGCAGACGATGGGGAAGTTCTCCTCGATAAACTGGAAGAGCGGGTTGGCGGTGAGCACCGTCTTCGCAGACGTAATGCTCTCCACGGCAGACGCGAAAGCCTTGCTCTGACTGTTGTCGCTATTGGAACCATCGAAGCTCATCTGCTTGGTACCCTTCACCGAACTGGTCTTGGGATCAATGACCTTGCCCGTGAGGGTAATCTTGCAACTGGCCGAACCCGAGTTGTACGAATAGGCGATATCATCCACCGTGAACGCCAGGTAGTACTGCACGCCCAGCTTCATCGACACGGCCAGTCGCTCGGCCACCATGTCAGATCCTGCCGTGACGTCGTCCTGCGAGTTGTGCTGGTCGATAAAGCTACTGGCTCGCTCACTATCCGAGGTGATCACGATCACACGACCCGACTGCGTGAGCGCCGTAGCAACCGCATTGAGGACGGTCAGTTTGTCACTACTGCTTCCTGCCGAGATCTTATCGACAAAGACGGTAGGCTTGGCCGTAGCCACAACCTCCTCATCCTGCGCATGAACTAACAACGTGGGCATCAAAAACAGCGCCCACATCAAAACAATTTTGGTAAGACTAGTCTTCTTCATTTCAGTATTTTTATTTTTTTTGTTTCAATTCTTTGTTTCAGTTTTTTAGGCTAATAAGTTTTAGGAAACGCCTGCATAAGCATTTTTCCTCACCTCTTTCACCCCTACTCCTTCACTCTCGGTTTCTTACAGACAACGAAACATTGGAGGCCTCATCTCTTGCCCTGCTTCACAAAGATTGCCGAGGTGTAGCCTATCTTATGCAAAGATAGCGCAAACCGAGAGCAGAACGTCAAGCTTGCTTGTTCGTTATGCCGAGGTGTAGCCTATCTTATGCAAAGATAAAAACAAAATTTGTAATAATCAGCCTTTTTAAAGAAATATTTTCAATCAAGACGTATTTTTACTTCCTCATCTCGCAGATTGTCCATTTTTCAAGATATTCCCTTATCATTCTCCCTCATAATAATCATTTTAGCCCATAAAGAAGGAGGATTGGAAGAATTTTCGTACCTTTGCCACATGAAGAAGTTTTTGACCCTCATTTTGCTTTTTATGGCGATCTGCGTGCAAGCGCAAGTCGCCCGCCCCAAGCTGGTCGTGGGGCTCGTCGTCGACCAG
The DNA here is from genome assembly GCA_003447235.1 of Prevotella sp. Classification (GTDB taxonomy): domain Bacteria; phylum Bacteroidota; class Bacteroidia; order Bacteroidales; family Bacteroidaceae; genus Prevotella. The sequence goes on from DLZV01000038.1 coordinate 23,604, forward strand.
ATGCGCTGGGACTACCTCTACTACTATTATAACGAGTATGGAGAAGGCGGCCTCAAGCGGCTGCTCTCCGAAGGCTATTCCTGCGAGAACTGCCAGATCAACTACGCCCCCGCTATCACGGCCCTGGGCCATACGAGCGTCTTTACCGGTTCCGTGCCCTCCATCCACGGCATTGCAGGCAACTGGTTCTACATCGACGACAAAGGGACGGAGAACTGCCAGGACACCACGGCCTATACCATCGGCGGCGAGAAGTCGCGCGCTGGCCAGCGTAGTCCCCACCTGATGCGCACCTCGACCATCGGCGACGAACTGCGCCTGAGCAACGACTACCAGTCGCGCGTGGTGGGCGTGGCCCTCAAGGACCGTGCCGCCATCCTGCCCGCTGGCCATTCGGCCAATGCTGCCTACTGGTGGGACGACGCCGCGGGCCATTTCGTGACAAGCAGCTACTATATGGATGCGCTGCCGAAATGGGCTGCCGACTTCAACAAGCAGCACCACACGGCGCCCAAATACAACATCAAGACCTCTACGGAGGGCGTGACCATGACCTTCCTTATGGCCGAGGCCGCACTGAAGGGCGAGCGACTCGGACAGGGCGACGCCACCGACATGCTCACAGTGAGCATCTCCTCGACCGACGCCATCGGCCACAAGTTTTCAACCCGCGGCAAGGAGAACCACGACGTCTATATGCAGCTTGACAAAGACCTGGCAGCCTTTCTCCAGACGCTGGATGCCACGGTAGGCAAAGGAAACTACCTTTTCTTCCTCACTGCCGACCATGGTGCGGCCCACAACTACAACATGCTCCGCTCGCATAAGTATCCTGCCGGCGGATGGGACTACGACGCTACCACGCAGGCGCTCAACGACCATCTGAAAGACAAGTTCCACCTGACGGAAAATCCCGTCTTCCCCGAGGACAACTACCAGTTCACGTTCAACAAAGGCGTCCTCGCCAAGGCCGACGTAGATCTCGACGACGCCGTGGAGGAAGCCGTGAAATGGTTGAAGCAGCAGAAGGACTTCATCTATGTGGTTGACAACGAGCACCTGACCGAGGCTGCCATCCCCGCCCCCATCAAGGAGCGGCTCATTAATGGCTACTGCCACGGCCGAAGCGGCGAGATCACGGTCGTCACGCGCCCGCAATACTTCGGAGGCAAGGACGACCCGCAATACAAGGGCACCCAGCACGGCCAGCCCTTCCCCTACGACACCCACATTCCCTGCATCTACTACGGATGGAACGTGCCCCACGGCGAGACGACCCAGGAAACCCACATCACCGACATCGCCGCCACGGTCTGCGCCCTGCTCCACATCCAGATGCCCAACGGCTGTATCGGCACGCCGACCCAGCTGAAATAAGCCACCAAGACATCAGAATCTCATGCACATAGCCATAGCCGGCAATATCGGATCGGGAAAATCGACGCTCACGCGGCTCCTCGCCCGCCACTACGGATGGAAGCCCCACTACGAGCAGGTAGCCAACAACCCATACCTCGAGGACTACTATCGCGACATCAAGCGGTGGTCGTTCCCGCTGGAGGTCTTCTACCTCAAGGAGCGGTTCAAGGACCTGCTGCAGCTCCAGAAGCAACAGGAGGACATCGTGCAGGACCGATCCATCTACGAGGGCGTCTATGTCTTCACGGCCAACAACCACGATCTCGGCAACCTCGACGACCGCGACTTCGAGACCTACATGGAACTGTTTGAGGACATGACCGACGTGGTCCGCTACCCCGACCTGATGGTCTATCTCCGCTGCTCCGTGGGCCACCTCGCGAGCAACATCGAGAAGCGCGGACGAAGCTACGAGGAACAGATGCCGCTGCGCTACCTCGAGAGCCTCAACCGCCGCTACGAAGACTTCATCACGAAGCAATACCAGGGGCGGGTGCTCATCATCGAGGCCGACGAGCTCGACTTCCTGGCCAACCCGTCCGACCTCGGCTTCATCACGGACAAGATCGACCGCGAGTTGTTCGGCATCTTCCCCGACAAATAAAGGTCTGGACGCATCCCCAATAAATAAAAAGGTAAAAACTACACAAAAGCAGCTATATCATGCACATTGCTATCGCCGGAAACATTGGTGCGGGAAAGACCACCCTCACCCGACTGTTGGCCAAACGCTACGGATGGACTCCCCACTACGAGCCCGTGGACAACAATCCGTACCTCGAAGACTACTATGGAGACATGGAGCGGTGGTCGTTCAATCTCCAGATCTATTTCCTCAACAAGCGGTTTCGCGACGTCGTGGCCATCGCCAAGTCGGAGAAGACCGTCATCCAGGACCGCACGATCTTCGAGGACGCGCGCATCTTCGCTCCCAACCTCCACGACATGGGACTGATGAGCGACCGCGACTTCGCCAACTATACCGACCTCTTCGACCTCATGATGAGTCTCGTCAAGTTGCCCGACCTCCTTATATATATAAGATCCAGCATTCCCCACCTCATAGAGCACATCCAGCGTCGCGGCCGCGACTACGAGCAGACCATCCGCATCGACTATCTGCGCGGACTGGGCGAACGCTACGAGGAGTGGATCAAGACTTACCAGGGCCCGATGATCATCGTCGATGGCGACAAGAACGACTTCCTCGACAATCCGGCCGACTTCCAGCGCATCACCGAGATGATCGACGAGCGGCTCTACGGCCTGTTCCCACTCGACAACAAGGACTAAGCCTCTCCTCCACTACTATAGACTAGGGCGGACCGATTGCGGCCCGCCCTTGCTCTGTAAGTATTCATTTGGGAAAAGTGTTCATCCGAAAAAGGAATGACAGCCCAAGTTGCCACACCTTCAGCCCCGCCTATCCGAGGTTTGCAATGTCCTCCTCCGTGCGCTCCATGATGCCTGCGGCAAGGTTGTCGCCCGCCTGCACGATGGTGACCAGCGGCGAGAGCGTCTTGGCCGAGTCGTAGCTCCGCTCGTCCTCATAGGAGTTGAAGTTGAGGCCGAAGGCCCCCATGTGCCAACGGATCGCCATCATCTCCTCGTCCGTCAAGTCGAGGCCCGAGAGCAGCAGCATGATCACCGACTTCTCGCCATGGCCCAGCGGCAACTTATTATAGACCACATTCCATCCTGGGACGTCCTCCCAGACTCCCAGCGCGTTCTTCTTGCGCTTCGTGGTGGGCTTGTAGATGTTGGTCTTGCAGACGTCGTGAAGCAGCGAGGCGACGATGACGTTCTCCTTCTTCACCTCCTTGCCCAGGTTCTCGTCGAGCTGGCACATGGCCTCCCACACCTTCAGCGCAGCCCGGCACACGTTGAGCGAGTGCTCACACAGTCCTCCTGGCACATTGAGGTGGTGGCCCGCCGAAGCAGGCGCGTCGAAGAAGCCATCCTTCTCCAAGTCCTCAATCACATAATCCATTCCGTCGCGGTTCACTGAGCGCAACAACGCCTCAAACTCCGCCTGATTTGCCTTTTTGTCTATATTCATCTTACAATATCTTTATTCTGTCTTTTCGCCACAAAGGTACAACTTTCGGTTGAATTCACGTTCTGCCGCCGACCTTTTTTCACCTTTTCTCGCTTTCCACCGTGCGAAATGACAAGAGGCGAGACTTGACCCAGGTTAAGCAAATAGCATTTTTAACGATTTTACAACAACATTTACCCTCGGGTATTTGGTAATGATAAAATAAAAGTGTACTTTTGCGGTGTCATAATAAATTAACGTATTATAATTATAAAATCATTAATCTCATGGCAGTAAATTACAAAGAGCTTGGTCTCGTCAACACACGAGAGATGTTCAAGAGAGCCGTCAAGGGCGGCTATGCGATCCCCGCATTCAACTTCAACAACCTTGAGCAGCTTCAGGCAATCATCACCGCGGCTTCCGAGACGAAGTCGCCCGTCATCCTTCAGGTTTCCAAAGGTGCCCGCGCTTACGCCAACCCGATCCTCCTCCGCTACATGGCCGAGGGTGCGGTAGAGTATGCCAAATCACTGGGCTGCAACCATCCCGAGATCGTCCTGCACCTCGACCACGGCGATTCCTTCGAGTTGGTGAAGGGCTGCGTGGACCTGGGCTTCTCTTCTGTTATGATTGACGGCTCATCGCTGCCATACGAGGAAAACATCGAACTGACGAAGAAGTGCGTGGAGTACGCCCACCAGTTTGATGTGACCGTAGAGGCTGAGCTCGGTGTGCTCGCCGGCGTTGAGGACGAGGTCAGCTCCGAGGAGAGCCACTACACTCGCCCCGAGGAGGTCATCGACTTCTCTACCCGTACCGGTTGCGACTCGCTCGCCATCTCCATCGGTACGAGCCACGGCGCTTACAAGTTCAAGCCCGAGCAGTGCACGCGCGACCCGAAGACCGGTCGTCTCGTTCCTCCTCCCTTGGCCTTCGACATTCTCCACGAGATCGAGGAGAAGCTCCCCGGCTTCCCCATCGTCCTCCACGGATCTTCCTCAGTGCCTGAGGAGTATGTGAAGATCATCGACCAGTACGGTGGCAACCTGCCCAACGCCGTAGGTATCCCCGAGGAGCAGCTCCGCGAGGCTTCCAAGAGCGCCGTCTGCAAGATCAACATCGACTCCGACTCCCGCCTGGCCTACACCGCCGGTGTGCGTGAGACCCTGGCCCAGCATCCCGACTACTTCGACCCGCGCCAGTATGGCAAGGTGGCCCGTAAGTACATGACGGAGATGTACTCCCACAAGATCATTGATGTGCTCGGCAGCGACCACAAGCTCATCAACTGCGACTAATCGTTCGCCTATCCCGCCCTGCTGAGGGCGACCATATCATCACACAGGGTGTGTCCAAAGTCTCTCGGGGCTTTCGGCACACCCTGTTCCTTTTTCCCCACGAGCGCTTCGTGCAGGCGTCCCGAATTAAGATATAAAACGGGATTTTACAAAGTGTTAGTAGTGTGCATTTTGCCAATTCAGATAAAATGCGTAATTTTGCGGCAAAATAGAAGAAATCATGCAAGCAGAAAGCAACGAGAAGCCTTCAAGGACCGACAGCCAGTTTGAGCAAGCATTGGCCGTTTGCCGCCAAGTGTTCGCCCCCAAGCTCCAGGACTATGGCGCTTCGTGGCGCATCATGCGCCCCCAGACCGTCACCGACCAGCTGTTTATCAAGGCCAAGCGCATCCGCACCATTGAGACCACCGGAGAAAACCACGTGGGCGACGGCGTGCGGGGCGAGTTTATCGCACTCGTCAACTACGGCCTTGTCGGCATCATCCAGCTCTCGCTGCCCTGCGCCGACCGCATCGACATCACCCCCAACGAGGCCCTGGCCCTCTACGACGAGCACGTCGCCGAGACCTTCGCGCTGATGAAGCGCAAGAACCACGACTACGGCGAGGCGTGGAGAGACATGCGCGTGAGCAGCTACACCGACTTGATCCTCACCAAGATAGAACGCATCAAGGAAATCGAGGACCACTGCGGAGAGACACTGGTGAGCGAAGGCATCGCCAGCAACTATATGGACATTATCAACTACGCCCTCTTCGGCATCATCCGCATCGACGAGCAGGCGAACCAAGCAGCAAGCAAGGGAGAATAATAACCCAAAGCTGGAAGCAAGACAATGATCCAAAGCTACAAGGAAGAATTATAGCCCTAGCAGCAAGTAAGAGAAATCAATAATTCAAGGGGCGAGCAAATCGCCCTAAGACTGGCGAAAGCCAACACAGCAGACCGTATGGAAGAGAAGAAGCACGACAACAAGACAGCCCACCAGCAGGCCAAGCCCTCCGTGAAGCGGGAGGAGGCCGGCTGGGGATGGCGTATGGCCGTCAACCTCTGCCGCTTGCCGCTCTCCCTGGCTCTCATCTTCTCGGGCTTTGTCAAGGCCATCGACCCGCTGGGCACCCAGTACAAGATCGGCGACTACCTCGAAGCGCTCCACCTGGAGCAGTACGCCCCCTCCTGGGCCACGCTCACCACGAGCGTCCTGCTCTCCGCCGTGGAGTTCTGCCTCGGCGTCTTCCTGCTCTTTGCCATCCGAAGGAGAAAGGTGAGCCGCGTGATCGTAGCCTTCATGGCCATCATGACCGCCATCACGGTGTGGCTTTGGGGCTGGGAACCCATCAAGGACTGCGGATGCTTCGGCGACGCCATCCACCTCACCAACGGCGAGACGCTGCTGAAGAACCTCCTGCTGCTCGCCATGGCTGCGGTTGTGGCGTGGAAACCGTTCTGCATGGTGCGCTTCATCTCGAAGACCAACCAGTGGATCGTCATCAACTACACGCTGCTCTTCATCCTCGTCTCCTCGGCCCTGAGCCTTTGGTATCTGCCGCCCTTCGACTTCCGCCCCTACCATATCGGAGCCGACATCCGCAAGGGAATGGAGATCCCCGCAGGAGCCAAGCAGCCGAAGTTTGAGACAACATTCATCCTGGAGAAGGGCGGCGTGCGCAAGGAGTTCACGCTCGACAACTACCCCGACTCCACCTGGACCTTCATCGACAGCAAGACCGTGGAGGTGGAGAAGGGCTACGAGCCCCCCATCCACGACTTCTCCATCACCGATCCCGCAACCGACGACGACCTCACGGAGCAGGTGCTGGCCGACAAAGGCTACACTTTCGTCCTCGTGGCCCCCTACCTCGAACTGGCCGACGCCACCAATTTCGGCGAGATCGACCGCATCTACGAGTATGCGCAGGACCACCACTACGGCTTCATCGCCCTGACGGCAAGCGAGGACAAGGCCGTGGCCCACTGGCGCGACATCACTGGCGCCGAATACCCGTTCTACATCACCGACGGGACAACGCTCAAGACCGTCATACGGAGCAACCCCGGGCTGCTGCTGCTGCGCCACGGCGTGGTCATCAACAAGTGGAGCCACAACGGGCTGCCCACTGCCGAGGAGCTCGCCAAACCTTTGGAGAAAAGCGCCCTGGGCAAGATGCCTCCCGACGAGGTTTCCCAGCGCGTGACGCTGATCGTGCTGTGCTTCGTGCTGCCGCTCTTCGTCCTGACACTGGCCGACCGCACCTGGCAGTGGACGAAGTGGGTCCGACGGAGGAGAAAGCAAAACAACATGCCATCGGAAGCGGAGCAAGAGCCGTAGCGGCCAGCCCCACTGGCCTTCGCCACAAGGCGCGCCCCACTTTCCTTCATGAGATATCACAGAGTATTTAACTTATTTTTTAAACACAAAAAGAAATGAGAAAGAAAATTGTAGCAGGTAACTGGAAAATGAACGAGACCCTCCAGGAGGGCGTTCAGTTGGCTAAAGACATCAACGATCTGTTGAAGGCAGACAAGCCCAACTGCGATGTCGTCATCTGCACACCGTTCATTCACCTGGCCAGCGTAGCTCCGGTCCTCGACAAGGAGATCGTAGGCCTCGGTGCAGAAAACTGCGCCGACAAGGAGAAGGGTGCCTACACGGGCGAGGTGTCAGCCGCCATGGTGAAGAGCACGGGCGCCGACTACGTCATCCTTGGCCACTCTGAGCGTCGTCAGTACTACCACGAGACGGCTGAGATCCTGAAGGAGAAGACCCTCCTGGCCCTGAAGAACAACCTCAAGGTGATCTTCTGCTGCGGCGAGACGCTGGAAGAGCGCGAGCAGAACAAGCAGAACGAGGTCGTCAAGGCCGAGCTGGAGCAGAGTATCTTCAACCTCACTGCCGAGGAGTGGAAGAACATCGTGATCGCTTACGAGCCGATCTGGGCCATTGGCACGGGCAAGACCGCTACGTCCGACGAGGCCGAGGAGATGCTGGCCTACATCCGCTCCATCGTCGCCGAGAAGTACGGCCAGGCCGTGGCTGACGAGACCTCCATCCTCTACGGTGGCAGCTGCAAGCCCAGCAATGCCAAGGAGCTCTTCGCCAAGCCCGACATCGACGGCGGACTCATCGGTGGCGCCTCGCTGAAGGCTGCCGACTTCAAGGGCATCATCGACGCCTGGAAGGACTAATCCATCACCATCATCCAGCGTGAGCCAGAGAGGCCTGGCGGTCTCTCCGGCCCACGCTTTTACCCACCCCCATTGACGACACATAAACGCCATCTGCCATGACAAGAATCGTCCTCTACCTCATCCTCCTCCTGATCCCCGCCATGGGCCTCCATGCGCAGGGCAAGGTCACTGTGACCCAAAGTTCGGCCATCGACGCGGTGGTCAACGGCAAGAAGAGCCCTCAGAACGACAAGCGCATGAGCCGCGAGGAGCGGCGCGCGGCCAAAAGGGCCGAGAAGGAGCGCCAAAAGCAAGAGAAGATTCGGCGGAAGAATCAGCAACTGATGGTGCCGTCACAACCCAGCAGCTCCAAGCAGCGCGGCGACGCCCCGAGGGTGCAACTGCCCAGCAACCGTCCGCCAGCTGCCAAAGAACCCAAGATCACGGTCCAGGAACCTACGGGCGAGGCTCGCGACTACAAGCGCATGGTGCTCGTCCGCAGACCCATACGCCGACAAGTGGGCACGGAGACCCGGCAAGTACTCCGTCGCAAGGCACCCAGGAGAGGCAAGGGCTTCCGCATCGCCGTCTATTCGGGCGGCAACACGCGGGAGGACCGCAACAAGGCCGAACTGGCGGGACAGAAGGTGAAGGACGCCCTGCCCGACCAGCCCGTCTATGTCCACTTCTACTCCCCACGGTGGATGTGCCTTGTGGGCAATTTTGAAGAATACAAGGATGCACAGAAGGCACTGTGGAAGGTCAAGAAGGCCGGCTACAAGAGCGCCAACATCATCCGAAAATAATAAGCGCAGGACACGGCTTCCTGCCAACCTATAGAAAGTAAGAACATCATATACCATTCTCTCTCATGAATCCAGAGACACAATTCCGCGAGGGACTCGAAGAACTCGCAGAACACTACAAGAGCGTCCTCACCCTGCTCGGCGAGGATGCTGACCGAGAGGGCCTGCAGAAGACCCCTATGCGCGTGGCCAAGGCCATGCAGATCCTCACCCGTGGCTACACGCAGGACCCTCACAAGGTGCTCACCGACGCCCTCTTCGAGGAGAAATACAACCAGATGATCATCGTCCGCGACATCGACTTCTTCTCCATGTGCGAGCACCACATGCTGCCGTTCTACGGCAAGGTGCACGTGGCCTACATCCCCAACGGCCATATCACCGGCCTGAGCAAGATCGCACGCGTGGTCGATATCTTCAGCCACAGACTCCAGGTGCAGGAGCGACTCACGCTCCAGGTGCAGGAGTGCATCCAGGAGACCCTCAAGCCGCTGGGCACGATGGTCGTCTGCGAGGCGCGCCACATGTGCATGATGATGCGTGGCGTGGAGAAGCAAAACTCCATCACCACCACCTCCTCCTTCAGCGGAGCCTTCAACCAGGCCAAGACGCGCGAGGAGTTTATGAACCTGCTCCGCAGCGAGACCAAGCGCATCTGATGGCCGTAGCGGGTCGGATGGCCATCGTGTCTATCATGGCTGGCACATCTCTATGGTAAAATCAAGTATAGCAAATTATAGCATAGCAAGCAATCATCATTCTATATTTCAAAACTTAAAGCAAAACAACAATGAAGAAAATCTTAAGCCTCCTGGCCGTTTGCATGATCTTCGTCGGTCTGGCCTCCTGTGGCGATGACGACGACCTCAAGCCCACTCCCAACCCTGGCACAGGCAAGGATAGTACGAGAACCTACCTCACGCCCGAGGAGCGTGCCGCCCAGTTGCGCGACATGCAGGGTGTGTACAAAGGGTGGGCCTACTTCAAGTACAACGACAACATCAGCCGCTACAAGGACTCGGCCATGGTCTCGGCCACTGTCACGTCCAACGACTCGCTCATGGTGATCAAGAACCTGCCGCTGAGGATCATCACCAACCGCCTCGACCGTAGCTACGCTCAGCACCTCGACAGCACGGCCGTCATCCCCGACATCGAGGCCACCGTGCGCATCTACCTGCCCGCTGGCTACACGGCCGACCGCGCCAACATGTATGAGCACTGGTTCTGGTTCCTGCCCCGCGGCAAGAACTACCAGATGACGTTCCCCGTCACCTACGACGGCCAGGAGCGCAACATGACGCTCACCTTCGCGCCCAACTACAGTTCGTTTGCCAGCAACGGCGCCTTCCTCATCCGCCGCATGCTCTTCAACGTCATCATCAGTTCGGTGTCGCTCGAGGGAGTCTTCAACAACCAGGCCATCAACGAGATCCTGGAGCCGCGTTTGATCAGACAGTAGTCCGTCATGAAACTGATCTCTTGGAATGTCAACGGGCTGCGCGCCTGTGTCGGCAAGGGCTTCAAGGAGGCCTTTGCCCAGCTCGACGCCGACTTCTTCTGCCTGCAGGAGACGAAAATGCAGGAGGGCCAGCTCGACCTGGCCTTCCCCGGCTATCAGTCCTACTGGAACTCGGCGGAGAAGAAGGGATATAGCGGCACGGCCGTCTTCACACGCCACAAGCCTCTCAGCGTCAGCAAGGGCATAGGCATCGAGGAGCACGACCACGAGGGGCGCGTCCTCACGCTGGAGATGGCCGACTTCTTCCTGGTCTGCGTCTATACGCCCAACTCCCAGGACCAGCTGCGCCGCCTCTCCTACCGCATGCAGTGGGAGACCGACTTCCAGGCCTACCTCCACCGGCTGGACAGCCAGAAGCCCGTCATCGTCTGTGGCGACCTCAATGTGGCCCACGAGGAGATCGACATCAAGAATCCGAAGACCAACCGCCGCAACGCGGGCTTCACCGACGAGGAGCGCGAAAAGATGACGACGCTGCTCAAAAGTGGCTTCACCGACTCCTTCCGCAGCCTCTACCCCACGCAGGTGACCTACTCCTGGTGGTCGTACCGATTCCATGCGCGCGAGAAGAACGCCGGGTGGCGCATCGACTACTTCCTCCTCTCCGACCGACTGGCGGAGCGGATGGTGGACGCGAAGATCCACACCGAGGTCTTCGGTTCGGACCACTGCCCCATCGAGCTTGACATCAGCCTATGAGGGATCAGGTCAAGACACTTATCATCTTTGCAATCGTCCTGGCGGCACTCGGCTTCTACGCCGTAGTGCCGCTCAGACTTACCTATGCGGACGTCGGCCTGCGCAAGATCTCCTTGCTGGCCGACGATTCGCCGTCTGCCCCCTCCGCTACAGATCCGTCGTCCCCTGCGAGCGGTCCGTCGGCTTCTTCTGATGGCCAAAGGCTCAGCAACCCGTCGGCGGGGAAGTCCCGGGCGAAGAAGCCCCTTGCTGGTCCGGTCCGCATCCTCTTCGTCGGCGACTCAATGCTCGAAGAGCTCTCCCGCCGTCTCGACGACTATGCCGTGGCCAATGGCCACACGCTGCAGACCGTCGTCTGGTATGGTTCGACGACGGAGAAATGGGGCATGACGCAGACGCTCCGCCACCTGATAGCGGAGTATAAGCCCACCTACCTGTGGGTGTGCCTGGGCGGCAACGAACTCTTCGTGCGCGACCTGGAGGAGCGCGACGCCTATATCAAATTGCTGCTGGCGCAGGCGGGCGACCTGCCGTTGGTGTGGATCGGACCGCCCTGCTGGAAGTCAGACACTGGCATCAACGACCTCATACGCCGCAACGTGGGCGATGGCAGTTTCTTCGACAGTAGCCAGCTGAGCTTGAAGCGCAAGAAGGACGGACGCCACCCCACCCACCAAGCTGCCGCCGACTGGGGCGACCAGGTGGCAGCATGGATGCAGAGCGAGGCCTGCGACCAGCCCCTCGCCATGCGTAGGCCCGACAAGGCGGCCCGATGCCCGATGCGCCTGCTGCAGCCCTCCTTTGCGGGGTTCAACAAATAGTCCTGTACGGGTTTCGACAAGTAGTCCTGCCCGCCCCTCCCCCCCACTCTCACCAAGAAGTCTATCATGTCATCATCCACGATTCTTCCCTCGATCTTCCACTTCCTCACATCCTCCGATGCGACGTGGTCCTTCGCGTCCATAGCGTTCATGGCGACCTTCCTGGTGTTCTTCCTCGGCTACCTGCTGCTCGAGCCCTCTCGCCGACGCCGGCGTCTGCTGGCCTACACGACGGCTTTCAGCCTCTTCTTCGCCTTCAAGGCCAACGGCCTGCTGATGCTCCTCCTCCCCACGACGACGCTGCTCTCGTGGTGGATCACGCGCCGCATGGCAGCCGAGACGACGACGCAGCGCCGCCGTGGCCTGCTCGTCACCAACATCCTCATCACGCTCCTGCCACTCCTCTACTTCAAGTACTCTGGATCCTTCGTCAGTTCCATCAGCGCCATGATGGGAGAGAACCTGCCCGTGGGCAAACTCTTCATGCCACTGGGCATTTCCTTCTACACCTTCCAGGCCATCAGCTACGCGGTCGATGTCTATCGCCGACGCTTTCCCGCCACCACGCCGCTGCTGGAATACACCTTCTACCTCACCTTCTTCCCCCTCCTCATGGCGGGACCCATCACGCGCGCCGAAGTACTCATCCCGCAGGAGCACGCCGACCCGCTGCCTCCACGCGGCCCGCTGGCCTACCAGGGCTTGTGGCTGATTCTCCTGGGCATCGTCAAGAAGGTGATCATCGCCGACTACATCGCCCAGTACAACAACTGGATCTTCGACACGCCCACCGACTACACGGGCTTCGAGTGCCTCATGGGCGTGATCGGATTCTCCGTGCAGATCTTCTGCGACTTCTCGGGCTATAGCGACCTGGCGATCGGACTGGCCGCCCTGATGGGTTTCCGCCTGCAGGACAACTTCCGCTTCCCCTACCAGGCCACGAGCCTCGCGGAGTTTTGGCACCGCTGGCACATCTCCCTCTCCACCTGGTTTCGCGACTACGTCTATATCCCGCTGGGGGGCAACCGCCGTGGAGAGCTGCGCACCTACCTCAACCACCTTGCCACTATGCTCATCGCAGGCGTATGGCATGGGGCCACGGGCATGTTCGTCGTCTGGGGCCTGCTCCACGGCGTGGGCCTCGTGGTCAATAAGTTTTTTCACCGCCACGTCTTCGTGCAGATTCCGCCCTCGCCCTTCGCCAAGCCGCTGGCCTGGCTGACAACGTTTGGCTATGTGGCCTTCGCGTGGATCTTCTTCCGTGCGCCCTCACCCACCACGGCGCTCCAGCTGCTCCACCAGATCTCCTCCGACTGCTCCCTGACGGAGTTCCTCCCCTTCCTCGCCGCGCGCCCCCTGTGGACGGTGCTCACCCTGGTGGCCCTGGAGCTCCACTCCGTCCGCGAGCGCGACTATCTGTGGCTGCGCGACCGCTTCGTCGCCTTGCCCTGGCTGCTGAAGCTCCTCGTGGCCCTCGTCGTCGTCCAAGCGGCCATCAACCTCAGTGGCGCCTCGGTGCAACCGTTTATCTATAGCCGCTTCTGACGCGCCTCAACATAAATGACAAAACGTTTTTAAAAGATTATAGCTTATGAAAAAAATTACTTTCCGAAGACAAGTCGTACTTGTCGTGTGGATGCTGCTCTGTGGCTTGTCCGCCCAGGCGGCCGACGAGGATTTGATCACACAACAGATCACGATCAATGCACTGGAGGCTGGCACCTTGCCACAGCGCATCAGTAGCTCTAAGAAAAACCTGATCACCAATCTCAAGATCATCGGCGAGATCAATGGCACGGATCTGAAATTTATCCATGAAATGGCGGGACAAGACATAAATGGTTTTAGTACCGATGGCAAACTATCGATTTTGGATTTGTATGATGCCAAATATGCTACAGGCTTTTCTCCTTTTGGGATACTGAGGAAGAGACTTTGGTTATTGCCACACATGGCATAGTCAAGAAAACTCAGAAGACACCACTAAGGAAATTACCAAAGCAGAAGAAATAAGAAAAGAGTACTTTAATAATAAAAATAAATAGCATTATGGCACAGATGAAATTGATACCAGCAGACAATATGAAAGATAAACTTTGGGGTAGAAGAGGGACACCAGAGCGTGAAGCAATGGAAACTAAACTCAAAGAAGATGTGAACGCCTATATTGTAGGCGAAGCCATACGCAAGGCTCGATTGGCACAAAACCTCACGCAAGAACAACTTGGTGAACGTATCGGTGTGCAGCGTGCTCAAATTTCAAAGTTGGAGAAAGGTACAAGTGTTATCACATTGCCAACAATGAGTCGTGTATTCCAAGCTTTGGGTATCGCAACAGCCACTCTTGATTTGGGTATTGCAGGCAAGATTGCGTTGTGGTAAGATAATTAATAAATAAAACCTGAAATATATATCATCATACCCTCTAAGAAAGATGAAATACAACAATATAGATTATCAAAGATGTGTACTTATCTGCATGGTCGTAATGATACACATCGTGAATTTCAGTACACTATACCCTGACGTAAAAAACTTTATAAACTTCTTTTTCATGCAAGCGTTTTTGTTGATTACAGGCTATTTGGTAAACATCAGAAAAACGTATAAGGAATTTGCGTCTTACACCATGAAGATTCTCATTCCTTATATAATAATGGTTACCGGTTATGCTTTTGTATCAACATTACTACCAGTAAGAGATGGGGTAAACGAATTTACAATACCTATAATTCTTAATACGATATTTGTCACCTCTATTGGTCCATATTGGTTCTTGTACACAATGGCTATATGCGGGGTAATATATTATTTGACATTCAATTTGGTTAGCAAATGGAGCATAATGGGCAAATTGTGCTTATTTGCCACATTTCTTATGTTAGTCTCACAATACACTCCAGTTCTAAATTCTACGAATGCAGCTTTTTATTTCACTGGTGTCTGTTTGCGTCTGTCTGAAAAACGTCTTGATGAAATTATAAAACCATCGTTGTGGAGTATTCTGCCTTTCATAGCAATAGCAAGTTTCCCAAACTATAAAAATTGGAACTTTTTAGCGGTTACAATATTAGCATTGTCATTCCTTTCTTTCGTTCCGAAACTCATACAGAGTATCAATAACAAGAAGGTCTTGGGAATTATAGGATATATCGGAAGAAACACACTTCCTATATACCTTTTTCATCCAATATTCACAATGGGAGGCAAGTTAGCATTGCCACTATTCCATTTTGATAATTCTGGGGGGGGGTACATACGGTCTTCACTATTGCCGTTAGCATAATCGGAAGTATTGCTATTGTTGCAATCCTTGACAGATCTCACCTGTCTTATATTTTTGCGAGAGAAAGGTTCTTACGCTAATCATATCAACGATAAAATAAAACAGGTAGAATTTGAGAATGGACAATGATACAAGGTATATTTGCTATCATGTGCAATCTGGGTAGGATTATATAAGAGTGATGTTATTGCATTGATGCCCAATACTTGTTGCTTGGTGGTCACTTGAAATGTTCCCAAAATGAGAATACAATGTAATCGAAAGTTAAATACGTTAAATTATTACCCTTTCGTATCTAAACAGAATCCACACAGTCACTTTTCTACCGTTTAGAGCGTATAATACTGGTAATCAACTAA
>DLZV01000039.1 GCA_003447235.1 Prevotella sp.
TGTTCACAAAGTAATAGCAACCTAAATCAATATAAGAATAGTATGATGCGTAATAGATATTCTGGCCTTTTGGCCATAGTCTTGACAAGTTCCATTTGTGCAAATGCCCAGAGTATAGATGGAAAAGTGATGGAAAACGACAGCATTCCTGTTCCCTTTGCCACCGTGTCCCTACTTCAGGCCTCCGACTCAGCTTATGTTGCTGGCGTGATAGGCGGCGAGGATGGCAGTTTCTCTTTTGACACGAACTCATCTGGGAAAATAGTGAAGGTCTCATGTATCGGATACAAGACGGTGTTTTTGCCAGCAGCAGCCCACATGACCATCCATTTGCTTCCGTCGGAGCAGGCCCTGCAAGGAGTGACGGTCACGGCCTCCCGACCTTCCTTCAAGATGGAGCAAGGACAGTTTGTCACACACATACAGGGGACCGTGTTCAGTCAGCTGGGGCTGGCTACCGACGTGTTGCAGCAATTGCCCCTGATCGACACAGATGGCATCAAAGTGCTGGGAAGAGGCGTGCCGCTTGTCTATATCAACAACAAACGGATGCGCAATTGGAATGAGCTGACGCGCATCCCGAGCAATATGATCAAGGATGTGAAGATCGACATGAATCCCGGAGCAAAATACGGATCCTCCGTGCGCGCCGTGCTCTACATCACCACCATCAAGCCCGTCGGAGAAGGGCTGGGTGGATCTCTGATCTTGAGCGAGAACGTGTCAAGCTGCTGGAACACCACTGGATGGCTTGACCTCAACTACCGTCGGCGTGGTCTCGATTTCTTCGTCAACACATCGGCCAATACTTTCAGCAACTCTCACTATAAGCGTCAGGACGTCTATGACTTCCAGTACAAGGGTCAAGATATCCATGCCGACTATTCGGGCGATGGTTACAACTCGGCGAAGACTGGTTTTGTGAGTGTTGGAGTCAACGATCAACTGACGGACCGACAGTCTCTGGGAGCCACTTATACTTTCTCAAGGGTGTTCTCCAACAGTGCAGACCAAAACTATCGCAACCATGTGTGGCAGAACGGTGCTTTCAGCGAGTTTGACACTCGGTCCACTCAGTCCTCGCAAAACGGCAACCACAACGTCAGCGCTTATTACGAAAACAAATTCAGCGATAAGTTTTCTCTCAATGTAGATGCCACCTACGCCCACAATCGCGCCAACGGCAGGCAGATTGTCGTCGAGAATCGAATGGACAACAGGTCTATGCTCGTGCCCGCCACGAAGTCCGAATCGGACATGGTAGCACAGAGGACGGTCTTCACCTCTACTGTGGCCAATGGCAAACTGGACTATGGACTGGTGACCTCCTGGACACGCTTCCAGCAACAATACTGCATCGAGAACGAAGACTATTCGGGCTTGCTAAAAACCAACGACAACGAGTCGAAACAGTCGGCTGCCCACGTGTTCGCCAACTACAGCCGCAGCTTCGGGAGATGGTTCACGCAACTGGGACTGAAATATGAATACATAGACTACAAATACTATGCCGCTGGCAAACTGCGCGACGAGAGCAAACGCACTTTCCGCAATCTCCTGCCCTCGGTGTCGCTGTCCTACAGCCAGGACAGGTTTTCGCTGATGCTGAGCTACAACATCTATACCAACAGCTCTAGCTATAGCCAACTGGACGACGGACTGCAGTATATCAGCGATTTCCGTTACAACAAGGGCAACTCTCAGCTCCAGCCCACCAAAAACCACTCCGTGGCGTTTAACGCATCCTACCGCGACCTTCTCTTAATATGCAACTACTCCTATGGCAAGGATGCCGTTGTCAGCTGGTTTGACGTGATGGACGAGATTCCAGCCGTGTTGTCCTACGGGGTCAACCACTCTTTCTCGAGCGTCTATACTGGACTCTCCTACAGTCCCACATTCTTCAAGATATGGAGGCCATCATGGCATGTGTGGATCCGCAAACAATGGCTGAGTTACAACGGGATGGAATATGGACGTCCCCAAGCAGGCCTGCAATGGAAGAACCTCGTCGTGCTCCCTCGCCAGTGGTATATCGTGCTGAATGCGAGTGGTAACCTCAAGGGCCATTCGAACACGTACATGGCGCAATCTTCTATCAATGTGGGGATGAGCATCCAAAAGAACATGAAAAACCTATGGGTCAAGCTGGCTGCATCCAACTTGTTCAATGCCAAAGAGAAGGGCTACTCGGAGTATAATGGCGTTTACACCTCTCACTGGGTGGACAATCGGCAGCCCAGCATCAGCCTGACCATCTCCTACTCTTTCAACCCGGCAAAATCAAAATACAAGGGAAAGACGGCTGGAGAAGACGAGTTGCGCCGCCTGTGACAATTGATAACGCTACCCCTTGATACCTTCCTCGCCACGACAAAACCTGGGCTTGCCCTGGGATGTCGTGGCGAGGATTGGTTTTAGGTGCGGCTTGTGGGACGTCCAGTCCCACAAGCCGCAGTGGTGAAATACTCCTGACTATAGTTTGAATTTGCCCTCATGGTCGCGCAAGATGTCGTTGTCGAGATCTATCTTACGCTTGCTGTTCTTTCTGATTGTCCAGCGGAACAAAACCCATGGGGAGAACGTATTGCTCTTCGTGTAGGCGACACTCCTGTAGTCGCCCGTGCTCACGGTGGTCTTGCTCCTCGGATTGCCAATGAAGCTCGTACAGCCTACAGACAACAGGATGTCGGGGGTGAAACTGTAGGAGAGCACGAGGGTGCTGGTCGGATTGTAGTTTTTCGTCCGTGCATATTCCGAGACGATGTAGTTTTGGTAACTGAAGTTAGCCCGTGCCTCCAGTTTGCCCCACTTCTTGCTCACAAGCAGCAGGCCCCGGAAATATTTCTTCGCCCCTGCGCTCGTATAGTAGCTCACATGGTGGGCCATGTCCATCAAAACCGTACATCCCAATACGCGCCACAGCAAGTTGCCCTTCAGCTGCAGCGAGCGGAAGCGTCCCTGGTTCTGATACGTCGTCAGCAGCACACCATTGTCCGCCGCCAAGCGCACCGACTCGATGAGGTCGCTCGATACACCATAGGAAACGCCTGCGCCGCAACTCATGCTACCCTTGTAATAAGATGTATTCCAAGAGAAAACGTGCGACTTGGAAGGCAGGAGAAACGGATTGCCACGACTGATAAGCAGCGTGTCGGCAGACGTGTTGTATGGGGAGAGCATAGCTACGGAAGGGGCCGTGTTGCTGTAAGTGTAGCCCAAACGCATACTGAGCGTGTTGGTGATATTATAGTGGAGGCCAAGATCGAAACGTGGTCTGAAATAATGATGGTCTACTGTCTGACTTCATCGTCATATACTCCATGCCAGCCGTCACATCGTAGGTCAGTTTTCGTGACAACATCCCCGTGTAGCCCGCAAAGACAAACTCGTTGAGGCGATGGTGGCCAAAGAGATAGGTCGCCCAACCGTTGTTCTCTATTCGGTCATACGCATACTCGGTCTCGTTGCCCAGCTCCAGGCTTCCTCCGTCGTCGAATTCTTTGGAGTAGCTCAGTGTCAATGATCCTTGGTGGTGCCGACTGATATATTGCTGGAGGTTTGTGCCTCCCAGCCCTTGTGTCTCCTCCTCCAGGCTGTTGGTGTTGTCGGCTCGGTTGTCCGTATAGACGGCATACAGCTCCAACTCTTCGTCCTCTGAGAAAAGATGCTTATAGTAAGCCGTCGCCGAAAAAAGATGAGAGCGATAGACGGAAGCGTTGTCGCGCACGAGGCCCTGCGCGTTCTGCTCGCCGAGAGAGAAACTGCTACTGTTCTCTTTGCTTGTATTGCCCTGGACGTATGCGGCAAAATAATCCTTTGCCGTCATGCGCCACTTCCCCATCAACGAGAAGTCGTAATCGGTGCTTTTGCTTTGTGTCTCGCCTGCATAGTGCTTGGTGAGTCCGGGCGTGACAAGGCTATAGGCGTTTTCTTGCCGACTGTGCTCCGTACTGATAGAGGCGTCGCCGTAGAGCGAGACGGTACTGTTGCCAATCTCAAAGGTCGGCATGGCAAAATAGGATTTGGCGGGATAGTCGGCTCGTGTGGATAGTTGCGCATAGGTGTAGAGCGAAGTGTCCTTCAGTTTGATGTTGACGACGCGCTTCACCCCCTGGCGCATATACTTAGCACTCACCACGTCAATTATTTCCACCGACTTGATGCGGGCGGGGTCTATGGGGCTCACGCCAGAGTTCACTCGCATGCCATCGACAAGTATCAGCATCGACTGACCGTCTGCAGAACGCACACTTTCGTTCACAGGGTCGCTATAGAGCAAGGGTATTTCCTGCAAGGCGACAAAGGGGTTGCCACACTCCTTCGCCTTCTTCGTCAGGTAGAACACATGCCCCTTGGACGTGGCACGACTGCTGCTACCCATGACGACTACGCTATCCAGCTCCACGCTCTTCGTCATGAGGATAAAGTTCAGGTTGGCGTCGCGGTCTATCACGACCGAATCCTCGTCCGAAGAATAGCCGACACAACTTGCCACAACCTGGTAGCTGCCTCGTGGCACGTCTCCGATGCGGTATTCTCCTTTGGCATTCGATTGTGCCAATCCCGCCAGTTCACCGTCTTGATACAGACATAGTTGTGCGCCTTGGATGGACGTTCCCGTTTCGTCCGTTACCTGCCCCAACAGGCTGTATTGTGCGAAGGAGGAAAGGGGCAGCAGTAGCATGATGCCCAATAAGGCTAGGTTCCTTTTCATATTTTCATGCTTTTATTGTTCATACACTTTTTAAGCAACTTGGATACATTTTACATTGCTTGCATTTATTTTTTGTTAAATCATACCCTAGTGTCGTAATTTTCTCATTCCATACAATTGCTCCTGTTTCTGTGTCAAGATGTCCGTAGGAATTCCGATTGGAAAAATCATAAACTTTTTTGTTTCCATACTCAATCTGTTAATAAAACTCCCTCCCCTAAAATAGGGGAAGCTATTAGGTTTCTACTTGTTTTTTAACTCAACTGCAAATGTAGGATATTCCTTGAAAAAATCATAACGCCTCTCCCAGAAAACTACATCGTTTATGCATATTTAACTATTTGTGTCTTTCACTGCGTCCGCAGAAACTCTATACTCCTTGTGTGCTTAACTGTTTTTTCCTACGGGCAAAAGCCAAGATTTCAATGTTTTTTATAGTATGAAACAAAAAAGACCAAAAGGGACGTTTGTGTGAAAAAACAAGTATTTTTGCATTTCCTAGGTGATAATACAAACGTCAATTTAGGCAAAGTAAAGAAAGATAGAGAATAAAAGTGTTTTAACCCAAAGCTTCTCCCAATGTGGATACTAAGGACGATAGTTGATAAAACCCCAGTACCGCCTTGGTGTTGCTTAGCTGGTACTGGAGTTTCATTCGGCTGGTACTGGAGTTTCACTTGGCTTCCATCGCAGTACCACTCGTGTGGGATGGTGCATGGACCTAATTGATGGTTTTGCTTGCTTTCTATATGCTATATTGTTCCTATTATATATAGGAAAAGAGGGATACCTTATATGGTATATAGGCTCTCTCGACAACGCTATCCTGCGCTCCCTCAAGACAGGGCCACATAGACCGCATGGCTCTCACGCTTCTCGGGAGGCGGCAGCTTCATGTAGTCGCCGTAGAGGTCTGTCAGATAGGCGTCATAGTCGTGGGGAGCCGGAAATTCCACGCCCTCGAACGTGATTTTTCCCAAAGGCTTGATGCTTGCCTTGTCGAAGGAGACACCGCGCCCGTTGAGGATGGGAATGTCGCTGTAGCGACCTTTGGGGGCGAGACGGCAGACCAGTTTCCACAGTCCGCTGCAGACCATCAGTTTGGCTCCAAACCAGAAAAACTCGGCAAAGGACCGCAGGGAGTAGGTGTGGCTATGGTGGAGGATGGCATTGCTTTTGGAGATGCCCTTCGTCAGCCGCTTGATCCATTTGCGGGAGATGTTGGGATAGTCCTCCATCGGGAATATATCGACGAAGATACCCTTGGCGTAGGGTAGGGCGAAGCTGTCGCCGGGTTCGATATAGAGCGAGTTCAGGTCGCGTATCTTCACGATCGGCTCATTGCTTCCAGGATCCGTCCTCGGCGACTGTAGGAAGAGGTGGGGCGGCAGTTCCTTGGGCGCAACCTCCTCGAAGCGGTGCTCGTCCTCCACGGACATGGCGATGTCGATGTCGTCGTCCCAGGGGATGAAGCCACCATGGCGCACCGCGCCCAGCAGCGATCCGCCGTCGAGCCAGTATTCGATATGGTGCTTTTGGCAGATGCGGTCGATCTCCTTCAGAATCTCCAACTGGCGCAGCTGGCAGGCGCGGAGGTTCTGTCGGATGTTCTCCTTGAGATATTCCTGATATTTTTCCATTCCTTTGTTCTTATTTGAGTAGGTAATCGACGAGCAGGCTGCCGTTGTACACGAGCAGATAGACCGTCAGGAGCATGATGGTGATGCGCAGCGGCTGTTGCAGGCGAGGCTGGACGCGCCGCAGCAGCATGGCGATGGCGATGGGGATGATAAACATCCAGTGGGCCGACATGATATAGACCTCGTTGAGGCCGAAGCCCAGCACGACATGGAGCAGCAGGTCGCAGCCAAACCATGATAGCAGCAGGAGCATCAGTCGGGTGCGGAGTCCGCAGAGGATGCCGCCCACGAAGAGCAGCACCACGAGCGCCTCTATGCCATACTGCCACCAGTAGTCGTAGCCGACGATGGCGGGCCGATCCACGCTATAGTCTTTCAAAAGTTCTTTCTGATGAAACTGTAGTCCCTCGCCGAAGAGGTTCTCGACGATGGCAGGTCCGCGCGAGGCCGTGATGTTGGTCTGCTGCAGCAGGAAGTTGTCGGCGATGGGCTTTCCCCTTCGTGCCTTCATCTCCTTGTCGTGGGCCGCCAGTTTCGCCTTGAGCGTGCTGTCCTTCTGCATCTTCTTGGCCAACACCGCCTTGCCCCGTGCGTCCACGGGTTTGATGATGGTCTCGTTCTGCCAGTAGCCTGCTCCCACGAAGAGGAGCACGGGTATGATGACCACCGCCAGCACCGTCATGGGGCGGAAAATCCGCTTGCCCCGGACAAAGAGCGAGGCCAGCCACGACTTGGCAATATTGCTCAGCGTCGTGCCTCCCGTGAGGGTGGCGAGCAGCGACACCAGCCAGAGCGGTTGCGGATGCGGCGACGTGGCAAGCCAGAGCGTCAGCAGCAGGAGGAGGAGCGAGAGGCAGAAGTGGTCGGGGACGATCATCGTCAGCATCACCATAGCGAAGGAGAAGAACAGCGTGGTGATCCAATGGGCATCGGCACGCCCCACGCCTACGCGGTCGCGCAGGATGCGGTAGAGGAAGATGAGGGAATAGACGCCTGCGAAGATCGTCAGTGCCGAGACGAGGAAGACCGCCGAGTTGTGGCCGGTCAGCGGACGCAGTGCCTGGTTGGTCCAATAGAGGGGGTAGAGGAGGATGGCAAAGAGCGGGTGGCGCAGCATGTCGTAATAGATGCGCGTGCAGGAGACGAAGATGTAGCTGTAGTTGTCGAAGCCCGAGAGGTGCATGTGGTTGTAGAATACACTCCAAAATCCCAACTTCCCTCCTTTGAAAAAGGAAGCGGGATAATAGGCCCACAGCAGTGCGTGAAGCCCCAGTAGCACCACGAAGGAGGACAGGGCGAGCCAGCGCTCCTCCCGTCTGATCTTAAATAGATTTTGCATCGGACTTCCCTTTTATTTGTTCTACCATTCTATTTGCTCTCTTCTTGTTAATGTTCCTTTTGTTTACTCGCTTCTTTTTTATGCTCTTCTTGATTGCGAGTGCAAAATTACTCATTTATTCTGAAAGCAGGCAAGTTATCCCGAAAATGTTTGGCCATTCCGTTGATTATGAGTACCTTTGCAGCCCAAAAGCGGAACGAGACCATCCAGGCGGGTTCTTCAGTGGGTTCATAATGGTGGATGGGCGGCATTCCGTAGGATAATAAAATCAACTCACAACACATTGAAGACATTTGAAGAATTGGGCGTTTCTGAACCGATCAGAAAGGCCATTGAGGAGTTGGGCTTCGTACAGCCGATGCCCGTCCAGGAGGAAGTGATCCCTTATCTTTTAGGCAACCGCAACGACGTCATCGCCCTCGCCCAAACGGGTACGGGCAAGACGGCAGCCTTCGGCATTCCCCTGCTCCAACGTATTGACACCGACAGCAAGGAGACGCAGGCCATCGTGCTCTCGCCGACCCGCGAGCTCTGTCTCCAGATCGCCGACGATCTCAACGCCTTCGCGCGCTATATCCCCCATGTCCATATCGTCCCCGTCTATGGTGGCGCAAGTATCGAGGCACAGATTCGTTCGCTCCGTCATGGCGCACAGATCATCGTGGCTACGCCGGGCCGCCTCATCGACTTGATGCATCGGGGCAAGGCGCGCCTCGACAACGCACGCAACGTGGTGTTTGATGAGGCTGACGAGATGCTCAACATGGGATTCCAAGACTCCATCACCGAGATTCTCGAAGGCATTCCCGAGGAGCGCAACACGCTGCTCTTCTCGGCCACGATGAGCCGCGAGGTGGAGCGTGTGGCCAAGGGCTACCTCCACGACTACAAGGAGATCGTGGTCGGCAGTCGCAATGAGGGTGCGGAGAATGTGAACCATGTCTATTACATGGTCAACGCGAAGGACAAATACCTGGCTCTGAAGCGCATCGTGGACTACTATCCGAAGATCTACGCCATCGTCTTCTGCCGCACGAAGCGCGAGACGCAGGAGATAGCCGACAAGCTGATACGCGATGGCTACAATGCGGAGTCGCTCCACGGCGACCTCTCGCAGCCGCAGCGCGACCTGACGATGCAGAAGTTTCGCAGCCACCTCACCCAGATACTCGTGGCGACGGATGTGGCCGCACGTGGTCTCGACGTCGATGACCTGACGCACGTCATCAACTACGGACTGCCCTCCGATATCGAGAGCTATACCCACCGTAGTGGCCGTACGGGCCGTGCGGGCAAGAAGGGTACGAGCATCTCCATCATCCACAGTCGCGAGCGCTCCAAGATTCGGTCTATCGAGAAGGAGATCGGCAAGGCCTTTGAGGATGGAACCCTCCCCACGCCGGAGGAGATCTGCAAGAAGCAGCTCTACAAGCAGATGGATGCTATCCTCAAGACGGATGTGGACGACGACCTGATCGCTCCCTATATGGAGGACATCAAGCGTCAGTTTGAATATATCGATAAGGAGGACATCATCAAGAAGATGGTCACCGTGACGTTTGGCCGTTTCCTCGACTACTACAAAGATGCCCCCGAGATCGAGAAGCCCAATGTGAAGGGTGCCCGCAAGGAGCGCGACGGCGAGGCCAAGACCAAGCGAAGCAAGGGCGGAAAACCCGAGGCAGGCTATGCGCGCCTCTTCATCAATCTCGGTAAGATGGATGGTTTCTATCCTGGCGAGGTGATGCAGTTCGTCAACAAGCACGTCCATGGTCGCCAGGAGGTGGGCCATATCGACCTCTTGGCGCGCCAGAGCTATATTGAGGTGCCGCAGGAGGATGCCGCGATGGTGATGAAGGCCCTCGATGGATCGGTCTATAAGGGCCGCAAGGTGCGTTGCAACGATGCCAACGAGGGGCGTCCGCAGCGCGAGGACCGCAAGGAGGCACCGCGCCGCACGTCCCGACCGAGCAAGTCCTCATGGGGCGAACGTGGAGACCAAGGCCGTCGTCCGGGCCGTTACGACCGTGAGCGTCCGTCGCGCCGTGCCGCCAGTGTGCCGATGTACAACGACCAGTCCACGAAGCGCCACTATAAGAAAGACGACTGGAAGATGCTTATGAATGGCAATGCCGGTGGTAAGTTGCGTGGCGACGAACCCGACTTCAGCGAGGAAGGATGGGCCAGACGCTATCCGAAGAAGCGCTAAGGCGTCGTAGTGGACCGCATCAGCGAATGATGCTTTAGTATAGAAAAAGACAAGTGGCCATAAGACCGTCCTGTTGTGGATGGTTTCATGGCCACTTGGTTTGTAGGCGCTTGTTGGCTGCGGGCTATTTCTTTTCCAGTTCCTGAAGACTCTCCATCTTCTTCGTCTCAAGAAATTCGTAGTTGCCGCAGAGGTGCTCGCGTACGCGGCCGTGGCCAAACTCATACACCTTGCTTACCAAGCCGTCGAGGAAGTCGCGGTCGTGGCTCACCACGATGAGCGTGCCGTCGAAGTCCTGCAGTGCTTGCTTCAGCACGTCTTTGGTACGGAGGTCGAGGTGGTTGGTGGGCTCGTCGAGGATCAGCAGGTTGACAGGTTCCAGCAGAAGCTTGAGGATAGCCAGACGGGTGCGCTCGCCACCGGAGAGCACCTTCACCTTCTTCGTGGAGTCCTCTCCACCAAACATAAAGGCGCCCAGAAGATTGCGTATCTTGTTGCGCACCTCGCCCTTGGCCACGTCGTCTATGGTTTGGAAGACCGTGAGCTCGCCGTCGAGCAGCGAGGCTTGGTTTTGGGCGAAATAGCCGATCTGCACGTTGTGGCCGAGTTGTAGATGGCCTTCGTTTTGCAGTTGGCCCATGATACACTTCACGAGGGTCGATTTGCCCTCGCCGTTGCGACCCACAAAAGCGATCTTGTCGCCTCGCTCCACGGTGAGGTTCACACCGCTGAAGATGGTTTTGCCGTCGAACGCCATCGCCACGTCGCTCATCTGCACAGGGTAGCTGCCACTGCGTGGACTGGGCGGAAACTTCAGGCGGAGGTGGCTCGTGTCCTCCTCGTCCACCTCGATGAGTTCGAGCTTTTCGAGCATTTTTACCCGGCTTTGCACCTGGAAGGTCTTCGAATAGGTGCCCTTGAAGCGTTCTATGAAGTCCTTGGTCTCAGCGATCATCTTCTGCTGCTCCTCATATTGCTTCATCTGTTGCTCACGGCGCTCCTTGCGCAGTTCGAGATAGTGGCTGTAGGAGGCCTTGTAGTCGTAGATGCGTCCCATGGTCACCTCGATGGTGCGCGTGGTGATCTTATCGACAAACTTGCGGTCGTGGCTGATGACGACCACGGCTTTGGCGCTGTTGCAGATGAAGTCTTCCAGCCAGCCGATAGACTCGATGTCGAGGTGGTTGGTCGGCTCGTCGAGGAGGAGCACGTCGGGCGACTTCAGGAGGAGTTTCGCCAGTTCGATGCGCATGCGCCAGCCTCCCGAAAACTCGCTTGTCGGTCGGTTGAAGTCCTTGCGCTCGAACCCCAGGCCGAGGAGTGTCTTCTCCACGTCTTCCTCGAAGTGGGTCATGTCAATGGCGTAAAACTTCTCCGAGAGGGTAGATACCTGCTCGATGAGTTGCATGTATTCGTCGCTCTCGTAGTCGGTGCGCGTGCTGAGCTCGTTGTTGATGCGGTCTATCTCTGCCTGGATCTTGTGGAGGTGGGCAAAGGCCTGGCACGTCTCCTCAAACACGGTGCGTCCGTCTTCCGTCATCAGATGCTGAGGCAGGTAGGCAATGACGCAATCCTTCGGAGCGGTGATGGATCCACGCGTGGCCGTGCGGACGCCTGCTATGATCTTGAGCAGCGTACTCTTGCCTGCGCCATTTTTGCCCATGAGGGCGATGCGGTCCTTCTCGTTGATCTGGAAGGAAATGTCTTTGAACAAGGTGGTGCCGCCAAACTCGACGGTCAGTCCATCTACTGTGATCATGTCGGATTCTTGATATTTCTTTTGCTTTTAGTTTTTTCCTCCCATTATCTTTCTCAGTACAAACCAGGCGTGCATGGCCACGGTGGTGAGGAGGCCGTAGTGGCGGCGCATGACTTCAAACCGTTCGCGGAGTGAGTCTTTGTGGTGAAGGGTGGTCTGTCCTTCCTCCATATAGCGTGTCGTGACGGCCGGGATGCGGACGAGCAACTGTTGTTTTTCTGCCGCTTTCTTCATGATGCGGATGCACCAGTCCACGTCGGCCGAATAGCGGAAGTGGGTGTCGTAGGGAGTCTCGCGGGCTATGTCGAGGCGCGCGTAGAACGACTGGTGGCAGACCAACATCCCTTGGCGAAACGATCGCCACGTCAGTTTGCCCGTCGGGTGCAGCCTTCTATGTCGCAAGAAGCGGCCTTCCCCATCCACGATGTCGGTGTCGCCATAGAGCACGGCAGGCTTTTGTCCGTCCGCTGCCGTCTCTGCTGCGTGTGCCGCCATTGCCAAGGTTTTGGGAAGGGCGAAGATGTCGCCTGCGTTCATATAGACGATGTAGTCGCCCGTGGCCAGTCGCAAGCCCTTGTTCATCGCGTCATAGAGCCCCTTGTCCGGTTCCGACAGGATGCGGACCTCATGTCCGTTGTCAGCCTGGTCAGACTGCTCCTTGTACTTTTCGGCCATGTCTACCGTCTCGTCTTTCGACGCTCCGTCCACGATGATGTGCTCCACTCCCTTGTAGGTCTGGCGCGCCACGCTGTCGAGGGTGCGTTGCAGCACGGGGGCTGCGTTGTAGGTGATGGTGATAACGGAGAAAACTACACTCATAATCCACACTTTTTGTAGGCCAAAGCCTGATTATATACTTCTATATAGCGCATGGCGACCGACCGCTGGGAGTACTCCCTGCGCACCTTCTCGATGGCTGCTTGGCTCAGGGCGGAGTAGTCGGCCTCGCTCATCACCCAGTGGATGCCCCTGGCCAAGTCTTCTGCGTCACGGTATTGCGCCACATAGCCGTTTTGCCGATGGTCTATCATCTCGGGAATGCCGCCCACCTTGAAGCCCACACAAGGCACGCCACACGCCATCGACTCCATGATGGTGTTGGGCAGGTTTTCGTCGAGCGACGGAATCACGAAGAGGTCGGCAGCGTTATAGACTTCCACGATCTTCTCTTCGTCGCTCACATATCCCAAGGGGAATGAGGGAAGCGACAAGCGGCCCACTACCTCGTCGGCATGGCCGCCGAGGATGGCGATGACGGTGTCCTCCTGTATGGAAGGATATTGCTTTGTGAGTAGCGCAATGGCCTCCGCAAAATAGGCGATCCCCTTGCGCTCCAGCGTCACGCGTTGTGAGACAAAGAGGATGACGCGCTTGTCCGTGGGCAGTCCGCAGCGCCTTCGTGCTTCGGCCTTGTCCATCTTCTTGTAGCGTTGCGTGTCGATGGGGTTCGGGATGCAGGCCACGCTCAGCCCTTTCAGCAGACCGCTCTGCTTGGCTTGTGCGCCCAACCATTTGCTGCAAGCCACAAAGTGGATGTTGCTCCCTTCGTAGAGTGCCTTCTTCCTATTGAAGATGCGTGCCGCCAGGTCCTTGCCGTTTTGAGGCTGCGGCAGGTATTTGCAGCGGTGGCAGCCACCCATATAGGCCCGGCAGCCGAGGGTGACGTGGCAGATGCCCGTGGCAGGCCATAGATCGTGTAGGGTCCAGACAACGGGCTTGCCACTGCGGAGTATCTTTCGTATCGAGGCCAGCGAGAGCATGCCTTGGTTGATCCATTCCAGTTGGATGACATCAGCCTCTCGAAATGCCGGCAGGGTGGTGATGTCCGTACCCGCATTGGCCAAGTCCAACTCGAACAGATGGTCTCGCTGGAAATGCAGATGCCAGAAGACACACCACCGTTCCCACAGAAAATGGATGCGTTGGCGTAGCTTCCCTGGCATTTCCACGACCGTCGGGTCGTCTGTCTCCTTGTGGGCTACCAACATTCTGGCTTTCAGTCCATTGTTGCTGAGTGCGTCTTTCAGTCGCCGTGAGGCTACCGCTGCGCCCCCTGCCCGTTCGCTGGTGTTGATGATCAGTACCTTCATGCTTTATCCCGATTTTGAGCAACAAAGGTAAAGCAAAAGAATGGAACAGCCAAGGCTGAACGTATAAAAATAACTGTTTGCGAGTACACGGGATTGATATAAATCAAGTATTTGAATAATGGCTTTTTTTTTAGGCCTTTTTTGTTGGTGGAAATCGCAGAACGTCGTACCTTTGCATTGTCAAAAGGTTAATAGATTGTTTAGGTTAGTAGTAATAGATTTAGGTTTTTAGTTATTTTATTAAGGTAAAAGTTTAACAGATTCATTTGGGATGACAAAGGAAGCCGCGAGGATTCCTTGTAATCGAAGGATTTTTAGTTAAACATACGTTACTAAGTACACGCCAGGGCTTGCGAAAGTCTTGGCGTTTCGCATGTATATACCTCTTGACTTTTTCCATCCTCTTGGTTCTTCACGGGTCCCCGATCTATTCGGATCACTGTGTATCTTGTCGTCAAGTCGGAGCAAAGAAAACCGGCCCGATTAGCCATTTCTGACTAATCGGGCCGGCCGATATGTTTGTGCCTTTACCTTTCGAGGAAGGAGCGAGGTGCTCCCTTTCTCAAGGCGTCAAGGCGACAGTGTGCTTACTTCACGACAACCTTCTCCACCTTGTTGCCCTGCTTGACGATGTAGAGGCCAGCGGGGAGCGACTTGGTGCTGTTGCCAACGAGTGCGCCAGAGGTGCTATAGACCTCCATCTTGCCATTGGCAGCGTTGGTGTTGCCAACGGTGCTGATGCCGTCCGGGTCTGCAGAAGCAGAGTTGGACGGAGCAGCGTTGCCGACATTGTACAGAGCGACAACGTGATACTTGTCCTGCTCGGTACCCTCTGCATCAACGAAGCTGAGGTCGGTCGTCTTGTTGGCGATCAGCGAAGTGTTGCGATAGACGTTGTAACCAACGACCTGGAGCGGAGCGCTCTCGTAGGTCACGTCATCGACCATGAAGCCAGCGGGCTCGAAGCCAGTCGGGTTCACAGGCACCGTAGAGGTGTGGACGATAGAGAAGTACTTGGCACCCTCGGGCAGATCCACCGTGTGCTTAGCCCAGTTCACGTTGTCAGAAGCCTTCTCGCTATAGATCTTCGTGAAGTGGTTGGAAGCCTTGTCCGTCGTAGAGTAGGCGACATAGAAGTCCTCGGCGCCATAGTTGGCGTTGTCACACTGCGGAGCCTTGACGTAGAACGTGATGGTCTGAGCCTTGCCAGAGAGCTCCGGAGAGATGAGCCAGTCGTTGTTGCCGTTGGCGGCGCTACCGAGGTTACCGAAGCTCAGCAGAGCCTGGTCGCCCGTGCGGCCACCGAAGAGCACCTTGAACTGTGCGGTCAGGTCCTCGCTCATACCGTGGGTCGTACCGTCGCAGTTGAAGACAGTATAAGCATACGGAGTACCGTTGCCCGGGAAGGAAATGCCACCGAAGACGTTCGTGCGCTCGCCGTCAGCATCGAAGGGTGTCCAGGGGTTGATGTCGTCCGTGAGGAACTGTGCGTAGGTGTCGAAGCTCTCCGTGATCGTCAGTTTGTCCACGGCGGGAGCAGACCAAGTCAGCTCGATACCGTTGTTGGCCTTGGCGGCCTTGAGGTCGTTGACGCCAGGATAGGGAGCGGTCACCACCTTGACGGTGCGCTTCTCAGAGATGTTGTTCTCCTGGTTCTCGTCGTCGGCCCACTCAGCCTCGCCCCAAACCTGGAAGTTCTCGCTGTAGAAAGGCACGGTGTAAGAGAGCACATAGTCCTTGGAGTCGCCCGGAGCGATCGTGCCACTCTCGGTCGTCATCGTCTTGCCGTCGCTCGTGTGGAGCTTCACGCTGAAGCCCTCGGCGTTCTCCAGACCCACGTTGCGCACGTTGATGGTCACGTCGGCGCTCTCGCCACCCTGTACATGGAGCGGAGCAGAGATCGTCGTCACGACATTGTAGTCGATAGCGTCGTTGATGTTGACATCATCGACCATGATGTTCTCGCCGTCAGAGATAGCGTGGATAATCACGCGGCCATAGCCGTTCTCCTTCTTGAAGTCCTCGTCAGAGCAATCCACATTGACGGTTCTCCAACCCGGCATACCCTCCAAGGTGCTGTAGTCAACCTCGGCAGCCAGCTTCTGCTTCTGACCGTTGACATCGAGATAGACCTGGAGCTTGCTCTTGCTGCCCGGATAAGCATAGTACTGGAAGGAAAGGCGAGCGTTCGTAGCCTTGCCCATAGCCATCTTCGGACCGAAGATAGAAGCCTCGTCGCCACCCTTGGCCGGGGTGAACATCAGAGAACCCTCGTCATCGTCGGCAGACTGGCTGGAAATCTTGAAGTGGTTCTTCGTGTCGTTGTAGCTGGCAGACCACGGACCGTTCTCCCATTTGCCGTAGGGCCATGACTCAGAGAACGGGAAGTCGTACGGCGTACCGTAGAAGAACGGGTCGGCGAAGGCCGTACCACCGAGATGCTCCTCGTCGAAGTAGGCCACGACCTGGTAGATCTTATGGCTTTGTGAGCCCGTGAGAGGAATGTCGTTGAAAGTGTATTCCGTGTCAGTCAAGCCCTCGACGATCGGCGTCTGGTAGATACCCTCGAAGATGGCATACTTCACGTTGGAAGCGTCGATATAGCCGCCGTTTGCACCCTTGATGACAGGCTCCCACGTCAGCTTGACCGTACCGTCGAGGTTGTCATAGACGTTCACCTTGGCCGACGTGCCCGGATACTCCTCGCCACCGACGTAGATGGAAGCCTCGGCCTTGGCAGAACGAAGGTCGCCTGCGCTGGTATAGACCGTGTAGGTGTGGTTGCCCGTGGTCACGTTGTCGTCCGTCCACTCAATCTTCTGGCCCGGAGTCGGGTCGGAGATGGTCTGGATGGGCAGGGCGTCATTGTCACGATAGATGGTGGCGCTGGTGAGCGAAGTCAGGTCGCGGTCCGTGATGTCCTTGGTCGGAGCGGTGAACTCCACCTTCACCTTCTGTGCGCCGCTCTCATCGGCGGTGAGCTTCAGGTCGGAGACAGCCACCGGTGTGCCAGCCGTATTGGCGGTCACGCTGACCTTCACCTGATGGAGCATGAGGTAGCCCGGCTGGTCGCTGACAGCGTGGAAGCCGATGCGGTAGTTGCCAGAGACAGTCGGCGTGAAGACAGCCTTCACGACGGTGGCACCGCCATTGAGGGTCAGACCTGTGATGGGCGTGGCAGGCACTATCTCTGTGTAAGTCGTGGGATCGTCGCCCGTACCGAAGGCTACAGCCATGCGCTGGGCAGCACCGTTGAAGGCACCACAGAAGGCACCCGTCTCGAGGGTGTAGGCCGTGCCAGCCGTCAGCGTGAGGGGAGGAGAGACGAGCCAATCGTCAGCCGTTACGGTAGCGTTGGCGCCATCGTACGTGGGCATACCTGTGCTCAGGTCGTCCCATGTGTGGTTGTCGTTGTTCTTGTCCTCGACAGTCCACACGTCATTCTTGAGCAGGCTGCCCAGGGTCGTCCAATTCTCACTGTAAGAGTTGCTCTCCGTCACGGTGAATGGCGAGCCCGTGGAAGCGGTCTGCGCCAAAGCCGCAGTCGGAAGGCCTGCTACTGCGAGCAAGCTACCGAAGAGCCATGATGATAATCTTTTCTTCATAAATTGTATTCTGATAGTTTTGGAAGTAATCTATAATGTAATTTGGTCAGTTCTTCCAAGGCGATCAGACTGCCTTGGAAGAACTGGCGGAAAAATCCGTGTGTAGAGAATGCGCTTTACTTGTTGATGCGCTTCGTACCGTTCTGGATCACTACGCCCTTGTAGTCCTTGTTGACACGCTGGCCAGCCATGTTGTACATCGGGGCATCAGCATCCTTCTTCTCCACCTTGGCGCTGTTGATAGCAGCCGTGGCGTCGCCCTGCACGATGGTGATCGGACGGGTAGAGACTACACCCTTGCCATGGATGAGCACGGTGCAGCTGCGGCCCTCGCAGTCGGCGGGAAGCGGATCGCAAGTGAAGGAGATGACGGTCAGGCCAGCATAGCTGTAGCCCTCCTGGTCAACGGTGTAGCCCTTCACCCAGTCGGCCAAGCCAGAGAGGGTGTACTCCTCCTTCTTGTTGTCGCCGTACCAGCTGCCGTTCACCTGGGCTACGGCACCCTCGAAGGTCTGGTCGGGAGAAGCGGTCGTGACACCGTGCTTGCCATCCTTGTCCATCTGGACGAGACCGTAGTCGAGAGAATCGGTCTCTGAGATATCGACGAAGCCGTTGGCGAAGTCGAACTTACCCGTGAAGGAAACGCTCATGGCGATGCGGTTGTTGCCATAGATGTTGGCGGTAGTCTCCTTACCATCGGCAGAGATGATGCAGAGAGCCGGATCCAGCACGTCATTGTAATAAGGAATCTCCGCGCCCTTCAGACCCAGATCGACACCCTCCTGGTCGAAACCGCGAACGACGACAGCAAACTCTTCGTCGATCAGCATGCCACCTTCCTCGATGGGGAAGACAGCAGCCCACTGATGGAAGACGTTACCATCCTCGTCCTCGACGTCCTCCTGGGCCTCGAGGTCGGAAGCCTTACACTTCATCTCGGCGAGCACCTCGCTTCCGGGCTTCTTTCTTCCCTCGGCGGTCGTCTCGACATTGGTGATCATCAGCGTCAGCTCCGTGCCCTCGGGCAACGGGTTGTCGCTCTTGGAGATGGCGGGCAGGAAGACGTCGGTGATCCACAACGGAGCAGCCGGCTTCTCCAGCACCTGCTGTACGCCACAGACGGTGTAGGCGCCGTTGGAGACGGTACCAGAACCGAAGAGGTAGCCGTTGTCCATGCCACCGAGGCTATAAGCGTTGACCTTGTCGTCGGTGAACTGGAGAGCGCGCTCGAACGACTCGTTCTCGTTCTGCGTGCCGCTCTTCATGCGCGGGTACCAATACATAACAGCGGGGAGGTCCTGATCCAGCGGACCCCAGTGGTAGTTCTCCTCAGAGAGAACGAAGCTATCCTTGGCGCAAACGAGCGTGGGGAGAGCGTCAGCACCATTGAAGCGGCAAGTCACATAGAAATTGCCGTCATTGTCGGTAGAGTAGAAAGGGCCCTGCTTGCCCGTGCGGTCGAAAGAGTTGCAGTTGCCCGTCATGTCATAGACGTTCTGATGCCAGAAAGTCTGCGTACCCGGAGCGGCAACAGGCACAAACTTCACCTCGTAGTTGCCCGGGGTGTAGAGGTAGCTCGTACCAAACATTTGACCGTTCTTCGGTGTGGCCTCAAAAGGAAGGCCAGCGGGCTTGAGATAATAGACAGACTTTTGGTCAGCCTTGTTGGGCTGGGCGCCTACGCGAACTGCCTTTCCCTGAGGAAATGCAGTCGAAGCCACGGCTGCAATGGCAGCGGTAAAGAGTAACTTTTTTACCATACGTTGTTTGAATTTAGATTTTACTTGATTATTTCTGGTGGCAAAATTAGGAATAAAAAAAATAATAGAAGAGGAAACAAGCTTTCTGAATATACAGAATTGCGTGAAAAAGAAATTATTTCTTGCCACGTCGTAAAATCAATAGTTCGTTAAAATTTG
>DLZV01000027.1 GCA_003447235.1 Prevotella sp.
ATTTTAACGAACTATTGTAAAAATAGAACGCAAGATGATAATAAAGAAAGCCGAATACACGATCTCCTCGCCGCGGGAGAGTATGTGTCCGAAGGACACCAAGCCCGAGTTTGCCTTTATCGGACGATCCAATGTGGGCAAGTCGAGTCTGATCAATATGCTCACCAACCGCAAGGCTTTGGCCAAGACGTCGTCGAAGCCGGGCAAGACCTTGCTCATCAACCACTTCATTATCAACAACGAGTGGTATCTGGTGGACCTCCCGGGCTATGGCTACGCCCAAGGGTCGAGCACGAAGTCGTCGCAACGCCGCCTGGAGCAGATGATCGCGGGCTATATCCTCCAGCGCAAACAACTCGTTAACCTCTTTGTCCTCATTGACATCCGCCACGAGCAGCAGCGCATCGACCGCGAGTTTGTCGATTGGCTGGGCGAGAGCGGGGTGCCGTTTTGTATCGTCTTTACCAAGTCGGACAAGTTGACGGCTGGCAAGGCGCGGGCCAATGCGGAGCAATGGATGCACGCCCTGGAGGACCGCTGGGAGTCGCTGCCCCCTTACTTCATCACGAGCTCGTCGAAGCACGAGGGAGGCGAGGCCGTGCTCGACTATATCGAGCAGTGCATCCACATGGATGAGGCTGCTGCGGAGGACGCTGCAGAGGTTGCCCCGAAGGACGCCGTGAATGATGCAGCAGAGGACGCTGCCGAGGCGGAGAACGCGACGGAGGCAGAATAATCATTCGATCATCAAGAACCAGTCAGACTATGGAATCATATTTGGACGTCCAGCATCTCACGAAGAGTTTTGGAGAGAAGGTGCTTTTCGACGACATGAGTTTCTCGGTGTCGGAGGGACAGAAGGTGGGGCTTGTGGCGCGCAACGGCACGGGCAAATCGACCCTGCTCTCCATCCTCCACGGCGACGAGGGCTACGACGCGGGACAGATCGTCTATCGCAACGACATCCGTGTGGGCTATCTGGAACAGACGCCGCATTTCAATCCTACGGACACCGTCCTCGACGCCTGTTTCAACCACGAGGGCAATCCCGAGAAGGTGCTGCGGGCCAAGCAGGTGCTGACGCAGTTGCGCATCGAGGACCTGGAGCAGAAGGTGGGCGAACTGAGTGGTGGACAGTTGAAGCGGGTGGCCCTGGCCAACGTGCTGCTGCTGGAGCCCGACTTTCTAATCCTCGACGAGCCGACCAACCACCTCGACCTCGAGATGATAGAATGGTTGGAGGGCTATCTGCGGCGAGGTAACAAAACGCTGCTGATGGTGACGCACGACCGCTACTTCCTTGACGAGGTGTGCAACCTGATCCTGGAGATCGACGACGAGACCATCTATACCTACCGTGGCAACTACTCCTACTATCTGGAGAAGCGCCAGGAGCGCATCGACAACGCGCGGGCGGAGATAGCAAGGGCCAATAACCTGTATCGCAAGGAACTGGACTGGATGCGCCGGCAGCCACAGGCGCGCGGACACAAGGCGCGCTACCGCGAGGAGGCGTTCTACGACCTGGAGGCGAAGGCAAAGCGCAGGATCGAGGAGCGCCAGATGCGTCTGAAGAGCTCGAGCATTTATATCGGCAGCAAGATCTTTGAGTGTCAGTATGTGTCGAAGGCCTTTGAACGGGCCGATGGCACGCAGAAGGTGATCCTGAAGGACTTCTACTACAACTTCGCGCGCTTCGAGAAGATGGGCATCGTGGGCAAGAACGGCACGGGAAAATCGACCTTCGTCAAGATGCTGCTGGGCAAGGTGGAGCCCGACGGAGGACGTTTCGACATCGGCGACACCGTGCGCTTCGGCTATTTCTCGCAGGAGGGACTGCAGTTTCGCGAGGACCAGAAGGTGATCGACATCGTCAAGGACATCGCCGACTACATCGACCTCGGCGGCGGACGCCACATGACGGCATCGCAGTTTCTCAACTACTTCCTCTTTCCGCCCGAGATGCAGCACAACTACGTGGCAAAGCTCAGTGGTGGCGAGCGGAGAAAGCTCTACCTCTGCACGGTCTTGATGCGCAATCCCAACTTCCTCGTGCTCGACGAGCCGACTAACGACCTCGATATCCAGACGCTCCAGGTGCTGGAGGAGTATTTGCAGGACTTCCCAGGCTGCGTGATCGTGATCTCCCATGACCGCTACTTCACCGACAAGGTGGTGGACCATCTGCTGGTCTTCCATGGCGAGGGCGACATTCAGGACTTTCCGGGCAACTACACGCAGTATCGCGACTACCAGAAGCTCAAGAGCAAGGAGGAGGACGACCGCCGCCAGGAGGAGAAGAAGCCGAAGCGCGAACGGGCCGACTACCGCAACGAGACGCGCCGGAAGATGACCTACAAGGAGAAGATGGAGTTTGAGCGGCTGGAGAAGGAGATGGGCGAGCTGGAGCAGGAGCGCGAGCAACTGGAGGCTGCCCTCTGTTCGGGAACGCTCTCCATCGACGAACTGACGGAGAAGAGCAAGCGGCTGCCCGAGGTCAAGGAGTTGATCGACGAGAAGGAAATGCGCTGGCTGGAGCTGTCGGAGATCGGCGGCTGAGCAGCACGGACAACGCTTTGCAAAAGAAAAACCCGTCGCGCGGTACTCTAAGGGCCGTGCGACGGGTTGTTTTATCTATGTTTGGGGTCATAGGTTGCATTCGTATGGAAAGGGGAGGACTCTTTAGCGGTGTCCGCCAAAGGATCCGTGGGATCCGCCAGAGTTGCCGCCACTACGGGGGCTGCCACTACGCGGACTGCTCGGCGTGGGGCGAGAGGGACGGGTCGGCGCGGTGAAGGTGGAACGCGGCTGACTGGGGTTGGATCGGGAACCACCGAAGGAGCGCGGCGAACTGGGAGAAGTGCGCTGAACGCCCGTGGCGGGACCATACTGGCCGCTGCCGTTGTATCTTCTCGACGCTGAGGGCCGCTGCTGCGAACCATTGGGGTTGGGGCGTCTCACCGTCGTGCGGGTGCTGCTTTCGCGGCGACCTTGTACGCTGCCGTAGGGCTGGCTGCCGTTGTACGGGCGATGGTCCTGGCCGCCGTAGGAGGGACGGTCGGTCTGACTGCCAAAGGAGGGGCGGTCGTGCTGATTGCCAGCCACCATGTGGCCGTCACGATATCTGTAGCCATGGCCGAAGTCGCCACGACCGAAACCGTCGCGCATTCCGCCACGAGGACCGGGACCGCCATAGTGGCGACCGTGGTACCAGCTGCGGCCTCCGTTGTGATGCCAGGCGTGGGCGCCACGATAGACGCCGTAGAAGGTGGGGCGGCCGAAATAGTAGTAGTCGCGGTGGGGATAGCGGGCGTAGATGGCGAAGTGCCAGCAGCCGGTGTCCCAATAGAGCGGGCGGTAGAAGTAGGCGGCGTCGCAGAAGGCGCGATACTGCCACTCCAGGAGGACGTAGCTCATGTCGAGGTTGCGCCACCGCCAGTAGTTGCCGGCAAGGTCATCCACCGTGTTGATGCTCATCAAGTAGTCGAGGTTGATCTCGTAGGCGGCTTCATATTGCGCTTCGCTGAGGTTCAACTCGTAAGCCATCTTGTCGGTCAGGAACAATGCCTGCTGGCGTGCTTGCTCGTAGCTCATGGCGCTGGACGGCAAGGCGAGCAGGAGCAGGGCAGCCATGGTGAACAATAACTTCTTCATCTTTATTCCTTGGTTAAAATGTTAGACTTCCGTTTGATGTGACCCTTTCTTTGGGTTCACGATGCAAAATAACGAAGAAAAAACGAGCCATGCAAAGGATTTTCCCTAACTTGGCGGGGATTTCCCCTATCGTTGTCAAGAGCGCGGGATGTGGCGTGGAGGCTAAATAAGGTGAAATGGGCAGCGTTTATTTGCCTATCTCGATGAAAAAATGTAATTTTGCAAACCGTAATCAGAGAATCAGGAATCGCATTTTAGTATGAAACGATCCAACAGATTGGCTTTGCTCGCACTTCTCCTGCTCCTTCCGCTGGTGCTCTGCGCACAGAAGAAGCAGATACAGACTGCGCGCGACCAGGTGAAGTCGGGCAAGGACCTCGCCAAGGCCGTCGCCTCGATGCAGGGACTGCTGAGCGATTCCGCCAACCGTCAGAACCCGCGTATCTGGCTGGTGCTCTGCGACGCGCTGAAGGCACAGTATGAGCAGAGCAACGAGCGCCTCTACCTGAAGCAGGCCACGGACACGACGACGATCTTCTCGCTGACGATGCGCCTCTTCGAGACGCTCTCGGCCTTCGACAGTCTCGACGTGAGGCCCGACAGTAAGGGAAGGGTGCGCGCCGAGCACAGGGAGCGCCATGCGGCCTTCCTCCACTCCATCCGCCCCAATCTCTTCAACGGCGGCGTCTTCTACACCCGCAAGCGCCAGTATGCCGATGCCTACCGCTTCTACGAGACCTATATCCAGAGCCAGGACTGGCCCATCTTCACGGGTTACGACTATGCGGACCGCGACCCGCTGCTGCCCCATGCCGCCTACTGGGCGATGTACTGTGGCTACAAACTGGGTTCGGCGGATCAGATCATCCGCTACCAGGACTTGGCGGAGCGCGACACGAGCATGCTCAACTTCATCAGGCAGTATCAGGCCGAGGCCTACCTGCTCCAGGGGGACTCGACACGCTATGTGGAGGCCCTTCGGGACGGTTTCGACCGTTATCCCAACTTCTCCTTCTTCTATCCGAGGCTGATCGCCTACTATGAGCGCCACGGCGACCACGACTCGTCGCTGGTGGTGGCAGATCGGGCGCTGGAGGCCGACTCCACGAGTGTGCTCTTCCGGTTGACGAAGGGATCGATACTCCTCAACCTGGGCCGCTACGACGACTGCATCGTGATCTGCAAGAAACTGCTGGAGCAGAACGACTCGCTGGCGGACGCCCATTTCTATATCGGACTGGCCTACTTCAACCAGGCCATCGACTTGGACATCGTGGAGCAGCGGCACCGAGAGAAACGGCAGGAGATCACGAGGCTCTACAAGGAGGCGCTGCCCTACCTGGAGCGCTACCGGGCCTTGGCCCCCGACCAGCGAAACCGCTGGCTCCAGCCGCTCTACACGATCTACCTGAAGCTCAACATGGGGGAGGAGTTTGACGAGATCAACAAACAATAACCGAATCAGAACAACAGAACAAAGATGAACAAGATACATACGCTGGCCGACCGTATCGGCATCACGCTGACGCCGATGCAGGAGACCGTGGCCGACCGATTGCTCCATACGGACCGCAACATAGTGGTCCTCTCGCCGACGGGATCGGGCAAGACCTTTGCCTATCTGCTGCCGCTGGTGGCCATGATCGACGCGACGCGGCAGGAGGTGCAGGCCGTGGTTGTGGTGCCGGGACGCGAGTTGGCGCTGCAGTCGCAGCAGGTGCTGGAGTCGATGCGCACGGGACTGCGCTCGATGGCGGTCTATGGCGGCCGCCCCACGATGGAGGAGCACCGCAAGATGCGCGAGGTGCGCCCGCAGGTGGTCTTCGGCACGCCGGGCCGTCTCAACGACCATATCGACAAGGGCAACCTGGAGGCGGAGACTGTGGGCATGCTGGTCATCGACGAGTATGACAAATGTCTCGAAATGGGATTCCAGGCCGAGATGAGCCGTCTCGTGGCGAGTCTGCCGGCAGTGCGCCGCAAGGTCCTGCTCTCGGCGACAAGGGCCGAGGAGGTGCCAGCCTTCATGCGCAATGCCTTGAAGGGCGCCCCCGAGGTGGTCGATTTCCTGCCTGACGACGAGGTGGTCTCCGATCGCGTACTAATAAATAAGGTGAGAAGCGAGGAGCGCGACAAGTTGCCCGCCCTGCTGCAGTTGCTCTGCCAGTTGGGCGAGGGTAAGACGGTGGTCTTCCTCAACTATCGTGACGCCGTGGGCCGCGTGGCTGACTATCTGGCCGAGGCGGGTTTCGACGTGAGCAGCCTCCATGGCGGACTGGACCAGCGGGAGCGCGAGCAGGCGGTCTATCGCTTTGCCAACGGGAGCGCCAACGTGCTGGTGAGTACAGATCTGGCGTCCCGCGGACTCGATATCCCCGACATCAGTCATATCATCCACTATCATCTGCCCGAGACCGAGGAAGCCTATATCCACCGTACGGGCCGTACGGCGCGCTGGGACAAGCAGGGCGCTACCTTCTTCCTGCTGGGTCCCGAGGAGGAGTTGCCCGCTTATGTCGAGGCCGAGATCCACGACTACCAGCTTGACGGCGGTCAGCATCCCGTGCCCCGGGCCACGATGGCTACCTTGTATATAGGAAAAGGCAAGAAAGACAAGGTCTCGAAGGGCGATATCGTGGGTTTCCTCTGCAAGAAGGGCGGACTCAAAGCCACGGAGATCGGACGCATCGACGTGATGCAGCGCTATGCCTATGCCGCAGTGGCAAAAAGTAAACTCTCTACGGTTCTCAAAATGACAAGTGGAGAGAAAATCAAGGGAATCCGTACGGTAGTGGAGGAAATCAAGTGAAACGCGTGACCAAATGTAAACTGTGCTGGGGCGCAACACGGCCTGTCCCCATGTCGCAGCTTACAGTTTGATTGATAAAAAACGCTAAAATATTTGGCCGTGTGGAAATAAAGCAGTAAATTCGCAGTCGAAACATCAATCAATTCAATTAATACTTTAGAGATGAAGAAGTACAATTTCTATGCAGGCCCGTCGCTTCTGCCGCGCGAGGCCGTCGAGAACACTGCAAAGCAGATCCTGGATTTCAACGGTATGGGCGTATCTTTGATGTGCGTTAGCCACCGTAGTCCGGCTTTCCAGGCCGTTATGGACGAGACCGTCGCTCTCATCAAGGAGCTGCTCGACATTCCCGAGGGCTACTCAGTGCTCTTCCTTGGTGGCGGTGCTTCTACGCAGTTCATGCAGATCCCTGCCAACTTCCTGATCAAGAAGGCTGCCTATGTCAACACGGGTGTGTGGGCAAAGAAGGCCCTCAAGGAGGCTAAGCTCTTCGGTGAGGTGATCGAGGTTGCCTCTTCAGCTGCCGACAACTACAGCTACATCCCCAAGAACTACGACGTTCCTGCTGACGTGGACTACCTCCACGTTACGACCAACAATACGATCTACGGTACGGAGCTCCTCAAGGATCTCGACGTCAATGTGCCGATGATCGCCGATATGTCTTCTGATATCATGAGCCGCCCGGTCGATGTGTCTAAGTACAAGGCTATCTACGGTGGTGCTCAGAAGAACATGTCTATGGCCGGTGTCACCTTCGTGATCGTCAAGGACGACGAGCTTGGCAAGGCTCCGCGCGAGTTGCCTACGATGGTTGACTATCGCACCCACGTGGACAAGGGCTCTATGTTCAATACGCCTCCTGTGGTGCCTATCTACTCTCTGCTTGAGACGGTCCGTTGGGTGAAGGCCCAGGGTGGTGTCAAGGAGATGGAGCGTCGCGCTATCGAGCGTGCTGACATCCTTTACGGAGAGATCGACCGCAACCGCTTGTTCCGTGGTACCGTCGCCGAGGAGGATCGTTCTCGCATGAACATCTGCTTCGTAATGAACGACGAGTACAAGGAGCTGGAGAAGCCGTTCTTCGACTTCGCTACCGAGCGTGGTATGTTGGGTATCAAGGGTCACCGTTCAGTCGGTGGTTTCCGTGCTTCTTGCTACAACGCTATGTCTGTCGAGGGTGTTCAGGCACTCGTCCAGGCTATGAAGGACTTCGAGGCACAGCACTAATTTTTAGAAACATGAGTGAGACGGGGGAGCAGCAGTTTCCCTGTCTCCTTATTATAACAGACTTATATAATCAATACATTCAATGAAAGTTTTAATTGCAACTGCTAAGCCGTTCGCAGCTGAGGCTGTACAGGGCATCAAGAAGGAATTTGAGGGCACGGGCCACGAGGTAGTGCTCCTGGAGAAATATGAGACCAACGAGCAGCTCCTCGACGCTGTCAAGGACGTGGACGCCATGATCGTTCGCTCCGACAAAATCACCGCTGAGGTCCTCGACGCTGCCAAGAACTTGAAAATTGTCGTTCGCGCTGGTGCCGGCTTCGATTCTATCGACTGCCAGTATGCCAAGGAGAAGAACGTCGTCGTCGAGAACACGCCGGGTCAGAACGCCAACGCCGTGGCTGAGCTCGTGATGGGTATGCTCGTCTATGTGGCTCGCAACCACTTCAATGGCAAGTCTGGCCA
Source organism: Prevotella sp. (assembly GCA_003447235.1). Classification (GTDB taxonomy): domain Bacteria; phylum Bacteroidota; class Bacteroidia; order Bacteroidales; family Bacteroidaceae; genus Prevotella. Next base: position 8,159 of record DLZV01000027.1, read on the forward strand.
TGAGCTCATGGGCCGTCGTCTCGGTCTGCTCGCTTTCGGTAATGTCGGTCGCAACGTGGCCCGCATCGCCAAGGGCTTCGGCATGGAGGTGTCTGCTTACGACGCTTTCGTTCCCGCTGAGGCTATCGAGAAGGAGGGTGTACACGCTTGCAAGGACCAAAAGGAGCTCTTCGAGATCAGCGACGTGCTTTCTCTCCACATCCCCGCTACGCCGGAGACCATCAAGAGCATCAACTATGACATGGTCAACCTGATGCCGAAGGGTGGCATCCTCGTCAACGCTGCCCGCAAGGAGGTGATCGACGAGGAGGGGCTGCTGAAGCTGATGAACGAGCGTGAGGATCTCCGCTACATCGCCGACATCATGCCCGACATGGACGAGGAGTTCAAGAAGTTTGGCACACGCTACTTCGCTACGCCGAAGAAGATGGGTGCTCAGACCGCTGAGGCCAACATCAACGCTGGTATCGCTGCTGCCCGTCAGATCAACGCCTTCTTCACGGATGGCTGCACCAAGTTCCAGGTAAATAAGTAATCATCTTTTTTTAATAGTCCCCTTTTCCCTGTTCTTGCGAGCGGGGGAATGGGGCGTTTTTTTTCAATATTTTATATGGCAATTATTAAACCGTTCAAGGGCGTTCGCCCACCGAAAGAATATGTAGAGCGTGTAGAGTCGCGTCCTTACGACGTCCTCGATTCAGACGAGGCTCGCGCCGAGGCTGGTGACAACGAGATGAGTCTCTACCACATCATCAAGCCGGAGATCAACTTCCCCGAGGGCACCTCTGAGTACGACCCGCGCGTCTATGAGAGCGCCAAGGAGCACTTCAAGATGTTCCAGGAGAAGGGATGGCTCGTCCAGGACAAGGAGGATCACTACTACATCTACGCTCAGACGATGAACGGCCACACGCAGTATGGTCTCGTCGTGGGCGCCTATGTGGAGGACTACATGAATGGCGTGATCAAGAAGCATGAGCTTACCCGCCGTGACAAGGAGGAGGACCGCATGAAGCACGTTCGCGTCAACGACGCCAACATCGAGCCGGTCTTCTTCGCCTATCGCGACAACCAGACCCTCATCGACCTCTGCAACCGCTACGCTCAGACGGAGCCGGAGTATGACTTCATTGCTCCGATCGACGGTTTCCGCCACCAGTTCTGGGTGATCAGCGACAAGAACGACATCGACACCATCACCAAGGAGTTTGCCGAGATGCCGGCTCTCTACATCGCCGATGGTCACCACCGTTCTGCTGCTGCTGCCCTCGTGGGTGCTGAGAAGGCTAAGCAGAACCCCAACCACACGGGCAAGGAGGAGTACAACTACTTCATGGCTGTCAGCTTCCCCGCAAGCCAGCTGACGATTCTCGACTACAACCGCGTCGTTCGCGACCTCAATGGTATGTCTTCTGAGGAGTTCCTCTCTGCACTGCAGGTCAACTTCACGGTAGAGGACAAGGGCACGGAGATTTACAAGCCGGCTCGCCTCCACGAGTTCTCACTCTATCTCGACGGCCACTGGTACGCCCTCAACGCCAAGGAGGGTACTTACGATGACAACGATCCTATCGGCGTGCTCGACGTAGATATCTCCAGCCGTCTGATCCTCGACGAGCTGATGAACATCAAGGATCTCCGCTCTGACAAGCGTATCGACTTCGTTGGTGGTCTCCGTGGCCTCGGCGAGTTGAAGCGTCGTGTCGATAGCGGCGAGATGCGCTGGGCTCTGGCTCTCTATCCTGTCTCAATGAAGCAGATCATGGACATCGCCGACAGTGGCAACATCATGCCGCCGAAGGCCACATGGTTTGAGCCGAAACTTCGCTCTGGCTTGGTTATCCACAAGTTGGAGACAGAGGATTGATCATCTTTTTGATGATTAATGATTAATAGATTGTTTAGTCCGCAGTCCTCTCTCTTGGGGCTGCGGATTTTTTCCAATCTCTAATTTTACAGAATGGCAGATACCTACAAGACCGTTTCCAAGGAAGTCTGCGAGGGATTTTATTCCGAAAAGCGGAGCAAGTTTCTCGCCTTTGTGCATCATGTTCACTCTGTCGATGAGGCTATGGCCATCGTCAAGGAGTATAGGAAGAAATACTATGATGCGCGCCACTGTTGCTATGCCTACGTCCTGGGATCGGACCGTGCTGATTTCCGTGCCAACGACGACGGCGAACCTTCCTCTACGGCGGGCAAGCCCATCCTTGGCCAACTCAACCGGCTGGAGCTCACCGATGTCCTGGTCGTGGTCATCCGCTATTATGGTGGCGTCAACCTGGGCACGGGAGGACTTATCGTGGCCTACCGCACGGCGACGGAGGACGCACTTTCCAAGGCCGTCATAGAAGAAAAATTTGTGGAGGAGCGCATCACCTATCGTTTCACCTATCCGATGATCAATGCCGTCATGCGGGTGGTCAAGGAGACGGGAGCGCGTATCGTCAGCCAGTCTTTCGACAACGACTGCGAGATAGTCCTCTCCATTCGCCAGAGTCTGGCCGAAGGCCTTCAGGCGCGCTTGGACAAACTCTCCTTTGAATAAATCGCAATAATCATCAAGTATGGACAAGTTTTCACTATTCCCTCTTGTATATCATCGTACTGGTGGTACTCATTGCGATCGCTATCCCCATTATTGGCACCATCTTGGGCATTTTGTTGGTGTTCTTCGGCAGTGGCTATGACGATTTCACGGGGTCGCACGATTTCTTTGTGTGGTGGTTCTGTTAATTTCTTCATTTTTTTGCCCCATGCATTTGGTCGTTACAAATAAAGTGTTTACCTTTGCATGAGAAATAGATAGTTAGTGGTTGCGAAGTCTAAGAGTTTTACTCTTATTGCCCCGCAAGCATTATCAATCAAAGGGGTGACTTCTCCTTCAAAAGGGTTTGGCTTCTCCTTCAAAAGGTGTTACTTCTCCTTCAAAAGAGTGGACTGATCTCTCATCCAGGTTGACTGATCCCTCGAAGAGGTTGACAGAACTCTCAAAATGGTTGTTGACAGATCTCTCAAAGAGGTTGTTGACAGGATCTCACAAAGGGCTGGCGACGGTTCTGTCTTAATGAGCAGAAAGAGTTTCCACCCGTAGTTTTTTGGAAAGTTGGCAGAGTGACCGAATGCGCTGGACTCGAAATCCGGTATACCCATTACGGGTATCGGGGGTTTGAATCCCTCACTTCCGCTGAATTTGGAAGGGTTTTTGCCCTTCCTTTTTTGCTTTTTTACGGCTTAAATGATTAATTTTTAAGCGTTTACGATTTTATTTCTTTTGACTTGTGTACATGCTTAGAGAAATAGAAATCAATCAAGAAATATAGAAAGTTATGGAGAAGTTTCCGAGTTTTAGCTGGTGCATTGACAGAAGGAAGACGCTGGCAAAGACGGGTGTGGCAAGTGTGGAGATGCGCGTGACGTATATGCGGAAGAGCAAGGTGATGGCTACATGGACGTCAGCTGGTGGCCGTGATTGGCAACGAGCGAAAGGCGAGAGGCAAGGCCGGCTGGCGTCTGCCGTGGGGAGTAGGACCGGCGCTTTGTACTTAAACCTAAACCGCCATTGGTGCTCTGTAGAAGAACCAGTGGCGGTTTCGTATTATGGGCGACTACAGGAGTCTTGTCTCAAAATCTCCAGCATCTTGGTCTGCAACACTACTCTCTCGCTTTGCTTCGCAACGTAAAGATCGTACTGTGTCTGAATATTTATAAGAAATTCTGCAGAAATGCCGAGGGCGTTTCCTATCAATAATGCCATCTCGGGTGTCAGTGCACGCTTCCCTTTTATGACGTCATTCAGATTGGATTTCTGTATGCCAGTGAGCTTGGACAATTCGCTCTGCTTCATGTTGCGTGCAGCGAGCTCGTCCTTAATCACCTCGCCCACATGAGTTGCCTCAAATGGCACCGCCTGATTAAAACTATACTTAGTCATAATGATGTGATATTTCTAATAATTCTATTTCCGTAATAACAATGCTTCCATCAAGTGGAGAACTTTTGAAGATCAATCTCCAAGCGCCATTGCAACGCACCGACTCTTGTCCTTTCCTGTCGCCATGCAACGCTTCGTAATTTAACCCTTTCAAGCGGAAGAGGTCTTCGATTCGCCGGGCAGCCTTCATGTAGTCAACGGCTTTCTTGTACCCCTTTATCACTTGAACGGGCAATCTCCTGTATCTCTTGCTTGATGTTTTGCCATTTTCATATAATTCGAGTAACGCTTCGTCTTCTGATGTTATGTTCATTGATGTGCGGCCAAGTTTTGACGGTTCAAAGATAGTGTTTTTATTTTGGTTATCAAAATTGATAACGGATTATTATTGCGTTTATAGGTATTTTTAACGAATGGAGCATTAGATAAATCTTTCCGTCCTGCCACCGAGGAAGACATCGAAAAGAGAGGTGTCGTTTACTACGAGGGCAAGCCGGCCCATGTTGCAATGGTTATACACAGTGGTGAGCAGGTTGGCGCAGCTCAACAACAAGGCGCAAGCCCTACCATCAATATTCATGTCCTCTATGAGGAATAGCGTCAAAGAGAGATGGGATACTTGGCCCCGGGGTGAAAGGATGAGGTCAAGTATCCCATAGATTATAATCCCGTCTGCAGGCTGACAGTCGTCAGTTGGCGGCTGGCGTTAGCGAGCAGAGGATGTCGGCAGGCTGGGGCCGCCAGCAGGCGGGAAGAGTAGGGGAGAGATTACTTCTTCTCCGGCACGCGCTCCAGGGCGGTGGTGAGCAACTTCCAGAACGGCTCTACCGTAGCCACCTGTGCGCGCTCGCTGGTCGTATGCGGAGAGAGGAGCGTCGGGCCCATGCTGACGACGTCCATACCCGGATACTTGCTGAGGATGACGGAGCACTCCAGTCCGGCGTGGTCAGCCTGGACGGTAGCCTCCTGGCCGTTCTGCTCCTTGTAGATAGCCTTGAGCAGGTTGAGGATCTCGCTGTCGGGGTTGGGATCCCAGCCACCGTAGGGTGCGGTGAACTCCGTCTTCATGCCAGCCATGCTGAAGCAGCTCTCGAGCGTGCGGCAGAGATACTCCTTCATGTCCTCGCGGCTGGAGCGCGTGAGGATCTTGAAGGCAGCCTTGCCGTTCTCGATGTCGATGATGGCGAGGTTGGAAGAGGTCTCCACCACGTTGGGATAAGCCGGAATCATGCGCAGCACGCCGTTGTGGCAAGCGTAGATTGCGTCGATGAGGTTGTCCTGGATCTCAGAGGGCAGCAGCTCGGCGGGCTTCTCCACCGGCTCCACGAAGAACTCGACGTTCTTCTCGATGCCCTTGAACTCATCCTCGATGAGCAGGCGCTGATCCTCTACCAGTTTCTTCAGTGCCTCCACCTTGTCGGCAGCGAGGGCGAGCACGACCTCTGCCTTGAACGGGATGGCGTTGCGCATGTTGCCACCATGCCATACGGCCAGGCGAGCGCCCAGCTGCTGCACGGCCTTGCGTACGAGGCGCACCATCTCCTTGTTGGCGTTGGCGCGGCCACAGTGGATCTCCAGTCCCGAGTGGCCACCAAAGAGGCCCTTCAGCGTCACGCGGACTGCCGTCTCCTCGTTGTTGGCGACCGGCTGATACTCCAGCTTGGCGGTGATGTCAATGCCACCAGCAGAACCGATGACAAACTTGCCCCAGAGCTCTGAGTCGAGGTTCATCAGGATATCGCCGCAGAGCTCACCCTCGGGGAGCTCGTTGGCACCAAACATGCCCGTCTCCTCGTCGCGGGTGATCAGACCCTCGACCAGACCGTGCTTGAGGTCCTTGCTCTCCATGACAGCCATGATGGCAGCCACGCCCAGACCGTTGTCAGCACCGAGCGTCGTGCCCTTGGCGCGCACCCAGCCCTCCTCGTCGATATAGGTCTCGATGGGGTCGGTCTCGAAGTTGTGCGTGCTGTCCGGTGTCTTCTGCGGCACCATGTCCATGTGGGCCTGCAGCACGACGCCCTTGCGGTTCTCATAGCCAGGAGTGGCCGGCTTGCGCATGACGATGTTGCCGCCAGCGTCCTGGAATGCCTCTACGCCGACGCGCTTGGCGAAGTCGAGCAGAAACTGCTGTACTTTCTCTGCGTGGCCTGACGGGCGCGGAATCTTGGTCAATGCGTCGAAGTTGCGCCAGATGCACTCCGGCTTTAGGTTTTTGATCTCTTCCATAGTTATTTTATTGTTTTGCGGAGCGGTGGAGCGAGTCCGGCCACTACCTGATTAGACAATTTCTTTTTTTCTGTTTCTCCGCTGCAGGTATCGGTCCCCTTGCGGTTCTCCCCCTTGCGGTTCTCCTGCTGCGTGGTTTTCCCTGCAGCCTCTCCTCCTCGTGGCTCCTCTACGTGGCTTCCCCCAGCGGCTTCTCCTATCGGTTGTCCGCCGCTACGGCCACGGGCTGCTGCCCCTGCTTGCGCTTCTTCATAAAGGCCAGCACGATCCAGGCGTAGATGCCGAGCAGGACCACGAGCAGCGTCTGCACCGTGTGGACGATCAGCACGAAATAGAGCGCCGGCGCATAGGCGACGCCATAGAGCATGAGCATCGTCTTGACGGCGAAATGCCAGGGTCCGGCGCCGTTGGGCGTGGGGACGATGACCGCTATGGATCCTACGACGAAGCAGACCAGCGCGCAGGTCAGTCCCAGGCTCGCCGTCTCCTTGAAGCAGAAGAAGGTGAGGTAGAAATGGAGGAAATAGCTCGCCCAGATCGCCAGGCTGTAAAGGATGAACAGTGGGACGTTGCGCACGCCGCGGAGCGAGGTGATGCCGAGCCAAATCCCCTGCAGCGTCTCCTTCACCTTTTTATATATGGAGAGCGTGCGGAGGAAGAAGTAGGCGAAGACCAGCGTGGCGACGGCACAGATGGCCGTGACGATCCATCCCATCGTGGAGAAACTCGACAGTACGTCGTCGATGCGTGTGCCCGTGCGCGAGAAAAACGTGCCGAAGACGTGGAGCTGCATGAGGAAGGCCAGTCCCGTGATAATCGCGACGATCAAGGTGTCAACAACGCGCTCCGTCACCACCGTGCCGATAGCCTTGGGAAAGGACGTGCCGTCCCATTTGCGGAGCACGCCGCAGCGCGCCACCTCGCCCACGCGGGGGATGACGAGGCTCACGGCGTAGGAGAGATAGATGGAGAGCACGCAGACCCGCTTGCGCGGATGCTCGCCGATGGGCGTGAGCGCCTGCTCCCAGCGCCAGCCCCGGAAGGCCTGCGCCAGTATGCCGAAGGGCAGGGAGAGGACCATCCAGGTCCAGTTCATCTCGTTGGTCAGCACATCCCGGATGCTGCCGAAATCAAAGTCCCGGTACATCCAGTAGAGTATCGCGCCACCCAGCAATAGGGGCAGCGCCACCTTCACAACGCTATTGACATGCTTATTACTGTCCATTTCGGAGAGCAAAGATAGCCTTTTTCTTTCAAAGTACGGATTATTTTTCCTAACTTTGTGGCCGAATAAAGAAAAATTAAGAAAAAGATGAAGTCCGTTAAGCCCAAAAAGCATCTCGGCCAGCACTTCCTGACCGATTTAGGCATTGCCCGCCGCATCGCCGACACCGTGGACGCCTGCCCCGGGATTCCCGTCCTGGAGATAGGTCCCGGCATGGGTGTGCTCACCCAATATCTTGTCGAGAAGCCCCGCGAGGTCAAGGCCGTGGAGATCGACAAGGAGAGCGTCGCCTATCTCTACGACCGCTTCCCGAAGTTGCGCGACAACATCATCGGCGACGACTTCCTCCGCATGGACCTCACGACCCTCTTCGACGGGCGCCCCTTCGTCCTCACGGGCAACTATCCCTACGACATCTCCTCGCAGATCTTCTTCAAGATGCTCGACAACAAAGAGTTGATCCCCTGCTGCACGGGTATGATCCAGCGCGAGGTGGCCCTCCGCATGGCGGCCGCGCCCGGCTCCAAGGCCTACGGCATCCTCTCCGTCCTCACCCAGGCGTGGTACGACGTGGAGTATCTCTTCACCGTCGATGAGACCGTCTTCAATCCGCCCCCCAAGGTCAAGAGCGCCGTGATCCGCATGACGCGCAACGGCGTCCAGGAGCTGGGCTGCGACGAGCGGTTGTTCAAGCGGCTGGTCAAGGCCGTCTTCAACCAGCGGCGCAAGATGCTGCGCGTCAGCCTGCGCCAGTTGTTCCAGGGCCAGCGCCCCGAGGACGGCTTCTTCCAGCGCGACATCATGACCAAGCGGCCCGAGCAGCTCAGCATCGCCCAGCTGGTCCAGTTGACCAATGAGGTGGGCGAGCAACTGCAAAAGATAGAAAAATCGGCTGGTGGAGGAGAAAAAACCGCCGATTCTGTTGCACAACTGTGATATTATGGCTATATTTGCCGAAAAATTAAGAAATAAAGAATAAGTAAAGACCAATGTTAGACGTAAAACAGACTTTGAAGGATGCCGAGGAGCGTATGGAGTCGGCCATCCTCTACCTCGACGAGGAGCTTGCCCACATCCGCGCTGGACGCGCCAACGTGGCGATTCTCGACGCCGTGCGTGTGGATTCATACGGATCGAAAGTGCCTCTGAATCAGGTGGCTACCGTCTCCACCCCCGACGCCCGCACCATCGCCATCCGTCCCTGGGACCGCAAGGTCATCCGCGATATTGAGAAAGCCATCATGGACAGCGACGTAGGCGTCACGCCGGAGAACAACGGCGAGGTGATCCGCCTCAACCTGCCGCAGCCCACGGGCGAGCGCCGCAAGGAGCTGGTCAAGCAGAGCAACAAGATCGGCGAACGCACGAAGGTGGAGATCCGCAACGTGCGTGGCGACATCAAGGACAAACTGAAGAAGGCCATCAAGGACGGCCTCTCCGAGGACAACGAGAAGGACGCCGAGCTCGACCTCCAGAAGTTGCACGACAAGTATATCAAGCAGGCCGAAGAACTCCTCTCTGCCAAGGAGAAGGAGATCATGACGGTCTAAGAAAACCTAAGAAAAAGGGAGAAAGGCGCATCCGCCTCTCGCAGGTCCTTGCCACGGCTCGATCGTGGCGAAGGCCCATGGGGAGGGGCTGGTGCATCCTGCTACAGCGCAAGGGTTCGGGTGGCCCAGCGGCCGGCCTGGATCCTGCGTAGCCATTCCTATATGATTCAGAGAAAATGCTCGGCTTAGTCGTTAAAAACACGGGGAGCTGGTATTGCGTCAAGGCCGACGACGGCCGGATAGTGGACTGCAAGGTCAAGGGCAACTTTCGCCTGAAGGGCATTCGCAGCACCAATCCCGTGGCCGTGGGCGACCGGGTGGAGATCCGCCTCAATCCCGAGGGAACGGCCTTCATCACCGCCATCTGCGACCGGCGCAACTACATCATCCGCCGATCCTCCAACCTCAGCAAACAGAGCCACATCCTCGCCGCCAACGTCGATCAGGCCCTGCTTGTCGTCACGGTCAACTACCCTGAGACAAGCACCACCTTCATCGACCGTTTCCTGGCTGGCGCGGAGGCCTATCGCGTGCCCGTGATCCTGGCCTTCAACAAGCTCGACCTCCTCTCCGAGGACGAGCGGCGCTACCAGGCGGCCATGCGCTTCCTCTACGAGAACATCGGCTACACCGTCGTGGAGCTCTCCGCCCATGATGCCGACGACGTGGCGCGCCTGCTGCCCCTGCTGCAGGGTCAATCGACGCTCCTCAGCGGCAACAGCGGCGTGGGCAAATCGACGCTCATCAACGCCATCCTGCCCGGGGCCAACCTGCGCACGGCCGACATCTCCGAGGCCCACAACACGGGCATGCACACCACCACCTTCAGCGAGATGCTCCCGCTGCCGGGCGGCGGCTACCTCATCGACACACCGGGCATCAAGGGCTTCGGCACCTTCGACATCGGGCGCGAGGAGCTGACGAGCTATTTCCGCGAGATCTTCCACTTCTCCAAGGACTGCCGTTTCAACAACTGCACGCATACCCACGAGCCGGGGTGCGCCGTCCGCAAGGCCGTGGAGGACCACAACATAGCCGAGAGCCGCTACCAGTCCTACCTCTCCATGCTCGAAGACCAGGAGGAGGGCAAATACCGGGAGGCCTACTAAGGGCTCTCCAGACCCGCGGCGGAGCGTGGTGCGCCGCCACGACGGCGCCTCCGAGACGCGACGCCGTCCTGCAACGATTCAACTACAGAGATACGAAATTATTATTCACCAAATCAGTTTTTTGAGAGTATGAGAAATATGAGACGCAAGACGCTTCTGCTGTCGGCAGCCCTGCTGTTGGCGGCCAGCCATACCTTTGCTCAGGTCAGCACGGAGGTCATCAATGGCCTCAGTTACAAGATCAACGCCCGCACCCATACGGCAACCCTCGTGGGCGACGAGGACAACCCCTATACGGGCAACATCGTAGTGCCCGAGACCGTCACGGCCCAGGACGGCACCGACTATTCCGTCACGGCCTTTGGCGAGGAGTGCTTCCTCGGCTGCATCGACCTGGAGAGCGTCAAGATCCCCTCCACCGTCACCACGCTCGGCGCCCGCTGCTTCATGAACTGTCAGACCATCACCGAGATCGACCTCCCCGAGGGCCTCAAGGAGCTGCCCGTGGGCTGCTTCGCCTCCTGCGCCAGCCTCAAGCGCATCGACGTGCCCGCCAGCGTCACTTCCGTGGGCGGCGTCTGCTTCATGGACTGCACCGACCTCTCCGAGGTCCATCTCCCCGCCACCATCCAGTCGCTGCCCGCCCAGTGCTTCTCGCGCTGCCTGAGCCTCATGGAGATGGAGATTCCCTCCTCCGTCACGTCCATCGGCGACTACTGCTTCTATCGCAGCAGCCTCTCCAGCATCAAGATTCCCTATTCCGTCACCACTGTTGGCGCACACTGCTTTGAGAAGTGCAGCATGCTGGAGACCGTGGAGCTCGCCTCTACCGTCACCCAGCTCAACGAGGGCTGCTTCTCCTATTGCTCGTCGCTCACGTCGCTCTATTTCAACGGCAACATGCCCGACAACACCATCGGCTGCGGCGCGCCCAACAGCTGCTCCCTCTACGTGCCCGAGGAGTACTACGACCACTACCAGGAGGAGCTCGGCGCCGTCTATCGCAAGATCTTCACCTGGACGCCCAATGAGCTGACCCGTATCGACCAGCTGGCCCAGCGCGGTCCTCAGGTTTCCAGCCAGGGTGGCGTCGTCACCGTCTCGGGTCTCAACCGCGGCGAGGAGGTGCAGTTTGTCGGCCTCGACGGTCGTCTGCTCTCCTCTGTCCAGGCCCTCGACGGCACGGTCTCCTGCGCCGTCTCCGCCCCCGTCGTCATCGCCCGTGTGCGTGGCGCGGCGGTCAAGGTTGTCGTCCGATAGCGCGGGTTTATAAGCCTTTTTTGCGTGGGTGGACGCCGTTGGTTTTCCCCTTGTTTCCTTGTGGTGCGGGAGAGCAGCGGCGACCACCCACGCGCTTCTTTCCTGGTGGTTTTGCGCCTGTTTTATGGCCCTTTCAAGCCAAAGAATGGTAAATTTGCGCACCTCTCTTTGTGAGATGTAAAAAAGGTAGTAATTTTACCATTGCAAATACGCAATCTACCATTTGTCCATATTGCGCCAAACCTGTCCAGCGCAAAACGACTACTAGAAATATGAGGAAAGAAGAAGTCAAAAACTATACCATTACGACTGACGGACCATCCGGGCTGGAGTTTGAGCTGCACCTCATGCCGCAGTTTTTCAATTCCGCCGTCTGTCTGGAGCAGTCCCATACCCATACCTATTATCAGATCATCTGGTTTCGCCGCGGCTACGGCATCCACCAGGTCGATTTTGTCGATTATCCCGTCGATGACAACACGCTCTTCTTCATCGCTCCCGGCCAGGTCCATTCCTTCCACGGGTCGCGCGACTGCGAGGGCGTCATCATCCGCTTCAACGCCAGTTTCATGGCCGACGAGCAGTCGAGCGAGAGTATCTTCCTCAAATACGACATCTTCAACGCCTACGACTCCCTGCCTTACTACAAGATCACCGATGCAGAGGCCGACCATCTCTACATTCTGGTCCAGGCCATGCGCATCGAGCTCTCTCTCAAGTCGGCCTTCGCCCACAAGGACTACATGCAGTATCTCGTCCGCCTCTTCCTGATCCGCGTCCAGCGCGCGGGTACGCGTCGTGCCGTCCAGAAGCTCTCCGTTTCCTGTATGGCCCACCGCAGTTTCGTGCGCTTCCGCCAGTTGCTGGAGAAGCACTTCCGCGAGATCCACACCGTCAAGGAGTATGCCGAGATGCTCCATGTCTCGACCCGCACGCTCTCCCACTATGTCGCCCAGAGCGCCCACCTCACGCCCCTGCAGGTCATCAACGACCGCGTCGTCCTCGAAGCCAAACGCCAGTTGCAGCATTCCACGCTCAGTATCAAGGAGATCGGCTATCAGCTGGGCTTCGAAGATCCCTCCTATTTCGTCAAGTTTTTCAAGCGTATGACGGGCCAAATGCCCAAGGAGTTTAGGAAGGACTGCGAGGTTCAGCAGCGCCTTTCTGCCAGCGTGTCATCATCCAAAATTACAAATATAATGAAACAGAAAATTGGTATTCCTACCGCCGACGGGAAACTCTTTCCCCATTTCGGCAAAGCGCCCCACGTGACGGTTTTCGACGTGGAGGACGAGAAAATCCTCAACAAGGAGGTGCTGACAGCGCCTGAGCACGCCCATGGAGCCATGCCTAAGTTCCTGCAGGGCCTGGGCGTCACGGACGTGATCTGTGGCGGACTGGGAGCCGGCGCCATCCAGCTCCTTGAGCAGATGGCCATCCGCATCCATGGCGGCGCTCCTGCCGACGATGTCGATGCCGTCGTCGATGCCTACCTGAAGGGCACGCTCGTCCTTGGCGACCGCACCTGCCACCACGACGGATGCGGCGGCGATCACCATCACCACCAATAATTCCTCTCACGACCTGCGCCCTCACGGGACCCACTCTGTAGCGCAATACGCACCCCCCTCAGCAGTTCATTTGCTTAACGTTATTATGTTATTATGTTATTATGTTATTACGACTAAGACGGGGTGGAGTCATGGCAATAAAAAGAACAACATGCCGCCGTGGGGGGAGGAGAAACTACCATCGAGGGCTTCCATAAGTCCTCGAAACTACGTTGCATCGATCTACGAAGCGAGGCCATAGAGGCCGCGTGATGGCGCTTGTCCACCACTGCCCTCTATGGTCTCTGTGCGTTTTTCTACCGTTTTCACGAGGAGTCCGAACGGAGTAATAGCCCTCGCCGACATCATCGGCGACGAGACATACCACATTTTTTTTTGTTGAAATCACAAACTGGGACTGTACAAAATAAGAAACTAACGATGTGCGTTTAGGTATCGCAGTGTAATGGAAATTTACTACATAAATCCCTGTGAAAGCAATTGGTAGGGGCTCAGATCGACCCAAAATGTGCCCTCGTCGCTGATGTCAAAACCAAGTTTTTCTGCCCTTGATGGTGTCGACAGGGGCGTTTCGGAGGGGTCTTCAGGGAGGTTCGAAGGGCATTTTTTAGCTTGTCGATGCAGTCTGCAACATCATAGGATCACGCATTTTCTTCTCATTTCCCCTAATTTTCGAGGGGGTGGAAGAAAAGGTGAGGATATTTCTTGCTTAGTCGTCAAAAGTGGTAAATGTTATCAGCGAAAGGGGAATGGAGAGGTTGTGTCTTTAGGTTTTTTGCTATAAGTCTCATATACATAGGTAGTTATATTGTGTTGTTGAAGAAATGGTTGAAGAGAAAGGTCTTCTTTGTAATAACATAATAACATAATAACAAAATAACATTAAGAGTTTGCGATAAGGGCGCTGGGGAGTTCAAAGAATAGTATATATAAATAATATATTATTTATATATACTATTCTTTGGCCCGGAAAACCCCCGCAGTCGATTTTGCTTAACGTTATTATGTTATTATGTTATTATGTTATTTGCCTATCGCGCTGCGACCATTGCGAGTCCTCGCAATGGTCGTAATAACATAATAACATAATAACATAATAACGTTAAGGATTTCCCACTTCGCCTTCTATTTTCTCAAACGCGATTTAAATGTAAAGAACATTCTGGACATTAGTCATTAGTTCACATAGCTTTGCTATGTGCTATTCTCTGCAAGACGAAAAAAGTTGGAAAATATTCGTGATTTTATTTGGAGGTATGAAATAAAATGCCTAACTTTGCACCCTGTTACGAGACTTGCGGAACAAACCCATAGAGGGCCCGCGACGGGCCGCTCTTACGACAAGGGCGAGGGACAAACAAATAGCGGCGCCGGTCCTAAGCTACTGTCGGCAAGGTCTCCATTTTGAACACCTTTAAACACCTTAAACGCAATGATCAACTACAGCATCACGGCAAGAGCCGTCAACCCGAATCTCTTCGAGATCAACCAGGCCAAGACGCGTATCAACCAGGCCAAGGCCGAGGGCAAGACGCCCGACCCCAAGGACGAGGCACTCGTCGGGACCGTCGTCACCAACTACTTCGCCACG
>DLZV01000021.1:0-60995 GCA_003447235.1 Prevotella sp.
GAGTTTTGACACACCCTCCTAGGAGCTACTGCCCTTTCAGGGCGTGTGGAGCTTACATGCGAAACTTGAGAAAGTGATATAACCGCAGACGTTTTCTCCACTATATATATAGCATGGCGAGAAAACGAGAAATAAAAAGGAACGCTTCGCCAGGACAATCAGCAGGAAAGTCCAAGGCGAAGCGTTCCATTTCATGGTACCCTTTCTCGCCATAGCATAACACGAACTCGGTTCTGCGCATGGCTTATCGAAAGCGTTGTGTTTTGTTGTTTACCTTGCAGCAAGATGGCTCAAGCGAAAGGTTGCAACTTGTTGTAAAAGTTGTATTGGTTGTTTTCCCTATTCGGAGTCTGTATTGAAACGACACAAACTACCCTATCGCTCCACGGTCCGCACGCCATTGACGAAGGATCGGGCATCCATGCGCTTCTTGCCCGAGAGTTGCACCTCGAGGAGTTCGAGCTGGAGGTCGGAAGCGTTGACATAGATGTGCCCCTTTTCGAGAACGAAGGTGCCAGGGGTGCCGGTAGCCGGACGGGCGGTAGGAGCAGCCTTGTAGATCTTGAGCGTGGTGGTCGGCTTGCCATCCACGGAGACGGTAGTCCACGATCCGGGCACGGGACTCAGGCCGCGGACGAAGTCGTGGAGCTGCTTGGCCGTCTGCTGCCATTGGATCTCGCAAGTCTCCTTGAAGATCTTGGGGGCCGGCTTGAGATCGCCCAACTGAGCCTCATCAATGATCTGCTGCTGGTCCTTGCTCGGGATATTGCCGTCATGGGCCAGCATCAGGTCGATGGTCTCCAGGGCCAGTCCAGCCCCGAGGCTCATCAGTCCGTCATAGACATACTCCACGTCGGCATCGGCCGGGATGGGGAACGGCTTCTGGAGGATGATGCGGCCCGTATCGACATCCTTGTCGAGGAAGAAGGTTGTCACGCCCGTCTCGGTCTCGCCATTGATGACGGCCCAGTTGATGGGGGCTGCGCCACGATACTGGGGCAGGAGGGCCGCATGGACGTTGAACGTGCCAAAGCGGGGCATATCCCAGATAATCTCGGGCAGGAGACGGAAGGCCACGACCACCTGGAGGTCGGCCTCATAGGCCCGAAGCGCCTCCACAAATTCGGAGTCCTTCATCTTCACGGGCTGGAGGACGGGGATATTGTGCTCCTGGGCATAGACCTTGACGGCAGGCGGCTGGAGGCGGTCCTGATGGCGCCCCACGGGTTTGTCGGGCTGCGTGACCACGGCCACGACCTGATAGCCATTCTCTACCAAAGCACGAAGGGAAGCCACGGCAAACTCGGGCGTTCCCATGAATATAATCTTTAAGTCTTTCTTTTCCATTTCTTATGATTCCTTTTTCTTTTCGTTGGACGGGGGCGACCAAAGCCTTACGGGTGGGCAGCAAAAACCTTACGAGGGCGTCAAAAACCTTACGGAGGAAGCCAAGGGCTTGCAGGTGTGGCAAAGGCCATACAGAGGCAGCCAAGGCCTTGCGGGTGTGGCAAAGCCCTACGACCCGCGGGCGCAGCAAGCTTTACTCCGTACTATAGTCGCGGATGACCTGCCGATACATAGTGTACATGCGCGTTCGGGAGATGTAGCCGACCAGATGGCCCTCCACGCTCAGCACGGGCAGGTAGTCGGCGCCCGTCTTGTCAAACGTTCGCATGACGCGCTCCATGGAGTCGGTAGCGGCAAGCGTGGCAGGCGGCAGGGTCATGAGCTGGCGTACCGTGAAACGATGGTAGAGCTCGGTACGGAAGATGACGTTGCGCACCTTCGTCAGGTCGATCTCTCCCAGGAGGTTGTCGTTGTCGTCGGTCACGGGCAGGTAGTTGTGGCGATTGCTACTGATGGCGAGCACCAGTTTGCCCATCTCCATATCGGGCCGCACGGAGGTATAGTCGCGCTCGATGATGCTATCCATGCTCATCAAGGTCAGGACCGAGTGGTCCGTATGGTGGGTGAGCAGTTTGCCCTCGCGGGCCAGTCGGAGCGCATAGATGCTATGGCTCACGAAGATGGAGATCGTGAGGTAGGCACTCACGGCCACGACGATGAGCGGGATGAAGAGGCTGTAGCCACCCGTCAGTTCGGCGATGAGGAAGATGCCCGTCAGGGGGGCGTGCATGACAGCCGCCATCACACCCGCCATGCCATAGAGCGTGAAGTTCTTCTCGGGCACATAGACCCCGAGCTCATACTGATTCCACAGGCGCGCGAAGAGGAAGCCGAAGGATCCGCCGATGAAGAGCGAGGGGGCAAAGGTACCACCACAACCGCCCGCACCATTGGTGGCACTCGTGGCAAAGACTTTCGTGATGACCACCAGGGCCACATAGAGGACGAGATACTCGCCCTTGCCCGCGAAGAGCGACTCCTGCATGACGGTATCCCAGTCGGTCTCGGTCTTGCCCTCGATGAAGACGGCCAGGGTGTCGTAGCCCTCGCCATAGAGCGACGGAAAGAGGAAGATGAGCGTGCTCAGGGTGAGACCTCCCATGAGGAGCTTGACGTAGGGTCGCTTGGCCAGTCGCGCATAGCCGTCCTCACACCACGACATGGTGCGCATGAAGTAGATGGAGACGAAGCCACAGCCCACACCCAGGAGGATGGTGGCTGGCAGACGGTCGAGCTGGAATATGTCGTCGGTATGGAAATTGAACATCGAGGCCTCGCCCGTGAAGAGGTAGGAGAAGCAGGTGGCCGTGACCGAGGAGATGAGGATGGGCAGGAGCGAGGCCATGGTCAGATCAACCATCAGGATCTCGATTGTGAAGACCAGTCCCGCTATCGGGGCCTTGAAAATGCCTGCCACGGCTGCCGAGGCGCCACAACCCACGAGGAGCATCAGCCGCTTGCGCTCCAAATGGAAGAGCTGGCCGAGGTTGGAGCCAATGGCCGATCCCGTCAGGACGATCGGGGCCTCGGCTCCCACGGATCCACCAAAGCCGATAGTGATGGCCGAAGCCACGACCGACGACCAGGTATTGTGGGGCTTGAGGTGGCTCTTCTTCGTCGCGATGGCATAGAGCACGCGCGTGATGCCGTGGGAGATGTTGTCTCTCACGACATATTTGATGAAGAGGGAGGTCAGCCAGACGCCAATGATCGGATAGACCAGGTAGAGCCAGTTGATGCCCGTGATGCTGAAGCCCGAGGTGATCAGCAGTTTGATCTGATGGATGATGAAGTGGAGCACCCAGGCTGATACTGCCGCCAAGAATCCTATGACAAAGGCGAGCAGCAACAGAAACTGGCGGTCGGAGACGTGCTTGCTCCGCCATCGGTCGATGCGCAATATGAGGGATTGGGTTTCCTTGACCGTCTTGTTCGGTCCTTTGAGGATGTCCATTGACTTGCTTATTTCCTATGCTTGCTTTCTATGCTTACTTATTCCTATGCTTGCTTATCCTATGCTTGCTTATTTTCTGATGACCGTCACTACGCCATCGGCCGTCAGTTTGATGATGCTCGAGGGCTTGTGGGGCTTGTGCTCCTGCCGTCTGGTCTCGCAGACGTAATCGACGGCCTCGAGGATGGCGGGGTCGATGTCGCGGTAGTTTTGTGCCGTCGGCATCCCGCTAATGTTGGCCGAGGTACTCACGATAGCCTTCTGCATGCGGTAGCAAAGGGCCTTGGAGAAGGCCTCGTTGGTGATGCGGATGCCCACAGACCCGTCCTCGGAGATGAGGTTGGGGGCGAGGTTGACGGCATGGTCGAGGACCAAGGTAGTCGGACGGTCGGTCGTGGCGTCTATCAAGTCCCAGGCCACGGCAGGCACTTGGCGTACATAGCGCTGGAGGCGGTCGTCGCTATCGACCAGACAAATGAGGGCCTTGGCGTCGTCTCTCTGCTTGATACGATAGACGCGGGCCACGGCCTCGGCATTGGTGGCGTCGCAGCCGATACCCCATACCGTGTCGGTCGGATAGAGGATCACCCCACCCTTGCGCATACATTCTACTGCATTTCTGATATCTTCTTCTTGTTTCATTTTCTTCGTTTACTTCTGTTGTCTTCTTTGACTTCTATTGCCTTCTGTTGTCTTTGTTGTCTTCAGTTGTTTTGATTGCGGACCCGATCGCGTCTGCCGACGGGGACAAGCCCCTTTTGACTTAGTAAATGCGTACCCGGTCGCCCACACGCACTTTGTAGTCGCGCGAGGCAAGTTGCGGATTCATCCGTTTCAGTCGCTTGAGCTGGATGCCAAACATCTGGGAGACCTGATAGAAACTGGTGCCGTCCTTGACTTGGTAGTACGGCTGCTTCTTGTAGCGCGACTTCGGGGCGCGCTTCTGCTTCTTGGAGAGCCAGACTACCTCGCCAGCCTTCAACTTCGCTTTCACCTCGCGGTCGTTGAACTTCGCCAGATGGCGCGCGCGGATATCCATCTCCTTGCCGATAGAGGCGTAGGTGTCGCCCTCGCGGGCCACGACATAGAAGTTGTCGTTATACTTCAGGATGCGATGGACATTGACCTGGCTAAAGTCAGGCTTGTTGATGGGGGTGCCCTGCGTCACGGCCAAGTCGCGGTTGGGATCGTGGCGGACGATAGGGCTGGCCTTGTCGTGCTCATAGAGGCGGTAGGCTTCGATGATGTCGATCAGACGGTAGGCATACTTGGGGTTGGTGGCATAGCCCGCACGCTTCAGTCCGTGAGCCCATCCCTTGTAGTCGGTCTTGTCCAAAGTGAAGAGGCTCTTGTAGTGGGCCCGGTTGGCAAGAAACTTGCTATGGTCCTCGTAGCTCTCCAAGGGGGAGTCATAGACGCGGAACAACTCGCCCCTGCGGTCGTCGTCATGGCGCATGGTCCGGCCTCCCCAGCCATGGCTCTTGATACCAAAGTGGTTGTTGCCCTTCGTGGCAAGCTCGCTCGTGCCGGCTCCGCTCTCCAGCAGCCCTTGGGCCAGGGTGATGCTGGCAGGGATGCCGTATTTGTGCATCTCGACGATGGCGATGTCCTTGTATCGGTCGATGTAGTCTTGCCATCTTTGATTCCATCTGATCTGAGCCTGGAGGGGCAAACAGAATCCTATCAGCAAGAGAAGCGTGAATAGTGAGAGTCGTTTCATATAGCCCGAAAAGTATTTTGCCCGCAAATTTACTAAATTCTTTCTATTTGTGGACGGGTTGGTCTCATTTTTTTTCATTACTTTTGCACACATGAAGATTACACTCGCCATTGGATCCAATATTCTACAGCAGAAGAACATCGACGAAGCCCAGTCGCGGCTGCGCCATCTGCTGCCCGGAATCGTCTTTGGAGAAGCGGTTTGGACGACGCCCATCGGCATCCAGTCCGACCGTTTTCTCAACCTCCTGGCCTATGCCGACACCCCGCTTTCGCTCGACCATCTGCAGGAGGCGCTCAAGGCCATCGAGCGCAAGATGGGCGACAGTCATGAGAACCACCAGCAGGGCCACGTGATCATAGACCTCGACGTGGCGGAATATGACGGGAGGACCGTCAAGGAGGTGATATGGAGCAAAGGAGTCCAACAGTCGCAAAAGCAAGTTGTTAGCAATATTGGCAAACAAGCGCCAAACAGTTAGCAATACAAACAGAAATAAAATCCAAACAGTTAGCAATACAATCAACATGAAGAAAATCCTATCATTCGTTTTCCTTCTGCTTTGCTGCTCGTCTGTCTTCGCACAGCAATTTGACAGCTATTTTACGGATGCCACGCTTCGTATCGACTACATCTTTGCGGGCAACTCCAAGCAGCAATGGATCGCACTCGACCAACTCAACCGCATCCCGCGTTGGTATGGCAAGCGCCAGCACCTGGCCGAACTCCCCGTGGAGGGCAATGGCCAGATTACCGTCCGCGACCATCGCACGGGCGCGATCGTCTATCGCAACTCCTTCTCCACGCTCTTCCAGGAGTGGCTCTCCTACCCTGAGGCCGAGACGACGACACGATCCTTTGAGAACGTATTTCTCATCCCCTATCCGAAGGACACGGTCGACGTGACGGTAGAACTGAAGAACAACCGACGCGAGGTGACGGCCTCCATGACGCATACGGTCGTGCCTACCGACATTCTCATCCGCCATATTGGCGAGAATAGCGTCACGCCTTATGTCACGCTCCAACAGGCACGCGACACCTCCCGTTGCATCCATATCGCCTTCCTGGCCGAGGGCTACAAGCAGGAGGAGATGGCTACCTTCGAGGCCGACTGCCGGACGGCTACCGAGGCACTCTTCGCCCACGAACCATTCAAGTCGATGCGCGACCGCTTCAATGTCGTGGCCGTAGAGGCTCCCTCCCAGGAGAGCGGCACCTCGGAGCCGGGCAAGGGAGTGTGGAAGGACACGCCCCTGAGAAGCCATTTCGACACGTTCTATAGCGACCGCTACCTGACAACGCTCCATCTGAAGGCGCTCCACGACTGCCTTGCGGGCACGCCCTACGAGCACATCATCGTGTTGGTGAACACGGAAAACTATGGTGGTGGCGGCATCCTCAATAGCTACAACCTCGCCATGGCCCACCACAAGGCCTTCAAGCCCGTGGTAGTCCATGAGTTTGGCCACTCGTTTGCCGGCCTTGCCGACGAGTATGCCTATGAGGCGGAACAGATTCCGATGTACCCGCACGATATCGAGCCGTGGGAACCGAACATCACAACACAGGTCAACTTCCACAACAAGTGGGAGAACCTCATCGGCAAAGAGGAGGGCGTCGGCCTCTACGAGGGTGCCGGCTACTCGCTGAAGGGTGTGTGGCGCGGATGCAAGGACTGCCGTATGCGCACGAATGAGCATCCGGTATTCTGCTCGGTATGCCAGCAGGCGCTCACCCGACTGATCAATTTCTATACAGAATGAGACTAAGGAGGCTTCTCCTTATCCTATTATGCTTCGTCTCCGTGTCGGCCTTTTCGCAAGGCAAGAAGGCTGACACGGAGGCTTTGGGGCGTGCCCTGGAGTATTTCCAGTCGCAGAAATACCACGAGGCACTCCTCATCTTCCAACGACTCGACCAGTCGTATAAGCTCAACGCACGCTACAAAGCGTATATCGGACTATGCTACTACTACGACTGGGACTACAAAAAGGCGACAGAATATTTCGATACCTTCCTACCCAAACTCAGCACGCTGGCTCCCGAGGAGCGGGCGCTCTACTATTATGCGGACGGGGAAAGCCACTTCCAGTTGGGCCACTACGACCAGGCGATCCTCCTCTTCCAGTCTGCGCTCGCCCTTTGCCACGACCGAGACAAGGGCGACAGTTGGTTTCGGATCGGCTTCTGCTATTACTTTCTCCAGCAGCCGGCCTTGGCCCAGGGGTGCTTCCTCGTAGCCGAATACTACTACGCCACGTTTCGCAACTCTCCCGACCTGCAAGCGAGACGCCAGCAGATGGCACACATGATGCGAGGCTTACGGCCCGAGATCGTCCTCAAGCCCCTGCCAAAGACCTTCTCCCTACCCCAGCCTGTGTCGCCTACCAACTATCTCAAGACCGAGGCCGACACATTATCTACCGTTTCTATCATCAAGCCTCATCTTCCACAAACAGAACCACAACCTCCCGTAGGCGAATCACAACCGCAACAGGAAGAACCGCAACAGGAGGAAAGACCTCAACAGAATAAAAAGCAACAGGCTGCAAAACAACAACAAGCAGAAAAACCACAACAGGCAGAGCCTCAACAGGAGGAACACAAGGCAATAGACTAAGCCTCCCTTCTTAGACCGACCGCTTCCCCTCACACACGTTATACAAAAAAAGACAAGCCCTTGCACACTCCTTAATAAAAAGGGAGGCACAAGGGCTTATGCTTATCGTTCCCGCAAAAAGGGGAACGGGATGGTTGTTCGGTCGTTACTTCACGGGATTGTTCTCCGCAAAGATGGCCATACGCTCCTCGAGGGCAGCATACTGCTCGTCGCGAATGAAGGACGTGCAGACGCGGAGGCCCTCCTGTTCGCTACCAGTAGTGACAAGGCAGATGGCAGAGACTCCATAATACATGAGCTCGTGTGCCAACTCGCCACTCGTCATGCCCGGATAGCCGATCGTGAAATAGAATCCGTCGGCAATAGGCTGGTCGAGATCCTTGTCATAGACGATATAGAAGTTATGACGCGTGAAAATCTCCTTCAACTTGTGAGCACGGTCGCCATAGATCTTGATCTCACTACGGAAGTCGAACTTGCCCTCGGCAGCAGCCTTCAGCATGGCGGCCATGGCATACTGGGCACTATGGCTCGTACCAGAGGAGAGCGCATAGAGCATACGCGTAGAGAAGACAGGGCCGAAAGGCAGTCCCTCGTAGCGCTCGGCCAGGTCGTGGTAGTGGCGATGGAAGAGCTTGTCGCTAATGCATGTCACGCCAATACGTTCGCCAGCATAGCTGAACGCCTTGGATCCGCTAATGAGCAGGATATAGTTGTCCGTATAGTTGGCTACCGACGGCTGGTAGGGCTTCTGGAAAGGACGGATGTCACGACGGAAGTCCATGGCGAAATAGGCCAGGTCCTCCATGATGATGCAGTCGTACTTCGTGGCCAAAGAGCCAATCGTGCGCAACTCGTCGTCCGTCATGCAAATCCACGAGGGGTTGTTGGGATTGGAATAGACGATGGCACAGATGTTGCCATTGGTAAGGTAGCTCTCCAGTTTCGGACCGAGCTTCTCGCCACGGAAGTTATAGACATCAAAGGTCTCATACTTCGTGCCCTGCACCTGAAGCTGCATCTTCTGCACGGGGAATCCCGGGTCGATGAAGAGGACGGTATCCTTCTTCTTGTCGGCCTGAGAGCAGGTGAGGAAGGAAGCGAACGTGCCCTGCATGGAACCGCAGACAGGCACGCAGCCCTCAGGATTGATATCGACGCCGATGAAGGCCTTGACAAACTCCGAGGCAGCCTCCTTCAGAGCGGGGAGACCCTGGATGTCGGGATAGCTGTGGGCGATACCGTCCTGCAGCGACTTGATCTGCGCGTCCACGCCTACCTGGGCGGCGGGAAGACCGGGAATGCCCATCTCCATCTTGATGAACTCGACACCACTCTCCTTCTCGGCATGGGCAGCCACACCCTTCACCTCGCGGATCGTCGCCTTGGCGAAGTCCTGTATGCCATGCTCGCGGATGGTGTTGTCAATCAACTCCTTGTTGATGGGTGTCGGTCTCATTTCTGCGCCTCCTTTCCCAGCTCAAGGGCCTTGAAGTTGTCCTCGATGACGCGCTCACCCTTGCGGCCGAAGATGACGCGGATGGCGTCCTTCAGCTTGTCAAACTCGATACCCAAAGCCTTCTGGGCAGCTCCGAGCAGGATCATATTGGCCGAGCGGGGAATGTTGTTCTCCTTGGCCACCTCCTCGATGTTGATGCGGATGACGTTGTCCAACTTGGCATAGTCGGCATCGATGACGGCCATGTCAGGATAGTTGGGGATATTGACGAAAGGCGTGCTGGAGGTGATGATCCAGCCGCCCTTCTTCAGATAGGGCAGGTAGCGGAGGGCCTCCATCGGCTCCATGGAGATGATGACGTCGGCCTGCCCCTTGGCGATGCGGTCGCTATTGATGGGGTCGGAGCTGAGACGGAGATTGCTCTGCACGTCGCCACCACGCTGGGACATACCGTGCACCTCTGCCTGCTTGATATAAAGGTTCTCGTTCATGGCCGCCTGGCCGATGACCGTGGCGATGGAGAGGATACCTTGTCCACCCACGCCACAAAGGATAATATCTGTCTTCATTGGTTTTGAATGCTATTTGGTTGTTGTTTGTCAGAAAGGGTCGCGGGACACTCTCAGGCGTCCGCGACACCCCATAAAACCTGTTCTTCCTCCTCGCTTACTTCTGTTCGGCGGCCTTCTTGGCCTCGGCAGCCTTCTTCTGCTTGAGGTGACGCTGCAACGTGTTCATGCACTCGCGGCGCGGGATGATGACGGAAGTGCCGTGATACTCGATCTCCTCGCGGATGGTCTTGGTGATCTCCGGCATGTTCTTCGGAAGCGGAGTGACGACCTTCAGGTGGTCCTCGCTCACGCCCAGACCACGGCAGATAGCCTCAAACTTGTTGGTACCGGCACTATCCTGACCACCCGTCATGGCGGTCGTGAGGTTGTCGGAGAGGATCACGACGATGTCGGAGTTCTCGTTGACCGCGTCGAGCAAGCCCGTCATGCCGCTATGGGTGAACGTAGAGTCGCCGATGACAGCCACGGCCGGCCATTGGCCAGCGTCGGCAGCACCCTTGGCCATGCCGATAGAGGCACCCATGTCCACGCAAGAGTGGATGGCCTTGAACGGGGGAAGGAAGCCGAGCGTGTAGCAGCCGATATCGCCAAAGACGCGGGCGTTGGGATACTCCTTCAAGACCTCGTTGAGGGCGGTATAGACGTCACGATGACCGCAACCCTTGCAGAACTGCGGCGGACGGCTGGCCAAGTCGGGGCACGGCTCATACTCCTCGCCAGAGGGCAGACCGAGGGCCTGCTTCAGCTCGTCGGGAGACAACTCACCCGTGCGCGGCAGCTCGCCCGTGAGGCGACCCTTGATGACGGCATTGCCATCCATGACGCCACGCACCTGCTCCTCGATGAAGGGCTGGCCCTCCTCGACGATCAGGACGGAGTCGCACTCGGCAGTCATGCGGCGCACCAACTCCTTCGGCAACGGATACTGAGAGACCTTCAGGACGGGATAGGGCACGCCATCGGGATAGCACTCGTTGAGGTAGTTGAAAGCAATACCGCTCGTGATGATACCCAGCGAGTGGTCCTTGCCGTCGATATACTTATTGAACGGGCTCTCCACGGCATCCTGCTCCAACTGAGCCTGCTGGCCTGTGACAACCACGTTGCGCTTGCGGGCAAAGGCGGGAAGCAACACCCAGTCGCTGGCCTTGGCCTCATAGTTCAGGGGGTTCTGCTCACGCGGCGTCTCCGTGATATTGACCACGGCACGTGAGTGGGCCATACGCGTAGTGACGCGCATCAGCACGGGCAGGTGCATCTTCTCCGAATAGTCGTAGGCCACGGCCATCATGTCGTAAGCCTCCTGCTGGTTGCTCGGCTCGAAAGTCGGGATCATGGCAAACTTGCCATAGAAACGCGTGTCCTGCTCGTCCTGTGAGGAGTGCATAGAGGGGTCGTCGGCCACCAAGATGACGATACCACCATTGGCGCCTGTGATGGCGGAGTTGACAAACGGGTCGGCAGCCACGTTCAAACCCACATGCTTCATGCAGACCAACGCACGCTTGCCCATATAAGACATACCCAGAGCCTGCTCCATAGCCGTCTTCTCGTTGGTTGCCCAACGACGATGGACGTTGCGGTCCTTCGCAAGCTGAGAATTCTGGATGTACTCTGTGATCTCGGTAGAGGGAGTGCCTGGGTAGGCATAGACACCACTCAGTCCGGCATCCAATGCTCCTTGGGCGATAGCCTCGTCGCCTAAAAGTAGTTTTTTCATCTGATTTCGGTTTTTATAAATATTTAATTCTGTTCCTTACTAAATTAGGAGAAGCCAGGCTCCGCAAGCGGGCCGACCTTCTCCTAATCTATATTCACTCGTTTAAAGATTCTCGCAGAACCACTCTGCTACCTGGCGCAGCAAATGATTGCGGGTGTTGCCACCATAGATGCTGTGATTGCGGTTGGTATAAATGTTCTCCTTGAAGTCCTTGTCCGCCTGCACAAGTGCCTCGGAATACTCGAAGACATTCTGCGGATGGACGTTGTCGTCGGCCAAGCCGTGGCAGAGCAGCAGACGGCCGTGGAGGTTCTTGGCGCGTACCAACGGATTGAGCGCATAGCCCGTGGGGTTCTCCTGCGGCGTTCTCATGAAGCGCTCGGTATAGATGCTATCGTAGAAGCGCCAGTTGGTGGGCGGAGCGATCGACACGCCTGCCTTGAAGACCGGACGGCCCTCGCTCATGCTCATCAGGGTGCAGAAGCCACCATAGCTCCATCCCCAGATGCCGATACGCGTGGCGTCGATGTAGTCCTGCTTGCCAAGCCAGATGGCTGCCTCCACCTGGTCCTTTGACTCCAGGTCGCCGATGTTCAGGTAGGTGCACTTCTCAAACTCGGCACCACGTCCGCCCGTTCCGCGACCATCAACACTCACGATGATGTAACCCTTCTGGGTGAGGTAGTAGTCGAAGAGACCACCATTGCCCATCGAACCAATGCTCCAGCTGTCCGTCACCTGCTGGCTGCCGGGACCGCTATACTGGTGCATGATGACCGGGTATTTCTTGGTAGGATCGAAGTTGGCAGGCTTGATCATCCAGCCGTTGAGGGAGACACCCTCGGAAGTAGTGAAGGTGAAGAACTCCTTTTTGGTCGGCTCAAACTGTGCCAGATCCTGGGTGAGCTTGTCGTTGTTGAGCACCTCGCGAACCACCTTGCCCTTGCGGTCCATGATCGTATAGACGTAGGGGTGGTTGGCATCGCTCCAGCAGTTGAGGAAGTAGCGGTAGTCGCCCGAGAAGGTGGCGTCGTTCCATCCTTCCGTGCCC
Organism: Prevotella sp.; assembly: GCA_003447235.1. Classification (GTDB taxonomy): domain Bacteria; phylum Bacteroidota; class Bacteroidia; order Bacteroidales; family Bacteroidaceae; genus Prevotella. The sequence continues at coordinate 12,507 of DLZV01000021.1, forward strand.
GCGAGGGCGGTCACGCGGCCCTTCTTGTCGGCCACGTAGATCTCGCGCTGCATGGGCGAGCGGCGAGCAGCCTGGAAGTAAGTGTTGCCCGTGGCGGCATCATAACCGTAGATGGCCGTCACGTCGTAGTCACCCTTCTCGATCTGGCGCAGGAGTTTTCCCTCTTTATTATAAAGGTAGAGGTGCAGATAGCCGTCGCGGTCGGAAGGCACGAGGATGTAGTCCTTCATGATGGCAATATCGCCCATGGCCTCGCCCTTGACATACTTCTCCACGCTCTCCTCCAGCAAGAGGCTCGTCTCGCCCGTCGTGGTGTTGGCGTTGTAGAGTCGGAGACAGTCCTGGTGGCGGTTCATCGTGTAGAGGATGATGCGGCCTGCGTCGGCCGTCGTCTTGATGCGGGGGATGTATCCATCAGCATCCAGCGGCAGGTTGTACTGCTTCGTGCTACCATTGTCGAGGTTATAGACCCAAGCCGTGACCTTGGAGTTGTCCTCGCCCGGCTTCGGATACTTATAGCTATACTCGCCCGGATAGACCTTATACTGCTCGTTGGTCGGATACATGCCGGCAAATATCTGGAGCGAATAGGTCTTCACCCCACTCTCGTCGTAGCGGATCCAGCTCAGCGTGCGGCTGTCTGCGCTCCATGCGATGGCGTTGTTGAATCCAAACTCCTCCTCGTTCACCCAGTCGGGGATACCGTTGATGACCTCGTTGAACTTGCCGTCGGTCGTGACCTGGCGCTCCGTCGTGCCATCGGTAATGAAGATGTTGTTCTTTCTCACGAAGGCGATCTTCTTACCATCAGGCGAGAAGGTCGGGATCTGCTGGGCTCCGTTCTTCGAGAGCTTGCGAAGCTCCTTGCTCTGGATGTCATAGACATAGAAGTCGGCAGTATAGGAGCGACGGTAGATAGCCCGGTAGTTGGTCTCGATGAGCAGATGCTGTCCGTCGTCGGCCATCTGATAGCCGTCAAAGCTCTTGATCTGTTCGCCCTTCGTATCGTCGAGATCGAAGAGCACACCCGTCTCCTGACCTGTGACGAAGGAGTATCTCACCACCTTCTTGCGGTCGGCAGAGATTTGTGCATACTCGGAAGTACCCTTGATTGGACGCACGCCAGAGATTCTCTTGGCGACGTACTTCCAGCCCGTGACATCTTTCAACGAAAGAGGCTCCCCGGCAAGCACCTGTACTGCTGTCGAGAGCAAGAGAGCACACGCGATAAAAATGCTTTTCATCTTGTTCTATAAATCTGTTCGAGTTTGGGTGGAGGCTTTCCGGCCTACCACTTGTTCATATTTTCTTTCCCGTGATGGATTTCGTTTTGCCACCAGTTCCCGACAAAGCGGGGCCTTTAGTTATTTTCCGCAAAGGTAGGGATAATTATCTAAACTTGCAAAATATTTAGGAAATATTAGCGCAAGCCGCTATATGGTAACGAGCACACCTTGAGCCCAAACCATGTATCATGGGTCGAAAGCTCGTCAAAAGAGGGAGAAACGACTATTTGCCGACCTTAAACCGACTGAAATCAGTCATTTCGATCAGCTCCAAATAGGACGAATGGGGATGATGGCGCATATAGTGCTCGATGGCGCAGACATACTTCGTCTTGTAGAAGCGGGTGCCCATCAGCTGGTTGACCACCCATTGGAGCTTGGCCATGTGGAGGTCGCGCTCGATCTGCGGGCGCATCTCAAACTTGTCGATCTGAAACTCGCTCAGCAAGAAGAAGGTGAGGCAGTCTGGCAGGATGTTCTGGCGGTTCATCTGGCGGCGTTGCTGCTCCGAGTAGTAGCGCTTATAGACCGGGTAGTTCTCACCCAGATACTTGTCGAGCGAGATACCGATCATGCCGTTGCCCACAACCACGCTTTGGTCCAAAGCAGAGATCTGCGTATAGATGCGGGGCACACGGATATCAGGGAATGCCTTCTTGAGTCGCGTGAAAGCGTGGCTGAAACCCGTATTCAAATCGTCGATATCGGCATACTCGGCCTCCACGTCGGCAATGATACTCTGCAGGATCGTGTCCTGGTAGAACTTGAGCAACTTTGAATTGATGCTGGGGTCTGTGGCGTCGCCCACCTTCACGACATCCTCGATGAGCGTGCGCGTCTCGATAGGATACTCCGTGTTCATCTCCTGCAATGCCGAGAAGTCGCCCGTGGTGAGGTAGCGATACTCCAACTGGTCGTAGCGCGCGATGCTCACCAAGGGTTGCGTAGCAGCAGAGTCCTCGGGCATCAGCTTAAACTGACACCCGACACACGCTACCAGCAGCGACATCATTATATAAACTATTTTCTTAGACAATGCAATTTCCTTTCTTCAACACCTATATAACGCTGCAAATGTACTAAAAATTATTTAGACCGCCAAATATTACGCTAAAATATGTTTAATTTCCCTTATTTTTGCAATTCAAAAGGGATATAGGGGTGATCGAGGGCAGACAAAAGGGCCTCACCAGACGATCCGCGATCCATACCAAGGCAGACGCAGCCACGGGACCAGTTTCCTCCTTCCTGGTCCCCAAATCGTCTCCCATGCGCATTTTCTCCTTATTATAGTAGGTATTTGAATATCTTTTTCGTACTTTTGCAAACAGTAAACAATTACCTACACAAATATGAAACTTCTACGATTAGCAGTATTCTGGCTTTGTGCTACCTGCTCCCTGGTCGCCATGGGGCAGCGATACACGCAGTATGTCAATCCGCTGATAGGCACGGGCGGCCACGGCCACGTGTTCCTGGGTGCCAATGTTCCCTTCGGCTATGTGCAGTTGGGCCCTACCGAGCCCACCCGGGGATGGGACTGGTGCTCGGGCTACCATGCCAGCGACACCATCATCGTTGGCTTCGGCCACCAGCACCTCTCGGGCACGGGTATCGGCGAACTGGGCGACGTGGCCTTCCTGCCCGTGAGCTGCTGCAAGCAGACCGAGGTGAAGTTTGCTCACGAGAGCGAGAATGTTGCCCCGGGCTACTATAGCGTGAAACTCAAAGATCCCAACGTGCTGGTGGAACTGACCGCCACGCAACGGGCGGGATTCCAGCGCTACACCACGGGAGCCAACGTGCGACGGGGCATGGTGCGCCTCGACCTTCACCAGGGCATCGGATGGGACAAGATGTCGAAGGCCAAGTATCGCCAGGTCGATGACCGCACGGTCTGTGGCTACCGCGAATCGACTGGATGGGCGCGCCACCAATACACGTTCTTCTATGCGGAGTTCAACAAGCCCATCAAACTGAAGCGCGACCAAGACTCGATCGTCGTCTTCACCTATGAGCCCGACAGCACGCCATTGCTCATCAAGACGGGTCTCTCGGCCGTGAGCGAGGACAACGCCCGCGAGAACCTCCACAAGGAGATACCGGGTTGGGACTTCAATGCCGTCGTTCGCCAGGCCGACGAGGCTTGGGAGAAACAGCTCTCCCGCGTGCAGATCAAGACTGACGACGAGGATGCGCGCACGATATTCTATACCGCGCTCTACCATACGATGACTGCCCCGTCCGTCTTCTGCGACGTCAACGGCCAGTACCGTGGCGCCGACCTGCAGGTACACGAGGGCCAATTCACCAACTATACTACCTTCTCGCTTTGGGACACCTACCGTGCGGCCCATCCCTTGATGACCATCCTGCATCCCGAGATGCTTGCCGACATAGGCGAGACCTTCGTCAACATCTACCAGCAGCAAGGCAAGCTCCCCGTGTGGCACCTCATGGGCAATGAGACCAACTGCATGATTGGCAACCCTGGCGTGCCCGTGCTCGCCGACCTCGTCCTCAAGGGCTTTATTGCTGACAAGCGAGGGGCCTACGAGGCGATGAAGGCATCGGCCATGCTCGACGAGCGTGGAATGGCGTCGCTGAAGCGCAACAACTACGTCGCCTTCGACGAGGACCCGGAGAACGAGACGGTTGCCAAGACACTCGAATATGCGCTTGCCGACGCTTGTATCGCCCAGGTGGCAAAGTCGCTGGGCGAGAAGAAGGACTACAAGTACTTCCTCCATCGCAGCCAGTCGTACCGCAACGTCTTCGACAAGCGGGTGGGCTTCATGCGCGGCCGCGACTCGAAGGGCAACTGGCGCGAGCCGTTCAATCCCTTCCATGCTGTCCATCGCATGGACGACTATACCGAGGGCAACGCTTGGCAATACACATGGCTCGTGCCCCACGACGTGCACGGACTGATCGACTGCTTTGGCGGCGAGAAGCCCTTCGTCACCAAACTCGACTCGCTCTTCTTCGTCACGGGCGACATGGGTGCGGAGGCTTCCCCCGACATCTCGGGCCTCATCGGGCAGTATGCCCACGGCAACGAGCCGAGCCACCACGTCCTCTATATGTACAACTATGCGGGTGAGCCCTGGAAGGGACAAAAGCTCATCCGCCAGGTCTTCGACGAGATGTACAAGAATGCCGAGGACGGACTCTCGGGCAATGAGGACGTAGGCCAGATGTCGGCCTGGTACGTCACCTCTACGCTTGGCCTCTACCAGGTGGAGCCGGCCGGAGGCAAGTATGTCTTCGGATCGCCGCTCTTCGACGAGGCGACCGTGCAGCTCCCCGAGGGCAAGACCTTCACGGTAAAGGCGCTCGACAACTCGCCCGAGAACGTGTATGTGCAGAGCGTGCGCTGGAACGGCAAGCCCTACACGAAGTCCTACCTATATTATAAGGACATCATGGGCGGCGGCACCCTGGAGTTCACCATGGGTCCGAACCCCTCGAAGTTTGGAACAGCTAAGAAGGACAGACCATGACCGACGAGAGAAACATACCAAGTAGGAAGGTGAGCCCCGTAGCCTGGGTGCCCACCCTCTACTTCGCCATGGGCATGCCCTTTGTGGTTCTGAACATGGTCTGCACACTCATGTACAAAGGCATGGGGGTGAGCGACGCGCAGATAGCCTTCTGGACCTCGCTCATCATGCTGCCGTGGACGCTGAAACCCCTGTGGAGTCCGTTCCTGGAGATGTACAAGACGAAGAAATTCTTCGTTGTCCTGACCCAGTTGGTCTCCGGCATCGGCTTCGCCTTGGTGGCCTTCGCGCTCCACCTGCCCGACTTCTTCGCCATCACGATCGCCATCCTGGCGGTCATAGCACTAAGCGGGGCTACCCACGACATCGCCGCTGACGGCACCTACATGAGCGTTCTCTCCAAGGAGGAGCAGGCCAAATGGATCGGCTGGCAGGGAGCGTTCTACAATATCGCCAAGATTGCCGCCACGGGTGGCCTCGTCTATCTGGCGGGCGTCTTCATCAAGCACTTCGGGGTGACTACCGCCTGGATGGTGATCATGCTCATCATCGCCGTCATCATGTGCGCCCTGGGCCTCTACCACATCTTCATCCTCCCCGCCACGTCCAATGCAACAAGTACGGAGGACAAAAACCTCGGGGAGGCCCTGCGCGAGCTGTGGAACGTCTTTGCCGACTTCTTCAAGAAGAAGCACATCGCCTATTACCTGTTCTTCATCATCCTCTATCGCTTCTGCGAGGGATTCGTGATGAAGATCGTGCCTCTCTTCCTCAAGGCACCACGCACGGAGCAGGGCCTGGGACTGAGCGAGCAGGAGATCGGCCTCTGCTACGGCACGTTCGGAGCAGCAGCCTTCGTCATCGGAAGCATCCTGGCGGGCTACTATATCGCCCACCGCGGACTGCAGAAGAGTCTCTTCCAACTCGCCCTGGTGTTCAACCTGCCCTTCGTGGCCTACACCTTCCTCGCCATCTACCAGCCGACGAGCGTCGTGCTTATTGGGTCGGCCATCACGCTGGAATACTTCGGCTATGGATTCGGCTTTGTCGGACTGACGCTCTTCATGATGCAACAGATAGCGCCGGGCAAGCACCAGATGAGCCACTACGCCTTTGCCTCGGGCATCATGAACCTGGGCGTCATGCTTCCAGGCATGCTCAGCGGCTACCTCAGCGACGCCCTGGGCTACCGCACCTTCTTCCTCGTGGTGCTCCTGTGCGCCATCCCCGCGCTCCTCATCACCTGGTTCGTGCCGTTCACCTATCCTGAGCCCAAGAAATAAGAGGAAAAATGTGGGTGCGCCATCCTCCTTTTGGACAACGGGCGCGCCCACCTCTCATAGTAGCCAACAACAACTGACCAATAACAAACAAGAAGAATATGAGCAAACTCATCATCGAGGGCAACGCCCTCCCCAATATGCCGTGGCAAGACCGCTCCGCCGACAGCAACGCCCCCATGTGGCGCTATTCGGAGAACCCGATCATCCCGCGCGACTTGCTCCCCACGAGCAATAGTATCTTCAATTCTGCCGTCGTACCTTTCGGCAATCGCTTCGCGGGCGTGTTCCGTTGCGACGACACCAACCGCCGCATGGTGCTCCACGTGGGCTTCTCCGACGACGGCCTCCATTGGGACATCGACCCCAACCCGCTCCGCTTCGAGTGTGAGGACAAAGAGATAGGCGAGTGGGTCTATGGCTACGACCCGCGCGTCACCTTCATCGAAGACCGCTACTACGTCACCTGGTGCAACGGCTATCACGGCCCGACCATCGGCGTGGCGTGGACGAAGGACTTCAAGACGTTCCACCAACTGGAGAACGCCTTCCTGCCCTACAACCGCAACGGCGTGCTCTTCCCCCGAAAGATCAACGGTCGCTTTGCGATGCTCTCCCGCCCGTCCGACACGGGACACACGCCTTTTGGCGACATCTTCTATAGCGAGTCGCCCGACATGGAGTTTTGGGGTCGCCACCGCCACGTGATGGCTCCCGCAGCCTTCGAGAAGAGTGCATGGCAATGCATGAAGATTGGTGCAGGTCCCATCCCCATCGAGACAAGCGAGGGATGGCTGTTGTTCTACCATGGCGTGCTCCATAGCTGCAATGGCTACGTCTATAGTTTCGGCACGGCGCTCCTCGACCGCGACGAGCCCTGGAAGCCTATCTACCGAAGTGGCCCCTACCTCATCTCGCCGCAGAAACTCTACGAGTGTGTGGGCGACGTGCCCAACGTCTGCTTCCCCTGTGCCGAGCTCCACGACCCTGCCACAGGACGCATGGCGGTCTATTACGGTTGCGCCGATACCGTGACGGGCATCGCCTTCGGCTACATCCCCGAAATCCTGGAGTGGACGCGCAAGACGAGCATCATCTGATATACTATATATATAAGGTATAATGCATGGACCGGGACTTTTTCTGATGATTCTCAGAAAGGGTCTCGGTCTGTTCTTTGAAAGGGCGATCCCCAAAAGCGCAAGACGCCCCAATGCACAGACTTCTCAGAAAAAACTCGGATTTCCATCAAGCATGGGATCCTTCGCATCCCGAAGCGATCCCGAAAGCATCCCGAAGGAATAGGCACAAAAAAGCGACCCAACAAGGAGTCGCTCGAAACTTATAAAGAAGTCGGGATGACTGGACTCGAACCAGCGACCACCGGTCCCCCAGACCGGCATTCTAAACCTACTGAACTACATCCCGTTTTCTGTTTAGCGGGTGCAAAAGTACTAAGATTTTTGAAACCTGCAAAACTTTTCGGGCTTTTTTTGCCGTTTCGCCCTAAAAATAGTACCTTTGCGGGTGAGTAAGGACCCAAACAAGGCTTAAAATGCATTACATCATAGATCCTCCCCATGTTCTCCAAGCGGACGTCAACTTGCCCGCTTCGAAGAGTATCAGCAACCGCGCCCTCATCATCCAGGCACTGACGCCTGGCGCGCCGACACCGTTCAATCTGTCCGACTGCGATGACACCCGGGTGCTCAAGGACGCCTTGCGCCTCCTCCCCTCCCACATCGATATTGGACCGGCAGGCACGGCAATGCGCTTCCTCACCGCCTACCTGGCGATCACGCCCGGAGAGCACACCCTCACCGGTTCGGAGCGGATGCGCCAGCGCCCCATCGGCCAACTGGTCGATGCGCTCCGGTTGCTTGGTGCCGAGATTGCCTATGAGGGCGAGGAGGGCTTTCCCCCGCTGAGAATTACCGGTAAGCCCATCATGGGTGGCAAGATAGAGATGGCGGGCGACATCAGTTCACAGTTCGTCACGGCCCTGCTGCTCATCGCCCCTGTCATGGAAAAGGGACTTACCCTCCATCTGCAGGGCCGCATCATCTCCCGTCCCTATATCGACATGACGCTCCAGGTGATGCGAAGCTATGGCGCAGACGTGGAGTGGATGGACCAAAGTACCATCACGGTACGCCCACACCCCTACCAGCCCACGGAATATACGGTAGAGAATGATTGGACCTCGGCCTCCTATTGGTATGAACTGATGGCTCTCTTTGGCCGAGGCGACACTTCCATGCGCCTCAACGGACTCCTCGCCCACTCTCCACAGGGCGACGCGGCAGTCAAGTACATCTTCAGCCTGCTGGGCATCCGCACCACCCTCTCCAAGGAGAAGGAGGGAAGACTGGAGACGGCAGACCTACATTACCGCAGGATGCGACTGCCTCTCCTCGAATACGACTTCACGGGTCAGCCCGACCTGGCACAGTCCGTGGTGGCTACCTGCGTGGCTTTGGGCACCCACTTCCGCTTCACGGGCCTTTCGACGCTCCGTATCAAGGAGACCGACCGTCTCGCAGCCATCGTCAGCGAGATGCGGAAGCTCGGCTACGACCTCCAGGCGACCGACGAGGACGCGCTGATATGGAACGGCGCACAATGCCAGCCCGACGCCTTCCCCGTCATCGACACCCACAAGGACCACCGCATGGCCATGGCCTTCGCCCCCTTGGCCATCCGCTTCCCGGGACTTCGCATCCACCATCCCGAGGTAGTGTCGAAGTCCTACCCCAGCTATTGGGACGAGCTGGAGCGGGCCGGTTTCACCATCACCCCCGCCCAGCCATCCTAAACACCTGCCTATCATGAACCTACTACTCATCACCCTCGGATCGCTGGCCCTCCTGGCCCTCGTCGCCGCCCTCGTCTCCAAACTCACCAAGGGCAGCAACGATGCCGTCCAACCGACCCATGGCGACTGTTCTACCTGTAGCGGCGAGGACGACCGTTGCGAACAGGTGTGCTATATGGAGGCCGCTACCCGCGACATCGAGTATTATGACGACGAGGAACTCGACCAGTACAAGGGGCGCCCGTCCGATAGTTACAACGACGACGAGGTGCAACACTTCGCCGACGTGCTCTTCTCCTTGCGTCCCGAAGACGCGAGAGGATGGGCACGGAGCCTCAGCTTGCGCGAGATCAACCTGCCCGACGCGCTCAAGGACGACCTCTTTGCGCTCATCGAAGGATGAAATATCGCAAGAAAAAGGCAATAAAACGACCCGTAAAAGAGTTTATTAAGCGTGAAGAAGAATTATACGCTATATAGTATCGGCGCACTACTGGCCATCATCGTCTTGGTCCTTAGTGGCTGCTCGACCCAGAAGAACACCGCCAAGACCCGTTGGTGGCGGGCGTTCAATGCACGCTATAATACCTATTATAATGGCAAACTGGCCTACATCGACGCCTGCCTGGAAAAGGAGAAAGGCAACAAGGACAACTTCACGGAGATGCTCCCGCTCTACACGGTGGGCAACAAAAGCAGCCGCGAACTGGGCAAGGGCAACTACGACCGGGCGATAGAAAAGTCGAAGAAGGCCATCGCGCGCAACAGCATCAAGCGCAAGCCCGAATGGAACAAGTCGAGACGCAAGACGGAGAAGGACATCGAGTGGCTCAGCCGCAAAGAGTACAACCCCTTCCTTTGGAAAGCATGGCTGCTCATGGGCCGCTCCCAGTTTCACAAAGGATCGTTTGACGAGGCCGCGGCGACCTTCGCCTACATGTCGAGAATCTACAAGACGCAGCCCGCCATCTACGGCAAGGCGCGGGCATGGCTTGCCAAATGCTACATCGAGCAAGACTGGCTCTATGATGCCGAGGACGTGATCCGCAACATGCAGCGCGACAGCATCGACTGGAGGGCCGCCAAGGAGTGGGACTATACCTTTGCCGACTACTATATCCACACGGGTGAACTGGAGAAGGCCGTCCCCTACCTGCGCAAGGTCATCAAGCACGAGATGAGAAAGAAGCAGAAAGCGCGCGAATGGTATCTGATGGGACAGATCCAGGCGGCCTTGGGCCATCATACTGAAGCGTACAAGGCGTTTCGCAAGGTCGTCGCCCAGAACCCTCCCTACGAGTTGGAATTCAACGCCCGCATCGCCATGACGGAGGTGATGGCGAAGGGAAAGGCGAAGCAGATGATCGGCAAACTGCGCCGCATGGCTGCCTCGGACAAGAACAAGGAATACCTCGACCAGGTATATTACGCCATGGGCAATATCTACCTGGCACAGCAAGACACCATGAAGGCCATCGACGCCTACGAGAAGGGCAACACCAAGGCCACGCGTAGTGGCGTGGAGAAGGGAGTGCTGCTGCTCCACCTCGGCGACCTCTACTGGGAGATGCAGAAGTATAGCGACGCCCGTCGCTGCTATGGCGAGGCCATCGGCCTGCTCGACAAAGACCGCAAAGACTACGAGGCACTTTCGGAGCGTTCGAAGGTACTCGACAAATTGGCACCCTATACTGACGCCATCCACCTCCAGGACTCCTTGCAGTATCTTGCCCAATGTCCGGAGGCGGAGCGCAATGCGGCCATCGACCGCGTGATCGACGCCCTGAAGAAGAAGGAGAAGGAGGAGAGAGACCGATTGGCAGAGCAAGAGGCAGCCCAGCGACAGGGTGAGGGTCAGAACATGGAGACCAACCGTGGTCGCATGCCCAACCCTGCACAGGACAACAACCGCGATGCCGTCTGGTATTTCTATAATGTGCAGGCGGTCTCCCAGGGTAAGTCACAGTTTGAGCGACTTTGGGGCAAGCGCGAGAATGCCGACGACTGGCAGCGCAACAACAAGACCGTCGTCGGCAGCATCGGCTCGGGTATCGACGACGAGGAACTGACCGACGAGCAGCGCGACTCCATCGAGGCGGCAGAACTGGCCCAGGATTCGCTGCAGCAAGTGGCCGACAGCGCCCAGAACGACCCGCATAAGCGGGAATACTACCTGGCTCAGATACCCTTCACGCCCGAACAGCTTGCCGCCAGCAACCTGCTGCTGGAGGACGGCCTGCACCACGCTGGCGTCATCTTCAAGGACGAGTTGGACAACCTGCCCTTGGCCGAGAAGCACCTGCGCAGACTGACGGACCACTACCGCGACTACGAGCATATCGACGAGACGTATTATCATATCTTCCTGCTCTACTCCCGGCTCAAGCAGCCTGCCACGGCCGAAAACTATGTCGATAGTCTCAAGGCGCGGTTCCCCGACAGTCAATGGACGACGCTGCTCACAGACCCATACTTTGTGGAGAACGCAAAGTTTGGCAAGCATATCGAAGACTCACTCTATGCGGCCACCTATGAGGCGTTCAAGAAGGATCGCTTCGACGAAGTGGCTGCCAACGCCAGCATCAGCGAGACGCGATTCCCATTGGGCGCGAACCGCGACAAATTCCTGTTCATCAGCGGACTGAGCCGCCTCAACGACGGCGACGCCGAGGGATGCGTCAGCAATATGAAGCAGGTCGTGGAGAAATATCCGCGCAGCCGCATCAGCGAGATGGCGGGCATGATCGTCAATGGCGTCAACCAGGGTAGGCAGCTCCACGGCGGCAAGTTCGACTTAGGCGACATCTGGACGCGACGGGCCATCGTGCTCAACGATAGCGACAGCATCAAGCAGGTGAAGTTCACGCCCGATCGCGACATCGACTTCGTCTTCATGCTTGTCTATAGCCCCGACTCTCTCAATGAGAACAAACTGCTCTTCGAGATGGCGCGGTTCAACTTCACCAACTTCCTCGTGCGCAATTTTGAAATTCAGATCGAGGAAGTGGGGGGCATGAGACAGATGCGCCTCACAGGATTCCTCAACTTCGAGGAGGCCTACGAGTATGCGCGTCAGCTCTTCGCCAACCAGGCCGTCGTACGACAGACCAACGGCAAGGCGGTACCAATCATCATTAGTACGAAAAACGAGGAGTTGATCGGCAAGCCGTTCAGCTATAAGGACTACGAGGACTTCTATGCCCAGAACTTCAACAAGGTGGAACTGCCGAAGCGCAATACGCTCTTTGAGCCTGCGGACCTCAACGAACCGCGAGAGCCGGAGAAGGTACAACCCATCGGCATTCCCGAGGTGGACAACCAGCCCGTGACCAGCGAGGCGGGCGAAAACGAGGAGACATTGGAGGTGGAGGACGACACGCAGTTCATCCCCATCGAGGAACCGTCACAAGTGGTAACGGACACCACAGCCACAGAACCTGCCAAGAAGGACGAGCCGCAAGCCGATGCGCCTCAGACAGAACCAGCGGCTAAGGACGCTCCCACGGAGCCAAACTCCGAGACTGCCCCGCAAGGCGGCAACGAGGGCGGCAGTACGAATGAGGGTGAACCCAAAGAACCAGCCAAGGAGACGCCCCAGGAAGACGCCAAGGATGTGAACGTCCCCGAAGATAAGCCCACGGAGCAGCCTAAGGAACAACCTAAGGATCAACCTAAGGAACCAGCGAAGGAACCAGCGAAGGATCAGCCTTCGGCAGCCTCCAAGGATCAACCTAAGGAGCCTCAACAAGAGGACAACGAGGGCACGACCATTGCCGTGGATCCGACGGGCGAGCAACCAGCAGAGACCGACACTCAGGGCGACCTGATAGAGATCGCCCCCGAGGACGAATCGGCCAAGCCAGCCACCCAGCAGCCGGAGGAGGGCACCATCGTCATCCCCGACGAGCCAGAGACACCTCCTGCTCCTGCGGTTCAGCCACCAAGTCCCTCCACGCCGAAGACTGAGAAGCCTCAGCAGGATCGGCCTGCCACACAGCCGCAGAAGCCTGTCCAGGACCAGCCGCAAGGCAAGGAAGACGACGAGGATGAACCCGAGTTCTTCTTCGAGGGCGACACGCCGTCCAGTCCGACGAATAGCGAGGACAAGGAGACACTCGACGATGGCCTCGACGACGAGTATTACGAGTTGGATGGTTTCTAAGTATCCACCCGACTACTACTGAGTTCACCCCCAGGACTTCGCCACGTGGGTCCGAAGACCAAGCAGCGCTTCATGACAAGGAGTGTCCAAACAGTACAAGCCCCCATGGCGAGGGACAAAAAAAATGATAGGAGAAAAGACAATGAACAATAATAACGGATTGCTTTTATGGGTCGATGACGAGATAGAGCTGCTGAAGGCCTACATCATCTTCCTCGAAAAGAAAGGCTACGAGGTCGTGACCGTCAGCAACGGAGCCGACGCCATCGACCAATGCCGCGCGCAGACCTTCGACCTGGTGCTCCTCGACGAGCAGATGCCAGGTCTGTCAGGTCTCGAGACGCTCCAGCGCATCAAGGAGATACAACCTGCCACGCCCATCGTCATGGTGACGAAGAGCGAGGAGGAGAACATCATGGAACAGGCGATAGGATCGAAGATCGCCGACTACCTCATCAAGCCCGTCAATCCCAGTCAGATTCTTCTGACACTCAAGAAGAACATCCACAGAAAGGAGATCGTCACCGAGGTGACGCAGACGGGCTACCAACAGGACTACCAGCAGATCTCCATGCAGATCAGCGACAGTCGTTCCTTTGCCGACTGGGCCGAGGTCTATAAGCGGCTGGTGCGCTGGGAACTGGAACTGAGCAGCACGGAGAGCAATATGACGGACATGCTGAAGATGCAAAAGGAGGAGGCCAATATCGGGTTTGCCAAATACATCCAGCAGAACTACCTCGACTGGGTAGCTCCGCAACAGCCAGCCCGCACAGACCGGTTTCAACTGCGTGGCCGCAAGGAGGAGAAGCCGGGTGTGTCGCGCCCCACGATGAGTCCCGACCTCTTCAAGCAGTTTGTCTTTCCAAGCATTGACCGTGGCGAGAAGGTTTTCCTGATCGTCATCGACAACTTCCGCTTCGACCAGTGGCGCGTGCTCTCCAGCGAGGTGGCCGACCTCTTCGACATCGACGAGCAAGTCTATCTCAGCATCCTTCCCACCGCCACGCAGTATGCCCGCAACGCCATCTTCAGCGGGCTGATGCCCCAACAGATAGCCGAGATGTTTCCAGAGTTGTGGGTCGATGAGGACGAGGAGGAGGGTAAGAACCTCAACGAGAAACCGCTCATCCAGACGCAGATCGACCGCTACCGCCGCCACGACAAGTTCTCTTACCACAAGATCAACGACTCGGCCGATTCGGACAAGTATCTCTCCCAGTTCAACAACCTCTACCAGAACGACTTCAACGTGCTGGTCATCAACTTCATCGACATCCTCTCCCATGCACGCACGGAGATGAAGATGATACGCGAATTGGCCAACAACGAGAGCGCCTACCGCAGTATCACCCGCTCCTGGTTCCGCCACTCGGTATTGACCGACCTCCTGCGCCTGCTCTCGCAGAGCGACTACAAGGTCATCATCACCACCGACCATGGCAGCATCCGCACCACGAAGCCCGTGAAGATCGTCGGCGACCGCAACACCAACACCAACCTGCGCTACAAGTTGGGCAAGAACCTGAGCTACCACGGCAAGGACCTCTTCGTCATCAAGAATCCACACCAGGCTCAACTCCCCGCCCCCAATCTCAGCACGGCCTATGTGTTTGCCACGGGCGACGCCTTCTTTGCCTACCCCAACAATTACAACTACTACGTGTCTTATTATAAGGACACATTCCAGCATGGCGGCATCTCGATGGAGGAGATGATCGTGCCCCTCATCACCCTGACGCCACGAAAACGATAATAGACAAAAACAAAGAAAGGAAAAGCAATATGAAGAAAGTGTATTTTGAACTCGAAAGCCTCGACAAGATCCACGAGGCCGCCCGCTACTTCCTCAACGCCGTGGGCGACGCCAACATCTTTGCCATCGACGGAGACATGGGGGTAGGCAAGACCACCTTCATCAAAGCCGTCTGCGAGGAACTGGGCGTCAAGGATGTCATCACCTCCCCCACCTTCTCATTGGTCAACGAATATACCGATGGCAAGGGTGAGCCGGTCTATCACTTCGACTTCTACCGCATCAAGAAGATAGCGGAGGTCTTCGACATAGGCGTAGAGCAATATTTTGACAGCGGGCACTACTGCTTCATCGAATGGCCGGATATCGTGGAATTCTTCCTGCCCGACGATGCGGTCCACCTTGAAATATATGAACAGGAAGATGGTGCACGCCGCTTTATCATCAAGTGGTACTTTGTCGATTAGCAAGAGGCCAGAAGCTCCCTCGTCACTTATCCGAACCTCACAAGCCCGCCGAAAAGAAACTTTTGGCGGGCTTCGTCATTTTTCCTTGCCATATATTTGCGCAATTCGGATTTTTTTTGTTACTTTGCAAATCAAAGGAATAATAACTAACTTACAGGAATTATGGAAGAGACACAACTGCTTTGTGGTCTGAAGCGTGAGGACTTTCAGACCACCATCGACGGCAAGAAGACCGATTTATATGTGCTCCGCAACAGTCAGGGCAACGAAGTGGCACTCACCAACTACGGAGGCGCCGTAGTAGCCATCATGATGCCGGACAAAGAGGGCAAGCACGCCAACATTATTCAGGGACACGACAGCATCAAGGGAGTCATGGAGTCTCCCGAGCCTTATCTCTCTACCCTCGTGGGACGCTACGCCAACCGCATCGCGCGCGGACGCTTCCAGCTCCACGGCAAGGAGTATAATCTCGCCATCAACAACGGTCCCAACTGCCTCCACGGCGGCAAGCAGGGATTCAACGCCAAGGTATGGGACGCCACGCAGGTGAATCCTCACGCCGTGGTCATGAAATACACCAGTCCCTATGGCGAGGAGGGCTTCTCGGGTGAGGTAGTCGTCTGGGTGGCCTTCACCCTGACCGACGCTGACGAACTGGTTATCAAGTATCGCGCCACGACCAACAAGAAGACCGTCATCAACCTCACTCACCATGGTTTCTTCTCCCTCGCTGGCATCGCCAATCCTACCCCCACGATCGACAACGTCCTTTTGGAGGTCAACGCCGACCACTATCTGCCCATCGACGACACTTCCATCCCCACGGGCGAGATACGCCGGGTGGAGGGCACGCCCTTCGACTTCCGCACGATGAAGCCTGTAGCACAGGACATCGAGGCTGACGACGAGCAGCTGCGCCATGGAGCGGGCTACGACCATTGCTTTGTCCTCAACAAGCACGAGGAGGGTGAGCTGACGCTTGCCGCTCGCGTGAAAGAGCCGACCAGCGGACGTACCATGACCGTCTATACCACCGAGCCGGGCGTACAACTCTATACGGACAACTGGGCCGACGGCTACCAGGGACAGCACGGAGCCACCTTCCCGCGTCGAAGCGCCATCTGCCTGGAATGCCAGCACTTCCCCGACAGTCCCAACCATCCCTACTTCCCATCGGTAGTGCTCAACCCGGGTGAGGAATACACCCAGAAGACCATCTACCAGTTTGGCGTAGAGAAGTAAAGCATTCCCCACAGCCACCCAGGAGCCACCCCATCCCAAACGGCCGTGATACCGCGGCCCATCCATCCACCAAAGAAAGAAAACAAAACAACAACACCGAAATGGAAAATTCCTCTAAAAAACAAGGAAATATCATCGCCATCCTGGCGATGGTCTTCCTGTTCGCCATGATTGCCTTCGTGACCAACCTCTGCTCGCCCATGGCCGTCATTCTCAAAAACAACTTCAACGTCTCCGAGTTTCTCTCGCAGGTGGGCAACTATGGCAACTTTGGCGCCTACTTAGTCATGGGTGTTCCCGCAGGTCTGCTCATCACAAAATTCGGCTACAAGAAGACGGCCTTGATGGCCCTTATCGTCGGCATTGTCGGTCTGCTTCTCCAGTGGGTCAGTGGGTCTGCCGGCTTCGTGGTCTATCTCATCGGCGCCTTCATTTCCGGCCTCTGCATGTGCATGCTCAACACCGTGGTCAATCCGATGCTCAACCTCCTCGGCGGAGGTGGCAACCGTGGAAACCAGCTTGTACAGATCGGTGGAGTATTCAACTCCGCCGCTGCTGTCTGTGTCTATATTCTCATGGGAGCCCTCATCGGCGACGCCAGCAAGGCCAAAGTCTCCGCAGCCACGCCAGCTCTGATGATTGCCCTCGCCATCTTCATCTTCGCCCTTGTGGTCATTTTCTTCACCAAGATCCAGGAGCCGCAACAGCCGAAGCATGAAGCTACCCACGACCAGTACAGCTGCTACTCCTTCCGCCACTTCAAACTCGGCATGCTTGCCATCGCCGTCTATGGCGCCGTCGAGGTATGCCCGCCGACCTACATTCTCGCCTACCTCACCTCCGCCAAGGATGCCGTCAACCCGGGTCTTGGCATGGACGCTGGCTATGTGGGCACGCTCAGTGCGGTCTATTTCATCTTCATGCTCATCGGTCGTTTCATCGGCGGCATGGTGGGTGGCAAGGTATCGCCCAAGGCAATGATCACTACCGTGAGTTTCGTGGCCATGGTCCTCGTGGCCGTGGGTATGTTGCTTCCCGTAGAGCAGACCATTCAGTTCCCGGGCATCGACTACGTCAAGATGTGCCTCATCTGGGGTGAGATTCCCGTAGGCATCTTCGCCTTCATGCTCATCGGCTTCTGCGCCTCCGTGATGTGGGGTGGCATCTTCAACCTCGCTACAGAGGGACTGGGCAAATACACGGCCAAGGCTTCGGGCGCATTCATGATGATGGTGGCTGGCTTTGCTGTTGTCATCGGCCTTCAGGGTTTCGTTATCGACCTTACACACAACTACATCGGTAGCTTTGTCGTCGTCCTCCTCGCCGCAGCCTACATCTTCTACTACGCCCTCTGGGGCTCCAAGAATGTCAATACCGACATTCCCGTGGAGTAATGAGAAGAAATATCGTCATTAAAACCAATAAATTACACAAGCAAAAGATATGGACATAGAATTTGTGAGAAGCCGTTTTATCAAGCATTTCGACGGTAAGACGGGCAACATATACTTCTCGCCGGGTCGCATCAACCTCATCGGCGAGCACACGGACTACAACGGGGGCTTTGTCTTCCCTGGCGCCGTGGACAAGGGCATTATGGCCGAGGTGCGCCCCAATGGCCTCGACACCATCATGTGCTATTCCATCGACTTGAAGGACCGCGTGGAGTTCAAGGTGGACGATCCTGAGGGTCCGCGCGCCACGTGGGCACGCTTCATCTACGGCATGGTGCAGGAGTTTCGCAAGCTCGGCGTGGAGGTGAAGGGATTCAATATCGCCTTCGCGGGCGACGTACCCCTTGGAGCGGGCATGAGCAGCTCAGCAGCCCTGGAGAGCTGCATTGGCTGTGCCCTCAACGACCTTTTTGCCGACAACAAGGTATCAAAATGGGACATCGCCTTGGCGGGACAGGCCACAGAGCATAAGTACATCGGGGTCAACTGCGGCATCATGGACCAGTTTGCCAGCGTCTTCGGACAGGCAGGCAAGCTGATGCGTCTCGACTGCCGTAGCCGCGAGTTTGAGTACTTCCCCTTCGACCCGAAGGGATACCAGCTCGTATTGGTCAATTCCAAGGTGAAGCACGAACTGGTTGGAAGCCCGTACAACGACCGCCGCAGAAGTTGCGAGAATGTGGTCGCGGCCATCGCCGCCCAGTTCCCCGACCGCCACTTCGAGACGCTCCGCGATGCTGAATGGACCGACCTGGAGGCCGTCCGCAACAAGGTGAGCGAGGAGGACTACAGCCGTGCTCACTATGTGTTGGGCGAGAAGGCCCGCATACTGGCTGTCTGCGAAGCGCTCAACCAAGGCGACTACGAGACCGTAGGCCAGAAGATGTATGAGACCCATGACGGACTGAGCAACGAGTATGACGTGAGCTGCGAAGAGCTCGACTTCCTCAATGACGTAGCCCGCGAGTGTGGCGTCACGGGATCCCGCATCATGGGCGGTGGCTTCGGCGGTTGCACCATCAACCTCGTCAAGGAAGAGCGCTACGACCACTTCGTCGAGGAAGTGACCAAACGCTTCGCTGCGAAGTATGGCCATGCCCCCGAGGTCTATCCTGTCGTCATCAGCGACGGTTCCCACAAAGTCTGCTAAGGACCCGACGACATTGCCTCTTTGAATTCCCCCGAAAGGGCGGGATTTCAAAGAGAACAATATTTCAAAACGGGGTTGGCAAGCGATTTAATTCGCACTTGCCAACCCCGTTTTCATTTTCGGCGGTCTCTACCATTTATACATAGCGTGGCCGATTTGCAGAAATCGTTCTACATACGTTCTCCAGAATCTGATCAGTTATGGACGAGCGTACCGATAGCCTCTCCCGCCATCACCTTGGCGAGATTGCCATAGACATCCATGTTGAAGACATAGATGGGAAGATGGTTCTCCTTACACATCGTGGTGGCCGTGAGGTCCATGACCTTCAGGCCGCGGGTATAAATCTCGTCGTAGGTGATGTCGTCAAACTTCGTGGCTGTCGGGTCTTTCTCGGGGTCGGCGGTATAGATGCCATCCACGCGTGTACCTTTTAGCATCACATCTGCCTCTATCTCGATGCCACGGAGCGACGAACCCGTATCGGTGGAGAAGTAGGGGCAACCCGTTCCTGCACCGAAGATGCAGACATAGCCAGCCTCCATGGCCTCGATGGCCTTCCACTTGCTATACAACTCGCCGATAGGCTCCATACGAATGGCGGTTAGCACCTTGTTTTTGACACCCAATGCACCGAGAGCAGAACTCAAGGCGAGCGAGTTGATGACGGTGGCACACATACCCATTTGGTCGCCCTTCACGCGGTCGAAGCCCTTCTGCGAACCCGACAGGCCGCGGAAGATATTGCCACCACCGATGACGATACCGATCTGTACACCCATCTCCTGCACTTCTTTAATCTGGCGCGCATAGTCCGCCAAACGCTCGGGGTCAATACCATACCCCTGCTTGCCCATCAGGCTCTCTCCAGAGAGCTTGAGCAGTATTCTCTTAAATCTTGCCATTGCTGATTATATTGATAAATTTCTACTTTTATAATAAGTTACAATACCCCTCTATTGGGCTGCGGGGATCATAAACTCCACTTCTTTGAAGCTGTATTCGCGGATGCAGCCCTGCCGGTCGTGGAGCAACAGGCGCCCATCGTCTTCCACACCGAAGATGCGTCCCTCAAACTCACCCTCCTTGTCCCGGAAGCGATAATAGCCGTCGCGGTGGTAAAGGTTCATAAAATAGAGTTCGGAGATGTCTCCATAGGCTCCCTCACGGGTCAGTTCATAGTATTTCTTGAACGAGACGATGAGTTCTTGCAGCAGTTGCTCGCGATCTACGTCGTGGCCCACAATCTGTTTGAGTGACACGGGATTGGGCAAGTCGTCGGAGAAAGCGGTCTGATTGACATTCAGTCCGATGCCATAGACGCATTTTTTGAGACCTTGCGAACTGACCGCCGTCTCGATCAGCGTACCACTCAACTTGCGGTCGTTCCAATAGATGTCGTTTGGCCACTTCAGGGTGATCCCCTCCGTATAGCCATCGAGCACCTCCTTGATAGCCAAGGCCCCTGCCTCGGAGAGGAGAAACTGCCGCCCCACGGGAATCCATGAGGGATGGATGAGGACGCTGAAGAGCAGGTTCATTCCTTCGGCAGACTCCCACCGGTTCGTCCCCTGCCCCCTTCCCGCCGTCTGATGATCAGCGGTGACGACCACCATATCCTCGTCTTCTGCAGCGGGTTGGTAGGTCCTGAGGTAGTTGTTCGTGCTATCGACCTCGCCGAGGCGCACCACGGTCACGGGCTTCTCCTTCGGCTTGCGGCCCAGTTGGGCTTTGATTCGTGAAAAGATTTTCATGTTGTTGTGTTCGTTTACATCTGTGAGGCCCACATGACTACATCAATGGGACGTCCTCGACATGTCTGACTTGCGCCGTCTCTGCATGGGTTCCGACGATGGTGATGATGTCGAAGCGTATGCGGGAATGGACCTGATAGGTTTTCACAAAAGCATTGGTGGCAATGATGATCGACCGTATCTTCTGTGGCGTGACGGCCAGCGAGGCATCGCCAAAGCGTTCGTTGCGCCGCGTCTTCACCTCCACGATCACCAGGAGGTCTTCGTCCTCCTTCTGTGCGATGAGGTCAAGGTCGCGATGTCCACAATGCCAGTCGCGAAAGAGTATCTTGAAGCCTTGACGCTCCAAGTGGCGGGCAGCCAATTCCTCGCCCCAACGTCCCAACTCATTGTGCGCAGCCATACCGTGTCCTATTCGTTTGTTCGCTAATCATCGCACAAATTTACGAATTTAATCCGAATCCTCGGCCATCCTAAGGGGCTTTTTTCCTGGTTCTATAGCAAATTGAGGGAAGGAGGTGGTCCGTGGTGCGGCAAGACGAGGTGGTTGACATCCTTTGATAGCGCCCCTCTGTCCGTCCTTACCGTACCAGTGAGCAAAGAAACGGCGCGTTTTCTTCCATAATCGGAAAAGAATTTGTAATTTCGCAATCTGATTGAAGAACTTGACTGTATGCAAGAAAAAAAGACATATACCTTTGAGGAGGCTTACGAGGTCACCTTGAACTATTTCGACGGCGACGCACTCGCTGCCCGCGTCTGGGTGAGCAAGTACGCCATGAAGGACGGGATGGGTCATATCTATGAGCAGACTCCCACCGACATGCACTGGCGCATCGCTCACGAGATAGCCAGAATAGAGACCAACTACCCCCACCCCCTCACGGCCGAGGAGGTGTTCACCCTTCTCGACCACTTCCGATATATCATTCCTGCGGGCAGCCCGATGACGGGCATCGGCAATGACCATCAGATTGCCTCGCTCTCCAACTGCTTCGTCATCGGTATTGACGGCGACGCCGACTCCTACGGAGCCATCATGCGACTCGACGAGGAGCAGGTGCAACTCATGAAACGGCGCGGAGGCGTAGGCCACGACTTGAGCCAGATCCGTCCCAAGGGCACTCCTGTCAACAACTCCGCCCTCACCTCGACGGGACTGGTGCCGTTCATGGAACGCTTCAGCAATTCCACGAGAGAGGTGGCGCAGGATGGAAGACGGGGCGCACTGATGCTCTCGGTCTCCATCAAGCACCCCGACGCGGGAGCTTTCATCGATGCCAAGATGGAGGAGGGCAAGGTGACGGGGGCCAATGTCAGCGTCAGGATCAGCGACGAGTTTATGCGGGCAGCCGCAGAGAATGGGTACTTCACACAGCAGTTTCCTGTCGATAGCGACCACCCATGGGTCCGCAAGGAAATATCGGCGCGCAAACTATGGGAGAAAATCGTCCACAACGCCTGGAAGAGCGCGGAGCCCGGTGTACTGTTCTGGGACACGATCATCCGGGAGAGCATCCCCGACTGCTATGCGGACCTGGGATTCCGGACGACCAGCACCAACCCCTGCGGCGAGATACCACTCTGTCCCTACGACAGTTGCCGTCTGCTCGCACTCAACCTCTACTCCTACGTCCTCAACCCCTTCACTTCCGAGGCGCATTTCGACTTCGACACCTTCAGCCGACATGCTCAGATGGCCCAGCGCATCATGGATGACATCGTAGATTTGGAACTGGAGAAGATCGACGGCATCATTGCCAAGATCGACAGCGACCCACAGGCAGAGGACGTGAAGTATGCCGAGCGTCGCCTTTGGGAGAAAATCAAGGAAAAGACGGCCATGGGACGACGCACGGGCGTGGGCATCACTGCCGAGGGCGACATGCTGGCCGCCTTGGGACTGCGCTATGGCACGCAGGAGGCCACCGACTTTGCCGTCAAGGTGCAGCGCACACTGGCATTGAACGCCTACCGTGCGTCGGTGACGATGGCGCAGGAGCGAGGCGCTTTTGCCATCTACGACGCCCAGCGCGAGACGGGCAACCCCTTCATCCAGCGCATCAAGGAGGCCGACGGGGCCCTCTACGACGACATGGTACGCTTCGGCCGACGCAACATCGCGTGCTTGACCATTGCTCCCACGGGCACCACATCGCTGATGACGCAGACCACGAGTGGCATAGAACCGGTCTTCATGCCTGTCTATAAGCGTCGGCGCAAGGTCAATCCCAACGACGCCGACGTGCGTGTGGACTATGTTGACGAGGTCGGTGACGCATTTGAGGAGTATATCGTCTATCACCAGAAGTTTCAGAAGTGGATGACCATAGAAGGGATCGATCCTACCCTCCCCTATTCGCAGGAGGAACTCGACGCCCTGGTGGCTCGTTCTCCTTACTACAAGGCCACGGCCAACGACGTCGATTGGTTGATGAAGGTGCGAATGCAGGGGGCTATCCAGAAGTGGGTGGACCATAGCATCTCCGTGACGGTCAACCTGCCCAGTGGCGTCGATGAGGCATTGGTCAACCAACTCTATATGGAGGCTTGGCAGAGTGGCTGCAAAGGGTGCACCATCTACCGCGACGGCAGCCGGTCGGGGGTGATGCTCTCGGTATCAAAGAAGAACAAGGAGGATGCGCAGGACGGTGAAGCCAAGGACTTGCGACAGGCTACGGAGATCAGAAAACCGGTCTTCCAGCAGCCGCCCGTGCTCGAAACGAGACCGAAGGAACTGGACTGCGACGTGGTGCGCTTCCAGAACAACAAGGAGAAATGGGTGGCCTTCGTCGGACTGGTAGATGGACGCCCCTACGAGATCTTCACCGGACTGCAGGATGACGAGGAGGGCATCGTACTGCCCAAGACGGTCACGAAGGGCAAGATCATCAAGCAGACCAACCCCGACGGCACTCACCGCTACGATTTCCAGTTCAAGAACCGGCGTGGATACAAGACGACCGTCGAGGGACTGTCGGAGAAGTTCAACCCGGAATACTGGAACTATGCGAAACTCATCTCGGGTGTGCTGCGCTATAGAATGCCGATCAGCCATGTGATCAAACTCGTCGGGTCGCTCCAGCTCAAGAGCGAGCATATCAACACATGGAAGGTGGGCGTGGAGCGCGCGCTGAAGAAGTATGTCAGCGACGGCACGAAGGCCAACGGCCAGGTCTGTCCCGTCTGTGGACAAGAGACGCTGGTCTATCAGGAGGGATGCCTACTGTGTACGAACTGTGGCGCAAGCCGATGTGGATGATGTGCCCTATGGAAACCTTTGTTCTCATCAACAACCTGCAGCTCCACTGCCCCATCGGGGTGATGGAGCAGGAACAGGTGATAGGCAACGACTTTTGTATCAACCTGCGGATAGGCTACGACTTCACCCGCGCGATGACCTCGGACGACGTTGGCGACACGCTCAACTATGCGGCGGTCTATCAGCGCACACGAGAGGTGCTGGCTCGCCCGGTCGCCTTGATAGAAAAGGCAGCGGGCAATGTGGCCCAGGCCTTACTGGAGGAATGGCCCGAGATCACATCCATCGACCTCCGTATCATCAAGCGCAACCCGCCCATGGGGGCTGACTGCGACGGAGCGGGCGTGGAAATACATTTAATAAACGATAAAAACCGCTTGCAGTGAATGAGTTTTGCGATTTTATCCGTAATTTTGCACCTGGTATGGTAAAGAAGCTTTCCCTCCTTATGGTCCTGCTGTGTGTGGGGTGGTCGCTCATGGCGGCTACGCCCAAGCGTTTCACACTCGTCATCGACGCAGGACACGGCGGCCATGACACGGGCGCCCGTGGCGTTTTCTCACAGGAAAAAGACATCAACCTCAGTGTGGCCTTGCGTTTCGGCAAGTTGATAGAAAGCAACTGTCCCGACGTGAAGGTCATCTATACACGCAAGGACGACCGCTTCGTCACACTGCATGAGCGGGCCGCCATTGCCAACCGCAACAAAGCCGACCTCTTCATCTCTGTCCACACCAACGCCGTGGCCCGCGGCCACACCGTGCAGGGTTTCCAGGTCTATACCCTGGGTATGCACCGAGCCAAGGACAACCTCGACGTGGCTATGCGCGAGAACTCCGTCATCTCATTAGAGAAGGACTACGAGCAGACTTACCAGGGCTTCGACCCGAAGTCGTCGGAGAGCTATATCATGTTTGAGTTTATCCAAAGCGCGAATATGGAGCGCAGCATCGAGCTGGCACGTTTCATCCAGCGCAGTGTGTGCTCGAACGTAGGACGCAATGACAAGGGGGTGCACCAGGCGGGATTCCTCGTGCTCCGCGAGACGTCCATGCCGAGTTGCCTGATCGAGCTGGGATTCATCACCACGCCGGAGGAGGAGGACTTCCTTAATACGGAGGAGGGACAGGCCAGCATGGCGGAGGCGTTCTATAAGGCTTTCGTCAAATACAGAAAGAAGTATGAGCTACAATGGACGGTTCCCACTCGCGAGACGAAGCCGATCAGCATAGCGCCCGCCGTGACCAAGAAGCC
The DNA here is from genome assembly GCA_003447235.1 of Prevotella sp. Taxonomy (GTDB): domain Bacteria; phylum Bacteroidota; class Bacteroidia; order Bacteroidales; family Bacteroidaceae; genus Prevotella. The sequence continues at coordinate 37,895 of DLZV01000021.1, forward strand.
GGCCATCGGCGCACAACCGAAGAAGGTGCAGCCCGTGGCGGTACCCGTCGTCCCCGCTCCGCAGAAGCCGAAGGAGACGACCAAGGAGCAAGCACCAGACAAACAGGCCGCTCCGGCCCCACAGCCACAACTTCCTCCCGAGGCACAGGCGGCCATCAAGGGGGTGGTGCCCGTCTTCAAGGTTCAGGTCTTCGCCATCAACCGGCAGCTGCACCACGACAGCGAGCAGTTCAAAGGCCACAATGAGGTGGACAGCTTTGTGGAGGACGGCCTCTACAAATACACCATCGGCGCAAGCACCAACTACAACGACATCATTAAACTGAAGAAAAAGCTGGCCACAGACTTCCCCAACTGCTTCATCATCGCCTTCGATGGCGACAAGCGGATGAACACTTCGCTGGCCATTGCGGCCTTCCTCCAAAATGCGAAGAAGAAGTAAGTACGCTGACAACGACCGCTCGGCAGTGCGACACAGATAGCCTTCTCAAAGAAAATCAGAACAAATGGAAAAAAAGTATTTTAGCAACGAAGTGAAAATAGCCCTTGTGGCCGTCCTGGGAATCGTCATCCTCTTCTTCGGGATGCAGTTTCTCAAGGGAATGAACCTATTCTCTACCTCCAACGCCTATCTGATGAAGTTTGACAACATCAACGGATTGTCGGCTTCCTCTCCGATCTATGCCAACGGCTACAAGGTGGGAACGGTACACAGCATCGCCTACAACTACACCCAACCGGGCGACATCACCGTCGTGGCCGACATCGAGAAGGACATGAAGATTCCCGAGGGAACGGAGGCGGAGATTGTCAGCGATCTGATGGGCAACATCCAGGTGAACCTCGTCCTCGGCACTTCGAGCCAATACCTACCCACCAATGGCGTGATTCCGGGCCATTCCTCCAACGGTGCCATGGAGGCGGTCAAGGGGATGGTACCGCAGGTGCAGGCCCTGCTCCCAAAACTGGACTCCATCGCCCACAACCTCAACGTGCTGCTGGCAGACCCGGCTATTGCGGGAACGCTGCACAATGTAAACCAGATCTCGTCGGACCTAACGACTTCTACGCGCGAATTGAACCAACTCTTGGCCTCGCTCAACCGTGACCTGCCGGCCTTGACGGGCAAGGCGGGGGCATTGCTTACCCATAGCGACCAGCTCGTCTGCGATGCCCGGTCGGGACTGTCCATGACGCTCGGCAACGCCAACGGTCTGATGACGAATCTCAACGGCAAACTCGAAGGGGTGGATGTCGAAGGGACCATGGCACGGGTGAACACCGCACTCGACCATGTAAACCAACTGACGGCGAAACTCAACTCAGGTGAGGGTTCACTGGGTCTGTTCCTCAACGATCCCACACTTTACAACAACATGAACCAGACGATGCGCGATGCCGACAGCCTGCTTGTCAACCTCAAGGCGCATCCGAAACGATACGTCCACTTCTCTATCTTCGGCAAGAAGGATAAATAAGTGAGACGCAAAGGCACGAGGGGCTGCACGGACCATGGCTGACAAGCCGTCCGTCGCAGCCCTTGACTTTTCTCATAGGTACAGCAGACTGCCGACACTATGCAAAATGTTTGCGGACACAACAAGCAGAAAGGAAAAAACTACTCAAATCGTTTGAGCAATCCAAAAACTTATTGTATCTTCGCATCCATAATATAACGTAACAAAATTAAAGACCTTTGGCAATATGACAGATTGGAAGAAACTCCAAAACGGCTCTGACATCCGTGGCGTAGCGCTCGCAGGTGTCGAGGGAGAAGACGTCAACCTCACCAGTGAGGCGGCGGGCATTCTGGGACGATGCTTCGTAGCATGGCTCTCGAAGCGCAACAACAAACAACACATCAGCGTCAGCGTAGGCCACGACCCGCGACTCTCAAGCACGCAGGTCAAGGATGCCGTCATCGAGGGGTTGGAAGCCAGCGGTGCGAAGGCCTTCGACTGCGAATTGGCTTCGACGCCAGCGATGTTCATGACGACCATCGACAACGAGACTCCGGTTGATGGTGCCATCATGGTGACGGCAAGTCACCTGCCCTGGAACCGCAACGGACTGAAGTTCTTCACTCCACAAGGTGGCCTTGGCAAAAAAGACATCAAGGAACTGCTCCTCATGGCTGAGCAGGGCGAGTATGAAAAAGAGGACCTCTCGGGCGAGGCGGCCAAGTGGGACTTCATGGAGAAGTACTGCCAGCAGCTCCGCGACTACATCAAGGGGGAGGTGAACAAGGGGGACCAGCCGCTGGCGGGCCTCGACATCGTGGTGGATGCGGGCAACGGATCGGGTGGTTTCTTCCCCGAGAAGGTACTGAAGCCCCTGGGGGCTGACACCTCGGGCGGTATCTATCTGAATCCGGACGGACACTTCCCCAACCATGCTCCCAACCCCGAGAGCACGGATGCCATGATGGCAATCTGCCGGGCCGTCACCCGTCACCATGCCGACCTGGGTATCATCTTCGACACCGACGTGGACCGTTCGGCCATCGTGGACCACTATGGTGACCCCATCAACCGCAACTCGCTCATCGCACTCATCGCTGCGATAATACTCAGGGAGCACCCGGGCACGACCATCGTCACCGACTCCGTGACCTCTGAGGGACTGGCCGAGTTTATCAAGGCGCATGGCGGCAAACACCATCGCTTCAAGCGTGGCTACAGAAACGTCATCGACGAGGCCATCCGACTCAACAACGAGGGCGAGGAGTGCTGGCTTGCCATCGAGACATCAGGACATGCTGCCCTGCGCGAGAACTACTTCCTCGACGATGGTGCGTACCTCGTGGCAAAGCTCATCACCGAGGCTGCACGCATGAAGCATGAGGGCAAGGAACTCTCCGACCTGATCCACGACCTCAAGAAACCGGCAGAAAGCAAGGAGAAACGCATCAAACTCGATCCAGAGCGCTTCGTGGAGGAAGGCAAGGAGAAACTGGAGCGCCTCCGCAGCAAGGTGGCAGAGCAACCCGACTGGCACATCGTTGAGCCCAACTACGAGGGCGTACGCGTCAGTTGCACGGGAGAGTTTGAGCAGGGATGGTTCTTGCTTCGCCTCTCCCTCCACGATCCTGTCATGGTACTCAACATCGAGTCCAACACCTTCGGTGGTGTAGCGATTATCGAAGAGAGAATCCAAAAGTTGCTGGAGGAATAAAATCCTAAAAAAGACTAAAAGGAGGACAAGTTCCTCCTTTTTTCTTTGCCCAATCGAGAAATTTCAAGTACCTTTGCAACCGCTTTCGAAAGGAAGTCAACACGGGCAAGTCTCATACGGCTAGCTCCCTTCGAATCCCCCAGGACGGGAACGTAGCAAGGGTAGTAGGTTGTAGCAGCGCGATATGAACCGCTTGCCCACCCGCCTCTTTAGCTCAGTTGGCCAGAGCACGTGATTTGTAATCTCGGGGTCGTTGGTTCGAATCCGACAAGAGGCTCAAACATCATCATTTCAATCAAGGCGTGTAACGAAGTAATTCGGCTGCACGCCTTTGTTTTTGTCCTATAATCACGAGTGTATGCCTCTACGGTGAACCGCTTCAGAGGGTGGCATCCATCTCAAGAGACAAAATGTGGTGGAGCAAATTACCCGGATGGATGAGGACCTATATAATAAGGAGAAAAAGATATGGAAAAGACGGACGAATACTTCATGCGGCTGGCGCTGAAAGAGGCCGAGATGGCACTATCAGAGAATGAAATCCCCATCGGAGCAGTCATCGTAGCCAATGGGAAAGTGATAGCGCGGGCGCACAACCAGACGGAGACGCTCCACGACGTGACAGCGCATGCGGAGATGCTCGCCATTACGGCCGCAGCCAACCAGCTGGGGGGCAAATATCTCTCGGGATGCACCCTCTATGTCACTGTAGAGCCCTGCGTGATGTGTGCGGGGGCTATCGGCTGGGCACAGCTCTCACGCATCGTCTATGGCTGTGGAGAAGAGAAACGGGGCTTCTCACGCTTTGCGCCCCAAGCGCTGCATCCCAGGGCCACTATCACTGCAGGAGTGCTGGAAAACGACTGCAAGGCGGTCATGCAAGACTTCTTCAAACGGAAGCGGAAATAGACACAAGGAAAGCGTAGAAACGGTTAAGAAGCATCAAGGCGGAACCCTCATGGGATTCCGCCTTGATAGTATATAGCGAGGGACGAGTGATTATCTCACAACCGTCTTCTTGCCGTTGATGATATAAATACCCTTCGGGAGCTTACCATTGCTGTTGACACGCTGTCCCTGGAGGTTATAGACCACCTTCTCAGCAGACTGCTGCTCCGGAGCCACCGTAGTGCCTTCGATACCGGCTGCGGTATTCAACTTGTAGATACGGAGCGCACTGGGGTTGCTGCTCACAACAGAGGTGAGGTAGTTCTGATCGTCGATGCTCAAGAGATGATTGGCATAGTTGGCGGTGAAGCTGATAGAAGCCTCGCCATTGTTGATAGCCAGATCAAAACGACCGTTGGTGAGCGAAGATGTCGTGGTCAGACCTTCACGGCTGATAGCCAGATAACTATTGCCAACCTTGAGGGCCCAGCTAGTCGTGTTCTTACGAACAGTGAAAGCCTGGACGTCACCATTGGCGATAACCAATCCGTCCTGGGCAACGTTGACGGCAGCCACCTTGCCAAGGCCATCACGGAAGGTCGTACCTACAGAGAGCGTATTGTTGCCATTGACGACAATCACGGAGTCACCCGTCTCCAACTCATCGACCGAACGAACGAGTGAGTAGTACTGACCTGTGGTGGGCTTGTACTCGCCATCGATGGTGCGCTGGCGGAAGTTGAAGGTGGCAGTACCATCCTCGTGCAAGAGGACGCGATAGATCTCGCTGTCATCAAGGTTGACGCCAGAGTAGAGCGGGAAGCGCGTGATGTTATTCACATTGTTGCCGTAAAGCTGTGAAGAATTGACGCTATAGTTGATCTCACTTTGATCGGCAGTGACACAGTGGCAGCGCTTCTTTTTCTTCTCATTGTTGAGGGTATTGAATTGCCACTGGTTACGGTTGTAAGCGATATGGCTTTCCATCACACCACCGGGGTTGTTGGTGAGGAACCAGTTGCCCGGCTGGCGGTTCTCGATGATGAAATACTCCGAGACGCTATACGGGTTGTTGATACGGACGGCGAAACCAGTAGAAGAGGTGTTCGGATCGGTCAGCGTGACAGCCTGTTCGTCACTGATAGTCGGTATTTCCAGCCAGCCCAAATAACTCTTCTCATAGGCGGTGTAGCCCACGGGACGGTAGCCATTGCCAGCGTAGGGACCGCTATCCATGATAGAGTACATACCGAAGGCATTGTCGCCGCTATAGCTATAGTTGGTCACATAAAGGTCAGGGAGACCCAAAGCGTGGCTGAACTCGTGGACGAGGGTACCGATACCATCGGTACGGCCCTGAGAGTTGATCTCGTTACCGACGAAATAGGAATTGAACTGGATTCCATTGATGGTCTTCTCAAAGTCGTACTCATGCGGCCAAATGGTCTCAGGCTCACCACCAGAGGCTTCGCCCTGACCAGCATAGATCACGATGACGTTCTCTACCTTACCTTCCGCATTGGTGAACTTAGAGAAATCAACACCCTGCTTAGCAGCGAGCTCCACAGCCTCGATTACCATATCCTCGGCACGGATGTCGCCACCGTTGCTGCCACCACGGTTAGCACCGTAGTAAGAACGATCCTTGCTCAAATTGACGGCTGCGACAACCTCGAAGTCAGGGTTGAACATACCGTAGCTATTCTGGACGAAATAGTCGCGGACCGAGCCAACACTACCATACAGGTCCGAATAACCTTCCTCGGTCATGATGCGCTGGTAGAGCTCAATAGTGGATTTTTCCTGGAGTTTGACATCTGCATAGTTGACCAAGATCACAGGGATCTTGGTATTACCAATACTTTTGACAGCACCCAAGGCACTCGTACCATACTTACCTATACCATCAGCAGTAGAGGCATAGTGGACGCGGCGGGGACCCTCATTGCCTTCTCTCAAATCGAGAACCTCAGGAGAAGCGGCGTTAATGGTGCAGGTAGAAAGGTATTCTATCTCTGCCTGTGTACGCTCAGCAATATCGTGAGCGACGATGCTGGTCGGGACAAACTTACCATCAACGACCGTGGCGTAGCACAAATCGTAGTTGATATCGGGGTTGGAATACAGCACCTTCCCGTCGAGGGTGGTGTAATAAGCACAATAGCTTTCGCCATGCTTATAGACCTGGATGGTCGTACCATCACTTTGCTTCATCGTGTAAACCATACGCTTGGCAGGAACAGCATGTGCACCTAACGACATGGCCAACAACGAGAGAGAAAGTAAGCAAGCTTTTTTCATTCGTCAAAAAAATATTTTTCAATTGATTATTTATGGCGACAAAGTTAGCAAAAAAAATATTGCCATCAAAGAATGAGAGAAACAATTAATGTTAAAGGCGCTATAGAAAATGCATAAGGGATAAAAAAGAAACGAAGACGCTATCAAGAGAGACTCAGAAAACGCTTAAAAAAGCTTGTTACATGCGTTCGCGAATGAAGTTAACTTCGTAGGCCGATGAAGTTAACTTCGTGGGCCGATGAAGTTAACTTCGTAGGGCGATGAAGTTAACTTCATAAAAGTAGGGGGAAAATAGGGGAAAAGAGGCAAAAAGGGGAAACGGCTAATAGTTAAAAAAAAGAGGAGGAAAAATAAGAAAAAAGGAAAAAGGAGCTAAACAAGAAATGAAGAGGGGTGCAGGATGACTCTTGGTAAAAGATCTTATGAGATGAACACACTTAAAATTGAAAGAGGTGCGACCTGCACAGGCCGCACCTCTCAAAAAAGAAAGTGTGTATCTAAAAGTAAAAATTACTTCTGAAGCTTCTTCACACCATTCTGGATGACAATTCCCTTGTAGTCCTTGCCAACCTGCTGGCCAGCGAGGTTGAAGATGCGGTTGTCAGCGGGCTTGGTGGTCTTTACAGTTACACCAGCAATACCAGTGGTAGTCGGTGTATAGGTACAATTATAGAAAAATTCGGTACCATAACCAGTTTGCTGAGAATCAAGATTGGAAAAGCCACGGAAATAGATGTCACGGAAAGCAACCTCCCCACCAACGTAAGAACCACCTTCGATAGTAGCCATGTTCATATCCGTACGAATTCTTCCATCAGCAACGGACACACCACGAAGTAAGACATATTTGCCATAAGTTTCGTGTGCATTCTTGTCAGTAATGTAGTTCATCGCCTGACCAGTTGCCATGGTAGCACTTTCTCCGTCCACATCTACAGAGAATTTGCAACCATAATTTACGCCTAATTTAAGAAGCTGGTTGTAAATATCTACAACACCGTCAGTGGCTGCACTGTAATCCAACCAAACGGGCTGCTCGAATTCCAACCAATCATCCTTGCCTTCTGCGTTCTTGCCAGTGATGTATCCAGTTTCGACAGCATTGGCACGTGCAATAGTCGAAGAGACATTGCGTAATACCCAAGCATTCTGGTATTCTCCCTCGGTAATAATGAAATAATAACCAGCGACGGTATCATTCGGAACGATCTGTCCTGTCTCGGGATTATAAGAGGCAACAAAATTGCAGAATTTATCATTGGTACTTACACCTGTGAACAACACAGGAGACTGGCCAGCCTGACCACCGAAGTCAAACGGAGCACCATCATTGGTATACTGTTGCGGAACGATAAAAGAGTTTGTCTTCTCATCCAGATATCCGTAAACATAGCCTAACTGGTTACCAGCGACATTCCACTTGACATTCAAAGTATTGCCAGCTTCATCAGCAACATTAGCAGTGAACATTGTGTCAACAGTGGAATTATTGATTTCATTTTCCTCATCCCAGGCATTATTGACAAAAAGACCAATAAAATTCTTGACGTCAACTTTCTTTGCAGCTGGTGCCTTTTTGGCAACACCCTCAAACTTTGCTGCAGTGAGACTGCTCAGCTTCAATTCATTGAATGAAACGGGAGCCTTCTGGAGTTTCTGTGCAGAAGCACCCATGCAAGCTGCTAAAGCACATGATGCAAGTAAAAACTTCTTCATTGTTTTTAAACTGTTTAATTAATTAAAAAAATAATGATCAATAAGTATATCTCCCCCCTGCCCGAAGAAAGGCAGGGGAAGAGAAAAGAGTTTATTACTGTTCTGAACCGCCGAACGGATACATGACCTGAGTAGCGGTGAGCTCGAGAACATTCTCCGGATGATCAACCTGGATCAGCTTCATATAAGTCGGCTTACGCGGGTTGTCAGTCTCCAACTTGAGACGGAGCTTGTTGTTCAGAGCGGAGAAGGTCTTCAGGACCGGCGTGAGCTTGTAGCTCTTCATGAATACCTGAGCGGCCTTGTTGGTGGGCGAGTTGCGGTTGTACTGCAAAGCTATCTCGTCACCTGCCTCATTCGGGTCACGAACCGTGAGCTCGACGTAGAGGTAGTCACTGCTCAACCATGCGTGGAAACCGAACTTGTTGTTATAGGTACCAATCATAGCCTGGTAGAGAATAGCCTCCTTACCATTGGCAGCCTTCTTGATACCCTCCATGAAATCGTTCCAAGCACCCTCGGCGTAAGGTCCAACCTTGCTGCCATCGAAGAACCACTGGCCCTTCTTGAATGCGTCAACAACAGGCGGTACAACCGTCTCAAGGCAGATGCTGGCATCACCCTGCGGATAGAAACGCTCATCAGAGGGATCATTGTAATCCTTAGAGAAGTTGGTGAACTTCTTGCCACCGATCTCAACCTCCTGATAGAACTTAAAGCCCTCCGGAGTAACGATGTACGGGTAAGCGGTAGCCTTCATCTGACCCGTAGAGTCAGGATACTGGAAGATCAAGGTGTGGAAGTCGCCATACTGAGTGACCTCTGCCAACGTATCAGTATTTGAAAGAAGCGTGTAAGAGCTGGAAGCCATGAAAGTCTTCACATTCTCAACCTCCTTGAGGTAGGAAGCCCAATCCTGATCAGCCTTCATCGGGAGCATGACGATGCGATCACCATGCTTCAGACCCTGAAGAACGATCGTGTCAGAAGTACACTTGAGTACGCGGAACTCGAAGTCGCCACCGAAACCAGTACCAGCCTCACCGTAGTCATCATTCTTCGGATCAGCAAAGTAGTGGAACAGCTTGTTATAAGTATCGAAAGAGACTACGACACCCATAGACTGGTTCACAGTGAAGTGAGCCAAAGAAGACTCCGTGATCAAGTTGCCAGAAGCATCAAGACCAGCCTCATGGTTCTTACCAGCCTTCTCAGAGGCAATCAGAACCGAGTCACCCTGGAACTTGCAGAGTACATTGTAGCCACCATAGGTGACATCACCATAGTACTCCATGCGCCATCCGTTGGATGCACCCTGAAGGGTCTTCTTAACCTCGGCTACAGACTTGGTAGCACGCTCAGGGGCACTTTCAGGAAAATAATTGTCCACGTCGCTGGTACAAGCGTTGAACGCTATGAATGAAACCAGCAGTGCGAATAAATAACTAATCTTTCTCATTTCTAAATAACCTTAAGCGTTGCTTTAATTCTGATTTAAATCACGAAGATTCAAGCGAATTGCCTCTGAAGAGCGGCGCAGCAAAACAGCACGCATCTCATCGATGTCGATATTCCAGCTTTCGCTGAAGTAAGCACGAACGGCAGCGAGCTTGGTCTGCAGGAGGGCAGAACCCTCGGGGCCAGCCTTTGCAAGAATCATATCCCATGCAGACGGGGTCATCGTAACATAAGTGGCATACATCTCAGCGAAGTCCTCATTGTACTCCTGAGAAGCATAAGCGGTCACAAAACCCTCCTTAGCTACAGCGGTATCCTTGAGGTTGACCCAGTCCTGAGAGTGGTAAGAACCACCCGTGATGGTCTGGTAGTCGGTGCTGTAGTTCTTCTGCTGCGTCAAGATGTGGCAGAACTCATGGTGCATCGTGTGGAAGAACCAGTAGTTCATGTCGATAGGTACCTCGCTACGATCAGCATAAGGATTCTCAACGTTGATGCTGGGGTTATCGACATCCAAACGGTTGACACCGTAGAGCATAATCTTCAAACCACCCTCAGCAGTACCCAAAATGATAGAGCCGTTGGCACTATACTCATTGGAACCGATGAGCTGCATCTGTCGCGGGCAGTACTTCTTGAGGAAGTTGCGACCCTTGCCCTCGTAATAGGTAGCGGGATCCTCGCGCTTATAGATGGAGTCGAAGACCTCAGAATAAGCGTCGAGCCACATGTGCTTCACAAGGATAGCCAGCGCCTTGGACTTTTCAACATCGGCCGGAATGACGTTATAGACCTGATCCGTGAGCTTATCGTTGTAACGATACTGGAAGTCGATGTTGTACGTCTCCAGATAGTTCTTGGTAAGCCACTTGTCAAACTCACCATTGGCCTTGATAGTATCTCCTGCAAATACGGACGTAGAGCTCAAGTCATCATCACTGCAACCAGTGAGCATGAAGCCCATGCTGCAAAGCAGAAGAGAGGCGAACAAATATATTCTTTTCATTGATAGATGCTATTTAAATTCAACGGGGATTAGCTGTCTGACCAGCGCTAATGACATCCTGAGGCAGCTGGATAGCACCTCTCAAGTCACCGGCCTTGAACGTAATACCTTCACGTCCGGAGATCTCATGCGTATATTCCATGCCATAACGCTTCAGATCGTAGAAGCGGAGACCCTGGAAGAGCGTATCCAGACGACGCATGTGGAGAATGAGAAGAATCAAGTTCTCCTGCGTATTGACCTCGACACCATAAGAAGTGGTGTAAGGCTGCTGAAGAGTGAAGCCCTGCGGGTGCAACTGCTTACGGATAGAATAGTCACGAGGACCATCGAGGACAGCAGGCTGATAATCCATGTTAGTAAAGAAGGTATCGACCACGGCCGTCGTCAGAACCGGACGAATGGTAGGACCTTCCTTCTCTTTGCAGTGGCTGACCACCCACATGTTCATATCCTTCAGCGCATTGGCAGTATCGTTCTTCAGGGCATAAGCCTCTGCACGAACCAAGAGCGTCTCATCACCCGTGAACGCGTGGTCCACGATGTGAGCATAACCCGTCTGGTTGATACGGTCCGTCATTTCGAAGTGCTCAATCATCGTCGGGAAAGCAGCGCAAGCAGAAGTACCATAGATCTTCGTTGAGAAGTAGAGCGTATTGTCAGAAGATCCCGAACCCCACGGAGCTCTTGCCCAATACGTGTCATAAGTAGCCACCATAGAGTTGTGAGCATAGCGTGAGTTGTAACCCATGTTGAGGAAACGGGCACCCGAAGAGTAAGCCGTAACCAACAAGTAGTTAGACTTCAAACCACTACGGATCACAGTGTTGGAAATATCCTGAGCACCTAATTGCATGATGGAGGGGAAGTCGAAGAGCTGAGAAGGCACATCGGCACCCAAAGCGCGGGTAGCATAGTTGATCGCCTTGTCGTAGTTCATGTAATACAAGTTGAAACGAGCAGCGAAAGCGTATGCAGCCTTTGAATTCCAGTGATACTTAGGCACAGAGTAGATACCATCATCGACAGCGGGGAGAGCCTCCTCGATATCGCGATTGATGTTGGCATAGAGCTCGCGAAGCGTACCACGCTTATAGGTGTCGTTGACGCTCTGCTCCGGCTTCAGCGGATAAGCCAGACCGAGATACTCGTCAGCCTTCTCCGGGTTCCAAGCCATACAGAAGACGCTGGCAAGCTGCATCATACTGTAGGCGCGGCAGAGTTTAGCCTCGGCCAACTGCGGAGCCAATGCAGCAGAATCGCCATACTCCTTGATCGCCTTGATAGCCTCGTTGGCCGTAGCAACAGAAGTATAATAACCGTTCCAAACACTGGTCGGGCTGTCATTACCAGCCGTAGATTTGACATCCTTGAACTGATAGAGCTCGTCAACAAGCTGGTCCACTCCATAGGAGTTACCATTATTGCCAACATTATCAGAACTGATCTCAGCCATGACAGCCACGTGGTTTGTCGGATAGGCAGAGGTGAGCAGCTGAGTAATCTTCTCCTTCGTGTCGAGCGTTGCACGATCATCTGGCAACTTGTCAAGATAATCATCGCAAGATGCCAACGACAGAGCGGCAAGACCTAAAAATAAATATTTTGTCTTCATTTTCTTGATTGCTGATATGTTTAAATTCCAAGACGGACCGTGAAAGTGAACTGACGTGCCATCGGGACGGCAACACCACCAGAGTTCATAAACTCAGGATCCTGACCGTTCAACTTCTTATCAGAGTAGATAAGGAAGAGGTTGGTACCCTGCAACTTCAAGCTCATGGAAGAGAGACCAATGTGCTTGATCAAGCTCAGAGGAACGTCGTAAGCGATGGAGATCTCCTTCATACGGATGAAGTCACCTTTTGCGATACGGTTGTGAGAATAGTTATAAGCAGTGTAAGCATAGCCGAGGTAAGCGTCGCCCTGGAGCTGACGGTAGTCAGCGATAGCCGGGATGTCGGTGTGCTTCTCATCACCAGGCACAACCCAACGGTTCTGGAACTCCTTCGGCATGGCGGTGAGGTCAGAGTAACCCGTGCTGAAAGCCGGGTCGAGGCGGACCTTGTTACCAGCAGCGTAGGTGATGAACACGTTCAGGTGGAGACCCTTATAAGAGAAGGTGTTGCCCAAAGAACCAGAGAACGTCGGATCCGTCGGACCCTCGTAGATGAGGTGGTCGAGGTTGTACGACTGGAAGTCGATGTCGCTCGTGACGAGTTTGCCATCCTGGTTGATGAACGTTGGAATACCATGGTTGTTAAGACCCTGGAAGTCCATAGAGAAGAGCGCACGGTAGGGATAGCCCTTAGAGGTGAAACCAGAGCCAGCGATCATGTTGATCAGGCGGTTCTTAGACTGCAGATCCGTAACCTTAGACTTGGTGTGAGAGAAGATAAAGTCAGTGCTCCACTGGAAGTCCTTGGTGACGATGTTGCGAGAAGAAATCGTGACCTCCTCACCATAAGAGCGCATAGAGGCAACGTTGGCGTACTTCATGATGGTACCGCCCTCACCCGTGGTGATCTTCGGTCCAATCAAGTCGTAGTTGTTACGGAGATAGTAAGCCAACTCCACATTCAAGCGGTTGTCGAGGAAACCGAGGTCGAGACCGAGATTGAACTCGTGCTTCTTCTCATAAGTCAGATCAGGGTTGGCGAAAGAGTAAACCTCGATACCAGACTCCTTGTCTGCGCTGAACGGACGCCACGGGTTGTAGCTCTGGAAGATAGACTCTGCGTTCGTGATAGCAGGCTTATCACCCGTCAAAGAGTAAGAAGTCTTGAACGTAGCGTGAGAGAGAGCGGGACGAAGCTTTTCGAACCAAGGCTCCTCATGGATGTTCCAAGCACCTGAAACGTTCCAGGTCGGCAACCAGCGAGCGCTGCGGGCCTTACCCAGACGGTTGCTACCCTCGTAACGACCAGTGACGTTGAAGGTATAACGACCCTTCCAAGAGTAAGTAGCGGTAGCGAAGAAAGAAGCCTCACGGCTATAGCCATTGCTCAAAGAGTAGTACATAGAGTTCTCCTCAGCAGCCTGCTTGAAGTACTTGTAGTCGTAGCTACCGAGCATACCCATGCCATACTGCATACCTACACCATTGAAGTAGGTAGAGCTACGGTCAACGTTGTTGACCTCCATACCACCATAGAGGTTGAGGATGTGGCGATCGTTGTAAACATCGTTATAAGAAGCAGTGGCACGGAAGTCCCAGCTGTTCATCTTATACTTGGTCTCACGGAAGAAACCACCACGGGGAAGAACCGTCTGACGGAGGCTGTTGGGCACATCCGGGTCGAGGTACAACCAAGAGTTGGCATCACGCATGGTAGCGTCGTCCATGGCACGGTAAGCCATAGCCTGGTTAGAGTTCTCCTTGATACGGTGATCCATCGTCGTGGTAGAGAACTTGTAAGCACCCAACACGCTGATTTCCACCTTAGAGATGGGCTTGTACTTCAACTCGGCCTGATACTTCAAGTCGACGATGTCGTAGTCCATGTAGTTATTGTCGAGCTCGTTCTTGATGTTGAACGGAGCGTAGTTGCGAACATAGTACTCGTTAGGATCGAGCGTACGAGAAGAGTTCAACGCGTAAGAATACGGGTTGATATCGAATTCACGAGACACAGCACCCGTCACGGCGTTGGTGGACTGGTTGCCGGTACCCGGAGCCTGCTGCTTACGGTAGCTGGCATTAGCAATCATGTTCAAAGAAACCTTCTTGCTAATGTTGTAGTTGGCATTGATGTTGGCGGTGTAACGCTGTACGTTGCTACGCTTCGTCCATCCCGGGTCATCCAGGAAAGAGAAAGAAGTATAGTACTGAGCCTTATCCGTACCAGAGCTCATACTGATAGAGTGGTTCATCTGGATGGAGTTGGAGAACAACTCATCGAACCAGTCCGTATTGCGATACTCAGCCTCGCGGAGGTAAGCATTCATAGCCTCCTGCGTGTTGGCAAGACCGAAGCGACCATTGGTCTCATCGTACTCATTCATAAGGTGATACATCTTACCGAAGACACCGCTTGCGCTGGCGCGATAAGAGTTCATGAAAGAGAAGAAACCACCCTTCATCATCTCACGATAGACAGACATCTGCTCCTGTGAGTTCATGATGTTGAACTGGTTGTAGTTCGGCTTCAAGCGCATGGTGAACTCACCCGTATAAGAAATACGAGCGCTACCAGCCTTACCACGCTTCGTGGTAACGACAATCACACCAGCCATAGCGCGGGCACCGTAGATAGAGGTGGCCGAACCGTCCTTCAAGATGTCGAAGCTGGCGATATCGTCGGCGTTGAGACCAGCGATAGCATTGGAAATGACCGTAGCGGCATCACCAGAGGAAAGAGCGTCAGCATCGACCTCAGTCACATCCTCCATGATGACACCATCGACCACCCAAAGCGGCTTGGAAGAACCATAAATAGAAGTAGCACCACGGACACGAATCTTCGGTGCCGTACCAAAGGTACCAGAGACGTTCTGCACACTCACACCAGCTGCGCGACCCTCCAATGAACGAGAGATGTCGGCGACACCGTCGAGCTTAGCCTTCTCTGCGTCGACTTTCGTCGCGGCACCAGTAAACAGACGCTTGTCCATCTTCTGCATACCGGTAACGACGACCTCACCCAACTGGTGACTGTCAACGTCGGCTTCCAAAGTGATTTTCATGTTAGAGGCACCTTTCACGGTCAAGGTCTTCATACCTACGTAGGAGACGACCAACTGAGGATGAGCCTCCGTTGTACTGATACTAAAATTACCGTCAATGTCGGTGGCAGCTCCAGTCTTCGTGCCTTTCACCATAACGGTGGCACCGATAACTGGAAGACCATCGTCACCCAAGACGGTTCCGGATACAGTGTTCTGAGCTACGGCTATTCCTATGGAGAACAGCAAGCAGACCAAAACAAAGCCTAGTCTTTTACCCATATAAACCCCAAATATTAGTTATTAATTTGAATTACTTCAATACACAAGTACAAAGATAGCCATTATATCCCGAATTTGGAACGAAAAAAATAAAAAAAATAACTGACACACCTAAAAAAGTCGAATATACGGACAAACTTAGGCCATTTTTAACATTTCGAGGTGAGATTTTGGCTAAACTTATCTAAGAAATGTGCTCAACTGAGAACAAGGGAACGAGGCTGGGAAAGACGCCGGGATCTGTCCGAGCAACCGACAAGGGAAGACGGAACAAAAGAGAGCAGAAGAATACAAAGCCAAAAAATAAGCACAAAGGTTTGCACAAGGACAGAAAGTGGGATTTTAAAGACTCCATAATTTGCGAATTTGCGAGCAGCTGGACGATTGGGCGCAAATTCGCAAAATATGAGCAAGGTGGAAAAGAAAGGAAAACAAAGAAGAACGAGAAGAAGAAAGGAGATGATGGCATTATAAACAGCTAATAATAAATGTACGCGCGTACATTATATATATACTCGCAAGAAAGGGAATAAAAGCAGGCATTTCCTTTTGCTCGTTCACACAATCTTTGTACCTTTGCATAACGGCAAAAAGAGCGGGCAAAAAGCAAGCTCCAAAAACAGGCATTTAAAACATGGCATCAACATACCATACGACAGGAGAGAGAAAAAAGCAAGGCAGGATTGAGGTGGTTTGCGGCAGTATGTTTTCCGGTAAAACGGAAGAACTCATCCGCAGACTGAAACGTGCCATCTTTGCCAAACAAAAGGTGGTGATATTTAAACCCTCGATTGACACCCGCTACTCGGAAGCCGACGTGGTGAGTCATGACCACAACTCCATCTCCTCTACTCCCGTCAGTTCTCCGAAGAGTATCCTAAAACTCGCCCAGAATTTCGACGTGGTAGGAATAGACGAAGCTCAGTTTTTCGACAAGGGCCTTACGAAGGTCTGCGACCAACTGGCAAACCAAGGCATCCGTGTGATCGTGGCGGGTCTCGACATGGACTACCTCGGCGTACCATTCGGACCGATACCAGACCTCTGTGCCATAGCAGACGAAGTGACCAAGGTTCATGCCATCTGTGTGAGATGTGGGGCATTGGCCTACTTGAGCCATCGCTTGACTCACAATAGCGAGCGGGTTCTACTGGGGGAACAGTCTGAATATGAGCCGCTTTGCCGTGAATGTTATCGAAAAGCCAAAGAAGAAGAAAAGGAGGAAAACAAATGAGAAAAGAAATCACTTTCGACCGGTTTATCCGCGGGGCACTCGTAGCTGCAGCCATACTGGCTGTCTTTTGGTTTGTGAAAGAACTGAGCAGCGTACTGCTGCCCTTCTTCATCGCGTGGTTTTTGGCCTACCTGCTCTACCCTATCGTAAAATTTGTGCAATATAAGTTGCATGTGCCTACCCGCGCTCTGAGCATCATCGTCACACTTATCTTCGTCACAGCGATTATCGGCGGCGTGACCTATCTGATCATTCCGCCCATGATCGAGCAGTTTGACAAACTAGGAAGTATCTTCACGCGCTACATCCAGCAGACAGCCCATACCAACAATATTGGCGAGATGGTGCGCGACTGGATAGCACAAAACAAGGAATCGATCGCCTCATTCTTCCGTAGCAAGGACTTCACGGAGACTGTAAAGACCACGATGCCAAAGGTTTTCAACATGTTGGGACAAACGGCCAGCATCGTGATTAGTATCGTGGCGAGCTGTATCACGCTGCTCTATATGTTCTTCATACTCCTTGACTATGAGTTTCTTACGGAGAACTGGATCAGGATCTTCCCCAAGAAGGTGCGTCCCTTCTGGCACGAATTGGCTACCGACGTGGAGCGGGAACTCAACAACTACATCCGCGGCCAAGGACTGGTGGCACTCTGCATGGGAATCATGTTCTGCATAGGATTTACGATCATTGGATTTCCGATGGCGATCGGTTTGGGAATCCTTATCGGCATCCTTGACCTTGTGCCCTACCTCCACTCCTTCGCCCTCATCCCCACGGTCTTCTTGGCCATACTGAAAGCGGCAGATACGGGTGAGAACTTCTGGGCCATCTTCCTGAGCGCACTCGCCGTCTTCATCATCGTGCAAATTATTACCGACATGGTGGTGACGCCGAAGGTGATGGGCAAGGCCATGGGACTGAACCCCGCCATCCTTCTCCTGTCGCTATCGGTATGGGGTGCACTCCTCGGATTTCTCGGTCTGATCATCGCCCTGCCACTCACCACCCTCATCATTGCCTACTGGCAAAGATACGTGACGAAAGAGCATGAAGACCAGATCTCCCTACCCCTTGCTTCGAGCTCCGATGAACCAAAGACCAAGAAAGGTGAGGAGACCGTTGAGCATCAATAGCTCATAGCCAAAATGATAGTCGAAGAGGCTTGAACAGCTATAATCGACAACGAAACAGACCAACGGACTTGCCACGGCGACGAAAGGAACCAGGCGATCGTTGGTCTTTCTTTTTGTAAATAAACCAAAGGCAAAGAGGCCGAGCAAGGGACCATAGGTATAGGAACAAAGGATGTAGATGGCGTCGATGACGCTGGTGGAATTGACTACACGGAAGAGCAAAATAAACAGGACAAAAAGCAAAGCCACCACCGCATGAGAACGATGGCGGAGCCACTCATCCTTGGGTCGTTCCATGATATCCACACACCAACTGGTAGTGAGCGCCGTCATGGCACTATCGGCACTGGAGAAACTCGCTGCCACAATTCCAATCGTGAAAAAGACCACTACGGAAACACCCAACTGGCCTGTGGCAGCATACATCGGGAGGAGGTCGTCGGTAGCCTCAGGCAAGACAACACCCTGACGCTGCGCAAGTTGCGCAAGCAAGATGCCTAAACAAAGAAACAGAAGATTGACAGGGACGAAAGCGAAGCCATAAGTACACATATCCTTCTGGGCCTCGCGAAGGGTGCGACAGGTGAGGTTCTTCTGCATCATGTCCTGATCTAAGCCTGTCATCACAACAGCCACAAAGATACCACTCAAAAACTGCTTCCAAAAATATTGACGATTGGCTACATCATCAAAGACAAAAATACGACTCCTCTCATCTGAAACGATCGCCTGGAAAGCATCCGTCAGAGAGAAGTGGAGATGGCCCATGACCTTGTAGATAATAAGCACCAAGGCCGAGAGGAGACAGAACGTCTGGAAGGTATCAGTCCAAACCAACGTCTTGATGCCCCCCTTGCGCGTGTAGAGCCAAATCAGTCCGACCATGACCACTACCGTGACAGGAAACGGGATGGAATAGGCATCGAAAACAAATCGCTGCAAGATGATACAGACCACATAGAAACGAACGGCAGCACCCGTCATCTTGGAAAGGAGGAAAAAGGAGGCTCCCGTCTTGTAGGACCTTCGACCCAGCCGATCGCGCAGATAGGTATAGATGGTGGTGAGATGCAAACGGTAATAGACCGGAAGGAGGACAAAGGCAATGGCAAAATAACCCAAGATGAAGCCAAGACACATCTGCAAATAGGTCATGCCCGACTGGAGCGACATACCCGGGACAGAGACAAAGGAAATGCCCGAAATCGAAGCCCCGACCATACCGAAGGCTACCATATACCAAGGTGAACGGCGATTCGCACGAAAGAAGGTTTCATTGTCCGACTTACCTGCCGTGAGACGGCTAAACAACAAAAGGACAAGGAAATAGACTATGACAACAAGGACTATCAACATAAGTTCCTTATAACAAAAATCCATAGGAGCACGAAACGTTCCGCACTCCTATGACAATAAGTATAAACTATATTCCAAAAAACAAATTGACGGCCTCGTTACCGTTCGCACTCCTTCGGGATGCGTTCGGGAAGTAGGGCTAAGCATCGCCCCGTATTTGCCTTAACTTATGACCAACGACGGACATAAGTAACGTCCGGCGTCTAACATAAGCTACGACGGGCGTTGGCCGTAAGCTACGACCAACGCTCGTCTGAGACGAAGCCCTTTCCGAGGGCCGCAGGTAGAAGTCCGAGGAGGACTACTTCACCTGGACAACCAGATACTTGCTGGTGCTCCAGAACGTAGCCGGATCGCTGATGCGGAGGACATACTGACCAGAGGCGTCCTTCGTCAGGCTATAGCTGGACGTAGGATGAGAGGTCAGGATCTTAGCGTTCTTGGAGTAGAGCTTAAGCTCGCGCGTCTCGCGGATGTCGATCTTGGTGAAATAGTTCTTGTTGAATGAGCCCTGGAGAACCTTGCCCTTGACGAGGACGTTCTGACGCTTCAGCTCCTTCTTCGTACCGAAGGCGAACCAAGCGGTATTGAGCTGCTTGTCCTGCGTATTGATGGTCTCGGTCTTTCTGTTGCTCTCGTTCTGCAGGTTCTGCTTCTCTGTCTGCAGGTTCTGCTTGTCGGTCTGGAGGTTCTGCTTGTCGGTCTGGAGAGCAGCCACATCGCTATTCAAGCCAGAGATGGTCTGGTCGAGCTCCTTGATATGGATGTTCTTCTTCTCCAGTTCGGCACGCAGCGCGCGAAGCTCCTTGTCCTTCTCGACGAGCTGAGCGTTGAGGGACTCGATGGCCTTCTGCATCTGCTCACCCTTGAAGCCCGTCGTGCGGAGCTGCTCCTGCAACTTCTTAATCAGATCGCGGTTCTCCTGCATACGCTGGGCGATAAACTGGATGTTCTCCTTGATCACGGCCGTCTTGTCACGACCTTCGCCATCCTTCGCCACCGTCACACGGTTTTCGGCCTCGTTGATCTCGGCAAAGCCCTGCTGAATCTCGTTCAGCGTACCCATCATATCATTGATCTCATTATCACGAGCCGTGATAATCGCACGCAGCGAGTCGTTCTGGATCTGCTCCGGGCTAATAGCAGGTTTCTTGTCCTGATTGCAAGCGGCCAACGACAACACGCAGGCGGCAATAAAAAATAGCTTTTTCATAATTGTTTTGGCTTAATTCGTACTATTTTGATTATTAGTCTCTTCTTTTCTCTTTCGATCACGTTTATGTTCCTTCACCTTGGGTGCTCCTGCCAGGACGATGACAAACTCGCCCTTCGGTTCCACCTCGCGGAAGTGGTCGATGACCTCGCGCAGGCTACCCCGGACACTCTCCTCATAGACCTTGGAGATCTCGCGGCAGCAACTCACGCGTCGCTCCTCACCAAAGACCTCGGCAAACTGCTCCAGCGTCTTGAGCACACGGTAGGGCGACTCATAGAAAATCATCGTCCGTTCCTCGGTCTTGAGATGCTCCAGCATCGTCTGGCGTCCCTTCTTCTGCGGCAGGAAACCCTCAAAGCAGAAGCGGTCGCAGGGCAGTCCACTCGACACCAAGGCCGGAACAAAGGCCGTGGCTCCCGGAAGGGTCTGGACGGTAACGCCGGCGGCTATGGCCTCGCGGGCCAAGAGGAAACCGGGATCGCTGATGCCCGGCGTTCCAGCATCGCTGACCAAGGCAATGACCGCCCCAGCCTTCAGTCGCTCGACGAGTCCGGCAGCCGTGACATGCTCGTTGAACTTATGGTGGGCGACCAGGCGGTTCTGAACCTCAAAATGCTTCAGCAGGACAGACGACGTGCGTGTGTCCTCGCAGAGCACCATATCGGCCTCGCGCAAGATGCGAATGGCACGAAAGGTCATATCTTCCAAGTTGCCCACAGGAGTGGGTACGAGATAGAGTGTTCCCATAACGGTTGCAAATGTAGGAGAAAATGGCGAAACGCCAAAATAAATTAAGTAATTTTTGAATATTCCCCCATTTAATAAGACCTTTGCTCGCCTTTTTTCTGCTTTTTGCATTCATTTAGCCTTTTAGGGGTGGTAAAAAGCGGCATACAATACATCTTGCAACGCCACAAAGAAGACATGAGAAAAGAAAGAAACCTACCACTCCCCTACTTCGGACAAGCACCAGAAAGAGCGGAGAAAGAAAAAATATCGGCATTTTTTTGTTTTGTTCAATAAAAAGCCGTACCTTTGCACCCGCAAAATCAGACAACGGCTCTCTGAAGGCGAGCAATCGACAGAAGGAGCACGAGGACGAGGAAAGCACATGCCACAAGGAGACCTGTTAGCTCAGCTGGTAGAGCACAACACTTTTAATGTTGGGGTCATGGGTTCGAGCCCCATACAGGTCACAAAGTGGTTTTAGTTCTGAAAAGGGCTAAAAAAGAGGACTTCGCTGAAGTCCTCTTTTTTGTTTATCCGATGGTTCGTGGCATATAGCCAAAACTACAGATCCAGCAGTTGGCGCAACTTTGGCATCCATGGCTCGTTGGTGGCTACTGTCAGCACCTGGAAACCCAGCGCCTTGGCCGCATCCGTATTCTTGCGACTATCGTCAATAAAGAGACACTCCTCGGCCTTGACCCCTTCGCGCTGCAGCACCTGACGGAAGATCTCCGCATCGGGCTTGCAGATCCGCATCTCGTAGCTGAGGAAGAGGACGTCGAAATAGTCTGCGATGGACTTTTTGCGATCGGAGAAAGCACCACTACGCATAAAGTCCATCATAAAAGGATTGGTATTGCTCAACAAACCCAGACGATAGGAGCTGCGCAGGGTCACGAGGTCGTCCAGCCGCTCGACAGGGACGCCATCGAAGAATCCCAGCCAACAGTCGCGCGCCTGCTCCCGTGAGACCGCATGGCCTACCACCTCGCCCACACGCTGGCAAAACGTGTCAGCATCGATGCGGCCTGTCTCCAAATCAAGGAAGAAGTCGCGCTGACCATAGACTCCCATATAATAATCGGTATCAATACCGAGAGATCTGAAACGGCGAAACGCCTCTTCGGTATTCTGGTCGAAGATGACGCCGCCCATGTCGAAATAGATGTTCTTAATCATACGTTGTGTTATCCTTACTTGATGATGTTCTCCTTATATATATAGTAACTTCTTAATCCGCCGCCACTTTGAAGACGGCCTTGTGGATGAGTCCGTCAGCAATGCAGGGGGCATGACCGTCCTCGGGGAAGAAGATGACAAACTCGCCTGGCTTGAGGGTAAGGAATCCACGGACGGGAAGGCCATCGGACTTGGCAAAGTCGCGATCCTCATCGAAGGGGAGCGGGGGAAGGTCATCTACGGGGACGAAGCCGTAGGTCTCGGGGATGTTGAGCGGCAACTGGATATCCACCATCCGGCGATGATACTCCACGGCAGCCTCCTCCCTACGCTTCCCGAGGTCGTCCTCCACATTGACATAGAGACGGTCGCCATGGATGGGATGACTGCCATTGGGCAGGGTCCGCAGGTCGTGGTGCTGAAGAAAAGCCACCACGTCGGCAAAGAGCGGGTTGAGGGCCACATAGCGGGCCAGATTTTCAATCTTATCTACTATCATTTTCTCTTTTCCTTTGATTAGAGAATGCAAAATTAGGCATTTTATGTCAGAGAATGCGCTCAAAGGGGCAAAACATGCAGGTCAGACCGCTCGATTCATCCCTATTTCACAAAATATCGCTACCTTTGCATCAGCATTGCGAGATCCACGTGCCATAGAATTCAAGAAGAGGAAAAGAATCGAACTGTACGGTTGAAGCGGGCTGAAAGCCCAGAAGCTCCTAGCCCAGGGCATCGCCCTGGGTATAATAGCAATC
>DLZV01000021.1:61161-127716 GCA_003447235.1 Prevotella sp.
CCCAGGGCATCGCCCTGGGTATAATAGCAATCAACAAGACGCCCTGTAAGGGCAAAAGAATTGTTTATAGCCTGCTTCTTTAAAGCTTTTGCCCTTACAGGGCGATAGATTGGCGTTCATAATTACCCAGGGCGATGCCCTGGGCTAGGAACTTCTGCCCCTTCAGGGCGTATTGGGTAATTTCGACCGTACAGGTCGAAAAGAATTCGGGATGCTTAATGGTGGATTTCGAGAGAAAAACTAAAAGAGAGAAATGAAAAGAAATGAGATTTGCTATGTAGCCATCGTGGTCATCATCGGCGCCTCGCTGCTATTGGGCTTTGCCGAAGAAGTGTTTCATACGGACCTTGGCGGTCTGAAGTGGGCGGCCCACTGGGTGTCGTCGCCCGTCGCGCTGGCTATCGGCTTCGCCTTTGCGCTGCTGCTGGGGAAGGCCTTCCCAGCATTCAACAAGACCATGTCGAAGAAGCTACTGCAATATTCCGTCATCGGACTGGGCTTTGGCATGAACGTTGACAAGGCGCTGGCTTCGGGCAGCGAGGGCATGATCTTCACCATCGCAAGTGTCTTTGGCACCCTGGGACTGGGCTGGTTCTTTGGCCGCAAACTGCTCCACGTGGATTCGCAGACCAGCTATCTGCTCAGTTCGGGCACGGCCATCTGTGGTGGTTCGGCCATTGCTGCCGTCGGTCCAATCATCAAGGCCAAGGCGGAGAGCATGAGCGTGGCCCTCGGCGTAGTGTTTGTGCTCAATGGCATCGCCCTCTTTCTCTTTCCCTACATCGGCGACGCCCTGGGCATGACGATGAAGCAGTTTGGCATGTGGGCCGCCATCGCCATCCACGACACCTCCTCCGTCGTGGGAGCCAGCGCGGCCTACGACCAGATGCACCCCGACTGGATCGCCTCGCAAGGGGTGAGCGCACTCGAAGTGGCAACGACCATCAAACTGACGCGTGCGCTCTGGATCGTGGTCCTGGCCCTGGTCACACCGTTCTTCTTCCGTCAAACCCTCGCCCAAGCCGAGGGAAAAGCAAAACCGTGGTACAGTTGCGTACCGAAATTTATCCTCTGGTTTATCGTCGCCATCCTTTTCAACACCTACGTGCTGAGCAACGCCTCGATGATCGGCGAGACGGCAGCCAATATGGGCAGCCAGTTTAGTGGCGCCATCAACAAACTCGCCAAGCACCTCATCACGCTCTCGCTCTTCTTCATCGGCGCCTCGCTCACCCGCGAGACGCTCCGCAGCGTGGGCGTCAGACCGTTGGTGCAGGGCGTATTGCTCTGGATCAGCATCAGCAGCATCAGCCTCGCCTATATCTTCTGGGTAGGATAAAAAACTAAAAATGGAAAAGGTCATGAAAGCCTTGTCGCTGCTGGAACTCAACACTCTCATCGGGGAGGTGATAGGCCAGACCCTGAGCCGCTGCTACTGGGTGGAGGCCGAACTCTCAGAGGTGAGGGAGCGCGGGGGCCATTGCTATATGAGCCTTGTGGAGAAGGACGAGGGGCGCAACACGCCAGTGGCACAGGCGCAGGCCCGCTGCTGGCGCAACCGCTGGGGAGTGATGCGCCCGTATTTCGAGCGGGTGACGGGACGTCCACTCCGCGCCGGGATGAAGGTGATGCTGCAGGTACGCGCACAATTTCATCCGCTCTACGGCTTTTCCTGGATTGTGGAAGACATCAACCCCGAGTATTCTCTCGGCGACATGATGCGCCATCGGCAGGAGATCCTGCGCATACTAAAGGAAGAGGGCGTGATAGACCTCAACAAGCAGATTCCCCTGCCCGTCTTTGCCCAGCGTATCGCCGTCGTCAGCAGCGAGACGGCAGCAGGCTACGGCGACTTCAAGAACCAACTGGAACACAACGAAATGGGACTGAAGTTTGACACCCGCCTCTTCCCCGCCACCATGCAGGGCGAGACCGTGGAAGCCTCTGTCATCGAGGCCCTCAACGCCATCTTTGACGAAGCCGACCATTTCGACGTGGTGGTCATCATCCGAGGCGGAGGAGCCGTGGCAGACCTGAGCGGTTTCGACTCGCTGGCACTGGCAGAGAACGTAGCCAACTTCCCTCTGCCCATCATCACGGGTATCGGCCACGAGCGCGACGAAAGCGTGATCGACTTCGTCTCGCACACACGGGTGAAGACGCCGACGGCAGCTGCCGCCTTCCTCATCGATCATCTGGAGACGACCTACGACAAGGTGATGAGCGCACAAGACTTCGTCGCTCACTACGCCAAGGAACGCATGACGACAGAGAAGCAGAGACTGCACACACTTTCCGCTACCATCACGTCGCTATTCTCCGTTGTCAAGGTGCGACAGGAGGCGCGCCTCGCCCACCTGGGCGACCGGCTGACGCATAGCGTGGAACAGAGGCTCAAGGACGAGAGACATCACCTCAGCCTGCTTGCCACCAACCTCCAGCCTCCCTTGGAACGACGGCTGATGAAAGAGCACCACCATCTCGACCTGCTGGAACAGAAGGCCCGCGCCCTCGACCCGCGCCTGCTGCTGAAGCGCGGCTACAGTCTGACGCTCCATGAAGGAAAGGTGGTGAAAGACGCGAAGCAGCTTCGCCCAGGCGACCTCATCGAAACCCACCTGGCGCAAGGCCGAATCCGATCGAAAGTGGAGGAATAGCACCACAAGCTGCAAAAACATACGCCTACTGATTGGATTCTCAAAAAAAAAGCCTATCTTTGCAGAAGATAGGCTGCACCTCGGCATAACGAGCAAGCAAGCTTGACGTTCTGCGCTCGGTTTGCACTATCTTTGCATAAGAAATCAGTACACGGCGAAGAAGAAAACAAAGCAAAATATGAAAAAGATATTATTGTTAGGCTCAGGTGAATTGGGCAAGGAATTTACCATCGCTGCCAAGCGTGCCGGCCAGTACGTCATCGCTTGCGACAGTTACGACAATGCACCCGCCATGCAAGTGGCAGACGAGCGCGAGGTCTTCAGCATGCTGGACGGAGACGCCCTGGCAGCGGTCGTGGCCCGCCACCGCCCCGACATCATCGTGCCCGAGATCGAGGCCATCCGTACCGAGCGCCTCTTCGAGATGGAGGAGCAGGGCATACAGGTCGTCCCCTCGGCCAAGGCGGTCAACTTCACGATGAACCGCCGCGCCATCCGCGACCTCGCTGCCAAGGAACTGGGACTGCGGACGGCCAAATACTTCTATGCCAAGACGTTCGACGAGTTTAAGAAGGCTGCCGACGAGATCGGATTCCCGTGTGTGGTGAAGCCGCTGATGTCGTCGAGTGGTCACGGACAGAGCTACGTCCACAACGACGACGAGCTCGAGCAAGCCTACAAGGACGCCATGGAGGGAGCGCGCGGCGACGTCCACGAGGTCATCATCGAGGAGTTTATCGACTTCGACTCGGAGTTCACGCTCCTCACGGTGACGCAGAAGCACGGTCCTACCCTCTTCTGCCCGCCCATCGGCCACATACAGAAGGGTGGCGACTACCGCGAGAGCTGGCAGCCGTTTGCCCTGCCTGCCGAGGCGCTGAAGCAGGCAGAGCACATCGCCGACGAGGTGACACGCGCCTTGACGGGCTACGGACTGTGGGGTGTGGAGTTTTTCCTGACGAAAAAGGGAGAGGTCATCTTCTCAGAACTCAGCCCACGTCCCCACGACACAGGTATGGTGACACTCTCACACAGCACCAACTTCAGCGAGTTTGAACTCCACCTGCGCGCCATCCTCGGCCTCGACATCCCCGCCATCCATCTGGAGCACAACGGCGCATCGGCCGTGATCCTCTCGGGTGTGGAAAGCGAGGAGCCACTCGACTACCAACTCGACGCACTTTGCCACGAAGACCGCACGCGGGTGCGCATCTTCGGCAAGCCGACCGCACACGTCGGAAGGCGCATGGGCGTGGCACTCTGCTACGACGAAGTAGGGTCGGACATCAACGCCTTGCGCGAAAAAGCCAAGCGGGTGGCACAGACGGTGCTCGGTACAGACCCCTATATGAAGAAATAAGAACGCAGCAACGGAGGACAGCAAAGGATGCTTGGAAAAATCATTCCGCTATCGAAGATCACGGACCGACGCGGCAATCTCACCGTGGCAGAACAGTTGAAAGACGTGCCGTTCGAGGTAAAGCGAGCCTACTGGGTCTATGACGTACCTGGCGGCGAAAGCCGTGGCGGACATGCCCACAAGCAGTTGTACCAACTGATCGTGGCCTTGAGTGGCAGTTTCACCGTCAATCTCGATGACGGCAAGGAACGGCAGAGCTATCTGCTCAACCACCCGTGGGAGGGTCTGCTCATCACGCCAGGCATCTGGCGCACCCTCGACGACTTCTCTACGGGAGCAGTCTGCCTCTGTCTGGCCTCGGAACTGTATGAGCCAGAGGACTACATCTACGATTACGAGGAATTTCTCAAGTACAAAGGATGTTCGAGATAAAGCGCTATGACCCCTCGCACGAGCAGGCTTGGAATGACTTCGTGGCTCGGTCGAAGAATGGCACATTCCTCTTCGACCGCCGATTCATGGACTACCATAGCGACCGCTTCGCGGATAGCAGCCTGATGATCCTGCGCAAAGGGCGCATCTATGCCTTGCTGCCCGCCAACCGCGTCGGCGACACACTCCACTCCCACCAGGGACTGACCTACGGAGGACTACTGACAGACGCCAAGGCGACGGCGGAGGGAGTCATGGAGGCCTTCGGCACACTCAACGCATGGCTCCGGAACGAGGGGGTAAGGCGAGTGACTTACAAGGCGATGCCATGGATCTACCATCGGCTGCCCGCCGAAGAAGACCTCTATGCGCTGACACAGGTCTGCCACGCCCGCTTGCTGACACGCGAGATATCCTCCACTATCCTGCTGCAACAACCGCTCCGCTTCACAGAGTCGCGGAAGTCGGGACTAAGAAAGGCCCTGCGCGAGGGACTCTACATGGAAGAGAGCGGTGATTTGTCTGCCTTCTGGCAGATGCTCGACGACAACCTCGCCTCACGCCACCACACCCACCCGGTCCACTCGCTCGACGAGCTGCACCTGCTGCAAGGACGGTTTCCCCAGCAGATACACCTATACCTTATATATAATAAGGAGAAAGAACCGGTGGGAGGAACATGGGTCTTCGACACTGGACAGGTGGTCCACACGCAATATATCACCTCGACGGAGGAGGGAAAAGCGCATGGTGCACTCGACCTGCTCTTCGACGAACTGATCAACCGTCGCTATCGCGAGGGCATCTATCTCGACTTCGGCAAATCGACAGAGGAAGGCGGACGTGTGCTCAACGCACATCTGATATTCCAAAAAGAAGGATTCGGAGGACGCGGCGTCTGCTACGACACCTACGAATGGGAACCATAACGGGCTGAAAGAAAGGCTGTCCGACAATGGGAGACCCAACATCTTGTCTTGTATAAAAGCATGATAGAATACTTATCATTACAGAAAATCAACACCCTGCATGAGCAGGAGATCGTGGACGCCGTAGAGGAGGTGGTCCGCAGCGGATGGTATCTGCACGGGCAGGCCACGGAACGCTTCGAGCGCCACTATGCCGACTTTATCGGCACACGCCATTGCCTCGGCTGTGGCAACGGGCTGGATGCGCTGACGCTCATCTTCCGTGCCTACAAGGAACTGGGCGTGCTGCATGACGGCGACGAGATACTGGTGCCAGCCAACACCTTTGTGGCCTCCATCCTCTCCATCACGGAGAACGGACTGCAACCCATACTGGTGGAGCCCGACTACGAGACCTTGGAGATAGACGAGCGCCTCATCGAAAGCCACATCACGGACCGCACGCGGGCCCTGCTGTTGGTGCACCTCTATGGTCGCTGCGCCTATACGGACGAAGTAGCGGAACAGTGCCGACGCCACGGCCTGCTGCTCATAGAGGACAACGCACAGGCTCATGGTTGCCGCTACGGAAACAAGCGGACGGGCTCTTTGGGGCATGCTGCCGCCCACAGTTTCTATCCAGGCAAAAACTTAGGAGCCATGGGAGACGCAGGAGCCGTGACAACCAATGACGATCAACTGGCGCAGATGGTACGCGCCTTGGGCAACTACGGATCTTCACGAAAGTACGTCTTCGACTACGTGGGCCGCAACAGTCGGCTCGACGAGATACAGGCGGCTCTGCTGGATGTGAAGTTGAAATACCTGGACGAAGACAACAAGCGTCGACAACAGATAGCCGACCGTTTCTACCGCGAGATCGACAACCCTCGCATCACGCTGCCAGGCAAGAGGCGGTGGCTGAACGGGGAGGAGGACAACGTCTTTCACATCTTCCCCATCCTCTGCGCGGACCGGGATACCCTGCAATCCTACTTGAAGGAGAAAGGGGTGCAAACGCTCATCCACTACCCCATCCCACCACATCGCCAACGTTGCTATGCGGAGTGGGGAGATCTTTCACTCCCCGTGACGGATCGCATCCATCGAGAGGAACTGTCCCTGCCCTGCAACCAGACGATGAGCGACGACGAAACGGATCTGATCATCGACCTACTGAATGGGTTTGGCCGCTCGTAGTTGACAAGGTGGGCTCAGAGCAAAATAGGCAAAACGATACGCAAGCAGCCATGGAGAGGTTGTGGAAACAAAGCGTTTTTTAACGGTTATGGACAGCTTCCCCTCTTGTGTGGTCGGATAAAAAGCCGTACTTTTGCAAGTTGAAATCAAACAGAAATGCCAATAGACAACAAACAAAAAACACTTGAGCTGGGCACGCGCCCGGTGGGACGACTGCTTTGGCAGTACGCCTTGCCCGCCATGGTAGCCATGGTGGCCTCATCATTGTATAATATCGTTGACAGAATCTTTATCGGACAGATCGTTGGTCCTGACGCCATCGCTGGCTTGGCCATCACCTTCCCCTTCATGAACCTTAGTGGTGCGTTTGGCGCAGCAGTTGGCATCGGTTCTTCCACGGCCATCTCCATCCGACTGGGACAACGCGACTATGAAGGCGCGGAGAACCTGCTGGGCAACACGGTGACACTCAACCTCATCGTCGGCATCTCCCTGGGACTGATCTGCCTTCTGTTCATCGACCCCATCCTGCGCTTCTTTGGCGCAAGCGACACCACGCTGCCCTATGCACGCAGCTACATGGAGGTGATTCTCCTGGGCAACGTCGTCACCCACATGTACTTGGGCCTGAACGCAGTACTCCGTGCGGCGAGCAAACCCGAGAAGGCCATGTACGCCACCATCTTCACGGTATTGATCAACGTCGTGCTCGACATGCTATTTATATGGTGGCTTGGCTGGGGCATACGCGGCGCTGCTTTCGCCACGGTCATCTCCCAGTTGCTGGCGATGTGCTACCAGCTTCGTCTGTTCAGCAACAAGCACGAAATGCTACACCTTAAGCGAGGTATCTATGGCCTGCGTGCCGATTTGGTGAAGAACATCATAGGTATCGGCGTATCACCTTTTCTAATGAATGTGTGTGCATGCATGGTGGTGATCTTCATCAACAACCGCCTGGTGGATTATGGAGGAGACTTGGCGGTAGGCGCATACGGTATCGCCTACGGCATCGCAATGATGTTCGTGATGTTTGTCATCGGACTCAACCAGGGCATGCAGCCCATCGCGGGATACAACTACGGAAGTCAACAGATCGACCGACTGATGCGGGTACTGAAACTCTCCATCATTGGAGCAACTTGTATCATGGTATTGGGCTGGTCTATCGGCATGTTCTGTCCGGAACTCGTCGCGCGGATGTTCACCACCGACGAGAATTTGATACGCCATAGTGCCAACGCCATGCGTATCGTGATGCTCGTCTTCCCCGTCATCGGCTACCAAATGGTGGTCACCAACTTCTTCCAATGTATCGGAAAGGTGAAGATCAGCATCTTCCTCTCCCTCAGCCGACAACTCATCATCCTGCTGCCCATGCTCGGCATCCTGCCTCTGTTCTTTGGTCTGAACGGCGTATGGGCTGCCATGCCTGTGAGCGATGCATCCGCAGCTGTCATCGCAGCTGTGGTCATGTTTGTCTTTATGCGGAAATTTAAACTGAAAGCAACATCCCAAAACAATGGATAAGCAACTCATCATCAACGTAGGACGGCAGGTCGGATCGGGTGGTCTGATCATAGCCAAGATGCTTGCCAAGGCATTCGACTGCAAATTCTACGACAAGGAGATACTCAACCTTGCCGCACAGGAGAGCGGTTTCTCCGAAAAGTTCTTTGAAAAGAACGACGAGACGAAGGAGTATCTGCGCAGTCGGTTCCACATCCACGTGCCCCTGCTCGGCGAGTCGAGTTTCTACAGTAGCGACTTCTCGCAAGAAGGACTGTACAAGTTTCAGAGCGAGGCTATCAGAAAGGCCGCACAAGAGGGTCGCTGCGTCTTCGTGGGACGTACGGCAGACTACATTCTCCGCGACATGAAAGAGAAAGTAGATGTCTTCGTCACTGCCGACCTCAACGACCGTATCGAAGCGGTGGCGGAGAGACACGGACTGAGCCGCACGGAGGCCAAGAAATACATACAGAACAAGGAGGCCACGCGCGCCGGATACTACAATTACTATACTGGAAAGAAGTGGGGCGCGGCGGAGAGCTATGACCTCTGCGTCAACACCTCCGTCCTGGGCATGGAGCAGACGGCACAGTTTATCGAACAATTCATCCGCCAACGTCCATGAAGCGTATCGGTATCATCAGCGACACCCATGGCTATTGGGACGAAAGGTACGAGCAGTACCTCGGCGAATGTGATGAGATCTGGCACGCCGGAGACATCGGATCGATGGAGGTAGCGGACCGCTTTGAGGCGATGAAGCCCATCTTCCGTGCCGTGCATGGCAATATCGACGGAGGCGACGTGAGGCGCTGCTATCCCGAACGGCTACGCTTCCGTTGTGAGGAGGCCGACGTACTGCTGAAACATATCGGCGGCTATCCTGGCAACTACGACCGGTCGGTGGCGCACACGCTCTATGCCATGCCACCCGACCTCTTCGTCTGCGGCCATTCGCATATCCTAAAGGTGATGCACGACAAGACGCTGAACCTCCTGCACATCAACCCAGGAGCGGCAGGTCTGCAGGGCTGGCAACCAGAACGAACACTTGTCAGGCTGACCGTCGATGGCAAACAGTTTAAAGACTGCGAGGTCATCACGCTGGGAGAGAGAAGAAAGTCCGCATGGACATAAAAGGAACCAATCGAAATATCAAAAAAAGACATAACACATGAAAACCTATCTCGTGACAGGTGCTGCCGGATTCATCGGCGCCAACTTCATCAAATATCTCCTTCACGACAAGTATAAGAACGAGGAGATCAAAGTCATCGTGCTCGACGCCCTCACCTATGCAGGCAACTTGGGCACAATCAAAGACGACATCGACGGTAAGCGTTGTGTCTTCGTCAAAGGAGACATTCGCGACCGCGCCCTGGCCGACCAACTGTTCGGCGAGTATGATATAGACTATGTGGTAAACTTCGCCGCAGAGTCGCACGTGGACCGCTCCATAGAAGACCCACAGCTGTTCCTTTCCGTTAACATCCTGGGCACACAAAACTTGCTGGACGCTGCCCGTCGCGCATGGGTCACAGGCAAGGACGAACAGGGATATCCGACGTGGAAGCCAGGAAAGCGCTACCATCAGGTATCGACCGACGAGGTCTATGGTTCTCTGGGCGACGAGGGCTACTTCACGGAGAAAACGCCCTTGTGCCCCCACAGTCCCTATTCGGCCAGCAAAACTTCCGCCGACATGATCGTCATGGCTTATCATGACACGTATCATGCACCAGTGAGCCTCACACGCTGTTCCAACAACTACGGTCCTTACCACTTTCCCGAGAAACTGATCCCGCTCATCATCAACAACATCCTGGCTGGCAAATCGCTGCCCGTCTATGGTAAGGGTGAGAATGTACGCGACTGGCTCTATGTGGAGGACCATTGCAAGGCCATTGACCTGGTAGTGCGCGAAGGCAAAGAGGGAGAGGTCTATAATGTGGGTGGTCATAACGAGATGAAGAACATCGACATCGTGCGCCTGACAATCCGCACCATTCATGACATGATGGAGAAAGACAAGGCATTGCGCTCGATATTGAAGAAGCAGGTACGCGACGCTGCGACAGGTGACATAGACATCAGTTGGATCAACGACGACCTGATCACCTTCGTGGCCGACCGACTGGGACACGACCAGCGCTACGCCATCGACCCGACGAAGATCAAGAAAGAACTGGGCTGGCAGCCGGAGACGAGGTTTGCCGACGGTATCGTGAAGACCATTCGCTGGAACCTGGAGCACCAAGACTGGATAGAGGAGGTGACATCGGGCGACTACCAGAAATATTACGACGAGATGTATGGCGACGAGCGGCATGGACGCACTCTCTAAGGAGTTGCACGACTTCCTCTGCCGGCTGGGTGAGCACCCGGAACAGGTCAGCGACAAACTGCAAGGTTATACGCAGGCCCTCCTCCAACTGCTCACCCCTGCCGACGAACTGCTCGTTAAAGGTCGCTACGGCATCTTGGGCAGCACCAAAGAGAGCATGGCTCAACTGGCCAATCGATTCAACACCGACGAGAATACGGTAGAAGCCGTACTACAGCAATGCCTAAGGAAAATAGCCATCACGCCGGAATGGCAGGACATCAAAGCGCTGACGCAACTCAAAGCCATCCGATTGAAATAGGGAGTAGGCGACAAACTGGTCGCCCACTCCCTACGAACTAAAACAATATGGAAAAGAAAATCAATTACGAAGCCGCACTCTCCGAAATCGAAGAGATAGTCAACAAGATGGAAAACGACGAGTTTGACATCGACCAACTCTCCGTAAACCTAAAGCGTGCACAGACGCTTATCAAACTTTGCCGTGACAAGCTGACCAAGACCGATGCGGAAATCAAGAAGCTTCTCGGCGAAGAAAAGGAGTGAGCAGAGGGAAATGAACGGGCCAAAAATAGAGGGGAAAAAAGAAAACTGAAAATAAAGCCCTTATATTTTGCCCGTGTAATTTAAAATCATTACCTTTGCAAGCAAATAACAAAAACCAAAAAATAGATTTAGCGTATTATGAAAGATTTGGATTGGGGCAGCCTTACCTTTGGCTACGTGCCCACAAACTACAATGTTCGTTGCTACTATCACAACGGAAAGTGGGGAGAGATTGAGGTTTCTTCCGATGAGTATGTCCACATCCACATGGCATCTACCTGCCTGCACTATGGCCAGGAGGCCTTCGAGGGTCTGAAAGCATACCGTTGCCCGGACGGCAAGGTACGCGTATTCCGCCCCGAGGAGAACGCAGCACGTCTGCAGAGCACCTGCCGTGGTATCGTCATGCCGGAGCTTCCCACCGACCTTTTCGTTGAGATGGTAGAGAAAGTAGTGCGCCTGAACCAGGACTTCATCCCTCCCTACGAGAGCGGCGCTACCCTCTATCTGCGTCCATTGCTCGTCGGTACGTCAGCACAGGTTGGCGTTCACGAGGGCCAGGACTATCTCTTCCTTATCTTCGCAACTCCCGTAGGTCCGTACTTCAAGGGCGGATTCAGCACCAACGCTTACGCCATCACGCGCGAGTTTGACCGCGCAGCACCGTTCGGAACGGGTAAGTACAAGGTGGGTGGCAACTATGCCGCTTCCCTCCGCGCTCACAAGATTGCCAAGGAGAAGGGTTATGCTTCAGAGTTCTACCTCGACGCCAAGGAGAAGAAGTACGTCGATGAGTGTGGCGCTGCCAACTTCTTTGGTATCAAGGAGAACACCTACATCACGCCGAAGTCTTCTTCCATCCTCCCCAGCATCACCAACAAGAGCTTGATGCAGATTGCCGAGGATTTAGGCCTGAAGGTGGAGCGTCGCCCCATCCCCGTAGAGGAGCTCGCTACCTTCGAGGAGGCTGGCGCCTGCGGTACCGCCGCTGTCATCTCTCCGATCTCTCGTCTCGACGATATCGACGAGGGCAAGAGCTACAACTTCGGTGAGAAGCCCGGCCCCATCTCTACGAAACTCTACGAGACACTTCGCGGTATCCAGTATGGCACCATCGAGGACAAGCACAACTGGACGCGTGTCGTCATTGAATAGAAGATACTAAAAGTATAAGATAAAGATTAAAAACAATCCGATGCCTCTGACTTGTGACAAGCCGGAGGCATTTTTTATACGGACACGAGAACGCATCACATATTATAATATGGTACAGGAGAAAAACGGATGGGTACAAAAAAAAGATGAGTAAAGGAAAAAACCTAAACTCATCTGCTAACTGTGTCGACACTTGGATTCGAACCAAGGACCCCCACCATGTCAAGGTGATACTCTAACCAACTGAGCTATGCCGACTCTACATTCTTCTTCAACCTTGTTTGCTTTGCAAACGAAGTTCTCAAAAGCGGGTGCAAAGATACGACTTTATTTTCAAACCTCCAAAACTTTTAGCCACCAATTAACTTATCTTAATATATGAAGAACAAAAGAGCATGATCGCCGGGCGCAATCTCGTAAAAGAATGGGCTTTTCTTGCGTGTAAGATTTTTAATTACTACCTTTGCGCTCTAATATCAAAATTATGGGAAAAGGAAAACTGGCTAAATTCGCAGAAATGGAGACGTTCAAGAACGTCTTCCAATATCCGTATTCAGTTATCGACGACGTGCCCTTCGAGATGAAAGGACACTGGCGCGAGCAGTACTTCGGCAATGACAACCCCATCGTCCTGGAATTAGGGTGTGGTAAGGGGGAATATGCCGTGGGACTTGCTCGGATGTTTCCCAACATCAACTTCATCGGCGTGGATATCAAGGGGGCGCGGATGTGGACTGGAGCCAAGATGGCCATAGAGGAAGGCTTGACCAATGTGGCATTCCTGCGCACGAACATTGAGATCATTGACCGCTTCTTCGCTCCCAATGAGGTACAGGAGATATGGCTCACTTTCAGCGATCCTCAGATGAAAAATGCACGCAAGCGCCTTACCTCCACCTACTTCATGGAACGCTATCGCCATTTTCTGACCGATCGTGGCCTGATTCATCTGAAGACCGACTCCAACTTTCTCTTCACCTACACCACCTATATGGTAGAGCGAAACCAACTCCGTGTGTTGCTCCGGACGGAGGACTTGTACCATACGGAAGGCCTTGACGAAGCTACCCGCGAGATACTGGGCATACACACCTACTACGAGAACCAGTGGATTGAGCGTGGACTGAATATCCGGTATATGAAGTTTGAGCTCCCACACGAGGGTGAGTTGACGGAACCCGACGTAGAGATACCGCTCGACGAATATCGGTCTTACCACCGAACGAAGCGTTCGTCAAAGGACACGGCAAAATAGTTTATCACAAGGCCACTATCCGTTGTGGCCAGTTTGTCCTGACTGAGGGTGTGCCATCAACCGCTATAAAGCAATCTTGCGCATAGCAAAAAGGCACACCGTCTATTCATTTATATATATCCATACTACGATGAGGTATCACAACAAAAGCGTTTTCACACTCCTATTATTACTCTTACCGACCCTTGTCCTCATGGGCAAAGAGACTTCCAACAGTCGACAAGCCAGAAAGATATTCGACCACACCTACCAAATGGTCTATGGGCGGCAGGGAAGCACGCTTAGCTATAGCGTCAACATCATCGGTCTGTACAAAGCAGCTGGGACGATATGGATGCAAGGGAAGAAAAGTCGTTCGGAAGAAAAAAGATATAGTATATGGAACGACGGGAAGACCTACTACAAAGTGGACAAAGTCAAGAAGAAGGTGGAGATCTACAGGGCAAACGATCCGGAACGTGACAAATACAGCGGAATGTTCAACTTCGACGCCGACAACTTCGTCTATAGCGTGAAGGCTGCGGGCAACACCTTTGTCGTGTCGCTGGACGCCAAAGAAGGCGTGAAAGGCATCAAGCACATCAAAGCCATCATAGACAAAAGGACGCGCGCCCCACTCAGCCTGCGTCTCAAGTTCGGAATCATCTGGGTAACGGTCAAGATCACCCACTTTAAGAGTGGCGGCATATCGGCCAGCACCTTTGCCTTTCCGAAACACCGTTACCATAACTATAAAGTGATCGACAACCGATGAGAGACGGGGCGCAAGCCTCCACCCTCCACAACATCAAACATCAGAGAATATGAAAGACAACAGAGACGCGCTGGACTACGGCGAAATGCGTGTATCGAAGCTGTTTTACAAACTGTTCTTCCCCACCCTTCTCGGACTGCTGTCCTCCGTACTGCTCAACCTTGCCGATGGCATCTTCGTAGGACAAGGCGTGGGCAGCGATGCCTTGGCTGCCATCAACATCGCCGCCCCGATGTTCTTGGTCTCTACCGGCATAGCCCTGATGTTTGGGAGCGGAGCAAGTATCGTCGCCGCAGTACACCTGAGCAAGAGCAACCGGAAAGCCGCCAACATCAATGTGACCCAGGCCTTCACGGTGGGACTACTCCTAATGCTGACGATTGTCGTCATCGTCAATGTCTTTCCACGACAGACGGCCGCACTCTTTGGTGGAAGCGAGGCGCTCTATCCTTTGGTGCACGACTACTTATTTTGGGTCAGCCCATGCTTCTGCTTCATGATCATCAATATTGTGGGAACGTTCGCGATTCGCCTGGACGGATCACCCAATTTCTCCATGACCATCAACACACTGTCGGCACTGGTCAATATCGTACTCGACTGGCTATTCATCTTCCCATTGGATATGGGAATCAAGGGAGCTGCTATTGCCACCTCCATCTCGGGAATACCCGGCATGGTACTGGTGGCATGGTATTTCTGGGGACATAGCAACCAACTAAGGCTCTATCGCCCCAAGTTCTCACAAACCGCCCTACACCTTACGGCACGCAACTGCGGGTACATGCTCCGCCTGGGCTTCCCTACATTTATTGCCGAGACCGCCATCTGCTGTATGATCATCACAGGAAACTATATGTTTATTGGACGACTTCACGAGGACGGCGTGGCAGCTTTTAGCGTCGCATGCTACCTCTTTCCGATGATTTTCATGTTTGGCAACGCTATTGCCCAGACAGCCCTGCCTATCGTGAGCTACAACTACGGAAAAGGCAACCAAGACCGAATCCGTCAGACCCTCCATATCTCTGCTGGACTATCTGTCGGCCTGGGACTGGTCATGACGACCATCGGTATCCTGCTGGCACCACAGATAGTCAACCTCTTCATCGACGGCACCTCACCCGCCAACGCTATCGGACATGCGGGTTTGCCGCTCTTCCTGACCTCCAGCCTACCGTTCACGGTCAACGTGGTCCTCATCGGCTACCTGCAAAGCCTGGAGCGCTACAAGGCCGCAACATTCTTTATGCTGCTGCGAGGCTTCGTGCTCATTATCCCCAGCTTCATCCTGCTTCCAGAGTTACTTGGCAACACAGGACTTTGGCTCGCCGAGACCGTAGCCGAGACACTGACACTTGTCGTCCTCATCGGATTCCTACTGTGGAACCGGAAATAAAGAGACATCAGCAAGAGACAAAGGAATCACAAACAAAGGCCAAACCCATCCTTTGGCGGCGTCAAGTTCATCATTGCCTACAGGCAATAGCTCACTACCGTCAAAAAATGGGCTTGGCCCAGTGTCATTATTATATAATGGATAGTTCTAAAGGACAAGACGTTCTTCAGGAACCACCCCTATTGACACGCGTTTATCAAGTAAGAAAACTCGACTAATAGTCATCGCCATCATCGGAGACGCCCTCGCGAGCCATCGTCTCCAGTTCCTCGGGACTAGCCTCGTAGGTAGTGCGGTAACTTTCCTCCGTGAGCTTATCCTCATCGAAATAATCGTCATCGTCGTCGTCACTATCAAAGCCCTTTGTCTCTGGCAACTCCTCATCCTCGTTGTCATCCTCCGGCATGTCGTCGCCCCCCTTGTCAAGTAGCGATTCTTCGGGCTCGAAGCGCATTCTAACCCGCTCTACCGCAGGCTTAGCCTTGGCAAAGATAGCCTCGGTCCATCCACCCTTGGGCACTTCCAATACCTCGAAGCCGTCTTCTACCTTTTTCTGATACATACCGCCAGGGCGCTTGAGACGCGAAGTGGGCAGCGTGGTCGTAGAGATATCAAAACCACTTTCGATGATATCCTGGACCGACTGCGGAAGGCTCTCCCATCCTCCACCAAAATTGCCAGCCAGCACCTCGATCAATTTGGCAGCGGAAATGTGGCGAATATTCTCATAGGTGAGATCCGTAATACGGACGATGGGTTTCTTCTTGACAGCCAGCTTCACCTGCACATTCTCATCCATGCGGACTGGGGCCACCTTGAACCCACGGTCCTCATACTTCTGAACCACCTCCGGCGTGTCAATGGTCAACTCCTCCACATCGAACGCACTACGAAGCACGCTCAAGTAATGGCTGCGATTGTCCTTTAAGTCAGCATCGCGCGCTGCAATCTGCCAAAGATGGAACACGTCTGCCTCCTGCAAACCCCATGCGCTAATCTTCGTTAAAGTCTTCAAACTCAACTTGTTGCTTGATTTCATTCAATATTTTCTTATTGTTTTTATCCTTGTTAGTTACCGAAAACCTCTGTTTCGTGCTGCAAAAGTAGCATTAAAAGCCAAAACATCAAACATTTCACGATGAAAAATTTAAATCGCGCGCATTTATTTTGGAGTATGCTCAAGAGTTTGTAACTTTGCAAGTATGGAACCATTAGCAGAGCGAATGCGCCCGCGTACCCTTGATGCATACGTCGGGCAGAAGCACATTGTGGGAAAAGGGGCGGTACTGCGGTCTATGATAGACAGCGGTCGCATCGCCTCTTTCATCCTATGGGGACCTCCTGGCGTCGGCAAGACAACCCTGGCCCAGATCATCGCCAACAAACTGGAGACCCCCTTCTACACGCTTTCCGCTGTGACGAGTGGCGTCAAAGACGTACGCGAAGTCATCGAGAAGGCGCGTCAGAACCGCTTTTTCACGACGGCTTCGCCCATTCTCTTCATCGACGAGATCCACCGTTTCTCCAAATCGCAGCAGGACTCGCTACTTGGGGCTGTAGAGAAAGGTATCGTGACGCTCATAGGAGCGACGACAGAGAATCCCTCCTTCGAAGTGATCCGCCCGCTATTGTCCCGCTGCCAGCTCTATGTGCTCAAGCCGTTGGAGCGCGAAGACCTGGAGGAGCTCCTCCATCGTGCCGTGACAGAGGACGAAGAACTACGGAAACGAACCATCGTGCTGCAGGAGACTGACGCGATGCTGCGCTATAGTGGTGGTGACGCACGCAAACTGCTCAACATCCTGGAACTGGTGGTGGAATCAGAAGGTAGCGACAGCGTCACCATCACCGACGAGATGGTGGCCAATCGGTTGCAACAGAATCCCCTCGCCTACGACAAAGGGGGCGACATGCACTACGATATCATCTCGGCTTTCATCAAGAGTATTCGTGGCAGCGATCCCGATGCTGCCCTCTACTGGCTGGCAAGGATGATAGAAGGTGGCGAAGATCCCAAATTTATCGCACGGAGACTCGTCATCAGTGCATCGGAAGATGTGGGCCTGGCCAACCCCAACGCGCTGTTGCTGGCCAATGCCGCCTTCGATGCTGTCAACAAAATAGGGTGGCCCGAGGGAAGAATCCCCCTGGCGGAAGCCACTGTCTATCTGGCTACCTCGCCCAAGAGCAACTCCGCCTACCTCGCCGTCGACGAGGCACTGGCATGCGTACGCAAAACGGGCAACCAACCCGTGCCACTACACCTGCGCAACGCTCCCACCCAGCTCATGAAGTCGCTGGGCTACCACGACGGCTATAAGTATGCACATGACTTCCCCGATCACTTCGTAGAGCAACAGTACTTGCCCGACCAACTGAAGGACTCAAGGTTTTGGCACGCACAACACTCGCCAAGCGAGGAGAAACAGTATCAATGGATGCTGCGATGCTGGGGGGATCGATTCAAGGAGTGAGAAACGCCTTGAAAGAAAACGAAGCAAAAAACTAAGAACAATAATAAACTAATCACAGAATAGAATAATATGAAAATCGTAGTACTCGACGGCTATGCCGCCAACCCCGGCGACCTCTCATGGGAGGAGCTGAAGCAGCTGGGAGACCTTACCCTCTATGACCGGACGCCGCAGGAACTGGTCGTGGAGCGTTCGCTGGAGGCTGAAGCCGTGCTTGTGAACAAAGTAAGTCTCACCCGCGAGCTCATCATGCAGCTCCCGAAGTTGAAGTACATCGGCGAGCTGGCCACCGGCTACAACAACATCGACCTCGTGGCCGCACGCGAGCGGGGCGTGATCGTGACCAACATTCCAGCCTATAGCACCGTGAGCGTGGCACAGCACGTGATCGCCCTGCTGCTCAACGTGACCAACCACGTCGATGAGTTCGCCCGCAAGAACCGAAACGGTCGCTGGAGCGCAAGCCCCGACTTCTGCTATTGGGACGAACCATTGTGTGAACTGTCTGGCAAGACGATGGGTATCGTCGGCCTGGGACATATAGGACAAAGCGTGGCACGCCTGGTCCTCTGCCTCGGCATGAAAGTCATCACCGTATCGAGCAAGCCAGCCGACAAACTTCCCGAAGGCATCGACAAAGTAACAATGGAGCAACTGCTCAGCCAGTCTGACGTGATCAGCCTCCACTGCCCGCTGGTCAAGGACGGTCCCAAGGCCACCTACCACCTCATCAATGCAGAGACACTCCGCATGATGAAGTCAGAAGCCATTCTGATCAACACGGGCCGCGGCCCGCTAGTGGACGAGCCTGCTGTGGCTGAAGCCCTCCACAACAACCAGCTGGCTGCCTATTGCGCCGACGTGACGGCAGAAGAGCCGCCCCATATCTCCAATCCGCTGCTGCGCGAACCGCACGCCTACCTCACACCGCATGTGGCATGGGCTACCGTCGAGGCGCGTCAAAGACTGATGGACATCTGTGTGGCCAACGTCAAAGCACTCATTGAAGGGAACCCCATCAATGTCGTTAACTAACATCTCCACTTCCGACCCAGCATTTGTCCATGCCGTACAACAGGTATTGGAGGTGCTGGGTACATTGGCTTTCGCCGTTTCGGGCATTCGTCACGCTGCTGCCAAGCATCTCGACTGGTTCGGAGGATATGTCTGCGGATTTGCCGTGGCGGTAGGAGGAGGTACGCTCCGCGACGTAATGCTGGGTACGACACCCTTCTGGATGACCTCTCCCATCTACGTGATTTGTACCTTTGCAGCACTGGGGTTCGTGGTTTGCTTCGGCAGGCATATACGCTGGATCGACAACGCCTGGTTTGTCTTCGACACCTTGGGCCTGGCGCTCTTCGTGATCGCTGGTATCCAGAAGACCGTAGCCTTCGAACACCCCTACTGGGTCGCCATCATCATGGGTAGCATGACGGGGGCTGCAGGAGGCGTGATACGCGACGTGCTACTCAACAACGTGCCCGTCATCTTCCACAAAGAGATCTATGCCACAGCATGTGTGGCAGGCGGATTTCTATACTGGGTGCTCATCCGACTGGATGCAGGCATTCCCATCACGACGACAGCCACCTTTTTCTTTGTATGCGCCATACGCCTGTTGGCAGTACGCTATCATATTAGCCTGCCATCGCTAAAGCAAAAGGAGTAAGAATGGTACTAAAAACAGGACGACAATCACACCCTACACCTCATGTAGGCCAAGGGCGTCGTCCTTTTTTTTAGCCTCATCATGAAATAGGCTTCTGCTTTTCACGAAAAAAACGGCAACTCACCAGTTTTTTCTTCCCCTAATGGGCGGAGTTTCAAAGAAAAATCGTAACTTTGTGCCCATCCGAAAAAAGACAGAAAAGAAGCCATTACAACGAAAGGCATAGTTAAAAACTAAAAGACACTACCATCTTATGACAAAGAACGAGAAGAAATGGGCGGAGAACTACGAGTTGTTGAAGGAGTATATCGCTGAGCATCGACAGCTGCCAGACAAGAAGAAAGTCGAGCATCGTTCGCTACTCAACTGGTGGAAGTACAACCGCAAGCTGATCAGACAGGGCAAACTGGACGAGATGCGAACGGAGCTGCTGATGGAATCGGGCAATTCGAGAATCAACC
Source organism: Prevotella sp. (assembly GCA_003447235.1). Taxonomy (GTDB): domain Bacteria; phylum Bacteroidota; class Bacteroidia; order Bacteroidales; family Bacteroidaceae; genus Prevotella. The sequence continues at coordinate 81,291 of DLZV01000021.1, forward strand.
ACCGCTAGAATGACGGTCATGCCGTAAATGCGTTTAGAATCAGACTGCTGACCTCTCGCTACGCTACAAGTATGGAGGTCCAAACCGATCCTACAGGTTGAGGGTGCGCCAAGATTCTTGGTCGCACCCTCAACTATTTTTATATAAACTATGGTAGCTAATATCTCAAGTACACACCTCTATTGACATAACAACAGATCATTCAAATTCATAGCTGAAAATGGAAAAGCATGTTATTGCTCACCCTTCTTCAGATCGTCTATCTGTCGAAGAACCCCGTTGAGGCGTCTGCGTGACTGCATCAGGAAGTAGATGCCGCAAGCAAGACCGGCCAAACCGCCAACAACGCCTCCCCATAGCATGCCGTTGGCCATATTTTCCTCCATACCTTGTCCACAATAGTAGAAGAAGCCAATGACCCAGACGATGAGAAACGGGATGGAGAACTTAAGCCAATTATTACCCAACCGCTTGTACTCGACAATGTGACCAGCCACCTTGAGCAAATCGCCCGCCAGCAAGTCCTCGCACGTCAGGCGGCGCACAGACCATATCGAGAAGACAACAGCCAACAGTAGATACGCTATTGTCACCCCAACGAACCACAAGGGCAGTCCCCACAACGGTTGCATGAAGTAGAAAAGCGGCAAGGTGAACAAAGAGGGCAACAAGGTCTGAAGCGTCACCCTGCGTTCCTTGTCCAGTTCGCTTTTCATCGCACGGCGCATCAATCGTTCGTTCACTATCTTCTGTTCACTGAGAAGCGATCGCAACTCACTCATATCCTGGCGCATCTGCTCCATTTCGTCGTTATAAACTTGATTCTTATCCATCTAGATATTCCTTTCTTTTAATGTTAATGTCTCTACGAAAAGCCTTCCGCCTGTCTTACGCTACTGTTTCCCAGCTGCAATCCATGGAGGAAATCTGCATGCGCAGACATTTGTCAGTCTTTCGAAAGACGGTTGGGCTATTCCTTCATTTTCTTCATCTGCTCCCGGATGCGCACCAAACGAACGGATACGTTTTTAGCGGTGATGCCGAGGATCTGGCCTATCTCGTCGTAGCTGAGGTCTTCAAGCCACAACAGCACGATGGCTCTGTCGAACGGTTGCAGACGCACGATACGCCTATGAAGTTGGTCCACTCGCTGCGCTCGCTCCTCCTGCGGGTCGAAGAAGTTGACGTCCATTGTCAGCGGCACGGTCTTGCGACGACGCTTGCTGCGATCGAGCGAAATACAGGTGTTGAGCGCCACGCGGTATATCCATCCACGCAAGGCTTCGTCGCCCCCCTGATACTTCGGCAGTCCGCGCCAGACGTTGATTAGGGTCTCCTGAAATAGGTCCGCCACCTCGTCCTCGTCTTTGGAGAACATGTAGCACACGGTATATATCGTGTCCTTATGAGAGCGCACAAGGCGTTCAAAGTTTTCTTTCTGCTTGTCCATTGTGTCTGTTTAAAAAACGCTTACACTATATAAACGCACAAAATGGTAAAAAACTACAGAACATCGAGAAAAAAACAGATGGGTGGATTGAAAAAGGAAATGATGAGACCCATGCGGAGTTTCACTTTGCATAGATGAACGCTAAAGGCGTATTCCTCAAGCTATCTCTCGCTTCACCAAACAAATACCTCTCATTTCATATAAGGGAAAAAGGCTAACGCGTAGGTCGCAGGGCAAACGACCCGAACGACCTACGCGCTTGTTGAATGACGATGATTGGACGCCGTCTTATCCGAAGAAGACGTAAGCAATGGCGATGGCAGCAATCACACCTGCCAAATCAGCCAACAAGCCGCAACTGACGGCATGGCGCGTATTCTTGACGCTGATACTTCCGAAATAGACCGCCAACACATAGAACGTCGTGTCGGTCGATCCCTGGAAGATGCAACTCAATCGGCCGATAAAGGAGTCGGCACCATAGTTGTCCATGGCCTCCAGCATCAAGCCTCGCGCGCCACTTCCGCTAAGCGGCTTCATGAAGGCTGTGGGGAGCGCACCGACAAATTGGTCGTCCAGACCGCAGGCTCTGACACACCAGGCAATGCCCTCCACGAGCATATCCATCGCTCCAGAGGCACGAAACACGGCCACGGCCACAAGGATCGCCACCAGATAGGGGATGATGCGGACTGCAGTATGAAATCCGTCCTTGGCGCCCTCGATGAAAGCATCATAGACATTGATCTTTTTGAATGCTCCCATGGCTATGAAGGTGACGATTATACCAAGCAAGATCACGTTGGCCGTCACATTCGTCACGAGCGCCATCGTATCCTTGTCCATCTGCCCAAAACCCCAGACGATGACTCCCACAGAAGCGATGAGTCCACCTAAAGTCAGGAGAAGCAAAGGCTGAAAAAGATTGATCTTCTGCCAAAGAGCGGTAATGATGATACCGGCAAGTGTTGCTACTGTCGTGGCGATGAGGATAGGAATGAAAACGTCGGTCGGCATGGCAGCCCCCTTGGCCGCACGGAAGGCCAAAATCGTAGTAGGGATGATGGTCAGACCACTCGTATTGAGCACGAGAAACATGATCATCGGGTTGGTGGCCGTGTCTTTCCGCGTGTTCAGTTCCTGCATCTGCTGCATGGCTTTCAGTCCTGTGGGGGTAGCAGCATTGTCAAGGCCCAGCATATTGGACGCGATGTTCATGAAGATGGAGCCCATGACAGGATGGTTCTTCGGAATGTCAGGGAAGAGTTTGGTGAAGACTGGACTGAGAACGCGCGCCAGCACATTGACCGCTCCGGCTCGCTCGCCTATCTTCATGATGCCAAGCCACAAGGCCAATACGCCCGTGAGGCCCAAAGAGGTCTCAAAAGCGGTCTTGGAAGAGTCGAAGGTGGCCTGTACCATGTTGGTGAATACCTCCGTGTTGCCCATGAAGCACAATTCCACCAGCCCAAAGAGGAAGGCTATGACGAAAAAGGCTATCCAAATGTAATTTAATACCATAGTCGTTTTGTCCTTTAAGATTTGAATTTTAAGATTTGTATTTTAAGTTGCATTTTAATCACTGCAAAAGTAGAAAAAAAAATAATACGACGGGCAAAATCTGGCGTTTTTTTTGGTCTTCTCCTATATTTTTTATGGCAATGGCCCCAAGACTATGATTTGAAGGCAAGTAGAAGCGCTGGAAAGGACAAAAAATCCCGGCGACTTGTCTCAAGCCACCGGGAAAGTCTATGAAACCTGAACCATCGGGATGGTTCAGCAAGTATTCACTTCCAAATAATCTAACAACACTTTGTCAATCAACTAACTCTTATGTGGAAAACCAATCCATTTTGTTCACTAATGCTATATTATTATCTTTGTTACACTTCTATAAAGGCAAGCAACGTGCCATGACCACAAACATGACAATTTGTCCAATACTATATGACACCTTGTCTATTGCAAGACAAGTCAGGACACCATGGAGAGGAGAAAAAACATCCGGACTATTGTCTTAGGCGATTCTTCGCCCCAGACAACAGTCCGGATGAATGGTATAATCAGCCTCATCCAGCCTTTCTCCTTATATATTATAGAGGGACAAGCCTACTTATATACAAGGCTCGACATTACTTATGTATCAAGCTGGCCTTAACTTACGTACAAGCCTTGACCTAACTTAGGTACACAAGACAACCTATCCCAAGGAGCTTAGGCACGGGAGGAAGGGAGAGAGACTACAGTCTTCTCAGTTTAACCGTGAAGTGGCGCATCAGCGGAGCCTCCCATTCGATGGCAACACCACGGGTCACCTGCTCGCGGCGGTCATAGACATTCTTGAGCGCAGCGGCGATGACATCCATGTGGTTGTCGGTATAGACGCGTCGAGGGATGGCAAGACGCAACAGGTCGAGGCCTCCGAAACGGTTTTCATGCGTCACGGGGTCGCGGTCGGCCAGCATATAGCCAATCTCGCAGCCACGGATGCCAGCCTCCAAGTAGAGCTCACAGGTCAGGGTCTGTGCCGGGAACTCCTCCTTGGGCACGTGCGTGAGCACCTTGTCTGCATCGATGAAAACACCATGACCACCCACGGGGCGCTGGTAGGGGATGCCATACTCGTCAAGTTTCTTGGCCAGATACTGCACCTGGTGGATGCGGGTCTCCAGCATGTCAAACTCCGTATTCTCGTCAAGACCAACGGCTACGGCATTGAGGTCGCGACCGTTGAGGCCACCATAGGTCAAGTAGCCCTCATAAGGAATGCAGAAGCTCTTTGCTCCCTCGTACCAGTCTTCTTTTCTCGTGGCGATAAATCCACCCATATTGACGATGGCGTCCTTCTTGCAGGACATGGTGGCAGCATCGGCGTCGGCATACATCTCCAGGACAATCTCCTTGATAGTCTTGTCGGCGTAGCCCGGCTCACGGGTCTTGATGAAATAGGCGTTCTCGGCAAAACGGGCTGAGTCCATGACGACAGGCACGCCATAACGATGGCAGAGGGCGCAGGTAGCCTTGATATTCTCCATGCTCACGGGCTGACCACCGACGGTATTGTTGGTGACGGTCAAGACCATGAAAGGCACGTTGCCCGGATTCTCCTTCAACACCTTCTCCAGTTTCTCCAGAGAGACGTTACCCTTGAAGGGAACTTCGAGCTGGGCATCCTTGGCATCGTCGGTCGTCACGTCGATAGCAAAAGCCTTGCGGGCCTCGATATGACCCTTGGTCGTGTCGAAGTGGGCGTTGCCCGGAATGACGTTGCCTTCCTTGACAAGGAAGGAGAAGAGCACGTTCTCGGCGGCACGTCCCTGGTGGGTCGGGATGACATAGTGGAGGCCGAGGATCCTGCGAACCGTCTCCTCAAACTTATAGAAGCTCGTCGCACCTGCGTAGCTCTCGTCGCCCAGCATCATAGCGGACCACTGGCGGTCGCTCATCGATCCCGTACCACTATCGGTTAGGCAGTCGATATAGACCTGCTCGGCCCTTAGCTGGAACACATTATAATTGGCGGCCTTCAGCCACTCCTCACGCTCTGCGCGCGTACTCTTACGGATGGGTTCAACCATCTTGATCTTCCATGATTCTGCGAAAGGTATTTCCATTATGCTTATGGATTTAGGTTATAAAAATGACATATCAAATGTCTGTTAACGATGCAAATGTACAAAAAAGAATCGAGAATAGACGCAAAGGGAGAGATAATTTTGAGAAACATTTGCATTTTATTATCTTTTACCACACTTGCCACCTCTTGTGACAAATACCCGACGAGTCCACACGAGCAGAAGAAGGGCTTCCCCGGGCTTACCTCCCCTCTGTTTCCGTCCCTCTTCTCCTATAATAAATGGTTAAAAACGACAAAACATAGTGCTGTTAGGCATTTATTCCGTAATTTTGCACCTTCAAAGCTCATGAGAAAGAATACGGTTATCATCCTCTTGATGGCGGCGGTCGCATTGGCGGCAGCCCAATGGGTCATGCCTCTCACCTTGGGGGCGAGTTATTCGCTCTCCGCAGGATCAGGCCAGGACACTACCCTCCACAACGCGCTACCCGTGGAGGGTATAGCCGATGGACAGTCAGGAGCCAACGCCGCAACCGACTCCCTCACCCTTCCTACAGACACTCTGGTCCTGGACAGTCTCGAAAGAGCCATCCGGGCCTTCAACCAGCATATCGACGATTCGCTCCGTGCCGACAGCATCATGAAGGCCAGTCGCAAGGGCATTGACGCCCCCGTGAAGTTCTCCGCCGAAGACTCCATTGTCTATGACGCCATAGGCGGTTCCGCACGCCTCTTCGGTGATTCGAAGGTCGATTATCAGAACATGAAGCTCACCTCCGACAAGGTCTATATGCACCTCGACAGTTCCTTGGTGCGCGCCACGGGCACCAAGGACAGCACGGCGGAGAACGGCATCAAGGGAAGCCCCGTCTTCTCTCTGGGCAACACGGAGTATGAGAGCGACACGATGGCCTACAACTTCAAGACGCAGAAGGGTCTCATTCGTGGCGTCTATACCGCTCAGGATGACGGCTTTATGCGAGGCGAGATCGGCAAGCGCGACTCCACGGGCACCGTCTATCTCAAGCACGGACGCTACACGACGTGCGACGATCCACACCCCGACTTCTACATCGCCCTCTCTCGTGCCAAGGTACGTCCGGGCAAGGACGTGGTCTTCGGTCCCGCCTATCTGGTCGTGGCCGACGTGCCCCTGCCCCTCGCCATCCCCTACGGCTTCTTCCCGTTCTCCAAGAAATATAGCTCGGGCTTCATCAAGCCCTCCTATGGCGAGGAGAATGACCGCGGCTTCTATCTCCGCGACGGAGGCTACTACTTCGCCATCAGCGACAAGTGGGACCTGAAGTTGCTCGGCGAGATCTACACGGAGGGCAGCTGGGGCCTGAGCGCGGCCAGCAACTACCGCAGGAGATACCGCCACAACGGATCGTTCTACTTCAGTTATCAGAACACGAAGACAGGCGACAAGGGAATGCCTGACTACACCAAGCAGGAGAGCTTCAAGATCCAATGGAACCATCGCCAGGACCCGAAGGCAAGTCCCTTTAGCCAACTCTCGGCGAGCGTCAACTTCGCTACATCGAGTTATGAGCGCAACAACCTTAACTCGATGTACAACCCGCAGACGCTGACCCAGTCGACACGCACCTCTTCCGTCAGCTACAGCACGGGCTTCTCCTCCATCGGCATGTCGCTCAGCACCACGGCCAACCTCTCGCAGAACATGCGCGACAGCGTCATCTCGCTCACCCTGCCCGACCTCAACGTGAGCATCGCCCGATTCTACCCCTTCCGCCGCAAGAACAGAGCTGGCAAGGAACGCTGGTACGAGAAGATCTCCGTCAGCTACACGGGCCAGATGAGCAACAGCATCACCACGAAGGAGGACCAGCTGCTCCACTCCAACCTCATCGACGACTGGCGCAACGGACTGCAGCACACCATCCCCGTGCAGGCCAACTTCACGCTCTTCGACGTCATCAACATCACGCCCTCGTTGAGCTTCACCGACCGCATGTACACCAAGAAGATCAACCGGTCCTGGGACGACGCGGCCTCCAAGGAGCGCACCGATACCATCCACGGCTTCTACAACGTCTATAACTGGAGCCTGTCGCTGGCAGCCAGTTCGAAGATATATGGATTCTGGACACCGAGCAAGAAGATCTTCGGCGACAAGATCCAGGCCATCCGCCATGTCATCACGCCGCAGGTGACGCTCTCCTATGCGCCTAACTTTGGCGCGCGCCGCTACGGCTACTACGATAGTTACCAATACACCGACGCCAACGGCGAGGTGCGCCTCGTGGAGTACTCCCCCTACCAGAACGAACTCTACAGCGTCCCTGGACGCAACAAGACGGAGATGATCGCCTGGGACGTGAGCAACAACATCGAGATGAAGATCAAGAGCGACAAAGACTCCACAGGCTACCGCAAGATCAGCATCATCGACGAACTGGGCTTCAACATGAGCTATAATGCGGCCACCGACTACCATCGCTGGAGCGATCTGGGCATGAGGCTGCGCCTGAAGTGGTGGAAGAGCTACACCTTCTCCGTCAACGCCCAGTTTGCCACCTACGCCTACGAGCTGGACGAACACGGCAAACCCTACGTCGGCAACCATACCGAGTGGGGCTACGGCCGTCTGCCCCGCTTCCAGGGCATGAGCCAGAACTTCTCGTTCACGATCAATCCCGAGAAACTCAAGAAGTGGTTCGGAGGCGGCAGCAGCAAAGACAGTAAGGAGGAAGACAAGGACGACGAGGGACTGGACACCGACATCGAGTCGAACGTCGATGACGACATGGAGCGCGGCAAGCACGGCGCAAAGAAGCGCGGAAGCGGCGTGGCCGAAACCGACGCCGACGGCTACATGCGCTTCAACATGCCTTGGTCGCTCACTATCGGCTATGGCATCACCATGCGCGAAAACACAGAAGGCAAGTTCAACTACAACCGGATGCGCTACCCCTACAAGTTCTCGCAGACGCTCAACCTCAGCGGCAACATCCGCATCTCGGACGGATGGAACATCAACTTCTCGTCGGGCTACGACTTCGACAATCATAAGATGAGCATGACCACGGCGAGCCTCTCGCGCGACCTCCATTGCTTCAACATGAGCGCCTCGGTCGTCCTCTCGCCCTACACGTCATACAACTTCACGTTCCGTTGCAACGCGGCCACGCTGACCGACGCACTCAAGTATGACAAACGCTCGGGCGTAAGCAACGCCATCCAGTGGTACTAAGCTACCGAAAGCCCTGCCCCTCTCTGCCGCATCCCGAACGGTTCCCGAAGGCATCCCGAAGGTAAACAGGGGGAAAGCAGGGGAAAGGCAGAGGGCAACGACAAGCAAAGCCAAAACTGCGGGAAAAGTTTCTCAGAAAGAAAAAAAGTAGCTATCTTTGCAACAAATTAGAAGAATAAGAGTTATTATCTATAAAGAAAAAATAACAACTACGTGATGACAACGGATTTTGTTCGCGGTAATCTTAAGAAAGTTTTGCTTCTCCTGATGCTGACATTCTGTGCGGCAGGAGTTTATGCGCAGTCGAGTATGTCCGACTCGCAAGTGATGGAATATATTGCCAAGGAATATCAGAAAGGCACTTCCCAGGCACAGATTGTCACCAAACTCATGCAAAACGGTGTGCAAATATCACAGATACGGCGCGTCCGCGACCAGTATCAGCGCATGAAGAAGAACACCAGCATGGGTGCTGCAGACGGCGTGGAGCAAGGCGACGACCGCAGCCGTACGAACAACGGCCAGGTCACGCCGGGCAAGGAGAAACTCTCGCGCCAGCAGGTGGCTGAGCAGACGATGCAGGACTACAACCAGGCGCAGATGGAGTCGAACCAGTATTCCAGCCAGCGACTGAAGGACCTGCGCGACCAGAAGACCGCCAACAAGAAATATGATGAGACCGATCCCGAGTTTATCCTGATGCAACAGGAACTCAACGGCATCCTGCCGGGCGACACGGCCCAGATGTACGAGGAGCTGGTCGAGGCCTTGAAGCGCAAGAAGAAGCAGGTCTTCGGCCGAGACATCTTCAGCAACGAGAACCTCTCCTTCGAGCCCAATGTCAACATGGCCCTGCCCAAGAACTACCGCCTCGGCCCTGGCGACAACGTCTTCATCGACATCTATGGCGCCTCACAGAAGTCCATCCAGGCCACCGTGGCCCCGGACGGTGTCCTCACCATCGAGGGCTTCGGCCCCGTACAGGTGAGCGGCCTGACCGTGGCCCAGGCCAACGCTCGCGTCAAGCAGCAGTTGGGCCGCCGCTACAGCAGTTCGAGCATCCGCCTCTCAGTGGGTCAGACCCACACCATCTTGGTCAATGTGATGGGTGAGGTCAACACGCCGGGCACCTATACCGTCTCTTCCTTTGCCACCGTATTCAACGCCCTCTACCTGGCTGGTGGCATCAGCGACCTGGGTACGCTCCGCAATATCAAGGTCTATCGCAACAACAAGCTTATCTCCGTCATCGACGTCTATGACTACATCCTCAACGGCCAGCAGCGTGGCAACGTCCATCTGGCCGACAACGACGTGATCGTGGTCGGAGCCTACGACTGCCTTGTCAACATCACGGGCAAGGTGAAGCGTCCGATGTACTACGAGATGAAACGCAACGAGAGCCTCGCCTCCCTCATCCGCTACGCAGGCGGTTTCTCTGGCGACGCCTATACGAAGTCCGTGCGCGTCTTCCGCAAGACGGGACGCGAATGGTCCATCTACAACGTCAACGAGTTTGACACCTCCAGCTTCGGCATGTCGGATGCCGACTCCGTGGATGTCGATTCCGTCATCGCCCGCTACGACAATATGGTGGAGGTGCGAGGCGCCGTGTTCCGCCCAGGTCAGTATGAGGTGGGCGGCGACATCAATACCGTTAAGTCGTTGCTGCAGGCTGCCGAAGGCGTGACCGAGGAGGCATTTACAGCCCGAGCCGTCATGCACCGTCTCAAGGCCGACCGCACCCTGGAAGTCGTCTCTGTCGATGTGGAGGGCATTCTGACGGGTCGTGCAGCCGACATCCCGCTGCAGAATGGCGACATTCTCTTCGTACCAACACGTACGGACATGCAAGAGGAACGGACGCTGACCATAGACGGAGAGGTGCAATATCCCGGTATATATCAATATGCAGACAACGAGACGCTGGAGGACTTCATCCTTCAGGCGGGCGGACTGACCATGAAGGCCTCGACCGTACGTGTGGACGTGAGCCGCAGAATCATCAATCCCCGCGCCCTGGAGACGGACTCCGTCCTCGCCCAGACCTACACCTTCGCCCTGAAGGATGGCTTTGTCATCGACGGCGAACCGGGCTTCGTGCTCCAGCCATTCGACCAGGTGTTCGTCCACCGCAGCCCTGGCTACAACGAGCAGCAGAACGTGGAGGTGAGCGGTCAGGTGCTGTTTGCCGGAACCTATACGCTCAAGACCCGCAACGCGCGCCTCTCCGACATCATGCGCCGTTGTGGTGGCCCGACCAATATGGCCTACGTCGCGGGTGCACACCTGGAGAGAAAGACCAACGAGACGGAGCGCATCCGTATGCAGGAGATTCAGCGCATGGCGCGTGAGCAGCAGCAGAAGAACCTCCTGGAGATAGCCACCAGAAGTTCTAACGCAGCTGGTGCCACTACCGTGATGAAGCAAGCCAACGACGTGGAGATGCAACGCTACACCATCCCCGACTACTACCCCGTGGGTATCCGTCTGGACGAAGCCCTGCGCAATCCTGGCGGCAACGCGGACATCATCCTCCGCGACGGCGACCGCCTGGTCATCCCCGAGTACAACGGTACGGTGAAGATCAACGGCGCCGTGCTCCACTCCAACACCGTGGGCTACGTAGCCGGCAAGAAGGTCTCCTACTACATCGACCAAGCGGGTGGCTTTGCGAGCGACGCGAAAAAGCGCCAGACCTATATCCTTTATATGAATGGTAGTGTGGCCCGCGTGGGCCATGACGCCAAGGTGGAGCCAGGATGTGAGATCTTTGTGCCGACCAAGGCTCAGAGCAAGATGTCGCTGGCTGAGACGCTGAGCATTGGCTCAAGCGCGGCATCCATCGCCGCCGTGATCGCCACCATCGCCAACCTCTTGAAGTAAACGATAGCACGGAGCGAGCCGCACACGTCAGATCCATCAACAAGGACACTTTGAAAAATCATGAACAGATTCGATATCAAGCGTAAATGGGAAGAGTTTCAGAAGAAGCGGGAGCAGAAGAAGGCAGCCGCCTCTTCTGAAAGCGAATCCAAAGACACGATAGAGGAATTCACCTTGGAGACCTCTACGGAGGAGCAAGTGGACACACAGGCTGAAAGCCCATCCACTCCTTCCGCCCCCACCATGACCAAGGACACCACAACGACCGACGAGGACGACACCATCGACCTGAGGGAGATAGGCCGTCGCCTCTGGAAGAAGAAATGGTGGTTTGTGGCCCTGCTGCCCGTAGCGGCGGTAGTCTCTGCCATCATCATCGTGGACGTGCCCCGCACCTACACGACCAGCACGACCATGGCGCCAGAGATAGAAAATCCTGTCAGCTCGGGTGGTGCTCTCAGTTCCATCGCAGCCTCCTTTGGCTTCGATATGTCAGCCGTCCAGAGTACAGACGCCATCTCTCCGGCGCTCTATCCTGACTTGATGGAGGACAACGGCTTCGTGGCAAGCCTCTTCAACATCCGCGTCGTAACGGCGGACAAATCGGTCGATACGACCTACTACGCCTACATGCGCTACCATCAGGACCAGTCTTGGCTCTCGCAGCAGGGCGACACGATCATGAAGAAGATCGAGAAGATGTTTCCCAAGTCCAACAACGAATTCAAGGGCAACACCTCCAAGAGTCAGTTCAACCCCTACTTCCTCTCCAAAAAAGACGACGGCATCGTCAACAAGATGCGCGACGACATAGGCATCAGCGTGGACAAGAAAACGGGCGTCATCTCTATCACCGCCACGGCACAGGATCCGCTGGTCTGCCAGACGCTTGCCGACTCCGTGCGCGAGCGCCTGCAGAACTTCATCATCAAGTATCGTACCAACAAGGCACGCCGCGACGTGGAGTACTACGAGAAACTCGCCGACGACGCCCGCGCGGAATATGAGAAGACGCGCCGCCTCTATGCCAAGACGGCAGACGAGAATCTCGATGTGATCCTGGAGAGCGAGAAGTCGAAAATCGAGGATCTGGAGAACACGATGCAGATGCAATACAACACCTATACCGCAATGAACACGCAGCTGGAAGCAGCACGTGCGAAACTGCGCCAGTACACGCCCGTCTTCACCATGGTCAAGGGTGCCGACGTGCCTATCAAGGCCACGAGCCCGAAGCGCATGATCTTTGTTGCCTTCTGTGTGTTCCTGACCTTCTTCATTATTGCATTCTTCAGCGTCAAGGACCTGCTCTTCAAAAGCAAGCGATAAAGGACGAAGACCGTAAGCGCATCAATGGAAGCCAACAAGCGAATCATCCTCAACACATCCGTACAATATATCAAGGCAATAGTGACAACGATCTTGTCACTATTTTCCATGCGTATTGTACTGGAGGCTATCGGTGTCTCCGACTACGGCATCTTCTCCGTCGTCGGAGGCGTCATCGCCATGCTTGGCTTCATCACCAACGCCTTGGTCATCACGACCCAGCGCTATGTTTCCTACTATTATGGTCGCCACCGCACCAGCCAGGTGAAGCGCTTCTTCACCAACAGCTTGTTCCTCCACATCATCCTCGGTCTTCTCATTGGCTTGGCCCTCCTTGCCATCAAAGGACTGTTGATGAACGATTTTCTCAAGATTGACCCCGACCGCCTCGATGCGGCGAAGTCTGTCTATGACATCACGGTGGCGATACTCCTTGTCACCGTCGTCACCGCTCCTTTCAAAGCACTCTTCATAGCCAAAGAGAATATCGTCTTCATCTCTCTGATCGAGATGGTCGATGCGATCCTAAAGTTGGCCTTAGCCTACCTACTGCTTTACATCCAGGCCGACAAGCTGCTGCTCTACGTCTTCATCCTCGCGGGCATCCAACTCCTCAACCTGCTGGCATTCGCTCTCTATGCCAACTGGCAGTTTCCGGAGTGTTCGCTCCTGATTCGCAAACGGGATATTAGCCGGATATACATCGGTCAACTGCTGGGCTTCGCAGGCTGGACCACCTACGGCATGGGAGCTGTAGCGGCTCGCAACCAAGGCATGGCCATCATTCTCAACATCTGTTTCAGTACAACGGTCAACGCAGCCTATGGCATCGCCAACCAGGTATTTGGAGCCATCTCTTTCTTGTCCACCTCGATCCTCAACGCGATGAATCCTCAGATCATGAAAGCGGAAGGCAACAAGGATCGCAAAAAGGTATTTGCCCTAGCGGAGAAAGAGAGCAAATACTCCACCATGCTGCTCATCATCATCCTCGTGCCGCTGATGTTTGAGATGCCTTCCATTCTCAATGTGTGGCTCACAAAGGTGCCAGATTACTGCGCCTTGTTCTGCAACGCCATCCTGCTGAGTTTCATCTGCGACCAACTGACAGCGGGCCTCAACACCATCAACCAGGCCATCGGCAAGATAAGAACCTATACGCTACTGATGTACACGCCGAAACTGATCTACCTTCCCATCAGCTACATCCTTTTCCAAAACGGAGGTACAATAGCTGAGGCGATGGGCGTGTTCGTCGCTATCGAACTGCTGGTGGCCTTGGCGCGTATTCCATACATACATTGGAAAACCCAGATGAGCATGAAGGATTTCTTCCTCCATGTGATAGTCCCATTACTGCCCCTGGCCCTTTTGGCCTGTGCCACGAGCGGCGGCTGCCAATTGCTATTCCATTTCAAGTACCGCTTCCTGCTGACGGGAGTACTCTCCGTTTCCGTCTCCTTCTTGGTAAGCTGGTTCACGGTCCTGGATCGCAACGAGCGCGGATATTTCAAAGAGCAAATCCTCAAACGAATCATTGGTAAGTGCGCAGTATGAGACTTAAGAAACTTGACATTCAAACCATCAAGAAAGAGAAGTTAGTCCAGATATGCTTCTACGCAGGCATACTTCTGGCTTTCTTTGGCTCCCTGCACCCTTGGTTCTTGTGGCCTTTGGGCACACTGTACCCCTTGCCCTCGGGCTTGCTCATCGGTACGGCAATGCTGATATCGAAAACCACCAAGGACAACTGGTTCACCAACGACCATTTTCTGGCTCCCGTCATGGGCTATGTAGCCATTTCCACCTATATGCTCGTCATCAACGAGACCAATATCAACGGCTACATCGTGAACGTCTTCCACACGGCCATCTTCTACTCTATTTTCCGCCTCAAAACGGAGAAAATGGAAGCTTTTATGACCTTCCTGTGCAAGGTTATGGGCGGTCTTCTTCTGGTTTCGATCCCCGCATTCTTCCTATACCTCGTTGGTTTCCCCTTTGTAGGTGTCGACGCTGTCTATGGAGACGATCTCTATTCATATACGAACTATTTCCTCTTTATGATTGACGATCGTACACTGTGGGCGTTTTTCCCTCGCTTCAGTTCGGTGTTTCTTGAACCAGGCCACCTTGGAACAGCTGCAACCTTGTTGCTTTCCACGCAATTTGGTAAGTGGAAAAAATGGTATAATATAGTACTCCTCGTAGCCCTGCTGCTCACGTTCTCCCTTGCAGCCTACGTCATCTACGTGGTTGTCATCTTCCTGAAGTTATGGGTTCAGCGCAAACAGTTTATCGGCAAACTGATCATGATGGTTGCTTTTATCAGCACCATCGTTGTGGGCTCTTTCTTTTATAATAATGGAGAGAATCTACTCCACGACCTCATTCTGATCCGCCTGGAGGTGGAGGACGGCGAGATGGCAGGCAACAATCGCGTGACGGAGGACTTCGACACCGACTTCGAGAAACTCTGTGAGTCATCTGCCGTCATCTTTGGCAAAAAACGCGAGAACCCCGAGTTTGGTAACTCCGGCTACAAGGTCTTCATTTATGAAAACGGAATCGTCGGTACAGTGTTGATGCTCATATTCTATATCGCCTCACTTGGCAAAATCAGAGACCGCAGAGCAACGGCGAGTGCGTTTATCCTTGCACTCTTGGGCTTCATCGTACGCGGCTATCCGCTATGGTACAGCAACTACCTTACATATTACGACCTTGCCCATGAGGCACCACCCCTCCCTGATGACGCAGGGAAAAAGAAGAAAGAAAAGGAAAAATAGCTATGAACATCCTCTATATCCTCCACTCCACCTACCCCTTAGGCGGGGCATCCAAGTCTTTCCTGACACTTATCAAAGGAGTGCAGGAGCAGGGCCACACACCAATAGTAGTCACTCCCGACGAAGAGGGCGTAGCAATTACGCTCCGGCAGATGGGTGTAGAGGTAATAACCATTTCCTTCCGCACCAATACCTACCCTGACTTGCGCAACGCCAAGGAAGCAATCCTGTTTCTTCCACGTCTCGTCGCACGGAGAATCCTCATACATAAAGCTGTCAACACCGTCTATAATCTGGTCAAATCGAAGAAGATAGCGATGATTCATAGCAACGTGAGTGTCGTGGACGTAGGCGAACGAGTAGCTAAACGGTTGGGAATACCCCATATCTACCATATACGCGAGTACGCCGATGTAGATTTCGGCCTACATTACTTCCCCTCCTCCAAAACATTCCACAAGCAACTGGCTGCGAACTACACCATTTGCATCACGAAAGCCATCCAGCGACACCACCATTTAGAGGGTAATCCGAGGTCTGTTGTCGTCTATAACGGAATCGTCATGGAGAAGGAGCAAGATGTCAAACAACTCCCCCCAACTCCCTATCTACTCTACGCGGGCCGCATCGAAGAAACGAAAGGTCTCATGGATTTGGCCTTCGCCTACACGAGATTTACAGAAAGAAATCGGTCTGCATGTTGTTCATTGGCTATCGCGGGAGAGGTAACTGATGCAATCTATTATCAGAAAGTCACACAATATTTAGAAGATAAGGGCGTTAAAGATAAAGTAACCTTCCTCGGCCCGCGCAAGGACATTCATCATCTGATGCGCCACGCCATCTCCACCATCGTGCCCTCCCGCTTCGAAGGCTTTGGCAGATGCCTCCCCGAGGCAATGCTCTGTAACTGCATCACTATCGGCCGCGACACCGCAGGGACAAAAGAACAGTACGACAACGGCTTTCTGCTGACGGGAGAGGAAATCGGTTTCCGCTTCCACAACGTGGACGAATTGGTGTTATGCCTTGAGAAACTCTGCTCTGCAAGCAGCGAAGAACTGCAAGCCGTACGTGAGAGGGCATTGAGAACGGTCTCCGAATACTATACGCAGCAACGGTACATTTACAGCATTATCCAGTTTTACGAGAGAATCGAACGTGAAAGGAGTCATTAAACCAATAGCAGAAGGAATAGGACGGGGATTCAGCCTCGTCTTTCCACCCGTTTTGTTCAAACTTGTCAACGCATTCGGCGTACACATCTATACGGGCTATTATGCCCGCCGCTTCAAGCGTTGGGGCAAGGGTTCCATTCTCGGATACCCACTGGAGCGCACCAACCGTTTAGACTTAGTCTCCATTGGTAATGACTGTGAGATTGACAAACACACCGTCCTGACGGTCTTTCCACAAGGCAACGGAGAACCGGAGATAAAGATCGGCAACGGATGCCACATAGGGGCATACGCCCACCTAACTGCCACACGCGGCATAACGATTGGCGACAACCTACTGACGGGCACCAATGTTATCATTACCGACAATGCTCATGGCGCCACAGACACAATTGAGGCGCTACAATGCGCACCCTCCAGCCGCCCATTACTGTCAAAAGGCGAGGTCATCGTCGGCAATAATGTATGGCTGGCCAATAATGTTTGCATCCTACCGGGCGTGAAAATAGGCGACGGCGTAGTCGTTGCAGCCAACAGTTGTGTGACTCACGACTTGCCTGACTACTGCGTAGCCGCAGGCTGCCCAGCAAAAATCATCAAGAAAATAAATTAAGAAACTCATGAAAGCAAGAGTTATAGCATTTTACCTACCGCAGTTTCACCCCATCCCCGAGAACGACAACGTTTGGGGAAAGGGTTTCACCGAATGGCACAACGTCGTCAAGGGCAAACCCCTGTTCAAGGGACACCACCAACCACGCATCCCGACCGACTTGGGCTTCTACGACCTGCGTGTGCCCGAGGTTCGCGAAGAACAGGCGCAACTGGCTCGTGAAACGGGCGTAGAAGGCTTTGCCTATTGGCATTACTGGCGCGGCAATGGAAAAATGCTGCTTGAAAGACCATTCAACGAGGTCGTTGCTTCGGGTAAGCCCGATTTTCCTTTCTGTCTCGCCTGGGCCAATCACGACTGGACAACCAAGACGTGGCAGCGCGGCAAGGGTATGGCAGACTCTAAGGTCATCATCTCGAAACAGGAGTATCTCGGTGAACCCGACTACCGAATGCACTTCGAGTATGCACTCAAGGCCTTCAAGGATCATCGCTATATCACCGTCGATGACAAGCCCATCTTCCTCATCTGGGATCCGTACCATTTCCCGGATGTGACGCTCTTTATGGACCTGTGGCGTAAATGGGCAAAGGAGAGTGGGCTCAAAGGCGTCCACTTCGTTGCCATGGGCCACTCCACCTCTACCGTGAAGCGCATGCCCGACGGTAGTACCAAGCGCGTATTGCCCAATCTGGAGTCGAGTGCGGAGCTTTATAATGACTTTCTCAGTTTTGGCTTCGACGCGGTCTGCTCTTTCGGCCGTCCCCGTGCCGAGATGATCTATACAGGCAAGTACAAGCGTATCTCGCAGATCTTCCTGCGCAAGCTGATACCACAACTCAAGACGCTCTGTCTCGACTATCCGGAGGTGATGAAACATTGTTTTGCTCCCGAGGACAGTTGGGAAAATGTCTATCCCAATATCATGCCACAGTGGGACCGCAGTCCGCGCGCCGGCAATATGGACGGTGTCTTCGTCAACGCAACGCCGGAGAACTTCAAGAAGCACATTCTTCAAGCCCTGGAAGTCATCAAAGACAAGAAGCCCGAGCACAAGATTCTCTTCCTTCGCTCCTGGAACGAATGGGGAGAGGGCAACTATGTTGAGCCCGACGAACTCTATGGCCACGGATTCCTTGATGCCATCCACGAGACGGTCTGGGAATAACACTGTTTCCACAGAGCATCAGTTTTCTCCACATCCAAGGCTGACTAAAGAGCAAAAGAATCATGAAGCGCGTCTTATTTGTCTCTCGAGACTACAATGCTAGAAACGACGGCGGAAGCGCGGTTGCCAAGCGCAACCTTGCCTTCCTCAAAGCCCTCGGCCTGCAAGTGGCGGAACTCACCATCGGGGTTCCGTCGCTGGCAGTTAGGCTGAAGAACGTCCTGCTCCGCGAAAGCTATGGCGACCGTCGGAGCTTGCGCAAACAATTGAAATACCATCTCTCACAACCCTACGACTTCGTCTTCTTCGACGGGTCTCACCATGGCGTTTATCTGCGAGAGTTTGCGCGCCACGGCTTCAAGACCATTTGCTTTTTCCACAACGTGGAAGTGGATTATTACCAGCAGAAATATAAAACCACCCATCAGCCTCAAGACAAGTTGATGGTGGGTTTCATAGCCCATAACGAACGCTGCTGCATCGACCACGCCTCCTATCTGATCACGCTCAACGAGCGCGACAACCGGCAGTTGCAGAAGCGCTACCACCGAGGGGCAGACTTCATCCTGCCCACCTCATTTGACGCCTACGATGCAGCAGAGCATCACGATCCCGTGAAATTGCCCGAACAATACCTGCTCTTTGTTGGCACCAATTTCTTTGCCAACAAGGAGGCGATGGATTATTATATAAAGGAGATAGCCTCGTCGGTCCATATTCCCCTGCTCGTCGTCGGCAACATCGCAGAGGCCTTTCAAGATGCTACCGCCATGCCCAACGTTCACTTCCTTGGAAGAGTGGACGATCTGGCGCCTTACTACCTACAGGCCACGGCTGTTGTCGCCCCCATCCTGTCGGGGTCGGGACTTAAGACCAAGACTGTAGAGGCTCTGCGCTATGGCAAATATGTCATTGGATCAGCAGAGGCTTTCGAGGGCATTCCCATCCTAAACTACCCAGGAGCAGGATGCGAATGCCACAACACGTCCGACTACATCTCCCTCATCAACTCCCTGAAGGTCGCCAAAAACAACGAGGCTTCCCGCCGACTATTTGACGAACAGTTCTCCACCGCCACACAGCTCAAGAGATTTAGCGAGTTCATCATGAGTACAGCGCAATAAGGCATACCTGGTTACTATTCGTGCGCCATCAACCGTTGCTCGGCCAGACGCTCATACTTCGTACCTGGCATTCCGTAGTTGGCGTATGGCCAGATGCTGATACCGCCACGGGGCGTAAATAGTCCAGTCACCTCAATATACTTAGGACTCATCAGCCGTATGAGATCCTTCATAATGATATTCACACAGTCCTCGTGGAAGTCGCCGTGATTTCTGAAACTAAACAAATAGAGTTTCAGGCTCTTGCTCTCCACCATCCTCTGGCTTGGGATGTAACTAATGCGAATTTCTGCAAAGTCGGGCTGTCCCGTGATAGGACAAAGACTGGTAAACTCGGGGCAATTGAACCGCACCCAATAGTCGTTCTCTGGATGCTTGTTTTCAAACGTCTCCAGCACCTCGGGAGCATAGTCCATCTTGTATTGTGTCTTATGCCCCAATGCACTAAGTCCCTCCTCTTCTCTTCTAATGTTCTCCATCATGTGATGATAGTCAAATGGTTCGTTTGTCGGGCTACCCGTACATGGCTGTTGCTCAGACAAGACCATTAGCGGGAAGCCCGGCGATGGGCTGGTTAGCCCTGAAGTTCAAAAATCTTAAAGATGTTGTAGTTTACACCACGGTCATAGACCTCCCCTTCGTGGCGTTTCAGCGCACGCACCACGCGGATAGTAATAGGCAATGCCACGACCTCATAGGCCGTCTTGAGCACCACCTGCCAGAGCATCAACTTCGGCAGTTCCGAGGCCGGTACCACGCCACCAAGCGCCAAGGGGAAAAAGATGAGCGAATCGAGGCTCTCTCCGGCAATCGTCGAGAGAATGGCACGAGCGGAAAAGCGGCGTGCGCCGTCGTGTAGCTTCATACGACTCATCACATAGGCATTGGCAAAACTACCGATAACGAATGCCACAAAAGAGGCAGCCGCAATACGAGGTGCCAATCCAAAAATGGCATGAAATCCCGCGTCGTTGTTCCAGTAGGGTGCACCAGGAATGGCGTCACAGATCGCACCCGTGGCTACGAAGAAGAAATTCATCGCAAAACCTGTCCAAATGAGGAGGCGTGCCTTGCCGTAGCCCCACACCTCGCAGACACAGTCGTTGATGATGTAGCTCACGGGGAAGACGATCAAACCACCCGTTAGGCTGATTCCCAATACAGAGATTTGCTTTGTTTCTAGGATGTTTGCCGCAATCAGGCAAACACAAAAGAGAATGCTGAAAAGCATAAACAGCACACTCACCTGCTTTTTACTATTGTCCATGTTCTTGTTTTGTTAAAGGGGGTTGAGCAAGTACCCCTGTTTGCGGGTGCAAAGGTAGTGCAAATCGAAGACAATACAAAAAGAATTCCATTCTTTTTTATGGTTGAGACGAAGCCTACCTTATCAAAAGGTAGTGCAAATCGAAGACAATACAAAAAGAATTCTATTCTTTTTTATTGTTGAGATGAAGCCTACCTTATCCCTATAGTAGTTAATTTTCCTGAATCCCGCTTGAATGTAGGCGTTTTTTCCTACTTTTGCAAAAGGAATAAATTGAATTATAAACAACAAAGAACAAACATGAATATGAAAAAGACCGTAATGGCATTGGTACTTTTGTGCCAAGTGATGATGGCTTGCGGACAGCAGAAAGCCAAACAAACCGCTCCGCAGGGTGGCGACGACTTCGCGACGAAGATGGAGAACACGATCGCACAGTACAATGCATTGGAGTCCGAGGCAGAACAGTTGCTCAAAGGTGAGGAAAACGACGAGACCTTTGATCGGCTTGTCGCCCTTGGCCAGATCGCCGACTCCCTGTCAAAGGTACAGATCGACCTGCTGCTCAACATGCCAGAGGAAACACGCCAGTCAAAGACTCCGGCCAAGTATATACAGAAGCTCATGTATAACCTGGACTACGACCAGATGAAGAAACTCTGCGACCCTACAACAGGCTACTACAACGAGCCAGAGATGGAGCAGCCCAAGAAGTTGCTCGCCGGTCTGGAGAGAAGGCGTCCAGGACAGATGTTTCACGAACTGACGATGAAAGACCTCAACGGCAAAGATGTGAAACTTAGCGATTATGTGGGCAAAGGAAAATATGTCCTCGTAGATTTCTGGGCTAGCTGGTGCGGTCCTTGCCGCCAGGAGATGCCCCACGTCGTGGCAGCCTACAAGCAGTATAAGGACAAAGGGCTGGAAATCGTTGGCGTATCCTTCGACAACAGGCAGGACGCATGGGCAGGAGCCGTGAAGAGCCTGGGCATGGAGTGGCCGCAGATGTCTGACCTGAAAGGCTGGCAGTGCGCTGCCTCCGAAGTCTATGGCGTGCGTTCTATCCCCTCCAACGTCCTTTTGGATCGCGAGGGAAAGATTGTTGCTGTCGATCTGCGTGGCGAGAATCTGCTGCAAGTGATTGGCGAACATCTGAAATAGAGATTAAAACAAACTGACATCGACACACGCAACTATCTTACATAGATAAAACCATAAACGGGATGACGCCAAAAGGTCGCCATCCCGTTTATGGTTTTATCTACACACCCATCAATCAGTTTTTCTTGGAAGATCCAACAAGCAATGAAGACAACCTCTCCATTCCTTGTGAAATGATGATGGGGAAATTCTAAGTCAGGAATTTCAAACAGCGTAATTTATTCCTCCGTGGCAGCATCCTCTGCCGTCTCGCCCTCAGCCTCCTCGGTCTCAGGCTCAAAATCGGTGATGCCAGCCTTGACAAGGATGTCATACCACTGCAGGAGCTTCTTGATGTCGCTATTGTGCACACGATCGCGATCGAAGTTGGGCAACACTTCGCCAAAGTATGCCTGGAGTTCATTAGCCGAAGCCTTACGCCAGTTGAGCGAGCAAGGCTTTCCCTCCTCCTTGTCACGAACACTCGCAAGCACCGTACCCAGGGGAATGTCCTCCTCGTCGGTGTACATAGCAATGTCGGAGAGGCTGGTCACGCGGTCAGTGGCAAAAGCCGGACGACGCGTATGCGTCTCATCGAGCGTCTCCACAATGAGACTGTTGTTGCCACGGCTGACGAGCTTGTAAAGGCCTGGACGGCCTGCAATGGAAAGAATGGTCTGTTTCATTTCTTCTCTATAATCTTGTTTTAAATCTTGTTGTTTCGTTACTTCGTTCATGTTTCGTGAGTTGACTGGCCAAGAGCCTCCAACAGACTGTCGATCTGTGGCGAGAGCGGAACGATCCCGTCGTTAACAATCTCGAAATCACTTTTAGCACGCACCACGTCCTGTGGCAGTTGCCGTGAAATCCACGCCATGGCCTTCTCCCTGTCGATACCGTCACGAGTCATCACTCGTTCCAAACGGGTTTCAATAGGCGCAGTGACACTGACGACATAGTCAGGATGGATACGCTCGTCAAAGCCGCTATCAAAGAGGATAGCCGATTCGAACCATTGTGCTCCCGATCGCAGAAAGTCTTCGGCAACAGCAGGGTGGACGATATCGTCGATGGCCCTCCCATGATCACGACTTTGGAGCAGATACTGCCTCAGTAGAGGTTTCTGAAGTTGCCCACTAGGAAAGAGATCTACACCAACGAGCGACGAGAGTTGCTCCTGCAAGGTCCGAGAGGTACGCATAAGACGCTTGGCAGCTGCATCGCAGTCATAGACCCTTATGCCCCGTTCTCCCAGCAAGCGGCAGACATAAGACTTACCGCCTCCTATTCCTCCTGTGATGGCAACTATCATACTTTCGCTATCTTTGCTCCACGAGATAATCCACCCACTCCGTGGCAGGTTTTGCCGAACGCACGCCAGCAGGAAGCGCATGGAGCGCAATATGACACTTGTCTCCCCCGCGCTTCAGCACCTCATTGTAATCGACCACCAAGCGGAATCCCGCCGGCGACAAGTCCTTACCATCAGATGTCTTCGGCATCCTTCGTAGGATACTCGTACCCACGATGAAGCGCACCTCCACACTGCCAGGGAAAGTGCGAAGCACCTTGTCGTCGGGCAGGTTGATACACTCGATAGGCACCAGCACACTCTCCTCAATGAGGACGTCAGCAACAAACTCGGCACGCACCTTAGCGGGGATCAATTTCGCTCCTGTGATGCGGCGCAGCCCTATGTTGACGACCTTGCGATCCGTGAAGTTCTCTATGTCAATCCTTTGGGTATAGACAGCATGGATACTGTCGAGCAAGGACTTCGAGGCATAGACTGTCACACTGTCTGGGTAGAAACGAGTGCCAGCGAGGTAGTAGTTCTTCCTTGGCCGTACAGTGCCAGAGAGTCTTACAGGCACCTTCTTGCAGAGACCATAGTTGTAGAAGAACCTGACGCGGTCGTTCTTGATGGAAAGAATCTTCGAACTCTTGGAGAGCTGCTGGTAGATCTGCTTCTGAATGTCAGCCGCCGAGATGGATCCCGATCCCTTGCCGTCGGAGTAGGCAGAGAAATCAAAGAACAAGGGACGGAAGGGCGCATCGGCCAGATAGGCCGCTATCATATAACCCTTGTCGCGCACGGTGAAGCGGACCACACTGTCGGGCTCGTCGGTAATCACGACCTTGCGCGGTACACCAGCCAGCCGAAGCGGTATGGTCATTTCCTTCTCATAGGTCTCGTTGAGGGTCATGATGAGCCAAAAGACACTACTGAGGATAAGGAAGAACAAAAAAATCAGAAACTGCTTGTTGAGTATTCTCAACAAGAGGTTTCTGACCTTTTCGAGGGCACGCCACATATTCTCCATACCGAGACGTCCTTTGTAGTCTGTGTTGAGCGTTCCGATTCTCTTGTTCCGGACTTATTTCTTCTGTCCGTCCGGGGTGTCCTCCACAGCGCGGAACACATAGAGCTTATCAACAGTGATAACCACGCCGCGAGCGATCTCCACATCCACCTTTTTGGCGTCCGTATCAATGTGCTTCACTGTGCCGTAGATACCACCACCCGTGACGACGGAGGCGCCATTCTGAAGCGAGTTCTGAAACTCGCGGATTTGCTTTTGTTTCTTCTGTTGAGGCCGAATCATGAAGAGCCACATGATGGCAAAGACCGCCACCATCATCAGAATCATGGGCAACGGACTTCCTTGCCCAGCCTGACCTTGTGCGGCCAGCAGAATGAATGTTGTCATTTTCGTATTATTTGTTATTGATGATTATTCTTAACTTGCCAACGGGGGGCGCCTATATGCCATGGCAACCACCCATTGCTCACTCCCTATATTATATATAAGGAGAAACCCCTTGACTTAGCGACGGGGCTGCATCGGCTTGAGAAGTCTGCCCGTATCGACCAAGTGGCGTGCAATGGCATCGAGCATGCCGTTGATATAGCCACCACTCTTCGGAGTGGAATAGAGTTTGGCCAGATCAACGTATTCGTTGATGGTGACGCTGATGGGGATGTTGGGGAAGGTCAGCATCTCAGCGATGGCGATCTGCATGAGCACGACGTCCATATAGGCCAGACGTGAAAAATTCCAGTTGCGGCTCGTCTCACTCATATAGCGCTGGTAGGTGTCGGCATTGAGGATGGTGCTGCGGAAGAGCTTCAGCGCATACTCGCGATCCTCTGTGTCGTCATATTCGGGCAGCAACTCTTGGTCAGCCTTGTTGGCCGGATCGAATCTTTTGATGGTCTTAAGGACGAAGGTATCGACGATCTCCTTGTCATCGTTCCAGTAGAGAATCTTCTCCTCCAGAATGGCGTCCAGATCCTCATTGCCTTGTATCAGCGTGCGGTAGATACGACGCCAGAGCTCACGGTCGGTCTCATAATCCTCCGCATCACTCATCATATACTCCTGGTAGAGGGGACTCTGCTCTATTTGGTCACAAAGTTTACGTACCGCCTCGACGTCGTTCTCCCAGCTCATCTTTTTATCCTCCATAAAGAGGTTGAGCTGCTTATTCTCCTCCAGCTGTGTGGCAAACTTATTGAACGCAAAACGCTGAGACGGGGTCTCCGTTCCCTCTCTATCCGCGCGACGCGTGGCAATATCCACACGACGTCGCTCCTCCTGCGTTATGGCCACAATCAGCCCAAGAAGGTAATTGTATAGGTCATAAGCCTTGGAGAGACTGAACAAGAGTTCTTTCTCGGCCGTATCCATGTTGTGATGGCCGTTCTGATAGTAGGCATAGGTTAACTGGACTATCTTGACTCGTATTAGCTTTCTGTTGATCATACTACTTCTTCTTGTGCAAACTTTGTTTCCGATAGTGCAAAAGTAGGGAAATAAATTGATTCACGCAAATTATAGTATTCTTTTTCTATGTTTTTGGTATTATTTCTTGTTTTGTTCGGGTAAAAGCCGTAACTTTGCACCGCTTTTTTGCTGAGCACGTCTCGTGTGATGGTGAATTAAGGCAATTTCATAAAATCAATCTTAATTTAGAGTAACACAATGAAAGAGATTAACATTACAGGTCAGAAGCGTGAAGCCCTTGGAAAGAAAGCTTCTAAGCAGTACCGCAAGGAGGGCTTGGTGCCCTGCAACATCTATGGTGAGAAGAAGTGCGAGAACGGCCATCCCGTCGCCATGTCTTTTGTCGCCCCGATGTCTGAGCTCCGCAAGCTCGTCTATACGCCGCACATCTACGTCGTCAACCTCATCATCGACGGCGAGAGCCATCCGGCCATCATGAAGGAGCTGCAGTTCCACCCGGTCACGGACGCTCTGCTCCACATCGACTTCTACGAGGTCAACGACCAGAAGCCTATCGTCATGGGTGTGCCCGTGAAGCTTCAGGGTCTCGCTGCTGGTGTTCGCGCTGGTGGTCGCATGAACCTCTCCATCCGCAAGATCAACGTCCTGGCTCCGTACCAGCAGATCCCCGAGCACCTCGACATCGACGTGACGAAGCTGGGTCTTGGCAAGAGCATCAAGGTCGGCGAGCTTTCTTTCGAGGGCTTGGAACTGGTCACCCCGAAAGAGGTGGTTGTCTGCTCTGTCAAGGCTACCCGCAACTCTGCCGCTGCCGCCGCTGCTGCTGCCGAAGAGGGCGAGGAGTAAAAGTAGGAGCCATAAAATAGGAAATGGACAAATATCTGATTTGTGGACTGGGCAATCCCGGAAGGGAGTACGAATCGACCCGCCACAATACAGGATTCATGGTATTGGACGCCTTCGCGAAGGCGTCCAATCTTGTTTTTGACGACCGCCGCTACGGCTTCCTGGCCGAGACCTCCATCAAGGGTCGCAAGGTCTTCCTACTTAAGCCTACCACCTTCATGAACCTCTCGGGCAATGCTGTGCGCTATTGGCTCGACAAAGAAAAGATAGACCAAAAGCGGCTTCTCGTCATCAGCGACGACGTAGCCCTACCCCTTGGCGCTTTTCGTCTGAAGGGCAGCGGTTCCAATGGGGGACACAACGGCCTGGGACACATCCAGCAACTGATCGGTACCAACTACGCTCGCCTGCGCATGGGTATAGGCAACGACTTCCCGCGCGGCGCACAAATCGACTGGGTGCTTGGCCGATACTCCGACGAGGACATGAAGCAGCTCCAGCCCGCCATCGACACAGCGGTGGAGATGATCAAGAGTTTCGTCCTGGCGGGTATCGACATCACCATGAACCAGTATAATAAGCTCGGAAAGAAATGAGTGACACAGCGAGGATAGACAAATGGTTGTGGGCGGCTCGCATATTCAAGACCCGCTCGATAGCTGCTGACGCATGCAAGAACGGACGCGTGACGATGGGTGGCGTCAACGTGAAACCCTCCCGCAGCATCAAGGCGGGCGAGGTAATCGATGTGCGCAAACCTCCCGTCACCTACTCCTTCAAGATTCTCAAGCCTATCGAGAGCCGCGTAGGAGCCAAGTTGATTCCCGAAGTCTATGAGAACGTCACCGACCCAAAGCAATACGAGATCCTGGAGATGAGCCGTATCAGCGGTTTCGTCGATCGCGCCCGTGGCACGGGTCGCCCGACAAAGAAGGACCGACGGCAGATGGATGCTTTCATCGAGCCCACCCTCTTTGGCTTTGACGACGAGGACGATGACTTTTAACACAAGGCTGGTTCCAAGAGCAAGTTGCTTGACGCTCTTGAAACCAGCCTTGACGTTGAGGCAGTACTGGCCTCTACAAACTGGACACGAACCTATTCACCCCTGCACCTGCCAAGAATGCAGAACGTCAGATTTTGCTTTTAAAATAAGCCTTAAAGGCATAGTTGATAAAATGGTAGGAGGATCGCAAAAGACTCAGTCCTTCGATATCGCGATAGACACTCCACTGCCAGGGAAGCACCTTTAGCTTGTTGGCCGATATAGAGCCTGCCACGATGCGGTAGGCAGCATTGGTCGTATTGGTGTTTTTCGCTATGAACCCCTGCTTCAGGATAGAGAGCCACAACACATAGTCCTCATGGTGGACATGCAGAAACTCCACCTTGCCCACCTTCTGACGGTCATAGATACCCGTGAGGTTGCCTATCACATTGCCCGAAAGCAACTGGTTGTAGGTAGCACAAGGCGGAGCCTTGACGACGCGGTTGGCACGGTGCCCAGCCTCATCCATCTTCTCATAGTTGGAATAGACGATCGCCACCTTCTCGTCTTCGAAAAGCGGTATCTGCTGCTGCAGTTTCTCCGGAAACCACACATCGTCACTGTCAAGGAAGGCAATGTAGCGTCCTTTGGCATGCTTCACGCCCATATTGCGGGGCGAGGAAGGCCGCCCCGTATGATGATCGTTGATGAGCAGGTGAATTCTCGAGTCTTGCTCTTGATATGTACGCACAATGTCACAGGAGTTGTCTTTCGACGCATCCTCGATAACGAGCAGTTCCCAATGGGGATAAGTCTGCTTGAGGACAGACGTTATCGCTTCGCCAACATAGCTGGCGGAGTTGTGCATTGGCATGATAATAGAGACCAGGTCATTGTGCATATATATCTTGCATTTTCATTTTGCGAATGCAAAAGTAACGATTTATTCTGACATACCAAACTTTTTTGCCTTCTAACCCGTCTGGCTTGTCAATTTCTACTCTCTACAATATCGGCTCCGCTTACAAACGCCCCCTCATCAGAAGCTGTCGTTTGTCGCAACAGAAGGTGCGAACGCGCAAGCCTACGTCCTACTTTTTAAGTGCATAGACCCTCACCCAGTCAAACTCTGTCTCGTAGGTGGCATCGAGTCTCGGTGCCTTCGACATGGTAGGTATCCAGGTGTGGTCGCCGACGCTCTGGTTGAGGATGATATAGAACGGGTGGTCGAAGGGCCACTGTTGTCCCTTGCGTGCCTTCTTTGTATTGAGGCGCTTGTAGGTGCCTACCACCTTGCCGTCCACCGTCCAGGTGAGCTGTCGTTTGTTCCACTCCAGTCCATAGACGTGCCACTGGGTAGCATCGACCTTGGCGTGGAAGGAATGGCGCGGCGTCTCGGCCTGCTTGGGATCGGTAGTCCAAAAGGAGTGAGCCGTATGGTAGGAGTCCGGATTGAGACCGAAGAACTCCACGATATCGATCTCGCCGCTATAAGGATGAGGCGGAGCAGGCTGCTTCGGCAGCAACCATGCAGCAGGGAAATTGCCCGGCAGCATATTGGTGCGCATCCGCAGTTCTATCTTGCCATACTGGAAAGCAAAGCTACTGCGCGTATCGACCGCTCCAGTGAGCATCGTGGCGGTATCACCGCGCTCATTGGTATTGGGGATGGCACGGCAGACCAGTTTGCCGTCGCGGATAAAAACCACATCAGACGACTTACTGATCCAGCGGTTCCAGCGCGACGTACCGCGGACGCTCCGCTGCCACACCTTTGGATTGGGCTGGGCACCATCCTTCAAGTCAAACTCGTCACTGAACACCAACTGATAGCGTGACTTCGCATTTCCCCGTCTCGACTGGGAAAAGGAGCACATGACCATCAACAATACGGCGGAAATGGCCGCCACGACCCATATTTTTTTCATCATTCTGTTCTTGCTTTGAGTTGCAGCCTCGCTTCGACAAGTCGTCATAAACGGCCCACGAAGCAAAGCGATGCAAAAGTAATGGATTCTGCGCAACTATGCAAGCAATCGGCCTGAAAACCCGTCTCTTCAAGTCGATTTGTATTTTTAACGGAGAAATATTTGCACTATCAAGAATAATCCCTACCTTTGCAGCATGAAAGTAAAAAACGTAAGAAAACGTATCCATGCAGGGAGATTCTTTGCGGAGAGCACAATATTAGGGACGGAACTCCGTTATAGAAATGAAACTGAATGCTAATAATATGTTCATAAAGACAACGACACTAACCCCAACTATCCTGTTTGCGGAACAAGAAGCGGAGTACATTCCCGACGGAATGTCGAAGTCAGGACAGCTTTCCAAGCGTGTCTTCGATTTCATTGTATCGGCTTTCTGCCTCGTTGTTTTCTCGCCGCTGATGCTGCTATGCTATCTGCTGGTAAAGCGCGAAGACGGTGGTCCCGCCATCTTCAAGCAAGAGAGAATCGGCATGAATGGAGAACCGTTCTACATCTATAAGTTCAGAAGCATGAAGATGGATGCCGAGAAACATGGCCCGCAACTGACCAATCACGACGGCGATCACCGCATGACGAAGATCGGCCGCTTCCTCCGTGACCATCATCTCGATGAGCTGCCCCAGCTTTGGAACGTGTTCAAAGGCGACATGGCCTTTATCGGTCCACGACCGGAACGCAAGTTCTACATCGACCAGATCATTGAGCACGACCCGCGCTACATCAATCTCTATCAGATTCGACCGGGCGTGACCTCTTACGCCACGCTCCACAACGGCTACACCGACACGATGGAGAAGATGCTGCGTCGTCTGGAGCTCGACCTCTACTATCTGGAGCACCGCTCATGGCTTTTCGACTGCAAGATCCTGGCAGAGACCTTCTTCAGCATTGCTTTCGGAAAGAAGTTCTAACTGCTACAAAGTTTTAGCAGAAAGAGAGCTCGTACGAGTTTCGCACAACCAAACCGTCTCATTATAGAGAAGACGCAAAACAGGCGCAAGAAGGATGCTTTCCTCTTGCGCCTGTTTTGCGTCTGTCACGATTCTCTAATAGGTATCGTGGCGTAGGCTCATATACTCATCGAAGAGCTGAAGACATTCCTCGCGATCCAGTTCCTCCATGTAGTCGCCGAGCTTCTCACGTCCCCCAAAGATGCCGTCAAACTGATCGTCGCGGAAGCCAATGCGCCCGTTGTCGGCGATGGTACAACCATAATAGATCTTACGGATATTGGCCCACATACAGGCGCAGAGGCACATGTGACAAGGCTCTCCCGTGGTGTAGAGTTCACAACCCGTGAGGTCGTAGGTGCCTAGATGGCGACCTGCGTCTCGGATGGCAGCCACCTCGCCATGGCAGGTGGCGTCATGGTCACGTAGCACACAGTTGTGACCACGCCCCACAATCTGCCCATCCTTCACGATGACGGTACCGAAAGGTCCGCCGTGACCCGCTCTTATTCCCTCGCGAGCCTCCTCAATGGCCCGCTTCATCAGTTCGTGTTTTGTCATATCTCATTCTTTTTTGTTCGTAGTCATTCATGCGGTCCTATCGCAAAGAGCCACCTTTCAATGATTTCCACACCCGTTACAGTCCGAAGAGCATGGGTAGGAGGAAGGTCATGGCCACACCGATGATCACCTGGAGCGGCAGTCCGATGCGGACATAGTCCATGAATGTATAGTGACCCGCCTTCATGACAAGCGCATTGGGCGGTGTGGAGAACGGCGAGGCGAAGCACATACTCGCACCGAGCGTCACGGCCAGCAGGAAGGCATAGGGACTGACTCCCGTCTGCTGCGCTGCGGTGAAAGCGATAGGTGCCATAAGGACCGCGGTAGCCGTATTGCTGATAAACATAGTCAGCAGCGAGGTCGTGAAATAGATACCGGCCAGCAGTGCATAGGGCCCCGCCTCGCCAAGTACGCCTACGAGCTGAGCCGACACCATCGCCGAGACACCCGTCTTCTCCAGCGCCGTGGACATCGGCATCATCGCCGCTATGAGCACGAGACTCTCCCAATTGATGGTCTTATAGGCATCCTCCACTTTGCGGAAGCAGCCCGTCAGCACCGTGAGCAGGGCTGCAACGATGACTGCCGTGACAGGCTCGGCCCACCCCATCACCATAACGACAACCATCAGAAGCATGATGAGGGCAGCCATCGGTGCCTTGTAGTCAAGCGTCACCTTGCTGATGCTCTTGTCAGGGCGTCCCATCACGACCCAGTTGTCAAGTTCATTGTCAAGAGCCAGCAAGTCTTCCCATTGCGCCTGCACCAGGAGCACGTCGCCACCATGGAGGTGTTTCTCGCCCAAGTCGTCATAGATATATTCCTCTCCGCGCCGGATACCCAAGACCGTCAGGCCATACTGCTCTCGTGGACGCGACTCACTGATGGTAGCCCCCACGAGTTTCGACGAGGGGAGCAGCACCAGTTCGGCTATACCGATGTCATAGAAGTCGATGGTAGCTCCCTTCATCCGTTCCAAGCCCCATTCGCGCTCCAGCTCCTCCATGCCTTCTTTGCGTCCCACCAGGTAGAGGATGTCGCCCTTGCCAATGACCGTGTCACCGGTGACGATGCTCTGACTGACGTTTCTCACCATACCAAGGGCGGTATTCTCCTCGTTGCGTATCTCCAGGATGGTCACGCCGTGGCGTGTCTTCACAGCCAGTTCCGACACCTTGCGCCCCACCATCCCACTGCCTGCCGGGACATAGTAGCGGCGCAGACTGTCCGCCAGTTGATACTCCTCCACCAAGTCGTTGAGCGACTTGTCGGACTCGGTATTGCGTTTGGCCCGCTGCTTACGTACCAAGGTCTTGGAGAGTGGCAAAAGATAGACCACACCTATGGCGATCACGATCAAACCCACAGGCAGGAAAGAGAAAAACGAGAGTCCCTCGTAGCCGCCCTCGATCAGCGCCTCGTTGATGACAAGGTTCGGAGGCGTACCAATGAGCGTGAGCATACCGCCCAGACTGCCGGCGAAGGCGAGGGGCATGAGCATCCGCCCGCTACTGAATCCGGCCTGTGCCGCCATACTGACGATGATAGGCATCATCAGCGCCACCGTACCCGTGTTGCTTACAAAGGCGCCAATCACCGAGGTGGTGAGCATGACGAGCAGGAAGGCGTGCGTCTCATTGCCCTGTGCAAGACTCATCATCCGCTTACCCGTCTCCCGTGCCAGTCCGGTTTGAAAGATGGCGCCACCTACGACGAAGAGGCCCGCCATCATGATGACGACAGAGGAGGAGAAGCCCGCCAAGGCTTCGGTGGGACTGAGCACGCCCGAAACCATCAATACGGCGAGGGCGGAAAGCGCGACCACGTCGCTACGGATGCGCCCCCAAATAAAAAGGGCGACCGTCAGACCAAGAACTATTAGTGTGAGTGTCATATTTTTAGGTTTATATTATAGGTCCCTCGCTTAATACTTACCGACTGCGAACGCTGAGGGCTGCGAACGCACTTTTTTGCGCACCCCGTTTCCCATCTCAGGAAGGCTACGCAAAGGTGGTACAAATATACAAAAAAAATGCTTGTTTCTAACAGGCCACCTTCTTGTTTTAGGGAAATGTTTGAGAAATTAAGTAGTTTTCAGTAAAAACGCCATTTCGACATGGCAAACAAAAAAATCACAAGTGCACGATATGGAAAACAAAAAACCGCAAGGGCAGACAACCATCGTCATCCTCACCCTTGCGGACGTTTTCTCTGCTACTGATCAATCTTTTTGATTAGGCGAGCTTCAGGCTGGCCTTGATAGCCTCTATCTTCTGCTCAGCCCTTGCCTCGCAAGCGGCAAAGTCGGCAGCTTCTTTCAGCGTGTCCTTCACTTCGAGGTAGAATTTGATTTTCGGCTCCGTGCCCGACGGACGCACACTCACCTTCGTGCCATCCGTGCAGAACCACTGGAGCACATTGCTCGTCTCGGGCATCACGAGCTGCGTCTTCGTGCCGTCAGCCTGTGTGGCCTCCAGCGTCTTGTAGTCCTTCCACAAGCAGACAGGCACACCTGCCAACTCCTTCGGCGGGTTGGCACGGAAGTCGGTCATCATCTGCTGGATCTCGTCAGCACCCGATTTGCCCGGACGCTCCACATTGATGGTGAACTCCTTGCTGTAGCCATATTCCTTGTAGATGTCCATGAGGATATCGTAGAGGGTCTTGCCGTGATCCTTGGCGTAAGCACAGATCTCGGCGAGCAGGGAGCAAGCACTCACGGCGTCCTTGTCGCGCACGAAGTCCTCGGCCAGGAAGCCATAGCTCTCTTCGCCACCACCGATATACTGCTGCTTGCCCTCCGAGAGCTTGATCTCGCGGGCTATCCACTTGAAGCCCGTGTAGCAGTCGCGCATCTCGATATGGTTCTTCTCAGCTATCTCGCGAATCACCTCCGTGGTGACGATGGTCTTCACGATGAAGTCGGTCGGCTTCATCTTGCCCACCGCCTGACGATTGGTGATGATGTACCAAAGGAAGATCAGGCAGGTCTGGTTGCCATTGATGAGCACCCACTCTCCCTTGTCGTTCTTGCAAGCCATACCTACGCGGTCTGCGTCGGGATCGCTGGCCATGAGAATGTCGGCATCCAACTGCTTGGCGTCACGCAGTCCGAGGGTCAATGCCTCGGCAAACTCGGGGTTGGGACGATCGACAGTGGGGAAATTGCCGTCCTTCACCATCTGCTCAGCCACACAATGGACATTGTCGAAGCCCCAGTACTTCAGCGACTGCGGGATCAACACGCGGCCAGCACCATGCAGCGGTGTATAGACGATCTTCAGGTCGTGCTGATGACGGATCACCTCGGGGTCGATACAGATGGTCTTGATCTGCTCCAAATAGGGAGCATCCACGTCAGCACCTACCATTTGGATGAGGTCGTTGTTGCCTTCAAACTTCACATCGGCGATCGTGACCTTGCCCACCTCGTCGATGATGCCCTTGTCATGGGGAGCAAGCACCTGTGCGCCATCCTCCCAATAGGCCTTGTAGCCATTATACTCGCGCGGGTTGTGGCTGGCGGTGAGGTTCACACCTCCCTGCGCACCAAAATGGCGGATAGCGAAGGAGCACTCGGGCGTGGGGCGCATCTCGTCGAAGAGATAGACCTTGATGCCGTTGGCAGAGAAGATATTGGCCACCGTGCGGGCGTAGAGATCGGAGTTGTTGCGGCAGTCGTAGCAGACCACCGTGCTGATCTGCTTCCGATCCTTGAAGTTCTTCTTCAGATAATTGGCAAATCCCTGGGTTGCCATTCCGACGGTATAGATGTTCATACGGTTGGTGCCTGCGCCCATAATGCCGCGCAAACCGCCTGTACCAAATTCCAGATCACGATAGAAAGACTCCACCAACTCGGTTTTGTCTGCATTGTCAAGCATGGCCTGAACGGCCTTGCGAGTGGTTTCATCGAAGTCGGGGGTCAGCCATTGCTTGGCCTTGGCCTCACACTGTGCGATAAGCGCTACATTGTTATCCATAGAAGTAATGTCTTGTTTTAATTGATACTCTACTCTATTTTTTTGCAAATATAACCAAAAAAAATGGAACGGGTGCAGCGATTAGGGATTTTTTTGTATTTTTGCAATTCAGAAGAACAGTGTCCTGTCCGTTGGAGAAGCTTTTCCCATCGCGATTGGCACATCACTCATTATTAAATAAAAAAGAGGAAATCACAATGGATCTCAACTTCAATGGCCTTCTGCTGGCCGTCTGTACTTTTCTCATCATCGGTATCTGCCACCCCATCGTCATCAAAACGGAATATTATTTCGGCACACGTCCTTGGATCGTCTTCCTCCTCATCGGACTGGGTTGCCTCGTTGCTGCCCTGTTTATCGGGTCTCTGTTTTGGTCAGCAGTCTGTGGAGTGACGGGAGCAAGTTTTCTATGGGCCATCGGTGAACTCTTCGACCAAAAGAAGCGGGTGGAGAAGGGATGGTTTCCGATGAACCCGAAGCGGAAGGACGCATACCAGCGAGGGAAGGGAAAATAGAACGAACAGGCATGGGCAGGCGCACCCAACCCATCAGAATACGGGCGGGCGCGTTAATCCCATCAGATATCCTTGGTCTGCTTATCGACCGCCTCCTGCGCCTTGCGGTTGGCCTCGGTGGCACTGGCCTTGCGATGATACTGCATCACCTTCTTGCCAAAGAGCGCAGCCATGGAGTCGGTGGAGAGATAGACCATGCGGCCGTCGTCGTGTCCCACGGAGTCGTTGGGGATGCGGTATCCGCGCTCATCGACGGTATCTTTGTAGATATAGAGCCAGCCGTTGTAGATATGCCAGCCCGTATAGACCGTGACGACAGGATACTCCACAGGACTTTCGTCCTCCAATGTGTTCTGCTTCTGTATGTATCCGACGGGCGAGGCGAGGTTGTGGCTCATCAGCGTGAAGCCATACTCGCGGGGCACGAAGAGCGCCTCCTTCATCGAGTCGGTCATATCTTCCATGATTTGCTCCTCGGTCTTTGTGGCACTGGGTTTCAACTTGGGCAACACCTGGAAGGTCCAGGTGCCTTTGAGTTGTTCCAGGTCTATGACCTCCAGCGCCTCATGCGGGTTGCGAGGATTGACCACGATGGCCAATTCGTCGCCGATGGCGATGTCTCCGAAGACCTGACGCTGCTTCATCGCCCTGACGATATTGTAGCGCACGGGGTCTCCTCCCTCGTTGCGGAGCGCTACGATGACGGAGTCGGAACAACCGTCGCAAGCCAGTCCATAGACCGTATGGTCACCCTTCAGCCGCACTTCGTCAGAGATGGCGCCTTGGTCGCCATTGGTCGCCACGTCGGTGCAGGCTGCCAGGAAAGCTATCACAATGAAAAACAATGGATAGAGTATTCGCTTCATATTTTCAAGTACTTTTACGACACAAAGTTAGCCAAAAACTGCTAAAAAAGACAAGTGTCGGGCGTTTTTTTGAGATATTTTACCTAATTTTGCAGCCCGTATGGTTACGCCGTAACCTACTTTTTGTTGTAGAAGAAGAAATTGAATTTCGTTTATATGAAAAAAAAGATTCAGTTCAGTCTCGTCTATCGGGACATGTGGCAAAGTTCAGGAAAATTCCAACCGCGTAAAGATCAGTTGGAGCGTATAGCTCCCGTTATCATCGAGATGGGTTGCTTCTCCCGCGTGGAGACCAATGGTGGCGCCTTCGAGCAGGTCAGCCTTTTGGCTGGCGAAAACCCCAACGAAGCCGTCCGTGCCTTCTGCAAGCCCTTCAACGAGGTGGGTATCAAGACCCACATGCTCGACCGCGGCCTCAACGCACTGCGCATGTATCCCGTGCCCGATGATGTCCGCGCGATGATGTATCGCGTGAAGCACGCACAGGGTGTGGACATCCCCCGCATCTTCGACGGTCTGAACGACATCCGCAACATCGCTCCGTCCATCCGTTGGGCCAAGGAGGCCGGCATGACCCCGCAGGGCACGCTCTGCATCACCACCTCCCCCATCCACACGCTGGAATATTACAGCAAGCTCGCCGACGAGGAGATTGCTGCAGGAGCGGAGGAGATCTGTCTCAAGGACATGGCCGGCATCGGCCAGCCCGCCTTCCTCGGCCAGCTCACGAAGATGATCAAGGAGAAGCATCCCGACATCATCATCCAGTATCACGGCCACTCGGGCCCTGGTCTCTCGATGGCCTCCATACTGGAAGTGTGCAAGAACGGTTGCGACATCATCGACACCGCCATCGAGCCGTTGTCATGGGGCAAGGTTCACCCAGACATCATCTCCGTCCTGAGCATGCTCCGCCATGCGGGATTCGACGTACCCGACATCAACATGGACGCCTACATGAAGGCCCGCGCGCTGACGCAGGAGTTCATCGACGAGTGGCTCGGCTACTTTATCAACCCGCAGAACAAGATCATGAGTTCGCTGCTCCTGACCTGTGGCCTGCCTGGTGGCATGATGGGATCAATGATGGCAGACCTCGGCGGCATCCAGACTTCCATCAACAACCTGCGCCGCAAGAAGGGCGAGAAAGAGCTCTCTACCGACGACCTGCTCGTGAAACTCTTCGACGAGGTGGCCTATG
Organism: Prevotella sp.; assembly: GCA_003447235.1. GTDB lineage: Bacteria > Bacteroidota > Bacteroidia > Bacteroidales > Bacteroidaceae > Prevotella. The sequence continues at coordinate 118,682 of DLZV01000021.1, forward strand.
TGTGGCCGCGCGTCGGCTATCCTCCCTTGGTGACACCGTTCTCACAATACACCAAGAACATCGCGCTGCTCAACCTCCTCACCCTGGAGCAGGGCAAGGGCCGCTTCGTGATGATGGACGACTCGATGTGGGGCATGATTCTCGGTCGTAGTGGCCGCGTGCCGGGAGAGATCGATCCGGTGCTGAAGGAGATCGCTGCCCAGAAGGGCCTTGAGTTTACCGAGGCCGACCCGCACACGCTGCTCCCCAACGCCCTGGACGACTTCCGCAAGGAGATGGCCGACAACGGATGGGACTGCGGCCAGGACGAGGAAGAGCTGTTTGAGCTGGCCATGCACCCCGAGCAGTATCGCAACTACAAGAGCGGACAGGCCAAGAAGAATTTCCTCGCCGATCTCCAGGCTGCCAAGGACAAGGAGCAGGGATCGACGATGAGCATCGAGGAGGCCACGGCCTTCAAGCATGCCAAGGCCGACGCCATCGTCTCGCCTGTCAAGGGACAGTTGTTCTGGGACTTCCAGGGCGACGGCGAGGCAGCTCCCGCCATCGAGCCGTTCATCGGCAAGGAGTATAAGGAGGGCGACACCTTCTGCCACGTCATGGCCTCCTGGGGCGAACTCGTGGAAGTGCCCGCTTGCCTGGGTGGCAAACTGGTGGAGATCTGCGCCAAGCAGGGATCCAAGGTACGTAAGGGCGACGTGATAGCTTACATACAGCGAGAAGAGTAATGTACATGGTTTAGGACCACTCCTACCCATACGATGAACTATCAAAACATTATAGATCAATACTATTCAGAGGAGAATGCGCTACGGCGCATTCTCCTTGTGCATAGTCGGCAGGTGACGGAGCGGGCCTTACGCATCGCGGATGCCCATCCCGAACTGGCGATCGACCGCCCGTTTGTACAGGAGGCAGCCATGCTCCACGATATCGGCATCTTCCTCTGCGATGCGCCGGGGATAGCTTGCCACGGCAAGGAACCCTACATCTGCCACGGACGGTTGGGAGCAGAACTGCTTCGCCAGGCTGGCTACCCACGCCACGCACGCGTCTGCGAGCGACACACGGGCGCAGGACTGACCAAGGCGGAGATCGTGGCACAACACCTGCCTATTCCCGCCCAGGATTTTCTGCCCGAAACGCTGGAAGAACGGCTGATCTGCTATGCCGACAAGTTCTACTCCAAGAGCCACCTCGACAGGGTGAAGACTCCGGAGCAGGCCGAGCGAAGCCTCTCCAAGTTTGGTCAGGAGGGCGTAGCACGCTTCCGCCAGTGGCGGCAACTCTTCGAACCTGACACCCTTTGACACCTACAACCTCCTCATGAAAATAGAAGAACTACGCACGCTCTACGCCTCGCTCCCACAACTGGGGGCCCTGGCGAAATTGCTGAAGGACGGGAAGACGCGCCATATCAGCCTCAACGGGCTGGTCGCTTCTGCTCCCGCCTTGTTTTTTGCGGCCTTTGCCGAACGATACCCCTACCCCATCCTCTTCATCCTCGAAGATGCCGACACGGCAGGCTACTTCCACAACGACCTCAAGGCGCTGGGCATAGAACCCTTCCTCCTCCCCTCGTCCTACAGAAGGGCGGTCAAATACGGCCAGCGCGATGCGGGAAGTGAGATTCTGCGCACAGAGACGATGGCGGCGCTTTCGGCTGAAAAGACAGAGGGCAAACCGCTATACATCGTCACCGAACCGTCGGCGCTTGCCGAGCGGGTGGTCTCCAAAGAGCGACTGAACGACCAAACCATCCGTCTGGAGACAGGACAGGAGGTGGAGGTGGTGGCACTGGAGAAGCAGCTGCGTGCGTTGGGATTCCAAGAGGTGGACTACGTCTATGAACCAGGACAGTTTGCCGTGCGCGGCAGCATCCTCGACGTCTATTCCTACAGTTCGGAATATCCCTTCCGCATCGACTTCTTCGGCGACGAGATCGACACGCTACGCACCTTTGAGGTCGAGACGCAACTCTCGCTCCAAAAGCGCAAACAGGTGGAGATCGTCCCCGAACTGGCTCAAGCGGACCATGAGCAACTGACGTCCTTCCTCCATCTGCTGCCCGAAGAGACGCTCATCGTGACCAAAGACCTCCACTATGTGGCCGACCGCATCGGAAAGATCTTCGACGAGGGCTTCTCCAAGAGTGCGCAGACAGAGCAGATGGAGGGCAAGAGCGAGGTGGAGCAGGAAGCCATCCGCCAACAGATGCTGGCTGAGACGAAATTGATAGGGCGCGGGAAGTTTCTCACCGATGCGCTTGGCTTCCGTCGCATTGAGACGGCGACCAGTCCGACCCACACCGCTGAGGCGGTCATCACCTGCGAGACAACGCCTCAACCTCTCTTCCACAAAAACTTTGACCTGCTGCTGCAGACGCTTCGCGACGACGCTGCGGGCGGCAAGCGGGTCTTCATCCTGGCCGATAGCCAAAAGCAGAACGATCGTCTGCGGGAGATCTTTGCCTCCAAAGTCTCTGAGAGCGGTGGCGCCCCTGTGGCATTCACACCCGTGGACCGCACGCTCCACGAGGGTTTCAACGACGAGACCCTGGGCGTGGCCCTCTATACCGACCACCAGATCTTCGATCGTTTCCATAAATACACGCTCCGATCGGACAAGGCGAAACAGGGAAAGATGGCGCTGACGATGAAGGAACTACGCGAGATGGAGCCAGGCGATTTTGTCGTCCACGTCGATTTCGGCATCGGCAAGTTTGCCGGACTGGTACGCGTGCCGGCTGGCGAGAGCTACCAGGAGATGATCCGGCTGGTCTATCAGCATGGCGACATCGCCGACGTATCCATCCACTCGCTCTACAAGATCAGCAAATACCGACGGGCGGAGTCGGGGGAAGCGCCACGCCTCTCCATCCTCGGCTCGGGCGCTTGGAACAAACTCAAGGAAAAGACGAAGAAGCGCATCAAGGACATAGCGCGCGACCTCATCAAGCTCTATGCCCAGCGCCGTCACGAGCGTGGCTTCGCCTTCTCTGCCGACAATTATATGCAGCACGAGCTGGAGGCCTCGTTCCTCTACGAGGACACACCCGACCAACTGAAATCGACGCAGCAGGTGAAGCACGACATGGAGAGCCCGCGTCCGATGGACCGCCTGGTCTGTGGCGACGTGGGATTTGGCAAGACGGAGGTGGCTATACGCGCCGCCTTCAAAGCCGCTTGCGACAACAAGCAGGTAGCCGTGCTGGTGCCGACCACCGTACTGGCCTTTCAACATTTCAAGACGTTCTCCAAACGACTGCAGGGCATGCCGGTACGCGTGGACTACCTGTCGCGTGCACGCACGACCAAACAGACGCGACAGGTGACGGAGGACTTGGCGGCAGGCAAGATCGACATTCTTGTCGGCACCCACAAGCTCATCGGCAAGTCGGTGAAATGGAAAGACCTCGGACTGCTGATCATCGACGAAGAACAGAAGTTTGGCGTGGCGACGAAAGAGAAGCTCCGCCAACTGAAGACCAATGTCGATACGCTCACCCTATCGGCCACCCCCATCCCCAGGACACTACAGTTCGCGCTCATGGGGGCGAGGGACATGAGCATCATGCGCACACCTCCTCCCAACCGCTATCCCATACAAACGGAGATTGCCACCTTCTCCAGCGAGGTGATAGCGGATGCCATCAACTTCGAGATGAGCCGTGGCGGACAGGTGTTCTTCGTCAACGACCGTATCGCGGGACTGGCGCCAATAGCGGAAATGATTCACAAGTATGTGCCCGACTGCCGTGTGGGAATCGGTCACGGACAGATGTCACCCGAGGAGTTGGAGAAGATCGTGATGGGATTCATGAACTATGACTACGACGTGCTGCTCTCGACGACGATCGTGGAGAACGGTATCGACATCTCCAATGCCAATACCATCATCATCAACGACGCCCACCGCTTCGGCCTGTCCGACTTACACCAGATGCGTGGACGCGTGGGGCGGTCCAACCGCAAGGCGTTTTGCTACCTCCTTGCCCCGCCCCTGGCCAACCTCACGGCAGACGCTCGCCGCCGACTGGAGGCCCTTGAGACCTTCTCGGAACTGGGAAGCGGTTTTTCCATCGCCATGCAAGACCTCGACATACGCGGGGCGGGCAACCTCCTGGGAGCAGAGCAGAGCGGATTCATGGAGGACTTGGGCTACGAGACCTATCAGAAGATCCTCACCCAGGCCGTGACCGAACTGAAAAACGATGAGTTTCAAGATCTCTATGCGGAGCAGATCGCACAGGGCGAGGCCATCTCTGGCGACGACTTTGTGGACGACTGTGCCGTGGAGAGCGACCTGGAGATGTATTTCCCCGACAACTATGTGCCGGGCTCTTCGGAGCGAATGCTCCTCTACCGCGAACTGGACAATATCGAGCGCGACGAAGAACTGGAAGCCTACCGCCAGCGCCTCATCGACCGTTTTGGTCCTGTGCCCCGACAGGGTGAGGAACTGATGCTGGTCGTGCCGCTGCGAAGAGTAGGAAGACGCCTGGGCTGCGAAAAGATTATCCTTCGACAAGGCAGGATGCAGATGCAGTTTGTCTCCAACACACAGAGTGCTTTCTACCAAAGCGCAGCCTTCGGACGCGTCATCAACTACATCGGCTACCACCCACGCCGCTGCAACCTAAAAGAAAAAAACGGGAAGCGATCGATGGTCGTCTCGCAAGTGGCTTCGGTAAAAGAGGCCGTAGAGATCTTGAAGGACATCGACGAAGAGAAGCAATAGAGGGGAGTCACCTGCCCATCTTGTGACCTCATTCTCCGGCGGTGCCTCCCTCTTCCTCCTCGCCAGGCAAGGGTTCCTCCACCCCCAGGGCCCAGGCGTATTTTTTCTCCCAGCGCCAGATCGTGGCGCGCGAGGCATGGGTGAGGCACTGTATCAGATTCTTGGACATGCCAAACCTTAATAGGTAGCATGCCTGCTTTTGCTGCTTGGTGACTTCGCCCGACTTGCCGAGCAGGGCCTCGGCAAACGAAGGATATGCCTGGTCCACGGCGTGGTAGAGCTGGTCCCAGTCGTCGCTGGTCAGCTCCTCCCCTCCCAATGCCGCCTTCCTGAACCTGAGGGCCACGTCCTCCGAGCTCTCCTCGAGCTTCGACTGGTGGAGCAGCTGCAGGAACATCTTTCCCTCCTTTATCTTCTCTGCCAGCATCTTTTCGGTCTCCTGCAGTGTGGCGGCGTGGACAGTCAGTTTGTCGTTGGCCTTGTCCAGCTCTGCCTGGGTGTTCACCAGATCTTTCTTCGTTAGCGCCAAGTCCTCCTTCGACTCGCGCAGTTCCACCTCCTTGCGCTCCATCTCCTTGCGCAGCTCCTGTTCGTTGTGGGCCATCTGCTCTATCCGCTCCGAGAGTTCCAGCATCTTCCGCAGGTGTACGTTTCTCCGGTGTATGAAGACAATGGCGCCACCAGCCCCCAGGAGCGTGAAGACAAAGATCGAGACAAAGAGCGTCCTGGCATACATTTCCTTCTCGTCCCTCAGTTGCATTTCCTTCTTTTGGTCCATGTGGTACTTATAGGCGTTGGTGAGCGTGGCAGCTTGCTCCTGGCGCCTGCCAAAGTCGAGGGTGTCGCTCAGCTGCATGTATAGCACGGCGTAGCGGTGGGCGTTGACGACATCTCCCTGCTCCTCGTACAGTCGAAACAGCTGCTTGGCGGCATCGTACATGTTGTTCTGGTCCTTGCCGTTGTCGATGATGCGCTGGCTATAGATGATGGCGGAGTCCCTTTTCCCACACGCCATGTAGTAGTGGGCAAGGGCCTGGTCCTTCAGTACGGAAAAGTAGGGATTCAGCTCCTCCTTAATCAGGGGGCGGCAGCGCTGTGCCTTCTTGATCTCTCCCAGTCCCGAGTAGTCCATCAGCAGGCGTATATAGGACTCCTGGTACGCCGATTGGTCCTTGGTTGTGTCGGCGATATGAAACGCTTTGTCATACTCCTTGACGGCTTCCTTCGCGTTGCCTGTGGCCTTGTAGGCTGCTCCCACGTGCATGTGGTCCACAACGTCTTCCGTGCCGAGTTCCTTGGAGATTCTCAGCTCCTCCTTCGACATCGCCAAAGCCTCCTTGTAGTTTTGCACCCTATATTGCAGGAAATTCAGGTTGGAGTAGGTGTTGCGGAGCATGATGGAGTCGCAGTCTGGGTGTCCTATGGCGAAGTCGGTTGATTTGTAGAAATACTCCAAGGCGCGCGGACAGTCTTGCAGGTCGCGATAGACGCTGCCTGCATAGTAATAGACCTCTTGCTTCTCCTGGTCGCTGCCCTTCTTCCCAAAATATTCCACCAGTTCTTTGATCTTGGCATCGGATTTGGGCAGGATGTTGGCCTTGTCGCTCAGACGGATGTGGAGCAGGTCGTATTTCTTTTGGACATACACGCTTCCGCGTCTCGCCTCTTGCTCGAGGGAGTCGAGCATGGCGAGGGCTTGCTTGGGATGGTCATTGCCTACCATCTTGATGTGCTCCATCTTGTCCAACGGCCCCTCCTTGGAACAGGAGGCGAACAGGATGGCAAGCAATGCGCAGAGGTATCGAAAAGCGGTCTTCCCCATAGTGTGAACAATTTGTTTTTATGCTGCAAAGGTACGAAAAACCAAGGAAAGGCCCAAAGGATGAAACGACTTGTTTCACCCTTTTGAGGCTTTTAGCCTGTTTCATCGCGTTTCATCGTGTTTCATCGTGTTTCATCGTGTTTCATCGTGGCTCATCCGTGAAGGATAAAAATCATATTGAAAAGCATAAAACGCCGTGCTTACCATTTGTAAAAAGCTGATTATAAGGTAATTATAATTTAAACATAATGTGTTAAATAGTTTAACATTTTATGAAACAAAATGAAACATCAATTATTTGGCGCTTCTGAATCTTTTGCGTAAGTTTGCAAGCGAAATCAATAACAATTTTATATTTTTATTTATGAGACTACTTAATAATTTACTTTTCGTCATGTTTGCCATGTCGGCAAACGCAGCGGACGGGACTATCGGGACGGTCTCAGTCCAGAAGGGAAACAACGTGTCTGTGAATGGTGAGGCTCCATTGTCCCTGACGCTTGACGGCAAGGATCATCAGAGCTGCCAGTTCCTATCCAAGAGGGCCCCAGATGAAAGCCATGAGTTCACGTGGAAGGAGGTGACGACTACCCGTGGCGGCGAGTTGGCAGAGATATTGGGCGACCAGCTTCGATCGGTAGATTCGTTGGTTGTCAAAGGAAATGTCAATGACAAAGATTTCCATGCCATGTGGGATGCTTCTCTCTACGGTTATCTTTCTGTCATCAACTTGAAGAATGCGGTCTTAGAAAACAATGCCGTGCCAGACACTGCGTTTTTTCACGAAAACGAACAATACGAGGGATCCTCTCACGAAATCTTTTATTATATCGGTTTGAGAAAGATCATTCTTCCGGAAGGTTTGGAGAAAATCGGAGAAGGAGCTTTCTATCAAGCTTCAGCCTTAAGGCAGGTGAACTTCCCATCCACTCTCCGCTATATAGGAGACTTTGCTTTCAATGCCACAAAATTGGAAATGAACCAGTTGGTCATTCCCGAAGGCGTAGAAGAAATCAACCAATATGCTTTTGCCTTTTGCCGCAAATTAAAAGCTCAGGTGACTCTTCCCTCAACAATAAAAAAAATTGGCGAGTGGGCTTTTTATGGATGCCCCATCACCTCTATCAATTTGCCAGAGGGACTTGAGTCTCTTGGGTCGCTCTCGTTTTGGGACTGCGACCTGCGGGAGGTCTCGATTCCTAGTTCTTGCCATGAGTTTAATGAGGGATGGCAATTCGGATTCAACAGAAACCTTGAGAAGATGCATTTGCCAGAAGGCATGACAGAGATCCCGGACCATTTTGCCGTTGATTGTTTTAGACTGCGAGAGGTCAATTTCCCACATACTCTAAAGCATATTGGAGAAAAAGCATTCAGCCTGTGCATATCATTGAAGAACGTGGATCTTCCTTTGGGGATGCAGTCACTTGGAGAGGAAGCGTTTTCCGAGTTGGAGGCGTTGGAGCAGATAGTTTTTCCTGCATCAATGAAATCGTTGGGTAAAAATAGTTGTTCGTATTGGAAGAATATCAAGAGAATCTATTGCGCGGCCATGGAGCCCCCTGTGTGCGATCCCACGGACGGCGGTGTCTTTTCTGGCTTTGATTTCCCCGATGGCTTAAACACTCCCGTTGTCTATGTGCCCAAGGGCAGCATCAACAAGTACAAGGACACTTCTCGCAACTGCATGGGCTGGGAGAAATTCTGGAACTATGTCGAGATTGACCCGAGCGAGTTCCCCACGACGGCTATCGCTTCCCCTGCTATTGTGGAGACACAAAGCAAGGACAACAGCATCTATGACCTGATGGGCAGGAAGGTGGAGCGTCCGCAAAAGGGTAATATCTATATCCAAAACGGCAAGAAGTTTGTGGCAAAGTAAAGGCAGACCTCTTCATTCATTAATTAAAAAAATACGATAAGGCCACTGGGGCTAAGAGGACTAACGATCCTTGGGTCTCGGTGGCCTTTGTCACAAATGATTTTCAAACTTGACAGTTTTGTTTGTTCGCTATTTTGACAAATCAGAACCTGTGTCTCTTGGCTGCTGGTAGCGATGAGAGACAACAATCTTTGGGTGGATAAAACTGGGGAAAGGGCATGAGGAAAGGCTGCAATGGAGGTTTTTGGCCTGAGATGGGCTTTGTTAAATGGATACGAAGAAATAGTTAATGGTGCGTTAATTCATACTAATCAGCTTGCATTCGGTTGGACGGAAGGTTATCTTTGTATTGAGGCTGCGCCAGGGCAAATAGTGAGCCAGGCTTCTTGGCATAAACGGCTGGGAACGACGAGTGATTGAAATGTAAAATATAATCAAAAGAAACGATGGTGAAAAAGTTAAATTTCTTATCAATAGCTTCGGTTGGGAGTCGGAAAAGACCGTTCTCGTATCGTTCTCGTATCAATCCCGTATTGATCCCGTATCGATCCCGTATCAATCCCGTATAGTTCTCCTATCGTTCTCCTATCG